>NZ_CP032093.1:627394-1254789 GCF_003544875.1 Vibrio alfacsensis
GAACAGTATGGAACGGCTTCAGAGCTTTACTATCAGCCATCGAGTAAGTTTGTTGCCGATTTTTTAGGTGGTGGAAGTTATTTGGCTGCCAAACGTATTTCTGACATCGAATTCGAAACGCAGCTTGGAGTGATAGAAGCGAATACGCAGCAAGAGATTCTAATTGGTGCGGAATGTTCTTTGTTACTTCGTCCACAGCATGTCCAAATTGAAGCGGATAGTGAAAGTGCAGTCAAAGTGTTAGAACAGCACTTTATGGGTGATCACTGCCGTTACATTATTGATGTGAATGGTGACCGTTTATTGGCGACTTCTGCTCAAGCGCTTAATGTCGGTGATAATGTGACGGTGAAAGTAGAAACCCAAGGAGTGTTGGCATTTGCTTAATCAACAACTCAGTAGCGAAAAGAGATAAAAAGGCCCGGCGGTCATGCCGGGCAAGTGTTCTTCACCTATAGGTTTGTGCTTGGACAGGCACAAGGTCAGTTATAAAGACAAGAAGTCTTTAAACTGTTGAAGAACACGTTCCGCAGTGTCCTTATCTTGCATTTCTGCAAAAATTCGTAGCAGTGGCTCAGTACCTGAGAAGCGCGCAATAATCCAACCGCCATTCTTGAAGTACACTTTCGCACCATCTTCGTAGCTGACTTTTTCAATTTCAAACTCAAACTCAGGCAACTGCTTTTCAACATAAATCTTATTGAACAGTATTTCTTTTTGTGCAGGTTTGAACTTGCAATCGCCCTCTGCCATGTAGGCATAGCCGTACTTGCCGTAGATTTCGTCCAGTAACTCAGATAATTTCTTGCCAGTGACGGAAATCATTTCTACCAATAAGCTTGATGCGAATACGCCATCTTTACCTTTGATATGGCCGCGTATCGTTAAACCACCAGAGCTTTCACCACCGATCAGTGAGTCATCCGCTTCCATTTGCGAACTGATGTGCTTAAAGCCTACGGGTACTTCAAAGCACTTTTCACCGTGATCGGCTGCGACTTTATCGAGTAGGTGCGTAGTTGCGATGTTACGTACGACAGAGCCTTTCCAACCTTTGTACTCTAGTAAGTAGTAGTAAAGTAGAAGTAGCACTTCATTTGGGTGAATAAAGTGGCCCTTTTCGTCGATAATACCTAAACGGTCTGCGTCACCATCGGTTCCGATACCAATATCATAACCCTCTTGTTCGACAAGGTGCATTAGGCGATAGAGTGTTGCTGCGCTTGGTGATGGCATTAAGCCACCAAAATCTGGGTTTTTACCATCGTTGATGACATCAACTTCACAGCGACCATTGATCAGCACGGTTTGCAGCGCATTTTTCGCCACACCAAACATAGGGTCGATGAGAACACGTAGATTCGCGCGCTTGATCGCTTCAATATCGATGAAATCGATGATTGAGTCGACAAATGCATTCATTGGGTTGATGATGTTAATTTGCTTATCTTCAACAGCTTGATCAAAATCGACACTTTTCACATCTTGCGCGGTGAGTGTCGCAATTTGAGTTTCGATCTTTTGTGTGATGATTTCGTCTGCATCACGGCCACCTTCGATGAAAACTTTTATGCCGTTGTAATCAGCAGGGTTGTGTGAAGCCGTAATACAAGCAGAATAAGCACAGTTCATCTCTTTAGCTTGAAACATCACGATAGGGGTTGGAACAAACTTGTCGATAAAGCTCACCACGATGCCGTTTGCTGCAAGAACTTCTGCAAACCAACGACCTGCTTTGTCAGAAAGAAAGCGACGGTCATAGCCGATAATAAAGCCGCGATCCGCGACGGATTCGTTGTTCGTAATGTTTGCCACTGCTTGAGCAACTAAACGTACATTATCTTTGGTGAACTCCTCACCGATAAATGCACGCCAACCGCCTGTACCAAATTTGATCATAATTCGATCCTCGATAAGAGCGGCATCCCACCGCTTCTTAAATCTTTGCTAGCGAACCGATGCACTTATCAAACTTAAGTGCATCGGATAAATCGAAAGGGGAGAAAGACTCCCCCAAAAGATGATTAACCCAGAGTTACGATAACTTCGTTTACTGAACCTTCCGCTTGAACTGGTACAGATGCACCACTTACAGCTTCACCGTTTACGGTAATCGACTTAACGCCTTTGCTTACTGAATCAGGGTTTACGACTTTGATGTTGTACGTTGCACCTAACCATTGACGAGTCACTTCGAAGCCAGGCCAGTTCGTTGGGATACATGGATCGATAGTAAGACCATCGAAGCCTGTACGCACACCAAGGATAAAGTTGGTTACGGCGAAGTAAGCCCAACCAGAGGTACCTGTTAACCATGGGTGGTTTGCACGACCGTGGTCTTGGTGGTCACGCCCCATGATGAACTGCACGTATGAGTAAGGCTCTGCAATACGTTTTTCGATGATGTCGTTCTGGTTGTATGGGTTCAGTGCGTCGTAGAACTTCATTGCACGGTCACCACGACCTAATTTCGCTTCAGCGACCCAAGCCCATGGGTTTGGATGTGAGAAGATAGCGCCGTTCTCTTTTACGCCTTGGTAAACGCGAGTAACAAAACCAATATCATCGTTTGGCGTTGCAAATGATGGTGAGTTTAGATGTAAGCCGTATTCAGAGAACAAGTTCTCGTCTACCGCATCCATCGCTTTCTCACCGCGCTCTTGAGAAACCGCACCAGAAAGTACCGCTAATGTGTTTGACTCAAGGTGTACTCGGCCTTCCGCTTGTTGTGCAGTACCAATCTTGTCGCCATTCTTTGTCAGACCACGGATGTACCAACCACCCTCATCGTCCCAAAGGTGTGTTTCACACGCCTCGCGAACGTTAGCTGCCATTTCCGTGTATTTCTCGACGTCTGCTTCTTTGCCTAGGTATTTTGCTAGGTCGATGAACTCTTGCAGTGCCCAGAAGTGCAGGAATGACACCATTGACGATTCGCCACCACCTAGGTTTAGACAGTCGTTCCAGTCAGCACGCAGACCTTTACAGATACCGGTTTGACCTACGTATTCAGCAGAGAAGTCTAGTGCTGCTTTCATATGGTCATAAACCGTTGCATCGCCACCATCTGCGTAAGGGATTATTTCGTCGAAGAAGCTATGTTCACCCGTTTCCATCACGTACTTACAAATGGTTGGAACTAGCCATAGGTGGTCATCAGAACACGTGTCTTCGATGCCGTGGATCTTGTCCTCATCAGATGGAGTTGGAACAACCGTTGGTGATTTTGATGGTTTAACGTCAGCTTTTTCTGGATCGAACCAATCTGGATCGAATAGGTGTAGACCGTAACCCGCTTTCACTTGGCCACGTAGTAGGTCAACGATGCGTTTGCGCGTCATTGCTGGGTTAGCGTGAGGAACTGAGATCGCATCTTGCGCTGTATCGCGGTAACCAAGACCAGTACGACCACCCACTTCGATGAATGAAGCAAAGCGAGACCACACCACACACGTTTCTGCTTGGTATAGCGTCCAAGCGTTGATCATGGTGTCTAACCCTTCGTTTGGTGATTTCACTTGGAACTTGCCACAACGCTCATCCCAGTGTGCCTTGATGCCCGCAAATGCATTGTCGACTTCTGCAAGGTCTTGGTACTTAGCACGTAGACGGTCACCGTTGCCTTTACCGATACCTAGAATGTAAGCAAAACGAACTTCTTCGCCCGGTTGGATGGTGAATTGCTTGTGCAGAGAGCCACAGTGGTTGTAACACGTTTGCGCGGTGTTGAAACACTTACCTTGTTCTACCGCTAGTGGGTTGGCTTCATCACGGTATAGACCTAGGAAGCTGTCACGTTGACCGTCGTACGAATCTGGTTCAAACGTTGACGCTAGGTAGTAGAAGCCTTCGAAATCGTTGGTGTTGTAGTATAGGTCGTACTCAATCACGCCTTCGTTGTATGACGTACCAGCCGAGTACAGCGACATTTGATGGTTCTGGTTATCAGATTGAATGTGGCTAAATGAGAACTCAACAAATGAGAATGCGCTGATCGTACGTGGCTTGTCAGAGGTGTTCTTAATCACCACATCCCAAACTTCCGCGTCTTCGCCTTTTGGTACGAATAGCGTTTTCGTTGCTTCGATACCATTGTAGTCACATTTAAATTTCGAGTATGACAAACCATGACGAACTTCGTAGCTTGCTTCATCAAGGCTTTTTGCGACTGGTTGCCATGAAATTGACCAGTAATCACCCGTCTCATCATCACGCAGGTAAACATAATGTCCAGGGCGATCAAACGTCGCATTCGGACGGAATTTAGTAACACGGTTGTATTCTGGAGAGTTGTAGAACGAGTAACCACCCGCGTTATGTGAGATAACCGTACAGAACTTTTCAGTGCCTAGGTAGTTAGTCCAAGGTGCTGGTACGTCAGGGCGAGTGATGACGTATTCACGATTCTCGTTATCGAAATAGCCGTATTTCATTTATGTATTTCCTTTTACTAAACTGCACCTGCAGTCAAAAATTTATAATCTTTTAAAGCGTAATGTGTTGGCATCACACTGATATTACTTCCACGGTTTACGGTAATTTACGCCCTGCAAGTCGAGCAGAGGTAGGTGTCCTTTCAAACGTGATAAATAGTCGGTCCAATCGCGGTGTTGTTTTTCAGTCCAACATGCTTCTGCCATGGCAGTCAGGCGAGGGAAAATCATGTAGTCCATGCGCGATGGGTTGTTGATGATTTCGCACCATAGAGCGGTTTGAATGCCCCAAATGCGTTTTCTGATTGGGTCGTCAGCAGGGACCTCCGCTAACGGTTCGTAGTTGTATGCCTTTTCTAATGGCAGCGGGTTTGCCCAATCGACGCCAGGCTCTTCTGGTGCGTAGTCTTGGGTCATATCCAAATAAGTAGTTTGTGCTGGTTGCAGCACCACATCAAAGCCTTGGCGAGCACAGTTCAATGCCGCTTCTTCGCTTAACCATGAGTAAATAACGGTATCTTTGCTGACCTTGTTGCCGTGTTGAGCTTCTTCCCAACCCAGCATGCGTTTGCCCAGTTTGCGCAGTTTGTCTTCTGCATGACGCAGGAAGTGACCTTGCAGCTCTTTGTAGTCGGTGTAACCCAATTGCGCCATTAGGGCTTGGCAAGCGGGGCTCTTTGACCAAACGCCATGTGGCACTTCATCAGCTCCAATATGCACATAAGGTGCAGGGAACAATGTCGCCACTTCTTCCAATACCTTGTCGATAAATTCATAGCTGCCCGGTAGAGCAGGATTGATGACGTTGTCGTTATAGTGCTGAATGCTACGGTATTCGGTGGTGTCGTCTGCTTCAACCAACAGGTGAGGTAGAGACTTGATTGCCGCTCGACAGTGCCCAGGAACGTCAATTTCAGGAATGATCGTAATGCCACGTTGTGCGGCAAACGCGATAACATCTTTGATTTCTTCTTGCGTATAGAAGCCGCCGTAGCGCTGAGATAAATGCGTGTATTGTGGTTCGAGAGTTTCACCAACGCCACGCCATGCACCAACATCGGTAAGCTGAGGTAGTGATTTGATTTCGATGCGCCAGCCCTCATCGTCAGTGAGGTGCCAATGGAACGTGTTAAACTTGTAATGCGCCAGTAAATTGATCAAGCGTTTCACTTGCTCTACTGAATGGAAGTGTCGCGCGCAGTCGAGCATCATGCCACGGTATCGAAAACGAGGACTGTCTTTAATTGTGCAGCACACTGCATCCATGGTATTGCTTTCTTCATCGCGCTTGATGAGTTGTAATAACGTTGCACATGCGTGGGTAAACCCAGATGAAGATCCCGCTTCGATCTTAATAGAGGCTTGTGTCACTTTGAGTTTGTATGCTCCCTCATCAAGCGTTGGATTGCTCTTAAATAAGATCTTTCCGCTATTCGATGACGCGATTTCAAATTGGTGAATTCGTTTCAGCTCTTCCAGTAACCACTCTTTTGCGGTGTTAGCTAAATCGGTGTAGCTTGCAATGCCAACTTGCTCATCAAAACGGAATGAATGATCATTGATTTCGATATGATTTGGTTTTGGCAATAGTGGTTGTGCATGAGAATCACTTGGAGGAATATCGCAGCGCTCTTTGTATGGTGATGCTAAAACGATAGGTGTGACATCAACGTTTGCACGTTGTGATTGACCATCAACGATAAAATCGACGGTTGCTTCATTGAAGCCATCAGAGTAATAGCGGAAAGGATTCGAACCAATACTAAATTCGCAGTAATAATGATGGTTTGCTTCAAGCACTTGTCTCTCGGGTTTGAGAGTACAGAAACTGCCAATTTGTGTTAACTGGCCGTTTGAAACACTGCCCGGAAGAATGTAACGATCAAAAGCAAGAGTTAAACCCCACTGAACGAGGTCTTGATCACTTAAGTTATGAAAAGTCAGACCAAAGCGACAGTTTTGTTTCTGCTCAGATACGACGACTAGATCAACGCGATATTCCATATTCACTCCTGCTCAACATTAACCGAGTAAAGGTTATGTTCTGGTTTGCCTGCAAACATAATTGCCCCATCGATGGCATCAAATTCGGGCTCAACCACCCACTGTTGAACTGGCGGAGATAGCCAGCGCAAAATTCGCTCTGCGATACTGCCCATTAAGCAAATGCGCGTTGCTCCGCGTTTATTGAGAGCGACTAAGAACATTTCAATATCTGCTGCGGTTTGTTTGAGCATTTCTATCGCCAACGTATCGCCTTGTTCTGCGTGTTGGAAAACTGCAGGGGAAAACTGACCATAGTCTCGTGGCAATGCTGTTTTAGACCAAGCGACTATGTTGTCGATATCATTTTTAAAATGTGCCATTACGTGCGTTGTTAACGGTGTTTTTTCACGAATGCCATCTTCTGCAAGTAAAACTTGTTGAATTAGACGTAGCCCCATAACGGCACCGCCACCTTGATCCGAGATTGGAAATTCACGACCGCCAACAACATGCTGCTCAAGTCCTTTCAGGTAAATGCCACAAGAGCCGGTTCCTGCAATCATGATTGCTCCATCCTCACCATTGTGGGCGCCGATGCACGCACCATAGGCATCGGTATTGAGTGTCATGCTGGCAAACGGGTGCTCTAAAGCCATGAATGCTTGCCAAGAGGTTTTATGTTCTGCGCCTGCTAGCGCTAAGCCTACATGCATAGAAGAAAAATCGGATTGAGTCAGACAGCCGTGTTTTGCCGCAGAAGCAATAGATTCAAGAATCGACGCCATTGCGATTTCCGCGCCTAACATGATGTTTGCGCTGCCACTTTTCGCTTCGCCAATGACGTTGCCTTGAGCATCTTTAATGCGGGCGCGACATGATGTACCCCCGCCATCGATTCCAACAAAATACATCCCCATGATTATTGCTCCTCGAATGCGTTAGAATCAGCAAGCATGGAAATGTGCTGAGCTTGGCTCATGATTGCTAATAGATACCATGCCCCATGCGGGATCCACTGTTCGCCCCAGCGCCAGTTTTGAAGCATGTCGTCTTTCTGTGCTGGTGGATTAAAGGCGATGTCCTCTTCGTCTTCAAAGCCTGCCGTGATGCCATTGCACACACCGCCTTTAGCGTTGAAGAAGCCGTATTGAGGGAGGTAGTCAGGGTTGTTACGCCCATGGCCGTCCAACATGCACATGTCGTATGGGTTTAGACCAACAATCCAGTTAATCGAATCTTGAGCAAGAGCTGAGAGCTGTTGTTTTAATTGATCTGATACAACGTGTGGTTGCGCCACATAAGCCATGGTTGCCAGTGAACCTAGGCGGGCATTCTCACCTTGCCACCAGTATCCAGACTCATTGTTGTGTGCCACAAAGAACGCATCACGTTTAGCTTCATCCACGCCTTTTACATATTGGCGAGGGTAGCCAAATGGGTTGGTTACTTTGTTGGTGATAGAGACTTCAAATTCACACGCTTGAGTGATGATTTGTTTGACTACCGATGCGCGCTCAGAGTCGTCTTCGATAGTTAAGTATTCACATAGTGCGATAACAGGAAGCCCCGCTTCTGCTGCATGGAAGTAAGGTCGACTGCCATCTTGATTAGCACTCCAAAAGTGTTGAATGTTCTCATCACTTGTTTGGCGAGTTGAAAGACGTTTTGCCCATACGCGGCTTTCATCTAGGTAACGCGCCTCTTTGGTGGTCTTGAATAGCTCTACAGCGGCAAGAAGCGCACAGTATTCATCAATGATGTTCTCTTCACCATCGTTTAAGTATAGGGTGTTGCACTCTTTTAGATGCCAATAGCCGTTTTCTGCGGCATTACGATATTTTTGTTGGTCAAACTCACCGTGAACATCTAAGCGAGCGGCTGATGCTAATGCTGCAATGCTAATGCCTGCACCTTGGCGATAACCTGCTTGGTAATCATCAAATTTGTGACCTAACTGGGTTTCATAAGCGCAGATTTCGCGTTGGGCGGTGTCTTTACTCCACTTGTCGAACACCGTCATGTAGAAGAAGCCTTTTTCGTTTTGCATACGAACAAGGAAATCAGCGCCGAATAGTGCTTCTTCAATGAGACGAGTTGCGGTGAATTTAGCCAGTTTCTCGTTGCCTTGAAGCAAAGACAAACCTTTCAACATATTCCAAACCACCATTGGGGTTTGCTGTGGGTTGAGGTAGTTCGCGTAGGACAAGTGGCTGAGGTATTTGCTGACATCACCAGATGCGTCATACCAACCGCCGTGAACATCGGCAGTTTCGTTTGAATTTAGCAGTGGGGCTTCACGATCTTGCTGATCGAAAATGCCGCCACAGCGTTGAGATTTAAAGTAGTGGATCACATCAGACAGAGTGTGATCGAGAAGAATATGTTCGCCGATCTCAAAGTGAGATGAGCGTAAATGATCGAAACGAAGGTAGTAGTTACCTGGAGTGTTAAATGAAGAAAAGTCGATGAGGTAGAAATGACCTTGATGCCAGTTCGCTACTTTGCCTTGCTTCTCAACCGTTAGGGTTGCAACCGTTTGATGACTATTGGCACAAACCAGCAAAGCAGTATAAGAAGACAGACGTGATCGGCTCGTCTGGATGATTGCTTTTTTAGGACCTAGACGCTCGTAACCAATGTGGTTAGTCAGTAGCAGCATTCAATTTCTCCAGGGGAACAAATAATACAAAGAAAAGTGGGTCAGGTTTAGCCTGACCCTAGTGAATTAATTTTCAAATAAGTAACAACGAACAAAGTGATTGTCTGACAACTGAGTAACAGCAGGCAGTTTCTCTCGGCACTTGTCGGTAGCATGAACGCAGCGTCCGGCAAATGGGCAACCCACAGAGTCAGGTGTCCAGAGAGGGATATCACCTTTGTTGCCTTTCAATTTTTCATGAATGGACTTAGATGGATCTGGCACGGCAGAAACTAGCAGTTGTGTATATGGATGCTGAGGATCGTGGATGATTTCCTCTGTATCACCCCATTCAACCATGTGACCCACGTACATTACGGCTAAGTCTTCTGCGATGTAACGTGCAGTTGCGATGTCATGGGTGATGTAAAGTAGAGACATTTGCTTCTCAAACTTCATTTCTTCCATCAGGTTAAGAACACCTGCACGAATTGATACATCAAGCATGGATGTTGGTTCATCGGCCAGTACTACCTCGGCCCCTACTGCGATATTGCGCGCTAAGTTCACACGTTGACGTTGTCCACCAGAAAGCTGGTGAGGGAATTTTTGCGCCGTCTCTTTTGGTGGGATAAGACCTACTTGTTCTAGAAGATCATACACGCGCTCTTCTAGCTCTTTTTTGTTGCCCGGTGATACTTTTTTATGAATCAACAGTGGGCGAGCAATGTGGTGGAAAATATTGTGCGTTGGGTTAAGTGACCCAAACGGGTCTTGCCATACCATCTGCACGCCTTCACGGTAGGTCATCAGATCGTGTTTCGATGTGATGTCCTGAATATCGCGGCCCTTGTATTCAATGATGCCATCGGTTGGGGCATACATTTTTGCAATCATTTTAGCTGTGGTTGATTTGCCTGAACCTGATTCTCCCACCACTGACAAACCGCGGCTTTTGTACATTTTGAAAGATACATCGTTGATTGCACGCATCTTAGTTTGTTTGATTGAGTTACTGTTCAAAGGGAAGTCTTTAACGACATTCTTACCTTCAATCAGCAGTTCGCCGAGTTGTTTGCTCATAATTCTCTCCAATGTAATTTTGTTCTTAGCGTAAGGTGTTTGTTTTAAACCTTAGCTTGAGCAATAGGTTGGCCGTATAAATGACAGTTCGAGAAACGACCTGCTTCGATTTCGCGCAGTTGTGTCGGAACTCGTGTACAAGCTTCGTGAACGCGGTCACAACGAGCTTGGAAACGACAACCTTGAGGGATCTCTAATAGGTTCAAAGGGTTGCCTGGGATACCTGTCAATTTGGTTTTTGGGCCGGTTAATGGAGGGAAAGAGCTACCCAAACCTTTCGTGTAAGGGTGGTAAGGACTTTCCAAAATTTGCTTAGATGGTGCAACTTCAATTAATTCACCAGAGTACATAATGCCGATGCGATCTGAGAACTCGACCATCAACGACAAGTCATGGGTGATGAATAGAATAGAGAAACCAAACTCTTCTTTTAATGCATAAATTTTTTGCAGAATCTCACGTTGAACCACTACGTCTAGTGCCGTTGTTGGTTCATCCATGATGATCATTTTAGGGTTTAGCGCTAACGCAATTGCGATAACCAAACGTTGACGCATACCACCAGAAAACTGGTGTGGGTAGTCATTTAGACGGCTAGGGTGGATATCAACGATTTCCAGTAATCCCTCAGCTCGAGTTTTCGCTTGTTCACGAGTCATGTTGGTATGGCGCATGATCACGTCGCAGAATTGTTCTTCCATATTGAGAACAGGGTTCAATGCGTTCATGGCACTTTGGAATACCATCGACATCTCACTCCAGCGGAAAGACTGCATGCGTTCATCGCTGTATTGAAGAATATTCTCACCATTGAAGATAACCTCACCACCAGTGATAAACGCTGGCGGCTTATGAAGGCGCATTAGCGAGAATGCAACGGTTGATTTACCACAGCCTGATTCACCGGCTAGGCCGAATACTTCACCTGGCGCAATGTCGAAGCTGACGTTATTACAGGCGCGGACATCGCCCGCATCTGTAATGTAGTCTACGCATAGGTTACGGATAGAAATTAGTGGTGCAGTCATGATTATTTATCTCCGCTCCATAGTGCATTTTGTGGTGCCAATTCTGGCTCACGTTCTTTCTTATCTTGTGCTGCCATTTTCTTCCAGCGTTTCATGCCTTTGTGAGAACGAAGCTGCGGGTTAGCAATTTCATCGACTGCGAAGTTCAGTAGAGCAAGGCCAGTAACCAATAGAGTTAATGCAAAACAAGGTGCTAGCACTTCCCACCATGCGCCGATAAGCATCGCTGATGAAGTCTGTACGTTGTACAGCATGATGCCCCAACTGATGGTGTTTGCATCGCCTAGACCTAGGAATGAAATTACCGCTTCCGTGTTGATTGCTAGCATTACTGAACCGATGAAGCTTGCACCAACGATTGGGATGAGGTTTGGCAAAATCTCAACGAAGATGATGCGAATTGGTGACTCACCCAGTACTTCTGCTGCTTTAACGAACTCTTTTTCTCGTAGTGCCATGGTTTGAGCTCGCACAACACGTGCACCCCAAGCCCAGGAAGTACCGGCGATAATCAAGGCAATGGTGAGCGGCCCTGCCTCCCCGATAAACGCAGCGAGTACGAACAGGAGTGGTAACTGTGGAATAACCAGCATGATGTTCATAGCAGCACTCAGTACGTCATCGACACGGCCGCCGAAGTAACCTGCGGAGATACCAATAACGGTTGCTAAGAAACACACGATGATACCCGCACCGAAACCAACACCTAGAGATACTCGAGCGCCGTAAGCAACTTGAGACCAGATGTCACGACCCATACGAGACGTGCCCAGTACGTGGTCTGCTTTTTTCGACATCAGCAGGGTACGACGGTCGTCTGCTAGGTTTTTCGCAACCCAGCCATCCGGGTTGTTTTGTGCTTGTTTTACAACAAAACCAGGGTATTCATGTGGGTTACCAGTACGCTTGTCTGGTGCGTGTTGAGTAATCAAAGGTGCAGCTACTGCCATAAAGATGAATAGCGAGATAATTGCTAAACCAACACGTGCGAACGCGTTACCTAAAATCAGTTTAAATAGTTCTTTCATGATTATTTGCCTCCCTTACGTAGGCGAGGGTCTAGAATCATGTACAGCATGTCAGCCATTAGGTTGAAGCACAGCATGAACATCGTCATGATGATGAGCTGACCTTGAAGTACTTGGTAGTCACGTGCGTGAATTGCGTTTAGAAGAACCGTACCTAGACCTGGGTAGTTGAAGATCATCTCGATGATTAGCTGACCACCGATTGCCATACCTAGAGACATTGAGAGTGCAGTGACACTTGGTAGCAGTGCGTTACGAGCTGCGTAGTTGAATACCACACGGTTTTCACTCAGACCTTTACCTTTTGCCATTGTGATGTAATCTTCAGCAAGCAGGTTGATCATGTTGTTACGCATATTTACTAGGAAGCCACCAATCTGAACAATCGTTGCACAGAACAATGGAAGAATAGCGTGATAACCCACGTCTTTTAGAAACTCCCAGTTTGTCCAGTCTGGTACGGTGCCCGGGGTGTAAGCGTAACCTGATGGGAACCACTTAAGACCGATGGCAAAGATGAACAGTGCTAGCATCGCGATAACCATTTGCGGAATCGCTTGAATGATCAGTGTGCCTGGCGTGACAAATGCGTCGTATCGGCTACCACGTTTCCAAGCCGCGAAGATACCGAGAACAGAAGCAATCGAGAATGAAAGTACAACAGCGGTACCTGCTAGGAATAATGACCAACCAAATGCGCCACCTAGTAGAGAGTTAACTGAAAGCGGATAGAACTGGATAGAAGTACCTAGCTCCCAGCTTAGAATGTTTTTGATGTACGACAGGTACTGAATGTAAATTGGACCATCTACGAAACCCAGCAGCTCTTTCATTGCTGCGATTCGCTCTGGTGTTACCTGTACTGATGCGTTAGCAAACATCATGGTAACTGGGTCACCAGGCATTGCTCGCGGAATAATAAAGTTTAACGTCGCTGCAACTAAGAGCGCGACAAGATAGAACGACAAACGTCTTAAAAAATAACCCATAACTCACACCTTACTCACCCAGATTTTTTCCCTGTTTCTGGTTTCAGGTCGCTCCTAGCGAAATTTAGAGCGAAAAATCCCCTGACGACGAGCGCCATATGTTGGTTTGGTCACAAGGGGATTTTTATAGGCGGCACACGGGATGTGTGCCGCTAGAAATGAACTTCTACTTATTTAACTGGTTTTAGGTCCAATACGTGAAGTAGACGCTCTGGGATACCAGCCCAAATGTTTGGACGGCCCTTAGGATTTTCTTCGTTCCACCAACCAGTGAAGCGAGTTGTGTTGTATTGGTACATGTAAGCACCAGACAATACAGGGATAGTGACTTGGTCTTGAGCGATGATTTGCTGAATACCGTGAGCGATTTCTAGCTGTTCTTGTTTGTCAGCTGTTTTGTAGAAGCTGTTTAGAAGACCATCTAGCTTGTCGTTCTTGTAGAAGTGCATCGCGAAGCGAGGCATACCATCACCAGATTGTAGTGATGAATTGTATGCACTATTCCAGTACGTGTATGGATCCGCGCCGTGGAAGTAGTTGGTGTATGCAACGTCGTACGTACCCTCAAGCATTGCTTGGTTGTACACAGAGAAGTCTGGCGTACGAGCACGAGCCTTAATACCAACTTCGCCTAACTGTTCAACCGCTAGTTGTACAGTGTTGTTGAAGTCTGTCCAACCGTTTGGTGATTGAATTAGAAGCTCGAAAGACTTGCCAGATGGCGTGTCAACGAAGCCGTCTTTGTTCACGTCTTTGAAGCCCGCTTTCGCTAGAAGTTTCTTCGCACCCTCAGCGTTGTACGAGTTGTAACCCTTGTACTTTTCATGAGTCTTTTCGTCAGACCAAGCTTCAAATGCGTAGCCAAGACCTGATGCGAAGTCATTCACAGTACCGCCACCGTAGAACGCGATGTCGATAATAGTTTGACGGTCAAGAGCCATAGAGAATGCGCGACGGAAGTCAACGTTAGTTAGCGCTTCGTTCTTCGCTGCATCTGGGTTTTTAAAGTTCACTACGAACGCTTGAGTACCTGCAGGCGGGTACCAGTAATGGTGTTTAGGGCTCGCTGCTGCGTAAGTACGGTCGATGTCTGGAACGAATGAAGAAGTCCAGTCCATTTCGCCGTTAACAACTTTACCCAGGAACTGGTCGTTGTTTGCAATTTGAGGAACACGTAGACAGTCAACGTCTAGGTTCGCTGCATCCCAGTAGTTCGGGTTTTCACATTGGATGTATAACTGAGGAGTGAAAGTGTCGATCACTGTGAACGGACCAGAACCCACAGGATTTTCGTTAGTGAATGTCGCTGGATCTTTTACTTTGCTCCATACATGCTTAGGTACCACTGGTACTCTAGCAATTTCGTAAGGAACGTTAGAGTTTGCTTCAGTTAGGTTGAACTTAACTTGGTGATCGTTAAGTTTTTCTACGCTGCTAACCCAAGAGTTGATACCTGATTGGTCTAGTTCAGGTTTTTCTTTAACTAGGTTGAAAGAGTAAACTACGTCATCAACGCTAAACGCTTCACCATCAGACCATTTTACGCCTTTACGAATATCGAAAATTACGCTTTTTAGGTCATCTGCCATTTTGAAGTTTTCTGCTAGACGAAATACTGGTGTGTTACCATGCATTTCGTTGAAAACAACGAGAGGCTCGTAAATAAAGTCAGTCGTTGTGTGCAGGTTAGTTGCACCCAAGAAAGGGTTAAAGTTACGAACAAAAGTTGTAAACTCTTTAGGGTGGATAGTCAGTTCACTGCGTTCAGCGGCTGTAGCTACTGATGCAAAACCGGTCGTAGCCGTTGCAATAATTGCTGTTGCTAGTGCTGTTTTTTTAATATTGGCAAGCATAGCTGTTCCTTACTATTTGCTTTCATTTCACTAATGGAATAATGGATTAACATTCTCTAAGACCCACCTCTTCATCACTACACTATATCTATTTGCCTGTAGCTTCTAAGAGTGGCCTGTAGGCCTTAGGCACGGTTAAGAAAACACCTTATCAGTAAAATAATCAAATTCGTTTCCCGTTAAAAACGTTAAAAACATAGCAACTTACGTTATAAACGTTATTTTGCGCTTTTGTACGTTTGCGGCTAAGTTTTGAACATTGAACTGCGTCGCAATATGTTGCCATGTAAAAAGTACGTGTTAGTTGTTACTAACCCTTGAGCTCTTTATTTTTGTTGGCTTCTATTGTTTGTGAGTCATTGTCGATCTAGCTCACACGTCAAAAGTACGTTAATTATTTAAATAAAATTTAATCTGCCGTTCTGTTGTGATTGAGTTCGCAATCTCTACCAATTGTCAGCCAAACTCTGTTTTGAAACTCAAATATGGCCAAACTCCACGTAAAAATTGCTGTGAGGATTATGCTTTTTTTAGCTAGAAAAGGAAGTGTGTTTCGTAGCTTTAGTTAAAGCGATTGGGGTAAATCTAAAGTGAGAACCTCATTGGGTTGAGGCGACTTATTTTATGGCTTAGCAGCGACTTACTTTATGGCTTAGTAACGCTTTAGGCACACAATCTGAGTAATTACCTTGCCAGGTGTGGTTGGTCTATCGTAGATAAGGAGGAGGCTTCGTAGCCAGCAGCCCCAGAAGGAGATTGGTTTGTACCGTTTGCTTGAAACGTACTTATCGTATGTGCTTACTTATTGAGTGCCGCTTTGTTGGTGAAGAAGAGTGATCACATGCTTTATGAGATGACACATAAAAAAATACCCCACCAGATTGGTGGGGTAGGATGCGTATGTTATGAAAGATTAACTGGTAAGCAATCTTTGTAACTTGTCTCGTTGAGCTTCTATATGAGCACGCTCTGGGCTTTGGTCCTTACAATGCTCAAGAATGAATTCGATAGAGCTTAGTACCGTTCGCCAGCGTGGCGTTTTAGGTAGCGTTTCAATGCGCATATATTTATCGAGCGTACGAGTTTGTAGCGTACTTCGGTCGAGGTAGACACGCCAAAGCCCACTTTGTTCTGCAAAGGCAAATTTGGTTTCTCCGGTTGCGGATTCCCAATAATCAAGGGCGTGCGACATAACATCGACGAGTACTTCACGCATAAGCTCTTGTTTGTCCTTTTACTGCCCAATGCTTTATCTGCAAGACGAGTAAATTCCCCACCAAGCTCTTTCAATTTTTGAAGTTGGTCTTTGTCGCCATCGAATGCATAGCTCGACAGTACTTCAACGGCAGTTTCCAAATTGTGGATACGCGCTGCATTTGCCCCACCACCGACGTTAAAGATGTACATGACATCTAGGCCTGAGCCCTCAGGAAGTTTAAGAATGTCTGCTTCAATATTTTGGCGAATATCCTCAACGTATATATCCACCTTGCCGCAGTAATGTGGTTGCTTGACTGTGAGGTATTTTGGCGCGATTAACTCATCTGCTGAAGATCGTCTAAGCTGCTCCAAAGTCCGTCTAAACAATTTGCATGCGGCTTCATTGGCAAAACGCACCCGTTGGTCTTCACGCAAGCAAATGATGGCTTCAGGAGCCGATTCCAATTGTTCAAGTAACCGTCCTTGTGTTTCTAGCAAGCTTGCTTCAATTTGTGCTCGCTGTCGGAGCTCAGACTCTAGGAGTTTGTTCTCGACATGACGCATTTCAGCTTTACTTGCCGTAAGGTGGGCTTGAATCCGAGCAGCAAGCTCCTGTTTGTTAAATGGCTTTGATAGATAATCATTAGCACCGGCTTCAAATCCACGAACACGGTCTTCAGTTTGATTGAGAGCGGTGAGCATAATGATTGGCAGTTCAGCATGATCGTATGTTTGACGCAATTCACTACAAACTTGATAGCCGCTCATTCCCGGCATCATGATATCGAGTAATAAGAGTTCAGGCTTTTCCTGTTCGATTAACGTTAGTGTATCAGGACCATCGGAAACGGTACGTACTCGGTAGCCTTCTAATCGTAAGAAGCTTTCTAACACGCGTAAGTTAACGGGTTCATCGTCGGCCACATAAAGAAGAGGGCCATCAGGATTTTCTGGTAGAGAAAGATCGTTGTTGCTGTCCATGTTAATTTCAGGAATTTGGAAATGTCCGCGAGCAGCAAGGCTTTCAGTGGCTTCAATTTCTGCTTCCGTAGCCAGTGGCAGAGTGAAACTAAATGTCGTCCCGACCATTGGCTGGCTGCTCACATAGAGTGACCCGCCCATTAACTCAATCAATTGACGGCTGATTGATAGCCCCAAACCAGCACCTTGACGGTAACGGCTGGTATCTTGTCCCGCTTGGATAAGCGGTTCAAAAATATGCTCGAGGTGTTCAGCTGGAATACCTTGGCCAGTATCGACCACTTGAACTCGGACTTGCTCATCAATAACATTGGCCGAGATGACGATTTTCCCCTCAGAGGTGTACTTGATCGCATTGCCGATCAAGTTATACAGCACTTGCTCTAAGCGCTGAGGATCGGCTGAAACGGCTTTTAAATCAGCTGGAACTTGATTGATGATTCGGATGGTTTTGTTTCCAAGTAAATGATTTGAAAGCTCAAGCACCAAGCGAGTAGCACTCGCAAGGCTAACCGCCGACTTTTGGATATCCATGCTGCCATAACGCATTTTGTGGTAATCCAATAAATCATCTACGAGGTTTGCCAAGCGCTGACCACTTTTAATGATGATATCCAGTTGGTACTTTTGGCTTGCAGGAATGGCACCATTTGCACCTGAGACTAGGGTTTCTGCAATTCCTACCATTCCGTGCAGTGGTGTACGTAATTCGTGGGACGTCGTTGCTAGGAATTCATCTTTGAGTTTGTCTGCGAGTTGCAACTCTTCGTTCTGCTTTTGGATCAGTTTGATGTTGCTCTCGAGCTCTTCGTTTTGTTGCTTGATGGTTTGGATCTTCTCGCGAATAGAACGTTGCATACGCTCAAAACTAATGGCTAGACGGCCAATTTCATCCTTGCGCTTGGTATTAAATGTGGTTTCGTCTAGATCACCTGCGGAAACCTTTTCAGCAGCCCACGTTAATTTGAGTAGAGGAGAAGTAATGAAGTTAGACAGGTAATGTGATGCAATGACTACTAGAACAATAGCGATAAGCATTGCAATAACGAATAGCTTTTCCAGCTGATGAACGCGATAAAAAGCTTCTTTTTCTGGTAGTTGAACCACCAATGCCCAAGTTATCCCTCGGGTTTGGATAGGCGCAAATGCGGCGATAAATTCTTCGCCCGCACCATTTTTGTAGGTACCAACGTTTGTTTGACCAGCAAGGGCTTTATCCACGACTTCCAAGCTGTTTTGAATATCTTGTTGCTTGGTGTTAATGGTACGAGGCTGATGGTTGCTACCAACTAAAAGGGTATTGATGGATGAATCACGGTTGATATCAGCAACGAGTTTGGTGATGCCATTATTTGGTAGGCGGAACATGGCATAACTGTGTAAGTAGCCTTGCTGTACAATAGGTGCACCAAGCCATGCGACTTGTTTTCCATTTTCTAGATCAAAGTCAGAAACGACGACGGGGGTATAGTCTTCATTGATTTTTCGGTGAGCACTGACATCTTCAGAGAGATGCTTAAACGTTTTACCCAATGCGGTATCTTTGTATGGGCCGCTTAGTAAGTTAGTGCCATAGTTGTCGTCTTTGTTGATTGAATACGTGACGTTCCCATCAATGTCGACCAATAAAATATCGTTGAAATCCGAGCGCTTGAGTAATTCTAGATAAGCCCAGTGGTAGCGCTTATGAAGCAGACGATAGCGTTCACTGCCTACGTAATCTGAAGATTCAGGCAAAATAGAAGTTTTGATTTGGTCGCCACTGCCTTTAATGTAGCGCTGCTGAGCGTTGTGTCTTGCGCTTTCGACATCTTGGCCCAAGCGACTAAATGCATTAACCAGGCCGTAGAATCGTCCACCACTCGCATAAGCTAATTCTGAACGCACAAAACCCATTACTTCGGTTTCTTGTGCGGCGAAGTAATCGATGATTTGCTGTTGCTTGGTATCACGAACTGAAAGAAGGTGCGATGTGCTCTGTTCTTCAAGATCTTTAGTATGAGATTGCAGGAAGAAGATCGCCGTGATCGTCAGTGGCGTAATACTTAGAACCAAAAAGGCGGTCATTAGCGTACTTTGCAGACGCTTAAATTTCTGCTTTTTGTAGAATTTAAACATGAATAAGATTACAACTCATAAAAGGGCAGCGGCCAATAATTGGGGCTTGCCGAGGTTCTCGTTAAAACGGATAAGGCATTAAACTCAATAGAATTAACAAAATTAACGAGTTTTTTCTTTGACAAGAAAGTTGAGTGTAAAGCGTGGTGAAAGACGCAGTTTTGCCGAGTCTGATATGTTTTAGGAAATTTGCGCAGGATTTCACCTGCGCAGCAAGGGATTATGACTTTTAGCGTAGTAGATAGAGAACTTGGTAGTCTTATTTAGTGTCTCGCAATTATTGAATGCTTTTTCAATAATTGGTGGATATTTTAAGAAGTTGTTCGCAACAATGACCATTTCACCATCACGGGTCATATGGTGAGGAGCTTGACCTAATAGCGTTTCTGCTGCGTTGTAATTCGTGTCGAGACCACTGTGAAATGGTGGGTTACTGATGATAAAGCGATAGTTGTTTGAAGCATCTGAGTAAATGTCTGACGCAAATACATGCCCCGTTAACCCGTTAGCTTCTAACGTTGCTTGGCTAGAGGTGATCGCATAAGCGTTGATGTCACACATTTCAATCGCGATCTCAGGATTTGCTTTTGCCATAAATGCACCGAGCACGCCTGCACCGCAGCCAAAGTCGAGAACTTTGCCAGATAGCTTAGGCAGGGTTTCAAGCAGTAAGCGACTGCCTAAATCAAATTCACCATGGCTAAATACGCCAGGTAGGCTCTTCACCGTCAGTGATTGCTCACCTAACGTTATAACATAAGACTTAAACCAATCAGTTTGATTAAAAGGCTTTGGCTCGTTAAGGCAAGTGCCCCAGTAGAATGAACAGCGACGTGCAGAGTCGTATTTGTTTACAGGGCCGTATTCTTTGAACATCTTCTCAATGCTCTTCACCCCAGAGCGGTTTTCACCAACGACGACGATCTCGGTATTGATACCAAGCTTCGCCATCAGCATGGCAAGTAAATATTCTGCTTCTGCTTTTGCTTTTGGCCAGTACAACAACACCATGTCTGCTTGAGTATCAGTATCAAACTCTGAGCCGAAGTGGCTTCTAATTTTGTCAGAGCTGCGAATTTGACGGAAATAGCTGTAGTTAGAAGTGAACACTTCGACAGACTCACAGTGATTGACCAATTCCAGTGGGAATAAGTCTTCAACTTCACCTGCAACTAAAACGTGTTTTCCGTTGAAATACTCGAGTTGGCGCTGAGCTATTTGGCTAGGAGCGATATAAGCAGACATAAATTTGGTTCATCAGAAAATAAGTTGGGCCAGATTTTCGCACAATCTGGCCCAAGCTTGAAGCAATTAACGTATACCCAGAACTCAGGCGCTACTGACCGATATTTCTAGGTGTTATCTTGTTGGTTAAGGAAGTCTTTAAACTCTTCTTCGTAGATATTGAACAAGACCATGGTGACGGCAAAGATCAACGGACCATAGATCAATCCAATTAAGCCAAACAGGTGCAAACCTCCTAATAGTGAGAAGAAGATCATTAACGTGTTCATCCCTGCACTGCCTTGCATTAAAAGTGGGCGCAATAAGTTGTCAATAGAACCAACAATTATCACACTCCAAACAGTAAGGAAGATTGCCCAAGTTGTATCGCCAGTCAGGAATAAATAGATGGCTGCTGGGATCCAGATTAATGCCGTACCGACTACTGGTATGAAAGAAGCAAAGCCCATCATCGTTCCCCAGAACAAGCCAGGGAACCCGGCTAGCCACATACCAATACCTCCGGCAAAACCTTGTGCGATTGCCGTTAAGAATGAGCCCATTACAGCGGATTTAGAAACTTGCTCGATTTCTGTCAGAATTTTATCTTCTTGGCTACGCGAAAGCGGCAAAATATGGCGCAGTGCTGAAATGATTTTATCGTGATCGCGAAGTAGGAAGAACAACACGAACAGCATTAGGAAAAAATCCATCAAGAAGTTCGTGGCGTCACCTAGGATCTTTGCACTAATGGCCACAAGGTTAGAACCAAAGCTTGTTGCGAACTGACCAATTTTTTCTGCAATAGCCTGAGGTTCAATTTTGTCAAAAGGTAAGTATTCATTTACAAGAGATAAACCTTTGACTACCCATGGATGTTGGAAGATATCTTGAATACCGCCATTCGAAACCCATTGATAAGTGTTTTGTGAAAACACTGACCCTTGTTGAACAATTGCAGCAAATACAAATAATAATGGAATCACGATAATAAAAGTGAGCACGATACATGAAAGTAGTGACGCCATATTTTGGTGACTCGGCATCTTTTCTCAAACCATTCATGAATTGGGAACATGAGTAGTGAGATGATGAAAGCCATAACGATTGAATTGATGTACGGTTCAACCAGTAAATAGCAGGCAAAAGCAGCGGCGAGGAGTGCAACGACTAGCACTCGGTGACTCGACGTGATTTTTACATTATTCGGCATAGGATTAATCCAACTTACGGATGATTTGTGTTTACGCCTTATACCACAGCGCAAAATCTTTAATACTTTGCACCGACAATTCTTTCAAGCTTATGACAGAGCTGAATTAGAACGGCGCCATTGACCTTGTTATAATGACCACAATTCAGGCGGTTATCAATCAAGAGATCAAAAAATGGGTTGCTGTGGCAAAGATAAGGCGTGTCAAACTGATACAAAGACCAAACGCATACCATGGTTTGGAATTGTGCTTGGTGTGATAGTTATTCTAGTGTTCGTTAACTGGAAATAGGCATTAAAAAGGACCGAGATGGTCCTTTTATATTACATTTTATAATGAATTGAGCGCTATGGCTTTAGCGTTGTTTTGCTAAAAGCACCTAATTCAGTCAGCTTATTTCGCTTCAGATGCAATGATAGCGAAACAGCGATCAGCCGCTTCTAATGTGGCATCAATTTCTTTTGAACCGTGGGCAAGAGAGGTAAAGCTTGCCTCGAATGCTGATGGTGCAAGGTAGACACCGTGCTCTAGCATTAGGTGGAAGAAACGTTTGAATCGCTCGACATCACACTTAGTTACGTCTTCATAACAAGTCACGCTTTCTTGTTCAGTAAAGAAGAAGCCGAACATGCCGCCTACTTGGTTTACAACAAGTGGAACGCCGTGTTTGTCTGCAAGTGTTTTGAAACCATTTGCAAGTTGTTTTGTTTTTGCTGCTAGGCGTTTCTCATTGCCTTCTTCTTTTAGCAAATTCAAACATGCAAAGCCAGCTGCCATTGCCACTGGGTTACCAGATAATGTGCCCGCTTGGTACACAGGACCTGTAGGAGCAATGTATTGCATAACTTCTTTGCGACCACCAAAAGCGCCCACTGGCATACCGCCACCGATCACTTTACCTAGCGTGGTGAGGTCTGGTTTGATGTTGTAGTGAGCTTGAGCACCGCCAAGTGCTACGCGGAAACCTGTCATTACTTCATCGAAAATCAGAAGCGCGCCTTCTTGGTCACAGATTTCACGTAGACCTTCATGGAAGCCCGCTACTGGTGGGATACAGTTCATGTTGCCCGCTACTGGTTCAACGATGATACACGCAATTTCGCCTTTATTTGCAGCGAACAATTCGCGTACAGATTCAAGATCGTTAAATGTTGCTGTTAGCGTGTGTTTAGCAAAGTCCGCAGGTACGCCTGGAGAGCTTGGTTGGCCAAGAGTTAGCGCGCCAGACCCCGCTTTTACTAATAAGCTGTCTGCATGGCCGTGGTAGCAGCCCTCAAACTTCATGATTTTGTCGCGACCAGTAAAGCCACGAGCAAGACGGATCGCACTCATGGTTGCTTCAGTACCAGAGCTTACCATGCGAAGTTGTTCCATTGATGGTACAAGTTCAGAGACCAATTCAGCCATCGCAATTTCCATTTCAGTTGGCGCACCGAAACTTAGACCGCGTTGAGCCGCGTTGATTACAGCTTCACGGATCACTGCATGGTTGTGGCCAAGAATCATTGGGCCCCAAGAACCTACGTAGTCAATGTACGCTTTACCATCGGCATCAAAAATCAGGGCACCGTCTGCTCGTTCGATAAATAGCGGAGAGCCGCCAACACCGTTGAATGCACGAACTGGTGAATTCACACCGCCAGGAATGGTTTTCTGAGCCTTTTGATATAGCTCTGATGATTTGGTCATGGGATTATCCTCTGTTGATTGCTCGGACCAAGTGGGGCGCATTGTACCTAGCTAATCTCAAGTTAGAAACGTTTTGCGTAATTTATGTGGGTGTAAACAATGTAAACTTACTCTGTTTTAAAGAATCGACGGTGAATACTTGAACGAGTTGGTCAGGTATTGGATAATCGCTCTAATTAGCAAAAATTTGACGTCTTGCTACAGGCTTGACGCATTACACGAGTGAGAGAGGTCTTCGTGAGCGAAGTGAACGTACCATTATCTTTTTCTGATGCTGCTGCATCTCGCGTTAAGACGCTGATCGCAGAAGAAGAAAACCCAGCACTAAAATTGCGCGTATACATTACGGGTGGTGGCTGTAGCGGTTTCCAATACGGCTTTACTTTTGATGAAAATGTGAACGATGGGGATACAACAATCGAAAACAGTGGCGTAACACTGGTTGTTGACCCTATGAGCCTGCAATACCTTATTGGTGGCGTAGTTGATTACACTGAGGGTTTGGAAGGGGCGCGCTTCTTCGTCAATAACCCGAATGCAACAACCACTTGTGGTTGTGGTGCATCATTTAGCGTGTAATGAATACGACAACAGGCAGCCAATTGGCTGCCTGAGTTTTACGTAGCAGGAAGATTCGTAAACGCACTTTACCGACTGATTTGGTAAAGATTATAAAAGGACTTTGTATGTCAGGATTTTCCTTTGGACGACATATTGTCGGGCGTCCATGGCTTGTTTCTCTTACTCTGATTATTATTCTTGCTGTGTGGCTCGCAATGGGTCAGCTAAATGCGCAAGATGATCCGCCTCCATCTTCGTCAACACCATCCTCCCAATCTGACGAAACTCCCGTCGCTAAAGTGATGTTTGATACTTTTTTCGCTCAGTCCACCAGTAAAACCATAGAGCTCTATGGTCGTACTGCCCCGAATCGTCAAGCGCGTTTAGGAGCGGAAGTGGCAGGGAAAATCGTTCAGTTAAATGTCAAGAAAGGCCAAACAGTAAAGCAAGGGCAAGTTATTGCCAATATTGATGAGCGTGATCTGGATATTCAACTCAAGCGTGCTAAAGCCATGCTGAGCGTAAAAGAAAAAGAGTTCAAAGCTGCACAATCTCTTAAAAATCGAGGCTTACAAGGCGAAGTTGCATTTGCGACAGCTCAAGCGGCATTAGTGGATGCGAGAGCTAACTTGAGTAATGTTGAGACTGCGCTTAAAAATACGAAAGTAAGAGCGCCATTTAACGGCATTCTCGACCACAAGTTTATTGAGGTAGGAGACTTTGTTGGTGTCGGCGACCCTATTGCCACAGTGATTGATTTAGAAAAGTTGATCATTGAGGCCGACGTCAGTGAGCGTCACATTCATTACCTTAAAGAGGGGCAAAAGGCCGATATTCGCACCATTGATAAAGTTCATCATGAGGGGAATATTCGTTACATCGGTCGAGTTTCCTCTTCTTCTACGAATACATTCCCGATTGAAATCGAAATCGATAACAGTCAACACGATATGTCAGCAGGCATCAGTGCCGAAGCTACCCTAGCGCTAAGTGAGGTCTCTGCAATTAAAGTGACTGCAGCAATGTTGGCATTGGATGAGGAGGGAAACCTAGGCATCAAAACCTTGCGTGATCAACGTGTTCACTTTATCCCGATTCAACTCGTCAAAGCAGAAAATGATGGGGTTTGGTTATCTGGGTTGGGCGAACAAGTGGATATTATCATCTTGGGGCAAGGCTTTGCTCGAGATGGCGATCTTGTCATGGCGACCAAGGTGAGTGACATCACTGACGCTGCCAATCAACAATAAGGAGAGCATATGTTTGCGTTGATTGATGCGGCGTTGTCGCGTGCACGTACCATGCTAACGTTGTTGGTGATGATTTTGATCGCCGGTGTTGTCACTTATATCACGATCCCCAAAGAATCGAGCCCTGATATTACGATTCCTATCATTTATGTTTCGGTTGGGCACCAAGGGATATCGCCAACGGATGCTGAGCGATTACTCGTAAGACCTATTGAGCAAGAGTTACGCTCAATCGAGGGTGTTAAGGAAATGACGTCAATCGCTTCTGAGGGGCATGCGTCTGTTACCTTAGAGTTCAGTGTTGGTGTTGACTTAGCAGAGGCAATGGCTGATGTGCGAGATGCGGTGGATCTTGCGAAGCCAAAATTACCTGCAGATAGCGATGAGCCAACCGTCAATGAAGTCACTTTTGCCTCGGAAGAACCGGTTCTTACGGTTGTGCTTTACGGTACCGTTCCCGAACGCACGACAGTACAGATCGCGCGAGCATTACGAGATAAGCTAGAGAGTTTTCGTCAAGTTTTAGAAGTGGATATCGCGGGCGATCGAGAAGACATTGTTGAAATCGTCGTCGATCCTCTGCTGATGGAGAGTTATGGTTTAGATCAGGCAGATATCTATAATTTAATTGCCTTAAACAACCGGGTAGTCGCCGCGGGGTTTGTGGATACCGGTTATGGACGTTTCTCGGTAAAAGTTCCCTCGGTGTTTGATTCATTGAAAGACGTGCTCGAATTGCCGATCAAAGTCAGTGGAAAAGAGGTCATTACGTTTGGTGATGTCGCGACGGTACGCCGTGCATTTCGCGATCCAGAAAGCTTTGCTCGCTTAGACGGTGAACCTGCGATTGTTCTGGATGTAAAAAAACGGGCGGGAGAAAACATCATTGATACGGTTGATCTTGTTAAGCGAGTCATCGCTGAGGGGAAAAAACGATCGGATTGGCCGAACAACTTGCAAGTTAAATACACTTGGGATCAGTCCGATGATGTGAAACTGATGCTGAGCGATCTGCAAAATAACATCCTTTCGGCCATCATTTTGGTGGTCATTGTCATCATCGCCATATTGGGCGTTCGAACGGCATTATTAGTTGGTATCTCGATTCCGGGCTCATTCTTAACCGGTTTATTTGTTCTTTCCGTGTTTGGACTCACCATTAACATAGTGGTGCTGTTTGCATTGATTATGGCGGTGGGGATGCTGGTGGATGGTGCCATAGTTGTCACTGAGTTTGCTGACCGGCGAATGCAAGAGGGCGTACAAAGAAAACAAGCATACCGAGACGCGGCAAAACGAATGGCTTGGCCGATCACGGCTTCAACCGCGACAACGTTGGCGGCGTTTGCACCATTGCTATTTTGGCCCGATATTACGGGAGAGTTCATGAAATACTTACCGTTGACGTTGATCGCAACCTTAAGTGCTTCACTGATGATGGCGCTTCTTTTTGTTCCTGTCATTGGCGGGATCATTGGCAAACCACAGGTGGTGAGTGCGCAACGCAAACAGCAGATGGTGGATTTACACAATGGTGAATTTCACAAAGCTACAGGAATCACCAAACTTTATTATTTGACGCTTTCTATCGCTTTAAAGCATCCACTTAAAGTATTACTCAGCGCAATATTACTCGCTTCTGGGGTGGGTTACACCTACAGCAAAGCTGGACTTGGGGTGGAGTTTTTCCCTGAAGTTGATCCCGCATTCTTTACCGTAAAAGTGCGTTCTTATGGCGATCTTTCTATTAAAGAAAAAGACACCGTGATGCGTGAAATTGAGCAAGTGATGCTCGGACATGACGAGTTTGAAAGTGTTTATACGCGCACGGGTTCGGAATCAAGCAGTGGTGATGAAATCGGCCAAATTCAGATTACGCCCGTTGATTGGCAGTATCGTCGTCAGGTTAAAGTCATTATCGAGGATTTAAAACAGGTGACCAACCGCTTCTCTGGTGTGGAGTTGAGTATAAGTTTCCAGATGCCGGCCCACCTGTTGAGCACGATCTTGTCATCGAAATGTCGGCGCAAAATGCCAGTATTGGAATGCTGGATGGTGCTGCCAAGTTAGTGCGTTATTGGGCTGATAAAAACCCGGCACTAACCAATTTAAGTGATACAACGAATAAAGAGGGCATTGATTGGCAAATCGATATCCGCCGAGATGATGCATCTCGTTTTGGTGCTGATGCAACACTGGTCGGTAACACCGTGCAGTTTGTGACAAATGGGCTAAAAATCGGTGATTATTTGCCAGATGATGCGGATGAAGAGGTCGATATATTGGTGCGCTATCCTCAAGACAAGCGCGATATTGGCCGTTTTGATCAGTTACGAGTCAAAACGGCGGCAGGTCTTGTGCCGATCACCAACTTTGCCCAGATTCTGCCGGATCATAAGCAAGACTCAATCCGACGGGTAGATGGGCAACGGGTTATCAATATCAAAGCCGATATGGTCGAGGGTTATAACTTAGCCTTAGAGCTACCTAACATAAGTGCAGAGATTCAAAAGCTTGATTTGCCTGCTGGTATTGAGTTTAAAATTCGTGGCCAAAATGAAGAGCAGGAAAACTCGTCTGCGTTTTTACAAACGGCGTTCTTGATAGCATTAGGGGTCATGGCACTCATATTGATTACGCAATTTAACAGCTATTACCAAGCCTTTTTGATTCTGAGTGCGGTGCTGTTTTCGACAGTTGGTGTCTTTGCTGGATTACTCATTTTGCAAAAACCTTTTGGTATCATCATGTCAGGAATTGGGGTGATAGCATTGGCTGGCATTGTGGTAAACAACAACATTGTGTTGATTGATACTTACAATCAAATGCGCAGACGTGGTCTAGAGAAGAAAGACGCTATTTTGCGTACTGGGGTACAGCGTTTACGTCCTGTATTACTGACCACAGTAACCACAATTTTGGGATTGTTACCGATGGTGCTAGAAATGAACATCGACTTAATCAATCAAAAAGTTGAGTTTGGCGCGCCGAGTACGCAATGGTGGTCTCAATTAGCGAGTGCTGTTGCTGGTGGATTGGCGTTTGCCACGGTGCTCACGTTGGTATTAACACCTTGTTTACTGATGTTAGGTCGTGAGCACAACATTGACGACCCTGAAATAGAAACAAAAGAGGCAGCTTAGGCTGCCTCTTGGCTTTGTATTGGTGGGACGGTTATTTCATTGCGAGCAACTTGCTGTAACGGTCCAGTTTTGCCATGCTGATTTTAGCGTTTGCCATGAACGTTTGTTTTGCTTTGCCTGTCAGAGATTTTGACTGTGGTAATTTAACCGTTCTGGCATTTTTGTGTACGCCATTGACAAGGAACTCGTAGTGTAAATGCGGTCCTGTTACGCGACCTGTGCCGCCCAATGTACCGATGGTTTGGCCTTGCTTTACGCGTTGGCCTGTTTTTACGAGTCGCTTAGTCAAGTGCAAGTACTTGGTAATATAGGTATTGCTATGTTTGATAAAGACATAGTTACCGTTGAACTTGTTGTACGCTGACTTTTGTACGATACCGTCACCAGCTGCCCAGATCGGTGTGCCAACGGGAGCGGCATAATCAGTGCCTCGGTGAGGGCGAACTTTTCCTGTAACAGGATGGAGGCGACGAGGGTTGAAGTTTGACGTGACTCGGCGGAAATCCAGTGGTGCCCGCAAGAATGCTTTCTTCATTGCTCGACCATTTTCATCGTAGTACTTGCCGCTTTTCTCATCTAAAATGGCTGTGAACGTGTCACCTTGGTTTTTAAATACCGCCGCAATAATTTTACCACGGCCAATCACGTCACCCTCAACCACTTCTTCTTGGTAAAGCACTCGAAAAGAGTCATTTTTACGAATGTCTAGTGCAAAGTCGATGTCCCAACCAAAGATACCTGCCAGTTCCATAATTTGATTTGCGTTTAATCCTGAAGCGAGCCCCGCTTCCCAGAAATTCGACTCAATGGTCGCTTCCGCATAGTTATATTGGTGATCCACCTCTTTTTTATCCATTTCAGAGACGTATTTATCACCTTGCAACGTAATACGGAATGTCTCAATAGCATTCAATTTACGTTTTAGCTGAATAAAGTCGTTGTTCTCATCAAACCCGAACTTCAGTTGGTCTCCTGGGCGTAGACGAGTGAGTTGGTCTTTAATTTCTTTGTCAGAAGTAATCAAGTCATGCAAGAGGCGCGGAGACAAACCGACGCGATTGAATAAGACCGCGGCACTCTCACCATTTTTGATTTTGTAAGTCTCCCAGCGTAGGACAGTTGGAAGACTGGAGGACTCACTTCTTACTGGGGATTCGATAGAAATTGGTACCGAGTAATGCTGACCGACTTGAAGGCGGCTTTGCTGCGGGTCGAGGTCTTGCGGATCAGGCAAAAAGAATAGTGCAAAGATGATGAGGGCACTAAACAAGCCGATCAATACTTTATGCAAGAGTGGAAGTCTGACAAAAATTGAATGCATGGGTACTTGATTGCTAAATTAAACGTAAAAATTGACAACTACCTAGTCTAACGTGTTTCAAAATGCATCGCTATTCAAGTAAGATGTTCAGCTATTATATTTTTGCCAAATCTGTGGGAGTGAACAAGAATGGCGAGCATTGAAGCTGCATTAGCCGAGATTAAGCGCGGTGTTGAAGAGCTGATTCCAGAAGAAGAGCTGATCGCAAAACTAAAAGAAGGCCGTCCTCTACGTATTAAGTTAGGTGCCGATCCAACAGCACCTGATATCCACCTAGGCCATACGGTTATTTTCAATAAGCTTCGCTTGTTCCAAGAACTAGGTCATGAAGTGACGTTCCTAATCGGTGACTTCACTGCAATGGTAGGTGATCCAACAGGCAAAAACACGACTCGCCCACCGCTAAGTCGTGAAGATGTTCTACGCAACGCAGAAACGTACAAAGAGCAAGTCTTTAAGATTCTTGATCCAGCTAAGACTAAAATTCAGTTCAACTCTGAATGGCTATCTGAGCTTGGTGCAGAGGGTATGATCCGTCTTGCTGCTAACCAAACCGTTGCTCGTATGCTTGAACGTGATGACTTTAAAAAGCGTTACGCAGGTGGTCAACCAATCGCAATTCACGAATTCATGTACCCGCTATTGCAAGGTTGGGATTCTGTCGCGATGGAAACGGACGTAGAGCTTGGTGGTACAGACCAGAAGTTCAACCTCCTAATGGGTCGTGAACTGCAAAAATCTCACGGTCAAAAACCTCAAGTTGTACTAATGATGCCACTTCTAGTTGGTCTAGATGGCGAGAAGAAGATGTCTAAATCTTCAGGCAACTACATCGGTATCAGCGAAGCACCAAGTGAAATGTTTGGTAAGATCATGTCTATTTCAGACGATCTAATGTGGAGCTACTACGAGCTACTGTCATTCCGTCCTCTGGAAGAAATTGCACAGTTCAAAGCCGACGTGGAAGCAGGTAAGAACCCTCGCGATGTTAAAGTGCTGCTAGCAAAAGAAATTATTGCTCGCTTCCATAGTGAAGCAGACGCGGATGCGGCTGAGCAAGAATTCGTGAACCGTTTTGCCAAGAATCAAATTCCTGATGAAATGCCAGAGTTTGATTTCGATGCGGGCACACCAGTAGCAAACCTACTGAAAGAAGCGGGCCTATGTGCTTCTACTTCTGAAGCAATGCGCATGGTTAAGCAAGGCGCAGCGAAGATGGAAGGCGAAAAAGTTGCAGATGCGAAGTTCGCTCCTGAAGCAGGCACTTACGTATTCCAAGTGGGTAAACGTAAATTCGCTCGTATTACTATTAAGTAATTAACACGTATTACTATCAAGTAATTAATAAGTGTTCCAAATGAAAGCGTCCAATGGGCGCTTTTTGTATAAAATTTGGTTAAACCGTAACGGATTGACTGCAAAATTGATTAACTTTGCTACTATACGCGCGTTGCCAGATGGGCAACATTATTGGAGATTTACATGAATAATACCGACCATCCTCCCAGTTGTTGGGTGAGTAAGATAAAGGGAGTGAAATAACCCTCTTCGGTATTGGCGATCTCTGTCTTACCCAAGTGGTGAGGCATCTTTTCAAACTTTCTTCTCGTTATTTCCTCCTTACATTCTGAATAGACAGTGCTTTTGCATTGATGATTTCATTCGCCTTGAATTTCTTAATCATTGAAAACTGACGCGAATGATGCGTTGCGTGCGTTGCGTGCGTTGTCGATGGTCGTTACCAATGCCAATCGGGAGATTCGCCATGACGGTAATGAACAACACTTTTATTGAAACAACACCAAATTTTTCAGAAGTCGAAATTGGTGCTGCTCGTAATGCGTTTTTGCAATATGAGCAAGAGCAGCAGCTACATTTACTGACCATCATGCCGATTGATGAGGCGGTCGGCATTTTGAAGCACTGCTCAGTTGGTTATGTAAACAGTCTTATTGCTCAACTTGAGCAAGCAGGATTTGATAAGCGAGCTCGGCACTATGCGCATCAACTAGGTTTGCATATTTCTGAAGTTGATACGCCAGACGGTTATCTTTCTACCAGTGTATTGGGGCATGTTAAGCAGCGTATTGGCTGGATCATCGCACTTGCATTGTTAGGGATCGTTTCAGGCCTTATTATCGCTCAGTATGAAGATACGCTAAGCCAGTTAGTTTTGTTGGCGGTTTACATGCCGGTGATCGCAGCCGCAGGTGGTAATACAGGAACACAAGCGGCAACGTTGGTGATTCGTGCTCTTGCAACGGGAGAGTTAAAGAAACGCCAATGGCTAGAAGTGCTTTGGAAAGAAAGCCGAGTTGCACTTTTCATTGCATTGGCGATCAGCATTGTGATTGTAGGGCGTATTATGCTGTTTAGCGGCAGTCAGTCTACAGGTGGTTTTGCACTTGAAGATATTGCCCTTGCCATTGCCGTTGCGCTGTTTATACAAGTGACGATATCCACAACACTTGGTGGTTTATTACCTATTGTGGCAAGAGCTTGTAAACTGGACCCAGCCGTATTAGTGAGTCCAGTATTGGCATCCATTGTGGATATATCTGGGATGTGGATTTACTTTACAGTGGTGAACTACTTCTTAGGTATCGCCTGACTAAAACTCACAATATCTTGATAGAACAGTTTCTCAAAACGCGTGATAGGGGCGATAGCAGGTTTGTTGTCGTCCCTTTTTTCTGGGAAATAGTCCGATACAAACTGGACAAACAATGTATTTGGCTGCCCATTTTTGTCTAGTCCGTATCCCGCCATATTGTATGTGCCATATAACGATCCACTTTTTGCTATGAGTTGGCCTTTGATTGGGGCTTTACGCATGCTCTGGCGGTACTGAAGTGTGCCTGACTCGCCTGATTTAGGCATGATGGCGATCAGATTCAATTCTTTTTCATGCTGCCAAATGTACCGTAGGATCTGAGCCATAGAAGTAGCAGAAATACGGTTATTTCGTGACAAGCCGGATCCGTCCTCTAAGCGAGCATTTTGAATGTCGACACCTGTATTAGCAAAAATGATCTGTTTAATGGCTTCTGTGCCATTGGTAAAGCTCCCGGGTTGAAGAAAGAACTTAGCACCAAGCGTTTTCGTGAGAGTGTCAGCAATCAAGTTGTCAGATCGTTTTAGCATTTTATCGAGCAGTTGTGGCAGTGGTTTAGACTTGTGCATTGCTAGCAGTTTTCGTTCTTTGCTAGGCGCTTTGCCTATCCTAATATCACCACTAAGTTTGATTCCAACTTGTTTTAATAGTTTTTCTAGTTTTGACTGGTATAGCTTTCCGGATCTTGAACTGCAAATTTGAGGGGGAGTGGTTTATCTCCACGGTCAACCAAACAGCCAGTCAGTTCATATTGGTTGTTTGGGTTGGCGATTAGGTCCAAATCACAATGACGGCTTTTTTGAACACTTCTAGAAACGGTTTGCACACGAGTGGTGACATTTATAGGTTGATGCTCAGGAACATAGACACGCGTAGTGCCATTCTTATTGGTATAAATAGAGGCTTGAACGCAATTGTCGTTTAATGTGATGGCAGAGGCTGGTGCACTGTAGCATACGCCTAAAATGTCCCAAGGCCAGCCGACAGCACGGTTGTATCCCGTAAACGCGCTGTTATCGAGCCATAAATCGCCTTTGATATGCTTTAAGCCATTTTTCTTTGCGCGAGTGAGTAGGTTTTTTAAATCTTGTGTCTGTAGGGTTGGATCGCCAGAAAAGGTGATGACAGCATCTGTACTGGAGCTTTCTATGGCAGTTCGAAATGCGAATGTGTTGCCAAGCTCAAGTTTTGCAGCCAGTGCCGTGACGATTTTTAACGTGCTTGCTGGTGGGAAGTATTGGGTTGTTGGTTGTATTCCGGTTAGCTCGCTTTGGTCGTTAAGTTTTTCGGCAATAAGGCTAACACGCACCCCCTCAGGCAATACTTCCTGATGAGGGTAAGCGAAAATAGATGCAGAAAAAGACTAAAAACAGTACAGCGGGCCAACGTAGATGCATAGTAATTTTGATTGTGTGGATTATGTCATTGAGTATATACCGAAAATTTGCAGAATTCCGGATATAAAAAATGCCCGCAAGATGCGAGCATTTTATCTTTAATTCATGAGACTGAATTAGAAGTCGTAACGTAGACCTAGAGCTAGCTCGTCTTCTGCGTCAACTTTAGATGCTTTAGTGTTACCACCAACTTTACCTAGAGTATCGCCAGAGTCGATTAGGTTGAAGTTGTACGATACGTAGCCACGGAAGTTAGGCTGGAAGTAGTAAGATGCATCAACAGCGAAGTTGTTTGCAGATGTTTCGTTGTTCGTTTCTGCATTGTTGTACGTTGTTGTGAATACCGTTTGACCTAGAGTGTAAGCACCTGCTAGTTCGTAACCTGTGTAATCGCCATCTTTTTTCGCTTTTTCGCCGTCAGTAAATACACCCGCGAAGTATAGATCGCTGATAGTGTAAGATGCAGCTAGCATGTACTCATTTGCATCGCCTTGGTCTGCGTAACCTGCACCTAGGTTAATACCAGTGTCAGCTAACGCATAAATAGCAGATAGTGAGTAGCCATCTTCACCGTTGTCAGTGTATTTAGCTTCAGGAGTGTTTGGATCAACGATCTCACGGTCAGCAAAGCGGTAGCTTGCTTTAACTGCTAGGTTTTCGAATTGGCCTTTGTATGCAAGCATGTTGTCTGCACGGTCAGCGACTGCCAGTTTGTCTGCTGCAGTGTTGCCTGCGTAAGCCATGATATCTGTGAAGTCTGTGATAACACCTAGTGCGCCATCGTTTTTACCGTAAGTTACTTCACCGAATGCGCCACCAAGACCAGCGTATGCGTAACGAGTGTCTAGATTGTTGCTGCCGCTATCTACTACACCTTTATCAGCTGTAGTGAACTCACCTTCCCAGAAACCAACACCGTATAGGTTGTCGTTGATTGCTTGAGTACCAAGGAAGTTTAGACGGATACGAGATTTGTCTGCTGCATCGCCATCTTTCATAGATAGACGAGCTTCAGCACGACCACCCATCTCTAGAGAAGTGCCATCTTGGTTGTAAAGTTCCGCTGCGTTAACACCTGTTGCAATAGCTGCTGCAGATACAGAAAGAGCAATTAGAGTCTTTTTCATCTTATTAGTCCTAGTTCGCTGTCCATAATCATTGTTTTATGGGGGAGAGTTGTTCTCTCTCAAGTTTTCGCTATGTGCATAGTTTTATTCGGTAAAAATTATCCGTAATAGTTAAAGCTACGCCACAGCAACTTGCCGGACATGTTTTACTGCTAAAGTTTCATGATGAGTTAGTAAAATGATATAAATCCAAATAATGAACACTGTTCGATTTTTGCTGTCGTGTACTTAAGTTATTGTATTTAAGGGTTTATTGCTGTCGTGACATTGCTCTGACATTGATTACTTTTACCTTTCTTTATGTTTTGATGTAATGAACACTGTTTGTTTTCAATAAAATGAGATAATGATTAATGTGGATATTGATTCATTTGGTGGTTTGATTTCACCTTAACAGCTGCAAATTCGAATTAAGGTGATTTCACTGAGGAGTTTGTTTAAACTAAGTGAAACAACTCCTTGAACGTACTACCCAGCTTCGATAGCCGGGTGGGCTTTTTTTTGTCCAAAGACACCTTTGGCCTTGAGGTTATATAATGGAAAAAGTTCCTATGACACTGCGTGGCGAGCAGCTGCTACGTGTAGAACTAGAACGTCTACTAAAGCTTCGTCCGCAAATTTCAGAAGCAATTGCAGAAGCGCGTGAGCTTGGTGATTTGAAAGAAAACGCGGAATACCACGCTGCACGCGAAGAGCAGGGTATTTGTGAAGCACAGATCCGTGATATTGAATACAAGCTATCTGTTGCTCAAGTTATCGACGTAACTAAAATGGATAACACTGGCAAGGTAATTTTTGGTTCAACAGTGACACTGATTGATTGTGATACTGATGAAGAAAAAACTTACCAAATCGTTGGTGATGATGAAGCAGACATCAAAGCAGGTCGAATTTCAGTAAGCTCACCTATCGCTCGTGGCCTTATTGGTAAAATGGAAGGCGACGAAGTTGCTATCCAAACACCTGGTGGTGCAAAAGATTTCGAAATCGACAGCGTTGAATACATCTAATTGGTATCCGATAGATGCAAAAAAGGTCGCCAATGGCGACCTTTTCTTATTCAAATAGTAAGTAGGAATTACTTACGAGGAATTTCGATTTTACGCTCTTCAGACTGACGGAATAGTACAAGTACTTTACCAATAGTCTGAACTTTTTCAGCGCCCGTCTCACGTACGATAGCGTCGATGATTAGCTGTTTTGTCTCACGATCTTCTGATGCAACTTTAATTTTGATCAGTTCGTGATGGTTTAGAGCGATTTCAATTTCTGCTAGCACGGCTTCTGTAAGTCCATTTGCGCCCATTAGCACAACAGGTTTTAAACTGTGAGCCAGGCCTTTAAGGTGCTGCTTTTGTTTGGTGCTTAGGTTCATTACGCGGCCAATTTTCTTTAATATAAGGGTTGAAAAGCTATTTTAACGCCATCTATTGCTGCAGACTATAATTTATTGAGTAATAGGTTGGACCTATTAAAACAATAGCTCCTATTTGTGCCTTGTTGGGATTAAAATGAGTAAACAAAAACATTCAGCGAGTTCTGGTCGTTGGTTGAAAGAACACTTTGATGATAAATACGCAAATGAAGCTCGTAAAAAAGGTTATCGTTCGCGTGCTTACTTCAAAATTGATGAAATCCAAACGAAAGATAAACTGTTGAAACCAGGGATGACCGTAGTCGATCTAGGTGCAGCACCAGGAGGATGGTCTCAATATGCTGCTAAGATTGTAGGTGACAATGGTCAAATCATTGCATGTGACTTGTTGCCAATGGATCCTATCGCTGGTGTAAGTTTCTTGCAGGGTGACTTTCGTGACGATGCAGTGCTAGAGGCTTTATTAGACAGAATCCAACCATCCATGGTTGATGTTGTAATGTCTGATATGGCACCTAATATTGCGGGTAACAACTCAGTTGATCAGCCACGCGCTATGTATTTAGTTGAATTAGCTTTAGATATGTGTCGACAAGTTCTAGCACCTAATGGTAGCTTTGTCGTAAAGGTTTTCCAGGGTGAAGGCTTCGACGAGTACGTTAAAGAAGTCCGAAACATGTTTAAAGCCGTAAAAATCAGAAAACCCGACTCATCGCGAGCTCGCTCACGAGAAGTCTTTGTTGTAGCCACTGGTTACAAAGGTTAACTATTTCGCTCGTTTAGAGCATGGTTAACACTATAGCTACAGCTTATAAACTGTAGTACCCTACCTTTAATTACAATTAGTTATCGAGAGGCTGACACCTTGAGTGACATGGCAAAAAATTTAATTCTGTGGCTTGTTATCGCTGTCGTGTTGATGTCGGTATTCCAGAGCTTTGGCCCTGGAGAGAGCAATGGCAGAACCGTGGATTACACCACGTTTGTACAGGAAGTTGGCCAAGGCCAGATTCAAGAAGCAACTTTTAAAGACGGTGAAATTAGTTTCGTTCGTCGTGGTGGTGGTGCCAAAATGGTCACCTACATGCCAGTGTACGATCAGAAGCTTCTAGATGATCTAATTAACCAAAATGTAAAAGTACAAGGTACGCCTCCTGAAGAGCAGAGCTTACTTGGTACTATCTTCATCTCTTGGTTCCCAATGATCTTACTGATTGGTGTGTGGATTTTCTTCATGCGTCAAATGCAAGGCGGCGGCGGTAAAGGCGCTATGTCTTTCGGTAAGAGTAAAGCTCGTATGATGAGCGAAGAACAAATCAAGACAACTTTTGCGGACGTTGCAGGCTGTGATGAAGCAAAAGAAGATGTTAAAGAACTGGTTGATTACCTACGCGATCCAAGCCGCTTCCAAAAGCTGGGTGGTAAGATCCCGACAGGTGTTCTAATGGTCGGTCCCCCAGGTACTGGTAAAACGCTTTTAGCGAAAGCCATTGCTGGTGAGGCAAAAGTACCGTTCTTTACTATCTCTGGTTCTGACTTTGTAGAAATGTTCGTGGGTGTTGGTGCATCTCGTGTGCGTGACATGTTCGAACAAGCAAAGAAAGCGGCACCTTGTATCATCTTTATCGATGAAATTGATGCGGTAGGTCGCCAACGTGGCGCAGGTGTTGGTGGTGGTCACGATGAGCGTGAACAAACACTAAACCAAATGCTGGTAGAGATGGATGGTTTCGAGGGTAACGAGGGTATCATTGTTATCGCTGCAACCAACCGTCCAGACGTCTTGGACCCTGCATTGTTACGTCCGGGTCGTTTTGACCGCCAAGTTGTTGTTGGCCTACCAGATGTACGTGGTCGTGAGCAGATTCTTAAAGTTCATATGCGTAAAGTACCTCTAGCGGGTGATGTAGAACCATCACTAATTGCTCGTGGTACACCGGGTTTCTCTGGTGCTGACCTTGCTAACTTAGTTAACGAAGCCGCACTGTTTGCTGCTCGTGGTAACAAACGCAACGTATCAATGGTTGAGTTTGAGTTAGCGAAAGACAAAATCATGATGGGTGCAGAGCGCCGCTCAATGGTGATGTCGGAAGACGTAAAAGAGTCAACGGCTTACCATGAAGCAGGTCACGCGGTTGTTGGTCGTCTAGTACCTGAGCATGATCCAGTGTACAAAGTGTCGATCATTCCACGCGGTCGTGCGCTAGGTGTCACTATGTACTTGCCAGAACAAGATCGTGTAAGTATGTCGCGTCAACACCTAGAGTCTATGATTTCTAGTTTGTACGGCGGCCGCTTAGCTGAAGAACTGATCTATGGTGCTGATAAAGTCTCAACAGGTGCTTCTAATGATATTGAGCGTGCGACAGAAATCGCGCGTAAGATGGTAACACAATGGGGCTTCTCAGAAAAACTTGGTCCTCTTCTTTACGCAGAAGACGAAGGTGAGGTGTTCTTAGGTCGTAGTGTGACTCAGACGAAACATATGTCTGATGACACGGCGAAGCTTATTGATGATGAAGTTCGTAATATCATCGATCGCAACTATGACCGTGCGAAGAAAATCTTGGAAGATAACATGGATATCATGCATGCGATGAAAGACGCGCTAATGAAGTATGAAACCATTGATGCTGGCCAGATTGATGACCTGATGGAACGCAAAACTGAGATTCGTGAACCAGCTGGCTGGGGGGATAACCCAAGCAATAAGTCTGATCGCGATGATACGCCAAAAGCGCAACCTGAAGTAAAAGCTGAAGAAACAGAGGTTGAGGCAGAAAAACCTGCTGAACAACCAACTTCTCAAGAAGCTACTTCTAGCGACGTTCCAGAAAAGAAAGATTCAGAATAACGTTAATTGATAGTAATAAACCCCGAGTTCGCTCGGGGTTTTTGTATTTATGATGATTATTAAAGCAAACAATAAATCTCTCGACCTTTCCCGTCCTCATGTGATGGCAATTCTCAATGTGACGCCTGATTCATTTTCTGATGGCGGAAAATACAACTCTCTCAATAGCGCATTACTCCAAGCAGAGAAAATGATTAACGCTGGCGTCAGTATCATCGATATCGGTGGTGAATCAACTCGTCCTGGCGCTCCAGACGTTGAGTTGGAAGAAGAACTTCAACGTGTCATTCCTGTTATCAAAGCGATTCGAGAAAAATACGACGTATGGATTTCTATCGACACAAGTAAAGCAGAAGTGATGCGCCAAGCCATTGAGGCAGGCGTGGATATCATTAATGATGTGCGAGCCTTACAAGAGCCAGGGGCATTGGCGGTTGCGGCAAAAGCCAACTTGCCCATTTGCTTGATGCATATGAAAGGGCAGCCTCGTACAATGCAAGCTAACCCTCAATATGATGATCTCATGAGCGATGTTGCTGAATTCCTTCAAGAACGTATCGCAGCATGTGAGGCGATGGGGATTGATAAGTCTCAACTTATTCTTGACCCGGGTTTTGGCTTTGGCAAAACCATTGAACACAATTATCATATGCTGGCTCATCTTGATAAGTTTCATGAGTTTGGTTTGCCAATTTTGGCGGGGATGTCTCGTAAGTCGATGATTTTTAAATTACTTGATAAGCCAGCAGCCGAATGTATGAATGCGAGTGTCGTTTGTGCCACTATTGCTGCAATGAAAGGGGCGCAGATCATTCGAGTTCACGATTTTGAGCAAACCATCGAAGCAATAAAAGTTGTCGAGATGACGAAAACAATATTTAAAAGAATTAAGGAAAGTTTTATGTCTGATAAAAGACGTTACTTTGGTACAGATGGTGTACGTGGAAAAGTTGGACAATACCCAATTACACCAGATTTCGTACTTAAGCTTGGCTGGGCGGCTGGTCGTGTACTAGCAAAACAAGGCACAAAAAAGGTTATTATCGGTAAAGATACCCGTATCTCTGGTTACATGCTTGAATCTGCTCTAGAAGCGGGTCTTGCCGCGGCGGGTCTAAAAGCGACCTTTACCGGTCCAATGCCGACACCTGCAGTGGCATACTTAACTCAAACGTTTCGCGCAGAGGCGGGGATTGTGATTTCTGCTTCACACAATCCATACTATGATAATGGCATCAAGTTCTTCTCATCAGAGGGTACGAAACTGCCTGATGATATCGAGCTAGCGATTGAAGCTGAGCTAGACAAAGACATCGAATGTGTTGAATCATCTGAGCTTGGTAAAGCAACGCGTCTAAATGACGCAGCGGGTCGCTACATTGAATTTTGTAAGGGAACCTTTCCATCAGAGCTTAACCTAGCAAAACTGAAGATTGTTGTAGATTGCGCGCATGGTGCGACATACCACATCGCTCCTAACGTATTTAAAGAGTTAGGTGCTGAAGTCGTGGCCATGGGTGTAGAGCCGAATGGCACTAACATCAATGATGAAGTTGGCGCGACAGATGTACGTGCGTTACAAAAACGCGTTGTTGAAGAGCAAGCTCATCTAGGCCTTGCATTTGATGGCGACGGCGACCGTATCATTATGGTTGACCATCTTGGTAATAAGGTCGATGGCGACCAAATCGCTTACATCATTGCGCGTGATGCATTGCGTCGTGGCGAGCTAAAAGGCGGTGTAGTGGGTACGTTGATGACCAACTTGGGCATGGAAAATGGTTTAAAACAGTTGGGTATTCCATTTGTACGTGCAGCTGTTGGTGACCGCTATGTGATGGAACAGCTGTTGGCAAAAGGTTGGAAGATCGGAGCAGAAAACTCAGGTCATGTTATTTTGTTAGATAAAGTGACAACCGGTGATGCAATTGTAGCTGCACTTCAAGTTCTCGCTTCTGTTGTTGGTAGTGATATGTCCTTGCACGATTTGTCTCAAGGCATGACGCTTTATCCACAGGTACTTGAGAATGTACGTTTTTCAGGTGATAGCAATCCACTGGAAGCTCAAGCAGTTTTAGACTCTGTCGCAGAAGTGGAAGCTGTACTCGGTGAGAAAGGGCGAGTACTTCTTCGTAAATCAGGTACTGAGCCACTTCTTCGTGTGATGGTAGAGGGTGAAGACGCTGAGCTGGTACAGGCGTCAGCGCTAAAAATCGCAGACGCTGTTAAAGCAAACTGCTAATCGAAAATTACTACTCACAATGTAAATTGAGTATGTGATGTATCTCGAATGTAGAATAGAAAAGGGCATCTTTTGCCCTTTTTTTGAGCGCTTAATGCATTAGTGCTGATTTTTTGCGAATTTTCCCTTGTCAGCGTTACTGGCTTTCGCTAGTATTGCTCCGCCTCCCGTTAGGAGGTCGCTAGCCTTGTTCATGAATAACAAAGAGTATTTTTGAACGGCGCTGGCTCAACAATTTGGAACATAGGTGGAAAAAATGTTTTCAGTTCTACTTGTGATTTACCTGTTGGCAGCGCTTGGTGTGATTGGCCTTGTGTTGATTCAACAAGGTAAAGGCGCAGATATGGGAGCCTCGTTCGGTGCAGGTGCTTCAAACACAGTGTTTGGCGCTAGCGGCTCAGGTAATTTCTTAACCCGAACAACTGCTATTTTAGCAACCGTATTTTTTATCGTTAGCTTGCTACTTGGCCGTATGTCAACGCACACGACTGAGTCACAATGGGTAGACCCAACGTTAGGTCAGCCAGTTGTAGAGCAAGTTAAAGATGCAGCGAGTGAAGTTCCAGCACCAGCTGGTGATGAAATTCCTCAATAAGCTGTAAAGGTTTATGACGCCGAGATGGTGAAATTGGTAGACACGCTAGCATGAGGTGCTAGTGCCTTTGGTGTGAGGGTTCGAGTCCCTCTCTCGGCACCATGTATTTACAAACTTGTAAATCGCCTGTTTGAGCGTATAATGCTCAGCAAGTCGGACGCGGGGTGGAGCAGCTTGGTAGCTCGTCGGGCTCATAACCCGAAGGTCGTCGGTTCAAATCCGGCCCCCGCAACCAATCTCTTCTTTCTTTAGGAAGAATGGAAAGGTTGGCAAGTTTGCGCAGTGCTAACCATACTGCGAGTTAAGAACAGCATTATTGGCTATTCTTAACGTATCAGGGTCCAGCAGCATAAAACCCCGACTTTCGGGGTTTTTTGTTATCTGAGTTTTTATAATTTAACTCAGAATGTTGCTTGGTTTTTTGATTGGGCTCTGAGCCCTTTTTTTGTTTCTGGAGTGGTTCAAATGACTGGTTTAGAAAGACAACTTACTGAAATGCTTGAAGCGCCAGTAGCGGCATCAGGTTATGAGTTAGTTGGATTAGAATTCATTCGTGCAGGTGCGCACTCAACGCTACGTATTTACATTGATCATGAAAATGGCATTAATGTGGATGACTGTGCAGAAGTTAGCCGCCAAGTGAGTGCAGTATTAGACGTTGAAGATCCAATTTCTGTTGCTTATAGCTTAGAAGTGTCTTCTCCAGGTTTAGAAAGACCACTTTTCAAAGCAGCACATTACGAGCAATTTATTGGTCACGAGGTCAGCATCGTTTTGAAGATGGCTGTGGCAAACCGTCGCAAGTGGAGTGGTATTATTCACGGCGTTGATGGTGAGACAATAGCGGTTATGGTTGAAGGGCAACAAGAAGAGTTTGCTCTAAGCAACATTTCAAAAGCTAACCTGATCCCTAAATTTTAGTTCCCTAAAAAAGTTTAAGCTTAGAGGCTAAATACAATGAGTAAAGAAATTTTAGCGGTAGCAGAAGCGGTATCGAACGAAAAAGCGGTACCTCGTGAGCGTATCTTTGAAGCTCTTGAGATTGCTCTAGCGACGTCTACAAAGAAAAAGTACGAAATCGAAATCGATGTACGTGTTGCTATTGATCGCAAAACAGGTGAGTTTGTTACTTACCGCCGTTGGTTGGTTGTTGAAAACGTAGAAAATCCAACAAAAGAGATTTCTCTTGAAGCAGCACAATACGACGACGAAACTGTTCAACTGGGCGATTTCATCGAAGACGAAATCCAATCAGTAACGTTTGACCGTATTACTACGCAAACAGCTAAGCAAGTTATTGTACAGAAAGTACGTGAAGCTGAGCGCGCGCAAATTGTTGAGCAGTTCATCGACAACGAAGGTGATTTGATCACTGGTGTTGTGAAAAAAGTAAACCGTGAAACTATCGTACTAGACCTTGGCAACAACGCGGAAGCTGTGATCCTACGTGATGACCAACTTCCTCGCGAAAACTTCCGTCCAGGTGACCGTGTACGTGGTTTGCTATACAAAGTTGCACCAGAAGCTCGTGGCTTCCAACTTTTCATCACGCGTTCTAAGCCAGAAATGCTAGCAGAGCTATTCCGTGTAGAAGTGCCAGAAATCGCTGAAGAAATCATCGAATTGAAAGGTGCTGCACGTGATCCAGGTTCTCGTGCTAAAATCGCAGTAAAAACAAACGACAAGCGTATTGACCCTGTGGGTGCGTGTGTTGGTATGCGTGGTGCACGTGTACAAGCGGTTTCTGGTGAGCTTGGTGGTGAGCGCATTGATATCGTGCTTTGGGATGATAACCCAGCGCAATTCGTTATCAATGCAATGGCTCCTGCAGACGTTGCATCTATCATCGTTGATGAAGATGCGCACTCTATGGATATCGCTGTAGAAGCTGATAACCTAGCACAAGCAATCGGCCGAAGCGGTCAAAACGTACGTTTGGCGTCTCAACTAACGGGTTGGGAACTAAATGTAATGACGGTTGCAGATCTTCAGAAGAAACATGCTGAAGAATCTCAAGCATCTATCGAAAACTTCATGAAGTATCTAGATATCGAAGAAGACTTTGCTCAACTACTTGTTGAAGAAGGCTTCTCTACTCTAGAAGAAGTGGCATACGTGCCAGTAAATGAGCTTCTTGAAGTTGACGGTTTAAATGAAGAACTTATCGAAGAGCTTCGTAGCCGTGCGAAAGATGCGTTAACAACAATTGCACTTGCACAAGAAGAATCTTTTGATGGTCTAGAGCCAGCAGAAGACCTACTAGGCTTGGATGGTCTAGAGCGCGAGATGGCATTTAAATTGGCAGCGAAAGGTATTGCAACACTAGAAGACCTAGCTGACCAAGGCATCGATGATCTAGATGGCATCGATGGTCTAACCGAAGAGCGTGCGGGTGAGCTAATCATGGCTGCTCGTAACATCTGTTGGTTCGGCGAAGAATAATATTTTCAGCAAGGAGGAAGCGGCATGACACAATTAACAGTTAAAGCACTGAGTGATGAGATTGGTACGCCAGTCGACCGCTTGATTGAACAACTTGCTGACGCTGGCATGAATAAGGCGAGCTCTGACAATGTTACTGATGAAGAGAAGCAGAAGCTTCTCTCTCATTTGAAAAAAGAACACGGCGATAAATCAGGTGATTCTGAGCCGACTCGTCTAACTCTACAGCGTAAAACTCGTAGCACATTGAGTGTCAATGCGGGTGGCGGTAAGAGTAAAGATGTTCAAGTAGAAGTGCGTAAGAAGCGCACATATGTGAAGCGCAGCACTATCGAAGACGACGCAAAACGTGAGGCTGAGGAAGTAGCAAAGCGTGAAGCTGAAGAGCTTGCGAAGCGTGAGGCTGAAGAACAAGCCAAACGCGAGGCTGCAGAGAAAGCACAGCGCGAAGCCGATGAAAAAGCAAAACGTGAAGCGGATGCAAAACGTGAAGCTGAAGAAAAGGCAAAACGCGCACAAGCTGATAAGGCTAAGAAAGACATGAATGCAAAAAATGCGGATGCTAATACGCAAGCGAAGAAAGATGCTGACGAGCTAAAGCGTCGTCAGGAAGAAACAACGTAAAGCTGAGCAAGAAGCCGCAAAACTTGTAGAAGAAGCGCGTAAACTTGCTGAAGAAAACGAAGCTCGTTGGACTGAAGAAGAAAAGAAAAAGAAAGAGCTAGAAAACTCTGACTACCATGTAACGACATCATCGTACGCACGTGAAGCGGAAGATGCTGCAGATCGTAGCTCAGAAGCTGGCCGTCGTAAGAAGAAGAAAAAAGCTTCTAACCGCAACGATGACAACGAGCGCGGTGGTCGTAACCAACGTGGTGGTAAAGCTCGTAAAGGTAAACTTGCTAAACCAACTTCAATGCAACACGGTTTCGATAAATCGGCAACGGTAGCGAAGCAAGATGTTGTTATTGGTGAGACAATTGTTCTTTCTGAACTAGCTAGCAAGATGTCGGTTAAAGCGACAGAAGTTATCAAAGTGATGATGAAGATGGGCGCTATGGCGACTATCAACCAAGTGATTGACCAAGAAACAGCGGCACTTGTTGCTGAAGAAATGGGTCATAAAGTTGTTCTTCGTAAAGAGAACGAACTGGAAGAAGCAGTACTATCTGACCGTGACACTAACGCAGAATCAGTGCCACGCGCTCCAGTTGTTACCATCATGGGCCACGTTGACCATGGTAAAACGTCTACACTTGACTACATCCGTCGTACACACGTTGCATCAGGCGAAGCGGGTGGTATCACACAGCACATTGGTGCTTACCACGTAGAAACTGAAAACGGCATGATCACGTTCCTTGATACTCCAGGACACGCGGCGTTTACTGCTATGCGTGCTCGTGGTGCTCAAGCGACAGATATCGTTGTACTTGTTGTAGCTGCGGATGATGGTGTAATGCCACAAACAATCGAAGCGATCCAGCACGCGAAAGCGGCAGGCGTTCCTCTGATTGTTGCAGTGAACAAGATCGATAAAGAAGACGCGAACCCAGACAACGTTAAGAATGAGCTAGCTCAATACGACGTAATCCCTGAGGAATGGGGCGGTGAGAACATGTTTGTTCACATCTCTGCTAAACAGGGTACAAACATCGATGGTCTTCTAGAAGCGATTCTTCTTCAGTCTGAAGTTCTTGAACTTACTGCTGTAGCAGAAGGTATGGCATCTGGTGTGGTTGTTGAATCTCGTCTAGATAAAGGTCGTGGTCCAGTTGCAACTGTACTTGTTCAATCAGGTACGCTACGTAAAGGCGATATCGTATTGTGTGGCCAAGAGTACGGCCGCGTTCGTGCAATGCGTGACGAATTAGGTAAAGAAATTACAGAAGCTGGTCCATCTATCCCTGTAGAGATCCTAGGTCTTTCAGGTGTACCATCTTCAGGCGACGAAGCAACAGTAGTACGTGATGAGCGTAAAGCACGCGAAGTAGCAAACTACCGTGCTGGTAAGTTCCGTGAAGTGAAACTTGCTCGTCAGCAGAAATCTAAACTAGAGAACATGTTCTCTAACATGACTGCTGGTGAAGTTGCTGAGCTAAACGTAGTTCTTAAAGCAGACGTACAAGGTTCTGTGGAAGCGATTGCTGACTCACTACTAAAACTGTCTACTGACGAAGTGAAAGTTAACATCGTTGGTTCTGGCGTTGGTGGTATTACAGAAACTGATGCAGTACTTGCAGAAGCTTCTAACGCAATCATCCTTGGCTTTAACGTACGTGCTGACGCATCTGCTCGTCGTGCTATCGAAAATGCAAGTGTTGATCTACGTTACTACTCAATCATTTACCAATTGATTGACGAAGTTAAACAAGCAATGGGCGGTATGCTTGCTCCAGAATTCAAGCAAGAGATCATTGGTCTTGCTGAAGTACGTGACGTGTTTAAGTCACCGAAACTGGGCGCAATCGCTGGTTGTATGGTTACTGAAGGTCTAATCAAGCGTAACAACCCAATCCGCGTTCTACGCGACAACGTTGTTATCTATGAAGGTGAGCTAGAATCACTTCGTCGCTTTAAAGATGACGTTCAAGAAGTTAAGAATGGCTACGAGTGTGGTATCGGCGTTAAGAACTACAACGACGTTCGCGTAGGCGACCAGATCGAAGTATTCGAAATCGTTGAAATCAAACGTACTCTAGACTAATTGACTAATATTACTAAATGTCTAGAAGACAAATAGTAATGGGTTGTTGAATACACCATGGGGGGCTGGCTTGACCATCCCCCCATTCTTTCTATGTAAGAGAATGAATATGTCAAAAGAATTTAGCCGCACGCAGCGTGTTGCACAACAGCTGCAAAAAGAACTTGCGATGATCCTTCAGCGCGAAGTTCGTGATTCTCGTTTGGGTATGGTAACCATCTCAGATGTAGAAGTATCTCGTGACCTTGCTTACACAAAAGTATTTGTTACTTTCCTATGTGTCGGTGAGCAAACGCCAGAATCATGCCTAGCAGCATTGCGTGAGCATGAAGTTCATATTCGTATGATGCTGGGTAAGCGTATTCGTTTACGTTTAACACCAGAAATTCGCTTCTACTACGACAACACGCTTGTTGAAGGTATGCGTATGTCTAACCTAGTGTCTGAAGTCGTTAACGAAGACAAGCGTAGACAGAAAGATGCCGGTCGTGAAGACGATCAAACACAGGCTGGAGAAGATAGCTAATGGCTCGTCGTCGTAAAGGTCGTCCAATTAATGGCGTTATCTTGTTGGATAAACCAACAGGTATATCTTCAAATGATGCACTGCAAAAAGTAAAGCGTATCTACTTTGCTGAGAAAGCGGGTCATACGGGTGCATTGGACCCATTAGCGACGGGCATGTTGCCGATCTGCTTAGGCGAAGCAACCAAGTTTTCGCAATTTTTGTTAGATTCAGATAAACGCTACCGCGTGATTGCTAAGTTAGGCGAACGTACAGATACGTCTGATTCTGACGGCGAAGTGGTAGAAACACGTCCAATCGATGTTGATTTAGCAAAACTAGAGTCATGCATTGATACATTCCGTGGTGAATCTGACCAAGTGCCTTCCATGTTTTCAGCATTGAAATACCAAGGTAAGCCACTATACGAGTACGCTCGTAAAGGTATCGAAGTACCACGTGAATCTCGTAAGATCACGGTATACGAAATCGTACTTCACCGTTTCGAAGGTGATGAAGTTGAGATGGAAGTTCACTGCTCAAAAGGCACTTACATCCGTACTATCGTCGATGATCTTGGTGAAATGCTTGGCTGTGGTGCACACGTGACAATGTTGCGTCGTACTGGTGTTGCTAAGTATCCATACGAGAAAATGGTGACACTTGAACAGTTGAATGAACTGTTAGAACAAGCTCATCGTGATGAAGTAGCGCCAAAGGAACTGCTTGATCCTTTGCTGTTGCCAATGGACACGGCCGTTGAAGATTTACCTGAGGTAAATTTAAACGCGGAGCTCACCAACCTTGTTCAGCATGGTATGCCAGTGCAGGTGTTAGGTGCGCCTGAAGGAACGCCAATTCGCATGACTTCTGGTGAAGATAAGCTGTTTATTGGGGTTGCCGAACTGAACGATGATGGAAAAGTCGCACCAAAACGTTTGGTGGTTTTCCGAAACGAAGAGTAACTACGTTTAGTTCAAGAAAATACTGGCTTTTGTGCCGGTATTTTTATATTGCGTGAGTTAGGAAACTTCCTTATAATTCGCGCTTCGCGTAGCGGCTGAATCAGAGATTGGCTGCTACAACTTTAAACCTACTCTTATTAGGAGAGAATTATGTCTCTGAATGCAGAAACTAAAGCAGCAATCGTAGCAGAATACGCACAAGGCGAAGGCGACACTGGTTCACCAGAAGTTCAAGTAGCTCTACTTACAGCTTCTATCAACCACCTTCAAGGTCACTTCAAGGCTCACAAAGGCGATCACCACAGCCGTCGTGGTCTTCTACGTATGGTTTCTCGTCGTCGTAAGCTTCTAGATTACCTAAAAGGTAAAAATCTAGCTCGCTACCAAGACCTAATCAAGCGTCTAGGCCTACGTCGCTAATCAGCGACTGCATAGCAGTTTGTAAAAAAAAGGGGCTTTATGCCCCTTTTTTGTTGCCCCTTACTTATTTTGGCTGCTATAGCTTAGCCAAATCACACTTATGCCGTTATACTACACGCGGCTAAATCTCGTTTAGAGGTTTTAATCAGCTCAATACATTACAGTCAACCACGTCGACCAAAAGGTCGCGACTATTAAAAATGCACTTCAGTTTAACTCAGTCCATTTTTACTAGTCGCGATTCGTAATGCTTTGAGTGTCTATTAACACATTCTGAGATTTTTCTATTCATAGAGAAAATTAGAAACAAGGAATAACAATGTTCGAAAAACCAGTTGTTAAAACGTTCCAGTACGGTAACCACACAGTTACCCTAGAAACTGGCGTTATCGCTCGTCAAGCTACAGCAGCAGTAATGGTTACAATGGACGATACAGCAGTATTCGTTTCAGTTGTAGGTAAGAAAGAAGCAGTTGCGGGTCAAGATTTCTTCCCACTAACTGTAAACTACCAAGAGCGTACATACGCTGCAGGTAAAATCCCTGGTGGTTTCTTCAAGCGTGAAGGTCGTCCTTCTGAAGGTGAAACGTTAACGGCTCGTCTAATTGACCGTCCAATCCGTCCACTATTCCCAGATGCATTCAAAAACGAAGTTCAAGTTATTGCAACAGTAATGTCTGTAAATCCAGACGTTCAACCTGACATCGTAACGATGATCGGTACTTCTGCTGCGCTTGCTATTTCTGGTATTCCGTTCAACGGCCCTATCGGTGCAGCACGTGTTGGTCACATTAACGGCCAACTAGTACTAAACCCAAGCAATACTGAGCTAGATGCATCTAAACTAGACCTAGTGGTTGCAGGTACAGAATCAGCAGTACTAATGGTTGAATCTGAAGCAGACAACCTAACTGAAGAAGAAATGCTAGCAGCGGTTGTTTACGGTCACGACCAACAACAAGTTGTTATCAATGCGATCAACGAATTCAAAGCTGAAGTGGCAACACCAGCTTGGGATTGGGTAGCTCCTGAAGAGAACACAGCACTTGTAACTAAGATTGCTGAACTAGCAGAAGCTAAGCTTGTCGAAGCGTACCAAATCACTGAGAAGATGGCTCGTTACGATCGCATTCATGAAATTGCAGCAGAAGTAAACGAAGCGCTACTTGCTCAAGATCCTGAAGCGGATACAAAAGAAATCCACACTATCTTCCACGATCTAGAGAAGACAGTGGTACGCCGTAGCATCATCGCTGGCAACCCACGTATCGATGGTCGTGAGAAAGACATGGTTCGTGCGCTAGACGTACGTACTGGCGTTCTTCCACGTACTCACGGTAGTGCGCTATTCACTCGTGGTGAAACACAGGCGATCGTTACAGCGACTCTAGGTACACAACGTGATGCTCAAATCATCGATGAGCTAACTGGTGAGCGTAAAGATCACTTCCTACTACACTACAACTTCCCTCCATACTGTGTAGGTGAAACTGGTTTTGTAGGTTCTCCTAAGCGTCGTGAAATCGGCCACGGTAAGCTGGCTAAGCGTGGTATCGCTGCGGTAATGCCATCTGTAGATGAGTTCCCATACACAGTACGTGTAGTATCAGAAATCACAGAATCTAACGGTTCTTCTTCAATGGCTTCTGTATGTGGTACTTCTCTTGCTCTTATGGACGCAGGTGTGCCAATCAAGTCATCTGTTGCGGGTATCGCAATGGGTCTTGTTAAAGAAGGCGACGACTTTGTTGTGCTTTCTGACATCCTAGGTGACGAAGACCACCTTGGTGATATGGACTTTAAAGTAGCAGGTACTCACACAGGTATCACAGCACTTCAAATGGACATTAAGATCGAAGGTATCACTAAAGAGATCATGCAAATTGCGCTTAACCAAGCTCAAGGTGCACGTAAGCACATCCTATCTGTAATGGATGAAGCAATCTCTGGCGCTCGTGATGACATTTCTGAGTTCGCTCCGCGTATTCACACAATGAAGATCAGCGCAGACAAGATCAAAGACGTTATCGGTAAAGGTGGTGCAGTTATCCGTGCTCTAACGGAAGAGACTGGTACAACTATCGAAATCGAAGATGACGGTACAATCAAGATTGCAGCAACAGAAGGCGCTGCAGCGAAAGAAGCAATTCGTCGTATCGAAGAGATCACTGCTGAAGTTGAAGTAGGCCGTATCTACACTGGTAAAGTTGCACGTCTAGCTGATTTCGGTGCATTTGTAACGATTCTTCCAGGTAAAGACGGTCTAGTACACATTTCTCAAATTGCTGAAAAACGCGTTGAGAAAGTATCTGACTACCTAGCGGAAGGCCAAGAAGTTCAAGTTAAAGTGCTTGAAATCGACCGCCAAGGCCGTGTACGTCTAAGTATGAAAGAAGCGGTTGAAAAGCCTGCTGAAGAAGCGGCTATTGAAGCGCCTGAAGCTAAAGACGAGTAATAAAGTCATCGACTTTGGTCTTTTATTAGCTTAAGAGGCTGAAAGCGTGCTATAAAAGGGGAGCAATAATGCTCCCTTTTTTTGTGCTTGTTCTGTGCGTTTGTTTACATTTGTCTATATAAGACGAACGCATTACTGAGCAACCTTACGGCGGTCTAAACAGGAGTCCCAATTAGTGAAATGGTTTCAAACCGCAAGTTTATGTGTGGCGTTCGCGCTGACCGGGTGTGTGAATACCGCTCAGCACTCAACTGAACAGTGGATTTACCCTCCGATGGCAGTACCTCTTCAACCGAGTGTGCAGCAAGAGGTCCAGATCGCTCGCCTTTCTCAGTTGCTGCAACGTCCTGACCTGAGTGATGAAGTACGAGCAAAGATGCACTTTGAGCGTGGTAATTACTATGACAGTGTCGGATTGCGTGACCTAGCTCGTTTGGACTTCAACCAGTCTTTGCAATTGAATCCCGCTCAGCCAGATATCTTCAACTTACTTGGCGTGTTCTTTACTCAAGTTGGTGAGTTTGATGCGGCGTATGAAGCTTTTGACTCCACTTTAGAACTTGCACCAGAAAACTCTTATGCAGAGCGAAACCGAGCAATTGCGCTTTACTATGGTGGTCGTATCGAGCTCGCGTTAGAAGATATGACCAAGCATTATCAAGAAATGCCGAGCGATCCATTTCGCGCACTCTGGCTCTATATTATTGAGGCAGAGCAGAACCCTGAACAAGCTAAGGCCAATCTTCAACAGCGTTACCAACGCGATCGTAGTGAAGAATGGGGTTGGGTTTTAGTCGCCATCATGTTGCGTGATGTGTCGGATGAAGCCGCATTGAAAGCGATCATGGAGGGCACTCGTGAGAATTATCGTCTTGCTGAGCGCCTAACAGAAACGTATTTTTACCTAGGTAAGCGCTACCGTTTAGAAGGGAATGTGGCAGACGCCATATCGCTATACAAATTAGCCATTTCTTTCAATGTGTATGAGTATGTCGAGCATCGCTATTCTTTCATAGAGTTAACTCAAATATACGAGCAACTTCAACAAGAGCAATTAGCTAAGCTCAAAGCCGAACAACAGGCAACAGAGCAAGAATAATCGAAAGCCGCCATGTTATAAGGCGGCTTTTGTGCTTGAACGTTTTAAAGTTAAAATTTAAAATAGTTAGCTTGGCTAACTAAATGAATAAAACTTGATGGCATTAGAGAAAAGTCTGATTGATCTTGAGCGTTTTTGCGCGAAAGCGTGGCGTGTTTACGCAAAAGAAGATCCCCTTTCAAATCTCAGCTTCAATGAGTTCGATTATTTGCGTGTCATTCACGTGAATCCACAAGGTATTCGCATCACCGATTTGGCGGAGGAACTGCAAGTCACTAAGCCGTCGGTTTCGAATATGGTGGATCGTTTAGAAAGAAAAGGCCTTGTTAAGCGGGTTCCGTGTAATGAAGATGCGCGAGCTAAGCGTGTTGTGTTGACTGAAGAGGTGATTGAAGATATGTCCTTGGAACAGGTTGTCTATAAGGATATCTCTGCACAAATGACGCGAAAACTCAGCGAGCGGGAAACCATGCAATTGAAAGCGCTATTGAACAAAGCGCTTGGAGATTGAAGTAATATTTTTATTTTGTCTATTTAGTTAGCTTTGCTAACTATTGAAGTACAGATGCAAAACTCAATTTATAAACAGTTTTGGAAATACACCATTCCGACTGTTGCAGCAATGCTTGTAAATGGACTCTATCAAGTTGTGGACGGCATATTTATCGGTCGCTACGTTGGTGCCGATGGGCTAGCAGGTATCAATATTTCTTGGCCAATTATCGGCTCGATTCTGGGTATTGGTATGATGGTTGGGGTAGGTACTGGTGCACTATCATCAATTAAACAAGGTGAGAAAGATAGCGACGGCGCGAAACGTATTCTTTCTACAGGCTTATTGCTGCTTGTTGCACTGATGCCTATGGTTGCCACGATTCTGTATTTCTTTGCTGATGATTTTATCCGCTGGCAAGGTGCAGAGGGCCGAGTTTATGACCTTGGTCTTCAATACTTACATGTGTTAAGCGTAGCTTGTGTGTTCTCCTTAGGTTCGATAGCCGTTCCATTCTTATTGCGTAACGATGATAGTCCCAACCTAGCCACTATTTTAATGGTGATTGGCGCCATTATTAATATCGTGTTGGATTATGTTTTCATTGCGTTACTTGATTGGGAACTGACAGGTGCAGCCATTGCGACCGCTCTTGCGCAGATGGTAGTAACCATTCTTGGTGTTGGGTATTTCTTTACCTCGAAAGCAAAAATGCGGTTGACGGTCAGCGACTTAAAGATGCAGTTTGATGTCATTCCTAAGATTGTCACGATCGGTACTTCTAGCTTCTTTATGTATGCCTACGGCGCAATGATGGTGGCATTTCATAACAGTTTGTTCGCGCAACATGGCAGCGCACTGCTTATTGGCGCCTACGCCATTTTGGGCTACATAGTGACGGTTTATTACCTGATTGCAGAGGGTATTGCTAACGGTATGCAGCCACTAGTGAGTTACAATCATGGTGCTCGCAATCAAGACAATATTCGTAAACTGCTTAAAATCGCGATGGGGACATCAGTACTTGGCGGCGTGGCGTTTGTTATTTTGATGAACATTTTCCCATACGAGTTTGTGTCGGTGTTTAATAGTTCAGATCAAGAGCTCATTGATAGCGCGGTGGTTGGGATTCGTCTACACATGTTCGCTTTGTTCTTGGATGGTTTCTTAGTGGTTGCTGCGGCGTATTATCAATCGGTTAACAAGGGCAGCAAAGCGATGTTTGTGACGATAGGAAATATGCTGGTTCAACTTCCATTCCTATTCATTATGCCAAAGCTCTTGGGCGTGACAGGTATTTGGATTGCGTTCCCGCTGTCTAATATTGCGTTAAGTTTGGTGGTATTTACCATGTTATGGCGTGATATTAAGAAGCTAATGAATCAGAGTTCGGTTGAAGCAGCGGTTCACGTGTCTTAGTCGTTAACAGCTAGCTATTCACAGTTAGCTATTCATAAGTAGCTATTAACACTTAGCTATTAACTATTGTTAAAAGCAGTAAAAAGTAGCAGCAACGAAAAGCGAGGTTAGTGCCTCGCTTTTTATTGCTTTGATAGTTGTGAGAAGTGGTTAGATGTTCTTCACTTCTAGACCCGCAAGTTGATGCCAGTAACCGTTACATTGACGGTCCTGAATCTTCTCAGGGTTTGTACCTTTCTCATTTGAGCGGAAACGGTCAAGCTCAGAGAATGTACTAATGCCTAATGGGCTTAGACGAACCACATCAACTAGGCCATCCATACTTGGTAGATCGTTGATCAGGTTGTAGCAGTAACCGGATTGGGTTTGAATACCATTGAGGTTAAAGACTTCTTGACCCTCTTGGCTGCTTACTTGAATGCCGGTAGGGTACTTAATGCAACACGTTTCGCAATCGTCTTTCGCACGGTTTTCTGCCCGAGCCGTAAAGCAGCGTGCAGAGTAAGCCAGTGGTAAGTAACCATGGCTGAATACTTCCACTTCAAACTTGTTGCGAATGCCCAGTTCATCACATTGAATGAGTGTGTTGCTTAACCATTCGCGAGACAGTTCTACAGGCATACACCAGCGAATCATGCCTTGTTTAAGGAATAAATTGAGTGTGTGCGCATTGTACGTGTTCACCGCTGGTCCAACGATGAATGGTACTTTGTGTTCAAAAGCTAGCTGAACACCTGATACGTCGTTTGCTTCAATGGCGAAGTCACCGTTGTCGATGTACTTCTTCATGATGTTCACTTCGCTCGGCGCTTCGAGCAGCGCCATTGTTGAAAGCACCACTTGCTTGCCAGATGCAGACAGATCTTTTGCAATATCAAACCAGTGCGTAGGTTTCATCTCACGACGCTTCGAACACACGGTTTCACCTAGGTAGATGATATCGGCTGAACTTTGTTTTGCTTGCTCGTAGAATGCTTCTACATCTTGCTTTGGCCAAAAATACAATAATGGGCCAAGTGCGTATTTCATTGAATTATCCATCTTAACCTCTATTGCCATTTGCGGTGGTAAGCACCCAGTGTCGTTTGCGTGCCTTCCGATACATTCGCCAGTGCAGCATCCCATGCGGCTTCTACGTGGTAAGCTTCAGGGTTTGCTTGGTAACGATCGATTGCTGCGCGCCAGGTACGCGTGACTTGCTCTACATAAGCAGGGCTGCGCTGACGGCCTTCAATTTTCACTGACGCAACGTTTGCTGCAAACAGCTCTGGTAGCATCGACAGGGTATTTAGGCTCGTTGGTTCTTCTAGCGCATGGTAACGTTTTTTCTCACCATCAATTTCTGCATCGAAGCGGCCTTTACACAGTGTAGGATAACCTGCATTTTCGCCAGCGCTGTAGCGGTCAATTAGGATGTCATTTAAACGAGACTCTAGGCCTTGTTCGGTTTCTTGCCAGCGCACGTACTTCGCAGGAGAGCATGCGCCTACCGTATTTGGCGATTCACCCGTCATGTATGATGAGAGGTAACAACGTCCCTCTGACATGATGCATAGGCTACCAAAAGCAAATACTTCAAGCTCAACATCACTCGTCATATTACGTGATAACTGTTTTACTTGATGGATAGACAATACGCGCGGTAATACAACGCGTTTTACATTGAAGTTCTGTTTATAGAAATCAATCGCCGCAACGTTTGTCGCAGAGGCTTGGACAGAAAGGTGCAGTTCAAGCTCAGGGTATTTGCGAGCGGCGTATTCAAGTACCGCGATGTCAGCCACGATAAGGGCATCGACACCAAGAGCGGCCGCGTTATCAACGGCGTTAGTCCAACGGTCAAAGCCATTCGGGTGTGCAAATGTGTTTAACGCTACGTGGATTTTCTTATTGCGGTCGTGAACATATTGCACCGCTTTTTCAAGCTTTTTGCCATTAAAGTTCAGACCCGCAAAGTGACGAGCGTTTGTATCGTCTTTGAAGCCGATGTATACGGCGTCTGCACCGCAATCAATCGCGGTTTTTAACGCAGGCAAGTTACCCGCAGGACACAAGAGTTCCATATGCTCACAATTTAGAGAGAAAAAGATGCCCGCATTTTATGAAGAATTGTGAATAGCGAAATTGACCTAAGTTAGGTTTAGCTCAATAAAGTGAGAATTTACCCCTTGGGATTAAGGGGTAACGCTCAAATTTTGCAGAAACTGAGATCAGTTTTTATGTCGACGGTTCTGTGCAAACAGTTCTTCAACTTCATGTTTAGGTTGTGGTCGGTGAAAATGGAACCCTTGTATCGAGTTGCACTGGAGGTTAGAGAGTAGTGTCGCTTGTTGGTGCGTTTCTACCCCCTCGGCAACCACGGTTAAGTCGAGAGATTTTCCGAGGTTAATGATGTTCTCAATCACCGTTACTTGTTTTGGCAACGTGTCGATGTCGTTAATAAATGCGCGGTCAATTTTGAGTTCATCAATAGGAAATCTGGCAAGATAAGAAAGTGATGAGTAACCAGTACCAAAATCATCAATGGAGAGGTCAAAGCCCAGTTTTTTAATCGCATTGAGCATTTGTAGAGTATGGTCACTGTCGCTCATTACGGCGCTCTCGGTGAGCTCAAAAGTGATGCAGCTTGGGTCCAATTCTGTTGTGCGAAGCAGCTTTTCCATGAAATCAATGAGCTGAGGGTTACCAAATTGTTCCGGAGACAGGTTTATTGCGACACGGCCAGGTAGGATCCCTTGTTGTTTCCAACGTTTTACCGTGTTAAATACATCACGCATGACCACCTTACCAAGGTGTTCAATCAACCCCGCGCGTTCTGCTACGGGAATAAAGGCGCCAGGGCTAATGTACCCCTCGACTGGGTGTTTCCAACGAACCAACGCTTCCGCACCATTAATGCTGAAATCGCGCGCGTTCACTTTTGGCTGATACCACACCTCTAACCCATTTTGTTGCAATGCTTTTTGTAGTTCGATTTCCAGCCATAAGCGCATTCGAGCTTCTTTGTTCATTTGATCGTTGAATTTGATCAGACGGTTTCGCCCCCGATCTTTCGCTTCGTACATAGCTGTATCGGCATTTTGTAACAAGATACGGGCATCTTGACCATCTTCTGGGTAACGAACACTGCCGATAGAGCAAGCGAGGCGTTTTGTGAAATGGTGTAAATCAAAGGGTTGGTTGATCAGAGCAATAATGCGTTCAGACAGTGTTTCTGCCATGAGGTTATTCTCGGGCTCTGGCAGGATAATGCCGAATTCATCCCCACCAAGGTGGCCAATAATCGCTTGAGTGGGTAACGAGCGCTTAAGGCGAGCAGAAACTTCTTGAATGACTTTGTCACCGATATGATGACCAAGCGAGTCATTGATATTCTTAAAGTTGTCGATATCGAGGTAAAAAACAAGCAGGGGCGTTTGGCTTTTAATAAGCTGCTCCAGCCGCTTGGTAAAACCAAAGCGATTATAAAGTTTGGTTAAGCTATCGATATGAGCATCTTCAGAAGCAGTGGATGAAAGTGCTTTTGGAGCATCATCGGCATCTTGAATAAGAATAATTTGGGACTCATTCCCTAAAATGGCAGTGTGGTCGGCATGCAAGCGTACTTTTCGTTCGAACCCGCAACGTGCGCTGGTTAAACATAAAAAGGCTTCTCTGAAAGCAATGAGCTTATTGGATGACTAAAGACTTTTTGCTGTTTTCATCAATGAATAATCGAGAAACTTCTTCTCCGAGTAATTCATGAGGGGAATTTAAACCAAGGAGACGGGTTGATGCAGGGTTGGCCGAGATGATGATGTCGTCTTCAACGAGCAGCAATCCGTCAGGTAGAAGGCGAGTGAGTTTTGCAAACTTTGTTTCGGATTCTTCTAGCGAGCGAACTAAAATCTGTTTTTCTGATGTATCGATGGCATGAAAAATAACAAAACGGATTTCATCGCTTTCTTTCACGGGAGAAAGACTAAAATGTAGGCTGGTTTCTAGATCGGTTTCATCAAGGGTGATTTCTGCTTCAACGTGATCGCCTTTAAATGCGCGGTCATAGTAGGGAGAAAGCTTGGCATAAAAGGCTTCTCCTAAGACTTGTTTGTCATTGAGCCCAACAAGTTCGTCTTGATTGAGGCCTGCAATATCACAATAGCGTTCACTCACCATCCGATAACTGTGTTTGTTATCAAGAATGGCAAAAAAGAATGGGCTATTTGAGGTAAGCGTTGCAAACCAATGTTGTAATTGTTGGGAAGGCATTAAGGGGTTACCGATCTCCAATGAGCCTGATTATTCGTCCGTGTAATAAAAACGCTATTTTGATAACTATAACTTTGAACCATACGTTATAAAAGCGTTTCTCGATGTCTCAGCGTCAATAATTCAGACAAGGTCAAAAAATCGACGCAACAGTTGGCGTAACCGCCCATTTCTAAAACAAATAGTTTTCTTGATACATAACAGGTACTGGTATTACTCTATTGCGTAAGATAAACAACCTTATGACAAAGTAACGGATAATTAGCGTGTTAAACAAGATTCGCAGTCAACTAGTAAAGAATGCAGCTTCAATTTTGCGATCTCCAGTCCAGTTATTGCCGCAAACTGTTCAGAAAAAAGCCTTGTTAGAAGGGCTTAAAATGGTATTCAAAGAAGCCTTGGAAGATGGCGATTTTGAGTTTCTTGAAGATAAGTGGCTAAAAGTAGCAATTAAAGACTTGAACTTAGCTTGGTACATTAGTTACCAAGATGAGAAGTTGGTGGTAGCAGATAAGCCCGTTCAAGAAGATGTGAGCTTTAGTGGCAACCTCAATGATTTGGTGTTGATTGCGGGCCGTAAAGAAGACCCTGACACGCTGTTCTTCCAACGTCGTCTTTCTATCGAAGGTGACACTGAGCTTGGGTTGGAAGTGAAGAACCTAATGGACAGTGTCGATTTGGAGCAACTACCGAAAACCATGCAAGTGGCACTGAACCAATTGGCAGACTTTGTCCAAAAAGGCGTGCAAGAACCAGTGCAAGAAAGCGGAGTGAAGAATGCTTATTCGAACTGAGGCTCCGGCAGACATTTTAACGATCGATCGTCTTCTTAAGCAGACATTCCCAACGGAAGCCGAAGCGAATTTGGTAATGCGTTTACGTGAAAACGGTAAGCTTACTTTGTCTTTGGTGGCATGTACCGATGAAGGTGAAGTCATTGGTCACGCGCTGTTTAGCCCAGTGACCTTGAACGGTGAAGATTTGTCGTGGCAGGGGCTTGCACCCTTGGCTGTGCATGAAGATTATCGTCGTCAAGGTATTGCTGCTGAGATGATCAAGGAGGGTTTTGATTCTCTGCGTGATTTCGGTTACCCAGTTTGTGTCGTACTAGGCGATCCTGATTACTATGCACGTCAAGGTTTTAAAGCCGCAGAAGAGATGGGTTTTGACTGTGCATGGGAAGTACCCCAAGGTGCATTCCGCGTAGCAGAATTGGCAGAAGGTCAGTGCGAAGGACGTTCTGGCCGTATCGATTATTCGCCAGAATTTTCTGAGTTATAATCGCTAAGATTGAATGACAAAGCCCGCAAGAAATAGCGGGCTTTATTTTTTGAGCAGATTTAGTTTCCTGAGTAGACTTGGTTTTTGACTAGACTTAGTTTTTGAGTCGTCACAGAGGAAAAGTGATCTAATCTTGCTCTTGGACGCGCTTTTTGCCCCAAATTTCGATTTTTGCTTTTTTACTCACACCAGCTGCATTGAGTGTCATGTTGCCCCAGCTTTTGTACTCCATATCAATACGCTTGAGTTTGGCATCTTCAGAGCCTGGTAGAGTCCAAGCTCGTGTTGACATGCCTTTAGTCAATGTCCCAGTCATGGTTTTAAGTTCTTTCTCACTACCATCGGTCATGATGACGTTCATATTTTTGAAGTTCATGGTGCCTTGAATGCACTTAATTTTGATTTTGCTAAACTGACGATTTTAAATAGACCGTTCGGTTCTACGGTATCTGTTTCGGTTTGAAAGTTAACGGTTTTTTGAGCAATCAGTTCCCAGTTATCATCATTGTTCTTAGCAAACGTAACGAAGCTGGTGGTTGAGATTAGCAGTGCAATAGTGATTGTTTGGAAAAGCTTCATAACACCTCTGACTTTACATGCGATTATTTGGTAGCATTGCCTCGTTCAATTAGGTGACAAAAAATGTCAATAAACGAGAAACAGTATTTAAATGAAATGGGGATCAGCACATGGGAGTTGATCCATCCAGATAGGTTGGAAAACTATCAAGTGCCAATGTTACGTTTGCAAAGTTCTTGTAAACTCCTATTGGTTTCACCAATGTGTCCAGAAAATGAGACAGCATTGATGTTTGAGCGGGTGCTAAAAAGTATCAAGCTCTCACTTGATGATGCGCTGCACCTAGAGCCAGAGCGTTTATCATCTTTGGGTGAACATGATTTGGAATGGGTGTGGTTTGCTGGCTGTGAGGCCGATACGAGTATTAATGCTAAACAGCTGACTTCGCCGCTGTTAAAAGACATTGATGGTAACAACGAACAGCGCCGCGCCTTATGGCAGCAGATTTGTTCATATTCTTAATGGAGCAAACGCGTGACGATTGAAATTACGCCGATGAGCGCTGAACACTTAGATCAAGTATGGCAAATTGAACAACAGGCTCATTCTCATCCTTGGGCCGAGTCGCTCGTTCGCGACTTATCTAGCCGAGGTGCATGTCATCATGTGATGACGGATGCAGGCAAGGTGGTGGGTTACTTTTATGGGCAGAATATTGTCGGTGAAGTGACCTTGCTTAATATTGCTATTGCACCGAGTCAGCAAGGGAAAGGATTGGGACAAAAGCTGCTTGATGCCTTTCTAGATTACTGTGAACAAGCCAAAGCTGAGAGTGCTTGGTTGGAAGTGCGTGAAAGCAATTTGCCCGCTATCCATATTTACGAGCAAGCTGGTTTTAATGAGGTTGACCGTCGTTACGGTTATTACCCAGCCAAAACAGGTAATGGCAAAGAAGATGCGATAATCATGAGTTATCTCTTCTTTTATTAAGACTCCGTTTTCAGCATTAAGGAAAGTTGCCCCTAGCGCAATAATAGGGGACAATACCGCGCAATATTGAATCAAAAGCTTGCTTTGTTTTAAGCAAGTATCCAGACATCAAAGAAGATCAATTTCATGTCAAATACACCTTTTCTAGGCGAAGTTTCTAAACGTAGAACATTCGCTATTATTTCTCCGGATGCGGGTAAAACCACCATTACTGAAAAGTACTGTTATTCGGAAACGCAATCCAAAAAGCAGGTACGGTTAAAGGTCGTGGTAACGCGCAGCACGCAAAATCAGACTGGATGGAAATGGAAAAGGAACGTGGTATCTCGGTTACTACTTCTGTGATGCAGTTCCCTTACAATGATTGTCTGGTAAACCTACTTGATACTCCTGGACACGAAGACTTCTCGGAAGATACTTACCGCACACTAACGGCGGTTGACTCGTGTTTGATGGTTATCGATGCGGCGAAAGGTGTCGAGGATCGTACTCGTAAGTTAATGGAAGTTACGCGTCTTCGCGACACGCCAATCGTGACTTTCATGAACAAACTTGACCGTGACGTTCGTGATCCAATGGAAGTATTGGACGAAGTTGAAAACGAATTGGGCATGATGTGTGCGCCAGTCACATGGCCAATCGGTTGTGGTAAAGAGTTTAAAGGTGTTTACCACATTCACCGCGATGAAACAGTTCTGTATGAATCAGGTCACGGCCACGAGATCCAAGAAGTACGCATCATCAAAGGCTTGGATAACCCAGAACTTGATGAAAAAGTCGGTGAGAGCCTTGCAGAAAGTGTACGTGAAGAGCTTGAGTTGGTCATGGGCGCATGTCCAGAGTTTGATCTTGAGTTGTTCTTAAAAGGTGAGTTGACACCAGTTTACTTTGGTACGGCATTGGGTAACTTCGGTGTAGACCATATGCTAGATGGTTTGACTGAGTGGGCACCTGCGCCGAAAACTCGTCAAGCGGTTGAGCGTGATGTAGAAGCAACAGAAGATAAGTTCTCTGGTTTCGTATTTAAGATCCAAGCAAACATGGATCCTAAACACCGTGACCGCATTGCATTTATGCGTATTGTGTCAGGCACGTACACGCAAGGAATGAAGATGAACCACGTTCGTCTTGGTAAGCAAGTCAGTATTTCTGATGCGGTAACCTTTATGGCTGGTGACCGTTCGCGTGCTGAGAATGCTTACGCAGGGGATATCATCGGTCTACACAACCACGGTACGATCCAAATTGGTGATACGTTTACTCAAGGCGAATCACTGAAGTTCTCTGGCATTCCGAACTTCGCACCGGAGCTGTTCCGTCGTATTCGTCTAAAAGATCCATTGAAGCAGAAGCAGCTACTTAAAGGCTTGGTTCAGCTGTCTGAAGAAGGGGCGGTACAGGTATTCCGTCCACTACAAAACAACGACCTAATTGTAGGTGCGGTTGGTGTGCTTCAGTTTGACGTGGTTGTGGCTCGTTTGAAGTCAGAATACAACGTTGAAGCGATCTACGAGGGTGTTAACGTTGCAACAGCACGTTGGGTTGAGTGTGGTGATGCGAAGAAGTTGGACGAGTTCCAACGTAAGAACCAAGCGAACCTAGCGCTAGATGGTGGTGATAACCTAACCTACATTGCACCGACAATGGTTAACCTAAACCTTGCGCAAGAGCGTTTCCCTGATGTTGATTTCCGTGCGACGCGTGAACACTAATCAATACGAAACTGCTCGATAAAACAAATTAGATTCGAAGCCGCCCTTAGCTATACACTTAGCTCAGGGCGGCTTTTTATTTGGTGTAGGGAAGGTGAGAAATGAATTGGTTTAAGAAAGGACTCAAACGCTACGATGATTGGTGTAAAGAGATGGGGATAACGCCGGATCAAAAACGCAGTTGCGTGCCGTATAAAAAAGATCCAGCACATGAAACATTCACTACCCATAAGAAAGCGCAAGAGAAGTCGAAGAATGAAACTGTTTGATACTCACTGCCATTTTGATTTTGATGTGTTCCAAGATGATTTTAGTCATCACTATGAACTGGCTCGTGAGCAAGGAGTGGAGCGCATATTGATTCCCTCAGTAGGGCCAAGCAATTGGTCTCGCATTCAAACTATAGCCAACCAATATCGGGGTATTTACTACGCATTGGGTTTTCACCCTTACTTTCTCCAGCATAATTTTCAGCAACACTTAGCGGAATTGGATCATCAGTTATCACTAGCAGGTGAGCAGTGTGTCGCAATTGGAGAGTGTGGTTTAGATTTTGCTATCAATGTTCCTGAAGATCTTCAAGAACGAGCTCTTGAGTTGCAGTTTGAGCTGGCGCGAAAATTCAAACTGCCCGTTATTCTTCATTGCCGTAAAGCACACAATCGACTTATTCAAATGGTCAAAACGGCAAAATTACCTAAAGGTGGCGTGCTGCATGCTTTTTCTGGCAGTTATCAGCAGGCGATGGAATGGGTTCGATTAGATTTTTTTATTGGTGTTGGTGGCACTATTACTTACCCAAGAGCCAATAAAACACGTGAGGCCATTCAAAAGCTGTCGCTGAAACACATGATTCTAGAAACGGATGCCCCTGATATGCCTATACTTGGCTATCAAGGTGAACCGAATCATCCTGCTAAAATCATCCGTGTACTGAATGAGTTGTCGCTATTACATACAGTTAACAAGCAAACGGTTGCGTCTCAGCTGTGGGAAAATAGCAATTCTGCTTTTTCTATATGTGAATAAAATCTAAATATGCTGTTTAAAATAGAAAACGTTTTCCTTTTGATTGTGATGTTCGTCACAAAAAGGGGTAAATCAATGATGAAGCCAATAGGAAAGTGTGAACGTAGCATTACTTTTATTGATTTTGCATGAGTATAATTGGCCCCGCTTTATAGCTCCATTTTGTAACACGCCAATAAATAACTTATAAGGAAGTCATAAACTATGAGCCTGTTTATGAGCCTAGTCGGTATGGTAGTGCTTATTGCTATTGCATTTGCATTTTCTAACAACCGCAAAGCTATCAACTTAAGAACCGTGGGTGGCGCATTTGCTATCCAATTCGCATTAGGTGCATTTGTTCTTTATGTACCTTGGGGCCGTGATCTACTAAACGGTTTCTCTACTGGTGTTTCTAACGTTATCAACTACGGTAACAACGGTTCATCATTCCTATTCGGTGGTCTTGTTTCTGACAAGATGTTCGAAGTATTCGGTGGCGGCGGTTTCATCTTCGCATTCCGCGTTCTTCCTACTCTGATCTTCTTCTCAGCACTGATTTCTGTTCTTTACTACATTGGCGCAATGCAGTGGGTTATCAAGATTCTTGGTGGTGCACTACAAAAAGCGCTAGGCACTTCTCGTGCAGAATCAATGTCAGCAGCTGCTAACATTTTCGTAGGTCAAACGGAAGCACCTCTAGTTGTTCGTCCATTCGTTCCAAAAATGACTCAGTCTGAGCTATTCGCGGTAATGTGTGGTGGTCTAGCATCTGTTGCTGGTGGTGTACTAGCAGGTTACGCATCGATGGGTGTTCCGCTAGAGTACCTAGTTGCTGCATCATTCATGGCAGCACCTGGTGGTCTACTATTTGCTAAGATTCTTCACCCTGAGACAGATAAGCCTCATGAAGATATCGACGAAGCAATGGACGGTGGCGATGACAAACCAGCTAACGTAATCGACGCAGCAGCGGGCGGTGCGGCTTCTGGTCTACAACTTGCGCTAAACGTAGGTGCAATGCTAATCGCATTCGTAGGTCTAATTGCTCTTATCAACGGTATGCTAGGTGGCATCGGTGGTTGGTTCGGTATGCCTGAACTAACACTAGAGCTAATCCTAGGTTACGCGTTCTCTCCACTAGCATTCCTAATCGGTGTTCCTTGGGACGAAGCAATTGTTGCAGGTTCTTTCATCGGTCAGAAACTCGTTATCAACGAATTCGTTGCTTACTTGAACTTTACACCTTACCTAGGTGAAGGCGCTCAAGTTGTTGCGGCAACTGGTGAAGTAATGTCTCAAAAGACAACGGCTATCATCTCATTCGCACTATGTGGCTTCGCGAACCTTTCTTCTATCGCGATCCTACTTGGTGGTCTAGGTAGCCTTGCGCCAAACCGTCGCAGTGATATCGCTCGCATGGGTATTAAAGCCGTTCTTGCTGGTACGTTGTCTAACCTAATGGCAGCGACTATTGCAGGCTTCTGCCTTAGCCTTGCAGCTCTTTAATTAGAATCGGTTCTTAATATATAGACGCCGTTTTAAATCATGCCCTGTAGCAAGAAATTGCTGCGGGGCATTTTTCGTTTTTAGGCCTGTAAAATTGACAGGGTGGGGCACAAAGTTAGCGGCTTGTGTCGTTGATGGAATAGGACTGAAATTTTGAGATACAAACCGTTTGCGCTCTATTTGGTGCTACAGTTTTGCGGTGAAAATCTATAATGTAGTAATCATGAAGTTGTGGTTATGATGATGATTTAATCACAAAGTGAATATTACTTATTCGATGGGCAAATGAACTGCCCTTCAATGTCACATCTTAGAAGCGTTTTACTGTGTGATGTGATATTAAAGACACCGCAATCATAGATTGTTGTGCCATAGGCCAAACTGGTACTGTGCGGTGACAAGGATAGCAATTGGCATATGATTTTCGCTGACTATGCCGAGTCTTCAAGGAACCAAGTCCGTTCATTAATAGACTGATTAACCAAATTTTCACACACTGTCTGCTTCTTGATTATAGTTAGAGAGTTGATGTGAGGTTAAGCAGTGAATTTTTTGAATATTGATCGGAGATAGAAATGAGCGATTTAAAAGCAGCAGCGCTACGTGCACTTAAACTAATGGACCTAACTACGCTAAATGATGATGACACTGATGCAAAAGTGATCGCACTATGTCATGACGCGAAATCAGCGGTAGGTAACACAGCTGCAATCTGTATTTACCCTCGCTTTATTCCTATTGCTAAGAAGACACTTCGTGAGCAAGGTACACCAGATGTTCGTATTGCAACCGTAACGAACTTCCCACACGGTAACGACGACATCGAAATCGCAGTGGCTGAAACAAAAGCAGCAGTTGCTTACGGTGCAGATGAAGTAGACGTAGTTTTCCCATACCGTGCTCTAATGGCGGGTGATGAGAAAGTGGGCTTCGAACTTGTTAAGCAATGTAAAGAAGCTTGTGGTGATATCCTTCTTAAAGTGATCATCGAAACGGGTGAACTTAAAGAAGAAGCACTAATCAAGAAAGCATCTCAAATCTGTATCGAAGCGGGTGCTGACTTCATTAAAACTTCAACGGGTAAAGTGCCAGTAAACGCAACACCAGAATACGCACGTATGATGCTTGAAGTGATTCGTGATATGGGTGTTGCAGAATCTGTTGGTTTCAAACCTGCAGGCGGTGTGCGCACTGCTGAAGATGCAGCAGCATACCTAGCAATGGCTGACGAAATCTTAGGTGACAACTGGGTTGATGCTCGTCACTACCGTTTCGGTGCATCTAGCCTGCTAACAAACCTACTAAATACATTAGAAGTATCGGACCAAGTCGCTGATCCAACAGCGTACTAATTCCAAAAAAAGCGTCTGAACGGTAGCACCAAATTGGGTGCTACCGAACCTCTTCTATCCTACTTTTACCATGGCTCATTATGAGCTTGGGAGGCACTAATGTATTTACCACAAGAAATAATTCGTAAAAAACGCGACGGTGAAGTTCTAACCGCTGACGAAATCAACTTCTTTATTCAAGGCGTGGCAAATAACAGCGTATCTGAAGGTCAGATCGCCGCTTTTGCTATGACTATCTTCTTCAATGAAATGACGATGCCAGAACGTATCGCACTGACGTGTGCAATGCGTGATTCGGGCATGGTTATCGATTGGAGCCACATGAACTTTGGTGGTCCAATTGTCGATAAACACTCTACTGGTGGTGTGGGTGACGTCACTTCTCTCATGCTCGGTCCAATGGTGGCTGCATGTGGTGGTTTCGTACCTATGATCTCTGGTCGTGGTCTTGGCCACACTGGCGGTACGCTGGATAAGCTTGAGTCTATTCCAGGCTACAACATCACGCCGACAAACGACGTGTTTGGTCAAGTAACTAAAGACGCAGGTGTCGCGATCATTGGTCAAACGGGTGATCTTGCGCCAGCGGATAAGCGTGTTTACGCGACTCGCGATATCACAGCGACAGTAGACAACATTTCTCTGATCACGGCGTCGATTTTATCGAAGAAGCTTGCTGCAGGTCTTGAATCTCTAGTGATGGATGTAAAAGTAGGTTCTGGTGCATTTATGCCAACTTACGAAGCGTCCGAAGAGCTAGCAAAATCTATCGTTGCGGTAGCAAATGGTGCTGGTACAACAACAACCGCTATCCTAACAGACATGAACCAAGTGCTGGCTTCTTCTGCGGGTAACGCTGTGGAAGTTCGTGAAGCGGTTCGTTTCTTAACTGGTGAATACCGTAACCCTCGTCTACTTGAAGTAACCATGGCTTCATGTGCTGAAATGTTAGTACTTGGCAAACTTGCTGCGAACACAGAAGACGCACGTGCGAAGCTAATGGAAGTGCTTGATAACGGTAAAGCGGCAGAATGCTTTGGCAAGATGGTTGCTGGACTTGGCGGCCCTGCAGATTTCGTTGAAAACTACGATAACTATTTAGAAAAAGCAGAAATTATCAAGCCTGTATACGCAACAGAAACCGGCATTGTTTCAGCAATGGATACGCGTGCTATTGGTATGGCTGTGGTTTCTATGGGTGGCGGTCGTCGTGTAGCAACAGACGAAATCGACTACGCGGTTGGTTTTGACAACTTCATTCGTTTAGGTGAAGTAGCAGACAGTGACAAACCTCTTGCGGTTATCCATGCTCGCACTGAAGAGCAATGGGAAGAAGCGGCAAAAGCACTTCGCAGTGCAATCACTGTGGGTGGTGAGTACACGCCAACACCAGAGGTTTACCGCCAAATCCGTGCAGAAGATCTTTAATTGAATAAGTAATGACACAAGGCCTACTCAACCATAATTAGACGCCGAGTGGGCCTAAGGAACGAGCAATGAAAAGAGCATTTATTTTAGTACTAGACTCATTCGGCATCGGCGAAGCTGCAGATGCGAAGCAATTTGGTGATGTAGGTTCTGACACACTAGGTCACATCGCGGATCAGTGTGAGCAAGGCTTAGCGGATAACGATCAGCGTCAAGGCGCACTTCGTCTTCCAAACCTATCTAAACTAGGTCTGGCAATGGCGCACAAAGAGTCAACAGGTCGTTTCGCACCAGGCCTAGACGCAGACGCTGAAATCATCGGTGCGTACGGTCACGCAGCAGAGCTTTCGTCAGGCAAAGACACCCCGTCTGGTCACTGGGAAATCGCAGGTGTACCTGTTCTGTTTGATTGGGGTTACTTCACGGACAAAGCAAACAGCTTCCCGAAAGAGCTGACTGACCGCATCCTTGAGCGTGCGGGTCTAGACGGTTTCCTAGGTAACTGCCATGCATCTGGTACTCAAGTTCTTGACGATCTTGGTGAAGAACACATGAAGACGGGTCTACCAATTTTCTACACGTCAGCGGATTCTGTATTCCAAATCGCATGTCACGAAGAGACTTTCGGTCTAGATCGTCTGCTAGAGCTTTGCCAAATTGCACGTGAAGAGCTAGAAGATTACAACATCGGTCGTGTCATTGCGCGTCCATTTGTTGGTGCTGGTAAAGGTCAATTTGAGCGTACGGGTAACCGTCGTGACCTTTCTGTTGAGCCGCCATCAACTACGGTTTTACAAAAACTTGTGGAAGAAAAGCAAGGTAACGTTGTTTCTATCGGTAAGATCGCAGATATTTACGCAAACTGTGGTATCACTAAGAAAGTGAAAGCAACTGGCATCCCTGCATTGTTCGAAGCAACACTAGAGCAAATCAAAGAAGCGGGTGACAATACGATCGTATTCACTAACTTTGTCGACTTTGACTCAGCATACGGCCACCGTCGCGACGTAGCAGGTTATGCCGCTGCACTTGAGTACTTTGATGGCCGTATCAATGAAGTGTTGGATATTATGGAAGAAGACGATGTGCTTATCCTAACGGCTGACCACGGTTGTGATCCAACATGGCCAGGTACTGACCATACTCGTGAACACATTCCAGTGATTGTTTATGGTAAGAAAGTGCCAGCGGGCTCATTGGGTCGCCGTGACAGTTTTGCGGATATCGGTCAAACATTGGCAACGTACTTCGGTACTTCTCCAATGGAATACGGTAAGAACTTTCTATAATAGATAAGCTATTGAAAACTGGGAGCATGATTGCTCCTAGTTTTATGTTCGCAGTATAAAATCTAAATAATTGGCAACTCCACATATCAACGCAGAAATGGGTGCTTTCGCAGACGTCGTTCTAATGCCAGGCGACCCGCTACGTGCAAAATACATCGCTGAAACTTTCTTAGATGATGTTGTTCAAGTATGTGATGTTCGTAATATGTTTGGTTACACAGGTACTTACAAAGGCCGTAAGATCTCTGTAATGGGCCACGGTATGGGTATCCCATCATGTTCAATCTACGTGACTGAGCTGATCAAAGATTTCGGCGTGAAGAAAGTGATCCGTGTCGGTAGCTGTGGCGCAGTAAACGAAGACATTAAAGTACGTGATGTTGTGATCGGTATGGGCGCTTGTACAGATTCAAAAGTGAACCGTATCCGCTTCAAAGGTCATGACTTTGCTGCAATCGCTGACTACAAAATGGTTCGCGCAGCAGAAGAAGCAGCAAAAGCGCGTGGCGTAGACGTAAAAGTCGGTAACCTATTCTCAGCTGAATTGTTCTACACGCCAGATCCAGAAATGTTCGACGTGATGGACAAGTACGGCATCGTTGGTGTTGAGATGGAAGCGGCTGGTATCTACGGCGTTGCAGCGGAATACGGCGCGAAAGCTCTGACTATCTGTACTGTTTCTGACCACATCAAAACAGGTGAGCAAACCACTTCAGAAGAACGTCAAAACACGTTTAACGATATGATGTTGATTGCACTTGACTCTGTACTGTTAGGTGATGAAGAGTAATCTTCTCCGTTAACGCATTTATTAAATAAAACAGCCCGCATCTTGCGGGCTGTTTTATTCGAAACAAAGTAATCAGTTCTGTATTGCACTACTATTTGGTCAAAAGTAGGTTTTCACCTTTTTTACGGCGAATGGGCTCTCTGCGCAAAAGCATAATGAACAACATGCCACACGCAAAACTCATTAGTACCATCATGTACATGTAACGATCGCTTTTACGGTAGTGGTGATCAGAAATCGCGGTGACACGACCAGTTTCAAAGGTTACTCGCACATACCCAATGATTGCGCCATCGGATAAAACCGGCTCGACCAATTGTTGGCGACCAATTGAAGCCGTAGCTAATGGAGTATCAAGTCCTAGTACTTCTCTTACAGAAAGCGCTTCTTCGCTGGATGCCAAACGCACACCTTGCGCGCTATAAATCGTGGCGTCAAATACTAATCTATCTTTCGCCAACTGATTGGTTAAAGCGAGCAGGCGCTCCTGATCTTTGTTTACGATCATTTCACTAGCTGACAAAGAGGCCTGTGAAATCAGTACTCTTGTCAGGGTTTCAAGTTGCTGCGCTTGAATTTTCTCATTGCCTTTACTTATTACGACACTGTTTTTGATAGTAAAGAACAGCATTAACCCGAGTAGGATTAACGCTAGAATTCGTAGGGCGTTCCTAGCGGAGAACAAGGATTCACTCATGCGTTGACTCGTCCATTCAAAATAAAACAAAGACTTGCCTTTTTAGCTTGTTAAGGTAACGTTTTAGCAAAGTCATAAGGGATTATATACATGGACGCGCCAAAAAGCTTGCCAATCAAAAGGCATACCACACTTTTAAATCGATTCCCCGAAACGCGCTTTGCAACACAGCTGGATAAGTCAAAAGCGACTTGGATTGTGTTTGCTGAGTTTCTATCGCCTCGTCATTTTGATGATATTGATTTTTCACGGGCTGTTATAACCCTATATTAGATATGTGGAAAGTCGGGCAGTACGAAGTTGCTTTGATGGCAGGAAGCTTAACATCGGAGCATGAAACCATTCTTCAGGGATTAGAGATCGATTATGCCGATCTTAACGAAGTACCTGATTTGTCGTCACCGGGCCTGATTGTGTTTGATATGGACTCTACGGCAATTCAAATTGAGTGCATTGATGAAATCGCCAAACTTGCTGGTGTGGGTGAAGAAGTCGCCGAAGTCACCGAACGAGCCATGCAAGGTGAGCTAGACTTTGAACAAAGTTTACGTCAGCGCGTTGGTAAACTGAAAGGGGCTGATGAAGCGATTCTTGAGCAGGTACGAAGCCAACTGCCATTCATGCCAGACTTCGAAGCGTTAATTACAACCTTCAATGCATTGGGTTGGAAGACGGCGATTGCTTCTGGTGGTTTTACTTACTTCTCCGACTTTATTAAAGACAAAGTGGGACTGGATTTTGCACAATCCAACCAACTGGAAATTGTCGATGGCAAATTGACAGGGGAAGTGCTTGGCGATGTCGTTGCTGCGCAAACCAAGGCCGACATTTTGGTGGAATTAGCAGAAGAGTATGACATTGAGTTGCACAATACTGTTGCGGTGGGTGATGGCGCGAATGATTTGGTGATGATGTCCGCTGCTGGACTAGGCATTGCTTATCACGCGAAAGCAAAAGTTGAAGCGCAAGCGCAAGCATCGGTTCGGTTTGCTGGGCTTGGTGGTGTGTTGTGTATTCTTTCTGGCGCACTCGTGAAACAGCAAAAAATTAGCTGGAAACCGAAGCCATAATATTCAGCAATGAATATTTCGATGGAAAAACACCGCCAAGTCCGGCGGTGTTTTATTGCGTTAGATTGTCTTATTCTTTGAGATGAATCGTTAATCGGTCAACTCCAACCTAACAACCACTTCTTCAGTAACATCTTCAAACTCACAGTACCCAATCAATGCGGTTAGCTCTTTTTCGAGTTTGCTGGCCTGATGGACACCAAGTTGTATTAACTCACTCAAATCTCGTTGTAGCATTGAAGTCATTGGGTCAAAAATGGGAGCAGTTGAGACTCGTATCGCATAGAACTCGCCCATCATGCGTGCTTTCTTAATAAAGTTGATGCGCTCTTTTATACTCTCAAACTCTTGAGGTAACTTTGATTCGACTTCCGTGATCGTATCGCCAACTTTAGAAACCCGTGTGTAAATATCCTGATGCTTGGCTCTTGCGCCATCGATTCGCTTGATTGGCTCGGCGATGAGAGTACTGGATCGCCCTTTAAATAAAGGATCCAGTGAAAATTGCTGATTATGTCCAAGTCGTGCGTATAACTCGATGTGTTTTGGTAGCGGGAAGTTGACACCAATGATTGGGGTTTTCACCGAAGAAACCGCACTCTTGGTAATAAACACCGGAGTCGTTAATGTTCTAGAGAGCAAAACACTATGCAACCGCTCAAGCAGTGAGTTAGTAGGCAATATCTCTTTTTGAGGTAACAACTTATCTTGATTGTGTTCAATGATGCGATTAAAGAAAGCAATGACTCGCATGGTTTTACTGTATTCATCGATCATGAGTTGCACATCATGGCCATCAGGACTGACCCGCACCACTTTGTATGGCACTGCAGAAAGAGGCAGCTGCTTGTCGTACAGTTGCAGCTCTCTAAAATTGATCAGCACTTCTTCGCCTACGCGTAGCAATATGGGCTCATCCAAGTGGATGTTGAGTCCCCGTTTAGAAAGATCAGTGGTATATCCGCCCAATTTTGCTTGGTTGGATTTCAAAACGAGTGGCGTTTTAAATCGGTAGCGAGGCTCTTTTCTTCGTGATTTTGCATCGAAGTAAATGCCCTTTGGTGAGCCGATGATTTTACGCGGGTGTCGAAATGCGTTGAGTGTATTTGCTGCCAGTCTTGGTTTCTCAGTGAGTAAATAATCTTGCGCAGACTCGTTATCCGCGATTTCTTGCAAAATACCGATATGTGAAAGCGATTGTGAGCAGCAGTTAAACTCAATGGAGAGCGTGGCAATATCATCTTTTTCTTGCTCAGAAAGCTCGAAGATTGAGAGGCGGAACGCTCGCCAACTTGGCCTTTTAGCCCCTAGGTGCCAAAACAATTGACGTTGTTCTCGCGTGGCCTCTGGTCGAAGCATCGAGTAGAAATACGTTTTATCATTATGCTCATGCGTGAATGAGTAAAGGACGTTTGTCGTCCCTTTTGCACCTTGGCGAATGAGATCAGACATTCTTTGCTGATTAAACAGAGAACCTAATACTTGTTGGTTACGCTCGTCATGCCAGTACTGCCAGAGTTGTTGGTTGTTTGGCGTGAGCATTGCCAGCTTTAATTCAGTACCCTCAAAAAATAGCGGTAGATTACTGGTGTGCTTGAGAGCCATATGTTCATAGCCACGTGTACGAGCTCGAATAATCTTGTCTTGATTATCATGTCGTATGCGTTTTGCCGTGCTATTGAGAGCTTCATCGATGACACGTTCGATGATATTGGTTTCGGTCAGTCGGATGGTTCTAAGATAAAGGACCGCATTATTTTCATAGCAGTCATCAACCGCAAGAACTCGATACGAGAGAGGCTCCTCAAGGCCGGAAACCTGTGACTTGCTGGCGAACTCCGTGAACGTGACTTGGATGACTTCGCCCAAGTTGTACTTAAATGCGCTTGGGACTTTGAATTTTGCCCCAGAACAAGACAAATCGATACTTAGCGCGTGGATCAGTTGGCCTTTCTGGCGAGTAATTTCGACTTGAGATTGTACTTTTAAGCGTTTTTCTTGTCGTTTTAAGTCATAGCCTAAATGGATAGGCTCAGCCAAAAATGGGCTTTCCGGATCGGTGAGCGGCTTCGCTTCTTTTTGATGCGTGTTTTGGCTGAGTAGACGAAAGCTATTGCGGGTATTGATCAACGACTCCCACATGCCCTCAGTATAACGGCCATATTTTTCAAGGTTTTTATGGTAGGCATTGAATGCAACGTCATCTAGCCAGTGTGATATTCCATCTAAAAGATATTGACGGCACTCGCCATTCACGCGGCCTCGGAGGTCGACGCTTTTGGTACAAGGAGCCATCACACGATTGAGTTCCATTTTCACCAGTAACTTTGTTGATGGTGGTTCGCCTTCTGTCAGTTGGCTGAGAACGAAATCAAAGTCATCGGCACCGTAAGTGGGAATCAGTCGTTCAGCGAGCGAGAGTATTTCAGATTGCTGCATGATTTCTGTTAGAGTATGTCGTTATTTAATTTGTATCGGCTAAACCTAGCAAAGCTTGAGTATATCAATAGTTATCACTAGGTAGGCACTGGCGTAGCAGTGTTTGGTCACATTTGTTGAAAATATTGAGTGTTTAAAAAATCGAGGCATCATGGCGAAAGCAAAACGAGCGTATGTTTGTAATGATTGTGGCGCAGACTTCCCACGTTGGCAGGGACAATGTAATGCGTGTGGCGCTTGGAACACGATAACTGAAGTTCGAATTGCAGCGTCTCCAACTGTTGCCCGCAATGAGCGCTTAAGTGGCTATGCAGGTTCAGCAACCGAATCAAAAGTGCAAACGCTGTCAGAGATTGACTTGCAAGAAGTGCCTAGGTTTACAAGTGGTTTTAAAGAGTTAGATCGAGTTCTTGGTGGCGGCGTCGTTCCAGGCGCGGCTATTTTGATTGGTGGTAGTCCTGGTGCAGGTAAGTCGACCTTATTACTGCAAACGATGTGTTTATTATCGTCACAGATGCCAACGTTATATGTCACGGGTGAGGAATCACTCCAGCAAGTTGCGATGCGAGCTTCTCGTTTGGGTTTACCAAAAGACCATCTAAAGATGCTGTCAGAAACCAATGTCGATAAAATTTGTCAGATAGCAGAGAAAGAACAACCACGCATCATGGTCATCGACTCGATTCAGGTTATGCATGTTTCTGACGTTCAGTCCTCTCCGGGGAGTGTCGCACAGGTCCGTGAGTCCGCAACCGCTTTGACGCGTTACGCAAAGCAGAATAATGTTGCCGTGTTTATTGTTGGTCACGTAACAAAAGATGGTACGTTGGCGGGTCCTAAAGTACTTGAACACATCATTGACTGCTCCGTTTTATTAGATGGTGGAACAGACAGTCGATTCCGAACGCTACGCAGCCACAAAAACCGCTTTGGTGCGGTAAATGAGTTGGGTGTATTTGCAATGACAGGGCAGGGCTTAAAAGAAGTCAGTAACCCATCGGCGATCTTCCTTTCTCGAGGAGAAGAAGAAACATCGGGTTCATCTGTCATGGTCGTTTGGGAGGGGACTCGTCCACTATTGGTCGAAATTCAGGCGCTGGTGGATTATTCTCAATTAGCGAACCCTCGCCGAGTTGCGGTAGGTCTAGAACAAAACCGCCTGTCACTATTATTAGCGGTACTGCATAAGCACGGCGGTCTGCAAATGGCCGATCAAGATGTGTTTGTGAATGTGGTTGGTGGCGTAAAAGTGACCGAGACCAGTGCAGACCTTGCATTAGTTATGGCGCTATTATCCAGTTTTCGTGATCGTCCTTTACCAAAAGATGTGGTGGTCTTTGGTGAAGTTGGCCTAGCGGGAGAGATTCGTCCGGTACCAAGTGGTCAAGAACGTTTGAATGAAGCTTTTAAGCATGGCTTTAAGAAAGCGATAGTTCCGGCGGCGAACATGCCAAAAGGTGGCATTCCAGGAATGCAGATTCATGGCGTGAAGAAGCTCTCAGAGGCGATAGAAGCGTTTGATGAGTTGTGAGTTGCTATTAAGTTAGGCACTCATAATCGTTGAATGGCGAAAAACTGGGATTTTTCACCGCAAAATACTACACTTGGCTATTGTTTTGGGGTAGATTCCCCCGCTAAATATTTTTTATCCATAGCCGCACGCGAGGGTATCAGTCTTGACAGAATGTGATATACTCTGCGCGCACTTTATACCTTATTAACAGAGTAAGACAATGACTGATTTATCAAAATACAGAAACATTGGTATTTTTGCTCACGTAGACGCGGGTAAAACTACCTCTACAGAGCGTATCCTTAAGCTAACTGGTAAAATCCACAAGATCGGTGACACTCACGACGGTTCAACTACTACTGACTTCATGGAGCAGGAAGCTGAACGTGGTATCACAATCCAGTCTGCTGCTACTACATGTTTCTGGAACGATCACCGCCTAAACATCATCGATACTCCTGGACACGTTGACTTCACAATCGAAGTTTACCGTTCTCTAAAAGTACTTGACGGTGGTATCGGTGTATTCTGTGGTTCAGGTGGTGTTGAGCCTCAGTCTGAAACTAACTGGCGTTACGCGGACGAGTCTCACGTATCTCGTCTAATCTTCGTTAACAAACTAGACCGTATGGGTGCTGACTTCTTCAAAGTTGTTGACCAAGTACAAAACGTTCTAGGTGCTACTCCACTAGTTATGACTCTACCAATCGGTATCGAAGATGACTTCTGTGGTGTTGTTGACGTACTAAGCCAAAAAGCTTACATCTGGGATGACTCAGGTCTTCCAGAGAACTACGAAGTTCAAGATATTCCAGCTGATCTAGTAGACCAAGCTGCTGAATACCGTGAAATGCTAATCGAAACTGCTGTTGAGCAAGACGATGACCTAATGATGGCTTACATGGACGGCGAAGAGCCTTCTCTAGAAGACATCAAACGTTGTATCCGTAAAGGTACACGTGACCTAGCATTCTTCCCAACTTACTGTGGTTCAGCGTACAAGAACAAAGGTATCCAACTTATTCTTGACGCAGTAGTTGACTACCTACCTTCTCCAACAGAAGTAGATCCTCAACCACTAACTAACCCAGAAACTGGTGAGCCAACTGGCGAAGTTGCAACTGTATCTGCAGACGAGTCACTAAAAGCGCTTGCGTTCAAGATCATGGACGACCGCTTCGGTGCACTAACGTTCATCCGTATCTACGCTGGTAAGATGAAGAAAGGTGACACGATCCTTAACTCAGCTACTGGTAAAACTGAGCGTATCGGCCGTATGGTTGAGATGCACGCGAACGAGCGTAACGAGATCGATTCAGCACAAGCTGGTGACATCATCGCAGTTGTTGGTATGAAGAACGTGAAGACTGGTCACACTCTATGTGATCCTAAGCACGAATGTACTCTTGAGCCAATGATCTTCCCAGAACCAGTAATCTCTATCGCTGTTAAGCCTAAAGATAAGAACGGTTCTGAGAAAATGGGTATCGCGATCGGTAAAATGGTTGCAGAAGATCCATCATTCCAAGTTGAAACTGATGAAGATTCAGGCGAAACCATCCTTAAAGGTATGGGCGAACTTCACCTAGACATCAAAGTAGACATCCTGAAGCGTACTTACGGCGTTGAGCTAGAAGTAGGTGCTCCACAGGTAGCTTACCGTGAAACTATCACTCAAGCAGTTGAAGATAGCTACACGCATAAGAAACAGTCTGGTGGTTCTGGTCAGTTCGGTAAGATCGACTACCGCATCCGCCCAGGGGAAGCTGGTTCTGGCTTCACGTTCAAATCAACAGTTGTTGGTGGTAACGTACCTAAAGAATTCTGGCCTGCAGTAGAGAAAGGCTTCGCTAGCATGATGGACAACGGTGTTCTAGCTGGCTTCCCAACTCTAGACGTAGAAGTTGAACTATTCGACGGTGGCTTCCACGCAGTTGACTCTTCAGCTATCGCTTACGAAATCGCTGCTAAAGGCGCATTCCGTCAGTCTATGCCTAAAGCTGGCGCGCAACTTCTTGAGCCAATCATGAAAGTTGACGTGTTCACTCCAGAAGACCACGTTGGTGACGTAATCGGTGACCTTAACCGTCGTCGCGGTATGATCAAAGATCAACAAGCTGGTACTACTGGCGTACGTATCAAGGGTGATGTACCTCTATCAGAAATGTTTGGTTACATCGGTACTCTACGTACAATGACTTCTGGCCGTGGTCAGTTCTCTATGGAATTCTCTCACTACAACCCATGTCCAAACAACGTGGCAGAGCAAGTGATTGCAGAAGTTAAAGAGCGTAACGCTAAGAAGTAATTCTTAAGTTAACTCTAAAATATCAAAGCCCCACCTAGTGTGGGGCTTTTTCATGCCTCAAACTTAAATATGAGCAGAGAGAGTCGTGCCAATATAAAACGGCGTATGGCGCATAAAAAAACGCCCCTATTAAAGGAGCGTTGCTGACGTTTATATACTGTGGATTAAAGATCTTCTTCCCACACGACCAAATCACCTTTTGGCCAGTTATGACCAATCTCATGATATTTTTGCTCAAGGACGTGGCGTTTGATTTTCAAGGTAGGTGTTAAAACACCATTTTCGATACTCCAAGGATCTTGGATCATCAATACCCCTTTGATCTGCTCATGAGACTCTAACTCCTGATTCATTCTCGCAATGACTTTACGAGTCGTACGTGCATAGCGTTCTTTATCGAAGTTAGGAAACTCATGCGGAACCACCAAAAGAATCGGTGCAGGTAAACCTAAACCAATCAAACACATCATCTCAACACGGCTGTATTCGAAAAGTTTTTTCTCGATAGGTACTGGCGCAACAAATTTACCTTTAGCGGTTTTAAAGGTGTCTTTTTTACGGCCTTGAATGGTTAAATAACCATCAGCGTCAATAGCGCCGATATCACCGGTGTGCAGCCAACCATCGGAATCAAATGACTCTTGTGTGGCAATGTCATTTTTGTAGTAACCAGAGAATAGTCCCTTACTGCGAACCATGATCTCTTCGTCTTCGGCAATCTTGAGTTCGATGCCAGGGCCACCATTACCAACGGAGCCAATCTTGTCGGCTCTAAATGGATAATTAATGGTGCTATAGGCAAAAGATTCGGTCATTCCCCATGCTTCAGTAATATTTAGGCCGACACTTCGATACCATTCAAGCAATGCTGGTGAGACAGGGGCAGAACCACAACCTAGGACTCGCGCTTGATCCAATCCTAGCCCATCGGCTAATTTCTTCTTAATAAGCGTATTTACGAATGGGATTTTGAGCAAAATGTTCAGTTTCTTCTGAGGCAACTTATCTTGAATCCGTTGCTGGAACAATGTCCATAAACGCGGAACCGAGATAAACAGGGTTGGGCGATGCATTTTGACATCTTCAATAAAGGTATCGAGTGATTCCGGGAATGCCGTCATAACGCCACCACGAATCGATGAACCGAAAATGTAAACACGCTCAGTGATGTGGGCTAATGGCAGATAAGAAAACAAGCGGTCATTTTCTTGAATGCCGATGTGGTTGATGAGTTGTTGGACAGACCAGTTGAATGCGCCATAAGTGAGCATTGCACCTTTTGGCAAGCCTGAAGTGCCTGATGTATAAACGAGAGACATCAATTTATCGTCGTAGTGCTGTGGGCGTTCAGTACTTGGCTCGGCATCAGCAACCAGTTGGTTGAACTGATATTGACAGTTTGGTGCGGTGTCATAAGGCAATGCAATACTGATGACGTCTGGCAAGGCGTCAATGACTTGCTGCGTCGCCTTAGGGTCATCGAGTTTACCCCCAATGATGATTTTACTTTCGCTATGGGTAAGGCAGTATTCGATTGTATCAGCACCAGCGGTTGGGAAGATCGGCACGCTAACGTAATCCCCGAGCATCATCGCTAAATCGCAAATAAACCACTCGGCACAATTTTTAGATACTAATGCCACCTTATCACCGGGTTGTGCACCTAAATTACGTAGGGCGCTGACCAGTCGAAGCGCTTGGTCTGCAACTTCTGCAAACGTAAATTCTACGAATTGGCGATTGATGATTTGTTTTAAGTAAACCTCATTTGGGCGTTCCTCTGCCCATTTAAGGATCATTTCGTTTGGTGGCGGGAGAGCGCAACCAGCAGGATTTTCTAGATTAGGCTGATTCATTGTAGATGACTCCATGTCTTCTCTCGTGTGGCTTTATAGTTGTTAATATATTGTTAACTTTAGCATGTTAACTCATTCGACGGGAATGGATTTTGATGAATTCTGTGGAGAAGATAGTGTTCGGGATGCAAATAATTGCTATCAAGGGGAGATGAAAGAATATTCATCGCTGAGCATTAGAGGTTTGTATTGTGAATCATGTATAAGAAGAGAAAGCGCATGCGGTTATTGTGCATGCGCTTAGAAGAGTTTAAATCATGCCAGTGATGATGCCTGCCGCCACAAAGAATACGATCATCCACAATACAGATAGGTTAAGTTTCTTATGTAAATAGAAGCCAGCGATGACGATTGCGATATCAATAGGAGCGATAACCGCACTGCTAAATACCGGTTGGTAAAGCGCTGCCAGTAGCAATCCAACCACCGATGCGTTGACACCGTTAATTGCCCCTGATACTGCAGGTTTACCTGCTAAAGCTTGCCAGTTTTTTAGCACGCCTAGTAGCAACAGGAAGCCAGGTAAGAAGACGCCCAATGTTGCAACTAGTGCACCTAAGATAGGCGTATCAGACAGTTCATAACCGATGTAAGTCGCAAACGTAAACATAGGACCAGGAACGGCCTGCGCAGCTGCATAACCAGTTAGGAATGCGTCTTGACTTAGTTGATCGCCAACAATGTTTTGCAGTAGCGGAAGTACGACGTGACCACCACCAAACACCAAACTACCGGCTTGGAAGAAGTCGCTAAATAGCCCAAGCATTGGCAGGGAATGAGCCACAAACGGCAAACCAATCAGAAGTACCGCGAACAGTGCCAATGGTGCAATAGTTGGTTTAAAAGGTTCGGCAGGTGCTGCCGATTCTTTCTTTAAATACTGCGTACCAATTAAGCCTGCTACAACCAGTACGAGCATTTGAGTCATGATGCTTGGCGCTACCAATAACGCAATTGCGGTTGCAACACATAAGCCGGCTGTTAGCTTGCTTTGACAGAAGTTCTTGTACATTCCCCAAGTTGCATCCGCTACCACAACGACCGCAAGCAACTTCAAGCCATGTACGATGTTTTGGAACAATGCAGTATCGGTGATCTGGCTGCTTACCATCGCAAGTGCCAACATGATGATGACCGATGGTAGGGTGAAGCCAAGAAACGCCATGCATGCGCCGCCTAAGCCACCGCGTTTATAACCCAGAGCAAAGCCGACTTGGCTAGAACCTGGGCCGGGTAGGAACTGACTTAATGCCACTATCTGTGCGTATTCGCTGTCATCAATCCATTTGAGTTTTTCAACGAACGTTTGGCGGAAATAACCGATGTGAGCCGCAGGGCCACCGAAACTGATCCAACCAAGCCAAAAAAAAGTTTTAAAAATGGTAAACATGTTGAGCCTGTTAAATCTCCAATAAGACTGCCTCTAATGTAAAATGTACTAAGATGATTCAAATTAATAGTTTTAATTTCATCTATGAATGAAATGGGATGAGGTCTGTACTATGAAAGATGATATCCAGTGGCGTAGTATCGATCTAAATCTGTTAGTGACCTTTTCTTATCTGTACCGCCATCGCAGTGTTAGTCTGGCGGCAGAAAAAAGTTTCGTTAGCCAGTCGGCTATGAGCCACAGTTTACAACGTTTGAGGGGGTTGTTTGACGACCCACTGTTTGAGCGCAAAGGTCATAAGATGGACCCAACGGAACACGCACATCACATCGCGCCAACCGTACACCATTTGCTGGACTCGATTGCCAAGGATTTACTGACAAAATCGGTTTTTCAACCCGAGAATTATTCAGGTGTTTGTCGTATCGGTTTGACCGACTACGCTGAATTTATCTTTGCTCCTATGCTCTACGATGCCATCCGACAGCGCGCACCAGAAGCGCAGATCAGCTTTATTAATGTCAATCGAAGCAACTACATTGCGATTACTGAGAACGATAAACTCGACGTGATAATTGGCAGTATGCCCGTGCTTGATGACAACTTTGAGAGTCAGTATCTCTATACCGAAAAACACGTGTGCTTGTGTGATAAACGTGTTTTAAAAGGTGAGTGTGAATTGTCGATTCATGCTTTTGCTAACATTGAGCAGGCCTTGGTCAGTCCTGATGGTAGTTTAAGTACTCAGGTTGACAAAAAGCTTGCCGAGTATGGATTGAGTCGTAAAGTGACGGTTGCCTCGCGCAATTTTCTTACTATTCGAAATTTACTCAAACAGCGTGAACTGATCGCGATTGTGCCAGAGAAAATGGCGTTGTCGGATGGTTTTTCTGACGATTTAGTGACCGTAAAGCCGCCTATTGCTGTTGCTGATTTTGACATTGCGATGCTGTGGCATACCAGTCGAAATAATGAAGATAAAGGATTGTGGCTGCGGGAATTAGTCGCAGAAATTGTTACCTCCATATAGTTCGGAACGAAAATGCTTTTTTTATACAAATTCTGTGAAAACGTTTAACTTTGGAGTGGTCGACGGTTATATCAAGGATGTGGAATGAGAGAGATGGTCAGCAACTTCGTCTTTATTGAAGTAAAAGGCTCAAGTAAAATACGAAAGTGACCACTTGAAAGGAAGAATAAAAGCACTGAAATTTCAGTGCTTAATAGGAAAAGTCTATTCGAATTCAAACGGTGACTTGGTTGTGCCTCGCAGCTTTAATTTACTTGGCACGTAAACTTTGAGTGGCACTTCTCTTTTGTCTCGATACTTTTCGACCAACAAGTTCACGCCCTGTGCGCCCATCATTTCAGAGTGAATACGGACCGTAGAAAGAGGAGGGAACGTAAAACATGCTGTTGGAATGTCATTGAGGCTGATCAAGGCAATATCTTGTGGGATGTTTAACCCAAATTCATGAATAGCTCGCAACACGCCAATCGCTATTGGATCAGAAGCAATGAATAGCGCTTTTGGGAAATCACCTTTGGCAAGCATTTCTTTTGTTAGGTTATAACCTGATAAACTGGATAAATCTCCACGATAAATATCGGTTTCAGCTACCACACCTTTTAGTTTGCCGTATTCCACAAATGCGTTTTCACGCATGTCTACTATACCATTCTCACGTTGACCACCGATAAAACCAATCCGTCCATAGCCTTGCTGAATATAAAATTCAATTACTTGCTTACTGATATGGTCAAGGTCGACATCAACGCAGTCGTAGGTACTGTCACCATCGGAGAAGTCGATGTAGCAAATGCTGTCAGCAAGACGCTTTGGTAATTTGCTGATGGTGCTGTTATCCGTTTTTCCAACCAAAAGAACGCCAGTAATCTTTTGCGTTTCGACATCAATCTCGCTGTGGTAGCAATTGGTGAGTGTTATGCCTAACTTGTCACATTGAGTTTCGATCCCGTGTCGAATTGATAAGTAGTATGGGTCATTCACTTCAGCATCTTGCTTGTAGTTATACAAGGCTAAGAAGTGGTGTTTTTGTTTCGCCTCTTTGGTGCTCTTTTTTGAGCTGCCAGTACGGTACTCAAGTTTTTCAGCAATATCTAAAATACGGCGCTTGGTTTCTTCTTTAACGCTTAACGTTGGGTCATCATTCAACACGCGTGATACGGTTGCAAGTGAGACGCCCGCTTCAGTAGCAATATTTTTTAACGTTGCCATTTACTCTTCCCGAAAACAAAATTCACCATCCTTTTAAGATCAATAGCTTATTGATTTTAATCCGCATCTTAAAGCGAAATAAACTTTTAGTAAAACAGCGTGTTTTATTAAGCTACTGGTAAATTTTGGATAGTGAGAGTTCTATTCATTTAACTCGCCGTTACTTTAACTGAAATGTCGCCAATTAGCGCGCTATTTTGTCATTTTGTGGAAACGTTTACACTATTTGAGTTTGATCACGGATTTAGATCGGATTTGATTGGTAGACTTCTAGGCAGTTAAGAAATGGACGGTTTCGCTAATGGTTGGTTAATTAGGCTCTGCTCACCATTAGCGTTTAACTGAGCATCGGCAGCAAAAGTGGAGAAGCAAAAGTGAAAGTTCTTGTCACAGGCGGTATGGGGTACATCGGCAGTCACACATGTGTCCAGATGATTGAAGCAGGTATGGAGCCAATCATTGTCGACAACTTGTGTAATGCCAAAGTTGAAGTATTAAGTCGCATTGAAGCGCTAAGTGGTAAGCAACCAGCTTTCTACCAAGGCGACATTCGTGATGAAGCCTTTTTGGACTCAGTATTTGCCAAGCATGACATTCAAGCTGTGATTCACTTTGCTGGCCTGAAAGCGGTAGGCGAATCCGTCGCGAAGCCATTGGAGTACTACGACAACAATGTGAATGGCTCATTGGTGTTGGCGCGCAGCATGCGTAAAGCGGGCGTGAAAAGCATTGTATTTAGCTCATCAGCAACGGTTTACGGCGATCCTGACATTGTGCCGATTACGGAAGACTCTCCAACGGGTGCAACCACCAACCCATACGGTCGCAGCAAGTACATGGTGGAAGAGTGCTTGAGTGATCTGTTCAATGCCGAAAATGACTGGAGTATCACTTTGCTGCGCTACTTCAACCCAGTTGGCGCGCATCCATCGGGCACTATGGGTGAAGACCCACAAGGCATTCCAAACAACTTGATGCCATTCATCGCTCAAGTCGCAGTCGGTCGCCGTGAAAAACTGTCGGTATTTGGCAATGACTACCCAACACCAGATGGCACGGGTGTGCGTGATTATATCCACGTGATGGACTTGGCAGACGGCCATATCGCAGCACTGAAATCGGTAGGTAAAAAAGCCGGTTTACACATTTACAACCTAGGCACGGGCAAAGGCTCTAGCGTGCTTGAAATGGTAGAAGCGTTCGCAACGGCTTGCGGCAATCCAGTGCCTTACGAGCTTTGTCCTCGTCGCCCTGGTGATATTGCAGAGTGTTGGGCAAGTACAGATAAAGCGGAGCGAGAACTGGGCTGGAAAGCGACGCGCAGTGTTGCGGAAATGACGGTAGATACGTGGAACTGGCAGTCAAACAACCCGCAAGGCTATTCCCCTTCGTAAACAAAGCCCCGCTGCGTAATTGAAGCTGCAGCGTTGTTGATTGACCGCCTAGCTGCAACTCCAATGTTATTGGGGAATGCAGATGAAAGAAATTTGAAAAGTTGAGTAAGTAAGATGTCGAATGTTGAATTTAACCCAGTGGATCACCCACATCGTCGTTACAACCCACTAACGGGTCAGTGGATTTTGGTTTCACCGCATCGTGCAAAACGTCCTTGGAGTGGCGCAGATGAAAAGCCAGCAACGGATGAGTTGCCAACCTACGACGAGAAGTGTTTTCTTTGCCCAACCAACGAGCGTATTTCTGGTGATGTAAACCCAGACTACAAAGGCACGTACGTGTTCCAAAATGACTTTGCGGCACTGATGGTGGATTCTCCAGATGCGCCTGAGTCAGATAACCCGCTGTTCAAGACGCAAGGTGTGCGCGGGTTAAGCCGAGTGATTTGTTTCTCGCCTGATCACAGCAAAACCTTACCTGAGCTGCCAGTCGACAAAATCCGCGGTGTGATTGACACGTGGAATGATCAAATCGAAGAGCTGGGTAAAGACTATGTTTGGGTTCAAGCATTCGAGAACAAAGGTGAGACTATGGGTTGTTCTCAGCCTCATCCGCACGGTCAAATCTGGGCAAACAGCTTCTTGCCAAACGAAATCGAACGTAAAGAACACAACTTAAAAGCGTACTACCAAGAGCATGGCAGCAACTTGCTGGTGGATTACGTGCAAGCTGAGCTTAAAGATGGTTCACGCACAGTGGTTGAGACCGAGCACTGGGTTGCTGTTGTTCCTTACTGGGCAGCGTGGCCATTCGAAACCATGCTACTGCCTAAAACGCACATTCGTCGAATGAGTGAGCTAACCGATGAACAACGTGATGACCTTGCGGTTGCAATCAAAAAGCTAACCAGCCGTTACGACAACCTATTCCAATGCTCTTTCCCTTACTCAATGGGCTGGCATTACGCGCCGTTCTTTGAAGAAGGTACCGATATCGACCACTGGCAACTGCATGCGTTGTTCTATCCGCCACTGCTACGTAGTGCAACGGTTCGTAAGTTCATGGTTGGCTATGAAATGCTGGCAGAAAGCCAACGCGACCTAACCGCAGAACAAGCGGCGCAGCGTCTGCGTGACCTAAGCGATGTGCATTACAAAGAGCAATAACGCCTCAAAGTAGATTGATAACGAATAACGGGATAGCGCGACTTTACAGATAGAAAGTTAGGCTCAACGCGCTATCCCAATACCAAATTTATAATTTAAGAGAACGTCCCTATGTCTGATCTAATCCAAAATGTGAAAACCTCTTTTGAACAAGTGCTGGGTTACGCGCCAAGCCACATTATTCAAGCGCCTGGTCGTGTGAACCTCATTGGTGAGCACACTGATTACAACGACGGTTTTGTACTGCCATGTGCGATCAACTACCAAACCGTTGTGGCGGCAGCGAAGCGTGAAGACAACCTAGTGCGCGTGGTTTCTGTGGATTACGGCAACGCCGTTGATGAGTTCGACATCACGCAAGAAATCACATTCCAGCAAGACAAAATGTGGGCGAACTACATTCGCGGTGTGGTGAAGTGTCTTCTTGCTCGCGGCTACCAATTCTCTGGTGCGGATATTTCTGTTAGCGGTAACGTGCCTCAAGGTGCGGGTTTAAGCTCGTCTGCAGCGTTGGAAGTTGTGATTGGTCAAACGTTCAAAGTGCTGTTCAATCTAGAAATCAGCCAAGCGGAAATCGCGCTAAATGGTCAGCAAGCAGAGAACGAATTCGTCGGTTGTAACTGCGGCATCATGGATCAAATGATTTCGGCAGAAGGTCGTGAAAACCATGCCATGCTGTTGGACTGTCGTAGCCTAGAAACCGAAGCGGTATCAATGCCTGAAGACATGGCCGTGGTGATCATCAACTCGAACAAAAAACGTGGCTTGGTAGACAGTGAATACAATACACGTCGTGAGCAGTGTGAAGAAGCGGCGCGCATTTTCGGTGTGAAAGCACTGCGTGACGTGACCATTGAACAGTTCAACGAGAAAGTATCTGAACTTGATGAGCTAGTAGCAAAACGTGCTCGTCACGTAATCACAGAAAACGACCGCACGGTAGAAGCAGCGCAAGCACTTCGCGCGCACGATATGAAGCTTATGGGTGAACTGATGGCTGAGTCTCATGCGTCCATGCGTGATGATTTCGAAATCACAGTCAAAGAAATCGATACGTTAGTTGAGATGGTGAAAGAGGTGATTGGCGAGCAAGGCGGCGTGCGCATGACGGGTGGCGGCTTTGGTGGTTGTATCGTTGCAATTGTACCGCCAGCATTGGTTGACGAAGTGAAAGCAACGGTAGAAGCGAAGTATCAAGCAGCAACGGGTCTAAAAGAATCCATCTACGTGTGCCAAGCGAAAAACGGCGCTGGTTTAGTCGAAGTACTTTAAGTGCAAAATTGCTTTAAGTTCAAAGTGCTTTAAGACGCAGTAGGAGCGAGAGATGACTGAGCCATTAGCTATCACCATGACACAGCAGGCCGCCTTTGATGGCGCGCCTGCCAACGTGGTCGAACTGAAAAATAACACAGGCATGAGCGTTACCTTTATGGATATTGGCGCGACATGGCTGAGTTGTCGTTTACCTTTGGCGTGCGGGGAGTTGCGAGAAGTGCTTCTCGGAGTGGGGACTATGAGGAGTTTCATAGAGCAACCGTGTTACATGGGAGTAACGGTTGGTCGCTATGCAAACCGCATCGCCAATGGTCTTTTTGAAGTGAATGGTGAAGTCTTTCAGGTTTCAACTAACCAAGCGGAAAATAGTCTACACGGTGGAAAAGAGGGCTTCGATAAGCGCCGTTGGAAGATTGAATATCAGTCCGAACAACAAGTGACTTTTGCTTTGTTGTCTGAAGATGGCGACCAAGGCTTCCCAGGGAACCTTCAAGTGCAAGTGACGTACACACTGACTGACGATAATCACGTCAGCATTGCGTATTTCGCTAAAACAGACAAAGCAACGCCGGTGAATCTGACTAACCATGCTTACTTTAATTTGTTAGGCGCAGAAGCAGACTTAGACTGTCGCTCTCATCGCTTGAAGATCGACGCAAGTCAATACTTACCAACCACTGACGTTGGCATTCCGCTTGGTGAATTACAAGATGTAAAAGGCACTGGATTTGACTTTAGAAGTAACAAATCAGTTTCAGAGCACTTCTTACAAGATGAACAGCAGATTGCCGCCAAAGGGTATGACCACAGTTACTTGTTTGATGCTCATCGTGATGTTTCAAAACCGATCGCGCTGGTGGTTTCTCCTGATGAAAAAGTGCACCTTTCGGTGGTGACAAACAAGCCTGCGATGCAATTGTACACGGGCAACTGGTTAGCTGGCGCACCAAATCGCCGTGGCGGTGAATATAACGATTACGCGGGTCTGGCGTTAGAAACGCAGTTTTTACCAGATTCGCCAAACCATGCTGAGTGGGCGCAGCCAAGCTGTATTCTTGAGCCTGAACAAGAGTACCGTTTCTGCACCACTTATCAATTTGCTTTATAAGTAAATAGTGTGATTTTTGAGCTTTTGGGTTGTGGTAGGCTTTTAGCTTGCGGTAGGTCAAATGCTCACCAGTTGGGATAAAGTAAAAGCTCTGTCACTTTGGTGGCAGAGCTTTTTCTTTATGGTCTGTCAGGGCTTTTGATTAGAACAATACCTTAATGACGATCCACCGAGTTACGACGAACCAAAGTCGGACTAAAGATGATAGTGTCATCTTCCACTTGTTCATCACGTGATAACGCCAAGGCCAAACGCGCGGCTCGTTCTGCCATCATTTCGATAGGGTAACGAATTGTGGTCAAACTTGGATTCACGAAGCGAGCGATTAAGCCGTCATCAAAGCCAACCATGGACACTTTTTCCGGCACGTCGATGCCGTTTTGATCTAACGCCGCCAGAGCCCCCGCCGCCATGTAATCATTGTAAGCGACTACCCCGGTTATCGGCAGTGATTTGGTCAGTAGATTGGTCATTGCTGTTTCGCCACCATCACTGTTTGGTTCTCCATATTCGACATAACTTTTTGATTGCGAGATATCGTGATCTTTCAGTGCCGCTTGGTAGCCTTGCAAACGCTCATCGGTATCTTCAATGTCATGTGATGACGCGATACAAGCAATCTTGCTATGCCCATGACGGATCAAATACTCGGTCGCTAAATAGGCCCCCTTGCGGTTATCGAGAGAGATACAACGCTCCGCAAGTTCTGGAATGTTTCGGTTGATGAGCACCATACCTTTCACTTCTTTGGCGTAGCCGATGAGCTCCTCATCAGACAAGCCTTTAGAGTGAATAACAATCGCTTCACAGCGACTGTTGATCAAAAGTTCCAACGCTTGGCGCTCATCTTCTGGGTTGTGGTAGCCATTACCGATCAAAATATGCTTACCGTTCTCTCGAGCCACGTTGTCAACGGACTTCACCAAAGTGCCGAAGAACGGATCGGAGACATCACCGACAAGTACGCCCATCGTATTGGTACTTTGGTTAACTAGCGCACGTGCTGCGGCATTAGGACGGTAGCCCAGTTTGCTCATTGCTTGCGTCACTGCATCGATAGAAGATCGGCTTGCTTTCGGTGATTTATTGATCACGCGAGAGACGGTCGCGACCGATACACCAGCTTCTTTCGCGACATCCTTGATTGTTGCCATGAGGGACCTTTCGTAGGCTAAAAGTATTGACCAGAGTATTAAACACCTATTGTGTAATAAGTGCAATTTGATGTGTAATTTTGTTTTCTATAGCTGGTGGTTAATACTTGTAATTATTAGCTTTATTTTAATGTAAACGTTATCTCTTTATGGCTTTTATTTGTAACGTTGTTTTGATTCTAACGCTATGAATACAGAACAATAAATTTGTCTATCAGTTCATAATGGTGATCCTGTACGCCAGCAAGATTGCCGTATTTAGGCTGGTGGCGATCATTCTCTTTTGTGTGATGCCAACCAACAGTGTGGCGAACGAAGTGCTCTGCAAAGGCATGAGAAACATCTAAGCACCCAGCCATCACGGTATCGACGTAACTTTGCATGATTGGGCTAAGTGAGCAGGGTGGTTGTGGATCGTTTTTTACATAAACCCAGATAGGAAGATCAGAATCAAATGCGATGCTGGCGTCTATCTGTTCCGGACGTATTTGAATACGATGGTAACCACGCTCACGACGGTCAAATTCAGCCAGTGCTTCATCATTGACCTCAAGTAGCACGCCATTGACTTGCCCGTCACCTTCATTGACCACCAAAGGTGACAAAATATAGCTATCGTCGATTTTACCCCAGTAGCGCACCAGACCATGAGCGATGACGGGAATGGCTTCACCAGTTTGCCCGGTTAATTGGCGAGAGGCAGAGTTTATTAAGCTGCCATAGCCGAAAATATACATCTCATTGTTTCCTATGTTTCGACGAATCTGATGCATTCAGTTATACCCAAAACCAATTTACCCGGCAACTTTACTCACCCGCCCATTTGGAAAAGAATGAATGATGAGCTCTACTTCTAAAGGATAGTTCATCCTATAACATGTATTTTTCATGCATGTTTATGATAAGATCGCTGACGTTGAATTTTTAGACAGTGCTTAATAGGTACGAAAGGGCATCACAATGCTGAATATTACTGATAAAAAAGTGGAAGAAAAAATCCCTGCATGGCTGCGATTAGGGTTTAGGCCATTTTTCTTATTTGGTTCGATTTACGCCATTGTCGCGATTACGCTATGGGTATGGATGTTTCAAACTGGTCAACCCAGTTTACTGAGGGTGCCTGCATTATGGTGGCATGTGCACGAAATGCTATTTGGTTTCTCGATGGCGATCGTCGTTGGCTTTGTTCTCACTGCGGTTCAGAACTGGACGGGGATCAATGGCACCAAACATTACACGTTGCTTGCCCTATTTTTGCTTTGGCTTATACCAAGAGTCTTGCTTTGGACGCCAGCACCATTGTGGTTAATAAGTAGTATTGAAGCGCTATTTTTATTGTTTGTCGCTTACGAAGTGGGCATTCGTGTCTACCGTTCGAAAGGCTGGCGAAACTTGTTTTTTGTGCCGTTATTCTTGCTCGCGATCTTTGCTAATTTTGCAAGTTATGCCACGGTGAAAGGCATGCCACCTTTTACATCTTCAGCAGTGTGGCAAGCCATGCTTTGGTGGTTCACTTTACTGTTATCTGTGATGGGGGGGCGAGTCATTCCGTTCTTCACAGCTCGCCGTTTTGATTTTGAAAAAGCTCAGCCTTTGGCATGGTTAGATTGGATGGCCAATTTACCACTGGTTATGCTCTTCGTTTTGAGCTTTTTCCCTATGACATTCGCTGAACTAGGTCAGCCTCTGATGTTATTTGCTGGAATTGCTCAATGGGTTCGATTCTTACGTTGGAAGCCTTGGCTAACATTAAAAGAGCCTTTAGTGTGGTCTTTGCATGCTGCGTATGCGTGTTTGCCACTCAGCTTAATATTGCGAGGTGGGTGGGATAATGCATTTGCGAGTCATAACTTAATCCATTTGTTTGCAATTGGGGCATTAGGTGGGTTGATTCTAGCAATGATTACTCGCGTTACTATGGGGCATACAGGGCGTATGATTTATAAAGGTCCAAATATGAGCATAGCGTTTGTTGCGATCATTGCCGCCGCGTTGACTCGTAGTTTAGGTGTGATTTTTAACCCATCCAATATGTTGCTTTGGATTGATATCAGTGGCGGATTATGGATTCTTGCTTTTGGTATGTTTGTGTGGCGATTCGGCGTTATGCTGATTACTCCACGTGTGGATGGGCATCCTGGTTAATGCGCAAAGCAAAAGGGCTTGGATAATACCAAGCCCTTGAGAGGTTAAATATTCCCTTCACTAAAATCTTTTTGGAAGTAGAGCACTTTTTGTAGATAGCGCCTTGCTTCTCCTTTCGGATGCTGTGTTGTTAGCGCATCATAAACTTGAGTGGGATTGAGGCTGTTTAGCTCATTCATCGCGCGTTTTCGATCGCTATCAAAAGTGGATAGCACACCACCTGTCCCGCCGTTATAAGCAGAAATCATACTAAAGTGTTTAGATGTTGGATGCTTAACGTCTTTCAAGTAACGATTTTTCAATATGTAGAAATACGCAGCCCCCGTATCAATGTTATTTGCTGGATCAAACAAATACTCTTTGGTCGGGATGCCTGGTTTGTTCTTTACTAAGTTGAACACGTCTGCGCCGGCTGTCTTTGGGATAACCTGCATCAAACCGTACGCTCCAGCGTGAGAAACGGCGTAAGGGTTAAAACTGCTTTCCGTTTTGATGACGGCGAAAATCAGATCTTCTGGCAAACCATAGCGTTTTGCTGCATCACGAACTAAACCAGCATATTGATACTCACGTTGTTCTAGATGGTCTTTGACCATAGTGATTTCCACGTAGTAAGCATGGCCTCGTTGGATGGTTTTCTTTTGCAATTTATTGTCGATGAGGTAATCCGCATAACGGTTTGCGCGCCATTCCCATTCAATCGGCTTTCCATCATGGTCCAACACTTGTCCTAGCAAAAAAGGCTTGCCGCGTAACACCGCATCTTTGTCGCTAAACAGTTCCGCGTGAGCAGGATCGGCTGGCATTAATAAGGTTTGGACGATGGCATGTTGCAATTTCTCTGTCGGCTGATATTGGGAAATCGTGGAGACGTAAATTTTACCGGCTTCGAAATCGATATGCGCGCGAGTATTGTAGCCATCGAGGTATTTAACGTATCGATGCTTACCAGCTTCAACAAACTCATCTTCCCCCCAGCGATCTTTTGCTTTATCAGCGATGTAAGCTAATAACTGCTCAATATTATCGGCATCGGAAGTGCTTGGTGGTTTGACGTATGGTGGGACGTAATCATTACAAGAACACGGTGGTGTTGGTTCTTCTGGAGCAAGAGAACATCCGCCTAACAAAGGAGGTTAAGTAACAGAGATTTCTTCATCGGGTACCGATTTATTTTGAGGTGATGGGCAAATGCCAACTGAAGAAAATAATAAGTAAGACTGCTAATTGCCTGAAATCAAAACTTTTTGTTATCTCGATAGAAGATGCTTATATTTGAGAAATTGCTCGTGTTACAGAGCTAGCCTGCGAGTGGCAGACCTGATCCTTTTATCTCATGGTTAGGCGTGTAGTGTGGTAATGCCGCATCTCACTATTTAACCGTCAAAACACTTAACTTAACCGTTAAAACACTTAACCTCCTAACCAACTTGAGAGAGATTTACGACTTTCTGCTGCCATCTCGTCTTGAGATAATCGGCTAATGCGTGTTTTTCGTCATCGCTCAGGTAGAGACCCAACTTAGTGCGACGCCACAAGATATCTTCATCGGTGAGCGCCATTTCATGGTCCATCAAGTAATCAATCTCACGTTGATATACCCCATGAGCTTGTTTAGAAAAGCAACATCCCAGATCTTCTTCGCTGGCTGCCTCGGCTAATATCTGCCAGGTCTGAGTACCAAACTGAGTGACGTAGCGCAGCAGTAAAGATTCTGAGACCCATGGGTAGTGAGCATGAATTTGTTTTGCCAATTGTTCTCGACTGCAGCTGAAATTTCCTCCTGGGAGAGATTGGTTCGCGGTCCAATCTTTCCCCATACTTGGAAAATAGGGTGCCAATTTATTCAAGGCAGCTTCACCGAGCTTTCGGTAGGTCGTGAGCTTACCGCCAAAGACCGACAGCAGAGGGGCGTGGTCATCATCGGCATCAAGCTCTAACGTATAGTCGCGTGTAACCGCTTGTGGAGAGTCTGATTCGTCATCACACAATGGGCGCACACCACTGTAATGCCAGACCACATCATCTCGATTCAACTGGTGGACAAAATGCTGGTTAACAATATCGAGCAGATAATCAGTTTCATCATCAGTAATCGTGACATCGCTTGGGTTGCCTTGGTACTCCACATCGGTTGTGCCAATGATGGAAAACTTATCCAGATAGGGAATCATGAATACGATTCGATGGTCTTGGTTCTGGAGAATATAGGCTTGAGGCTCATCATGGATACGAGGAACCACAATGTGTGATCCTTTAATTAATCGTATATTGCGTGGGGATTGTTGTGCTAAACCATCGTCAAAGAACTGTTTGACCCAAGGCCCTGCTGCATTGACCAATGCCTTTGCTTTACATTCGAAGCGTTGGTTGTTCATCTCATCATGAACCGTGACATGCCAACCTCCGTTCACGCGCTGCGCTTTTTCTACGCGGCAGTAGTTACGTACTTCTGCATGGTGCTCTTTTGCTGAAAGAACGTTAAGAAGCACTAAGCGAGCATCGTCGACCCAACAGTCTGAATACTCAAACCCGATTTTCATTTCTGGTTTCAGTAATCCTGATTGTGCGAGATTAACGGTTTTGCTTGCAGGGAGTGTGGTTCTTCGACTTAAGTTATCATAGAGGAATAAACCACAGCGAATCATCCAGGCGGGGCGTAAAAAAGGGCGATGTGGCAAGCGAAATCGCATCGGCCATGCCACGTGGGGTGCTTTACGTAAGAGCACTTCGCGTTCAGCGAGGGCCTCAGAAACCAAGCGAAATTCATAGTGCTCAAGGTAGCGTAAGCCGCCATGAATTAACTTCGAACTGGCAGAGGAAGTGGCAGAGGAAAAATCATTCGCTTCAAATAGACCGACACTTAAACCGCGACCTGCTGCATCGGCCGCAATGCCAGCGCCATTGATACCACCACCAATGACAATCAGATCAAACACACGATCGTTTAGATGCATAGCCAGTCCCTCCCATAGCTTAGTTTTACATTAACAAGCTTATACTGTGGATGACGAGCTATGCATCACAATCAGAAAAAAGTCCCAAAACTAACAAGTTATAAAACAAAAACTGATTGGGCCTTTAGCTCAACGATTGTGTCACTTGTTTTAGTGATTGCTTGTGATGAATTGCGTTCAGCCGCCACTCATCGCACGGATTTGTTTATTCATCTTCGTCGTGCATCTTTGCCCACGTTTGAACGCATTTAACCGCGCGTTTCCAACCTTTGTATCGGCGTTGACGCTTTTCTTCATCTTGGTTGGGGTCAAATTGGCGATCTAGCTCGGCTTTGTTTTTTACTTCTTCAATGCTATCCCAGTATCCAACCGCGAGCCCGGCTAAGTAAGCGGCACCTAAAGCGGTCACTTCAGTCACTTTAGGGCGAAGTACCCGGGTGTTTAACACGTCGGATTGGAATTGCATTAAGAAGTTATTCTCGACTGCCCCACCATCGACACGCAAACTTGCCAGTTCGATGCCAGAATCGGCTTGCATGGCGTCGAGTACATCTCGAGTTTGATAAGCAATACCCTCTAAGGTTGCCCGAATAATATGGTTGGAATTCACTCCTCGAGTGAGGCCAAAAATAGTGCCTCTTGCGTAGGCATCCCAATATGGCGCACCGAGGCCTGTGAAAGCGGGCACAACATAAACACCATTTGATGAATCAACTTGAGTTGCGAAGTATTCGGAGTCCTTGGCGCTGCTGATAAGCTTCAGTTCATCACGTAGCCATTGAATCGATGCACCTCCCATAAAAACGGCGCCTTCGAGCGCATAAGTAGGATCACCTTTTGGTCCACATGCGAGTGTGGTCAGCAGTCCGTTTTGGGAGGTTACTTTTTCTTTTCCGGTGTTCATTAACAAGAAACAACCAGTACCGTAAGTATTCTTTGCCTGACCAGCGTTCACACACATCTGGCCGAATAATGCTGCTTGTTGATCACCCGCAATACCAGCAATAGGGATGTGGGTTCCGTCTTGACCGCCAATGTTGGTTTCGGCATAGATTTCAGATGATCGCTTAACGCTTGGCATCATGGAGCGTGGGATGTTGAGCTCGGAAAGAAGAGTATCATCCCAATCTAGCGTATTTATATTAAATAGCATGGTGCGAGATGCATTAGTGTAGTCCGTGACGTGTGCTTCACCTTGCGTCATTTTCCATACCAGCCAAGTATCCACCGTACCAAACAATAAATTGCCCGCTTCGGCTTCTTCTCGTGCTCCTGGAACATGGTCTAAAATCCATTTTACTTTGGTGCCAGAGAAGTAAGGGTCAAGCACCAATCCGGTATTTTCACGGATGTAATCTTCTAACCCTTTAGCTTTTAGCTCTTCACAAATAGGAGCCGTTCGGCGGCATTGCCATACGATGGCGTTGTAAACTGGGATACCGGTTTCTTTGTTCCAAACAATGGTGGTTTCACGTTGGTTTGTAATACCAATAGCAGCAACTTGATCACTACGAATTCCGGTTTTACCTAACGCTTCGATAAGTGTGGCGCTTTGGGTGGCATATATTTCCATCGGATCATGTTCAACCCAGCCCGCTTGAGGATAAATTTGTGCGAATTCACGTTGGGAAACATTCACAATGTTTGCATCATGATCCAAGATGACCGCGCGAGAGCTGGTGGTACCTTGGTCAAGAGCAATGATGTATTTGGAATTACTTTTCATACTGTTGTCTTTTTGTTTTGTATACCTAAGTCACTTTGTTTGAAGTCACTTGGCGATAGACCAGATGGTATTGTACTGATTTCATGTGCTTAGCTCATCAAAACGTTGAACAGAGAATGTAAAAAGAGTGAGCTAATCCCTTAATAAAGGTAGTATACGCCATTGATATGGAAGTGCTTTTTTAAGATTCTTGATACGAAACCACAATGAAAGTAAGACTTGAAATAGAACAGTTAAGGATTGGGCATTATATTTACCTGCCACTAAAGTGGGGCCAGCACCCATTTTTACTGAATTCATTCAAAATTAAGAGTGATGAGCAGGTACGGATTATTAAACGTCTAGGGTTGAAAAGTCTAACCATCAATGCACTCAAGAGCGATGTCTTTGAAGAACCCACAACTAAGCCGCAATCTGCAGAACAGGGGGCTAAACTAAGTAGCAATGAGAGCGAACCACCTCTTCAACCACTAAATGAAGATGTGCTTGAAGAATTGTGGTCAAAAAAGAAAGAGAGCTGCGATCAATTAGCGGCAATTGAAGATCGTATCTACCGTTCTAAACAGGCATTTGCGAATACACTTAATGATGTGCAAAAAATCTTTGATCAAGAAGAACTGGCGAGCAATCCGAGTATTCGTCAATCACTCTCCATTGTTAATACCATCTACAAGAGCATAAACAAAGAGGGTAACAGCACCATTCACTTGATGAACGAAGCTTCCGGTCACAACCGGCTTCATTGTCACTCACTCAATGTTTCTCTGTTGTCTGTTTTGATTGGCCAAGCAAAAGGGTTTACTGCCAAGCAGTGTCAATTGGTTGCCTTTGCGGCGTTGTATCATGACATTGGTAAACTGAAGTTGCCGAGCAGTTTGTTAGCCAAATCACAACCGCTGGATGACGATGATCAGCAACGGCTGCATTCGCACCTTGATAAGAGCCTAAAGATGGGGGAAAGGATCCCTAAATTCCCTGAGGCGGCGTTAAAGGTGATCGGTCAACATCACGAATTGAATGACGGTTCTGGTTACCCGAAAGGTTTGAAACGAGAAGCTATTAATCCGCTGTCGCGAGTGCTCATTTTAGCGAATACTTATGACAATCTTTGTAATGGTATTAATCACCAATACAGCCCTCACAAGGCGTTAACCTATCTCTACAACGAGCGACGTGAACAGTACGATGTGAATGATGTTATGGCATTGATTAAAGTTGTTGGTGTGTACCCACCGGGAACCATTGTACAACTTTCTGATCACCAAATTGGCGTGGTTATTTCAACAAACGAAGCAGCGCGATTGAGCCCATACGTATTAGTTTATGATCAAGAAGTGCCCCGTGATGAAGCCGCGATCATTAATATTACAGAATATGACCTGAGTATTATCAAGATTCTGGATGCAAGTGAGTTAACGCTCGATCAGTATCATTATCTAAACCCATCATCGCAAACCACTTACTTTATTGATGTTGAGTGATGTGGATAAGAAAAAGCCCCTCTTCTAATTTTTAGAAGAGGGGCTTTTTGCAACAATGCGTTTGAGTTACTTAGCTAATCGTAAACTTAATTGTTTTTGTGTAGCTCAGCATTCAGTTCAACTGCGCTCTTGTTTGCAAGACACTCGATTTGACCAGTTACAGAGTTACGACGGAACAGTAGGTCAGAAACACCAGCAAGATCGCGAGCTTTCACTACTTCAACTTCTTGGCCAGCAGAATCTAGCATGCGTACTTTAGAACCAGCGGTTACATATAGACCTGATTCGATAGTACAACGGTCACCCATTGGGAAACCAAGACCTGCGTTCGCACCTAGTAGAGAGTTTTCACCGATAGAAACCACAACTTTACCGCCGCCAGATAGCGTACCCATGATAGATGCGCCACCGCCGATGTCAGAACCATTGCCAACCACTACGCCAGCAGAGATACGACCTTCAACCATGCTCACACCAGTAGTACCCGCGTTAAAGTTGATGAAGCCTTCGTGCATTACCGTTGTGCCTTCGCCAACGTGTGCGCCAAGACGTACGCGAGAAGTATCAGCGATACGAACGCCCGTTGGTACCACGTAATCCACCATTTTAGGGAACTTGTCTACGCAATCTACGCTTAGTGCGCGACCCGCTAGGCGAGCTTCGATTTGACGCTCTGCCAGTTCAGGTAGATCGATTGGACCTTCGTTAGTCCATGCGATGTTGTGCAGTAGACCGAAGATACCGTCTAGTACCGTGCCGTGTGGCTGAACTAGGCGGTTAGAGATAAGTTGAAGTTTTAGGAAACCTTCAGCAACGCTTTGTGGCTGCTCGTCAGTGGCAAGGATAACCAGTACAAGTGGTTGTGCTGATTCTGCTGCTTTTGCTGCGAAAGATGCGTTTGCCGCATTGCCGTTTGCTTCGAATGCTGCTGCCAGTTCTGCGCTTTGTGCTGCAGAGATCTCGATAGCTTGGTTGCCTTGCTCGTAACCTGCTACTGCTGCTAGTGCGTTAACAAGCGCTTCGCTTGGGTTAAGAACTGGGTTTGGGAAAAACGCTTCGATGATTTTGCCGTCGCGGTTTTTAGTTGCCGTACCAAAGGCTAGAGAGAAGAAAGCCATAGTTGATCTCCATGTGTTGAGTCTTGTGTCTCGTCTGTTCACTGACAAGAAATAATTAAGTTGTCAGTCATCATAAAGAGAGTGTTGGGGAGTTTAAAGAGGGGAAATGGAGAAAGTCTGTAGATGGATACCTTTTGTCTTTTTAGAGATATGTTTGTCTGATGAGAAATGTGTCGCAAATAATTGATTAACTACCAAGGCAACAAAAATAAGGGGAGGACCGAAGTCACTCCCCCTACACTGGGTTTGTTGGATTTACTGGCTTTGGATAGTAAAGCGATAAATCGACTTAGAGGCTAGCTCACCGACCTCTACTGCAAGTGCAACCGTTGCACCTACCATTGGATTGTTGCCCATACCGATGAAGCCCATCATTGCTACGTGTGCTGGTACAGAAGAGCTACCCGCGAACTGAGCATCGGCGTGCATGCGACCCATGGTATCGGTCATACCGTAAGAAGCAGGACCTGCCGCCACATTATCTGGGTGTAGTGTACGACCAGTACCACCACCTGATGCTACAGAGAAGTAAGGCATGCCTTCACGGTTACGCTCTGCTTTGTAGATTCCAGCAACTGGGTGTTGGAAGCGAGTCGGGTTTGTTGAGTTACCTGTGATACTCACATCCACTTGTTCTTTATGCATGATAGCCACGCCTTCACGTACATCGTCTGCACCGTAACAAAGGATCTCACCACGTGGACCTTGGGAGAAACGGCGACGTTCTACTTCCACCAACTCACCAGTTTGGTAGTTGTATTGAGTGCGTACGTAAGTGAAACCATTGATGCGTGAGATTAGGTAAGCGGCGTCTTTACCCAAACCATTCAAGATGACTTTCAACGGATTTTTGCGTGATTTGTTCACGTTCAATGCGATTTTGATTGCGCCTTCTGCCGCTGCGAATGACTCGTGACCGGCAAGGAAAGCAAAACAGCCACTTTCCTCATTCAGTAGACGAGCCGCCAATGCACCGTGGCCGATACCCACTTGGCGCTGCTCTGCCACACTGCCTGGTTTTGTGCAGGCCTGAAGACCTTCACCGATGATGTTTGCAGCTTCTTCCGCTGTTTTTGCACCGCGGAAAATCGCCAAAGCAGTACCCAGTGTGTAGGCATCGGCTGCGCTTTCAAACGCGATAGGTTGAGTGTCCATCACCAATGCTTTAGGGTCGATACCACGATCCATACAGGATTGATAAGCCTCTTCCAGAGAAGAAAGTTGCATTTCGTCTAATGTGCGACGTACAGATTCAGTCATTGTTGTGTTCATCATCTCTTTCCTCTTGGTGGCAATTATTGTTGGCGTGGGTTGATGGTCGTTACGGCTTCGTCAAAACGACCGTAAGTTCCCGTTGCTTTGTCTGCGGCTTCTGCAGCAGATACGCCTTCGTTGATGGCTTTCATCATCTTGCCGAGGTTGAGATATTGGTAACCAATCACTTCTTTGTTTTCGTCTAACGCGAGTTTGGTTACGTAGCCTTCGGCCAACTCCATGTAACGCACGCCTTTTGCTTTGGTTGAGTAGCTAGTACCCACTTGGCTGCGTTGAGTTTGACCAAGATCTTCCAGTGCCGCACCAATTTCCAAGCCGCCTTCAGAGAAAGCAGATTGAGTACGACCGTAAACAAATTGAAGGAAGATTTCGCGCATTGCGACGTTGATAGCATCACACACTAAGTCAGTGTTGAGTGCTTCAAGAATGGTTTTGCCGGTTAGGATTTCTGCGGCCATCGCGGCTGATTGAGTCATACCAGAACAGCCGATTGTTTCGATCAGAGCTTCTTCGATGATGCCGTTTTTAACGTTAAGGGTCAGTTTTGCTGCGCCTTGTTGAGGAGCACAAGCACCAACGCCGTGGCTAAGACCAGAAATAGCGATAACGTCTTTTGGATTGATCATTGCGCCTTCAACAGGGATCGGTGCAGATGCATGAAGATCGCCGCGTTGAATCGGGTACATTGATTGAATTTCGTGTGAGTATTGCATAGTGTTTTCCCAGTGTATTTTTAATTTTGAGAAAACAGGAGCGGGGTTGGAGAAGAGTTGAATTGCTCACTACAGAACTCTTGCTTTTACGTTGGCGGTAAAAGCATTTCCAACAGGGCTGACCTGTTCTCGTTTCTGTAGGAGTCATCAGCTGTAAAGCGGTTTGAATCTTTCGATTCTGGTGGCACCCCATCACCGTGCCCATTTAGAGTAGATCTAAGTCACACTAATCAGCAACATGAAATTTAGAGTAATTTGGGATATTAAATCGGTTCTTTATATTGCTAGAGATATATGGTGATAGATGAATGGCAATAAATCAATGGCATAAAAAAACGCCGCACGGTGCGACGTTTTTTCTAAACAAATGAGAGGCTTATGCAGCGTCTTCTTGTTCGCTATTTTCTTCAACAGCTTCAAGCTTTTTCGCTTTCTTTGGGGTAGGGCGACGTTTTGCGCCTAGAGCGTAAAGCACTTCTTCTTTGTTTTGCGCAAGGAACATAGCAAGATCTTCTTGCTTGCTTTCGTCTTCTAGAACATCACTTTTACCTAGCAGAGCGAACAATTCGTCCGCCATATCCAGCATCTTATCGTATGCGTCAGCTTCCGCTTTAGAGGTAAAAGTCATTTTCTCTTCTCCATTGCGTTCTACCACGTACTTGACGATTACAGCCATGGTGTTGGTCCTCTAACTTGATGAATTTGTACTGGCTGTTTATACAGTTTTTAACCAGTTAAGTCTAGCGGCACTCTTAAGATTGAGAACCATGTATAACTAAGTGACCAGCATTTGAACTGTCTATCTCGAACTATTCACCTCGAACTATCCACCTCTAACTACACGCATCGAATAATCCGTCTCGAACTATCTATTTTGAGCTAGTCATTTTTTAGGTGTGGGTTCTCTGGTCGCTCCCAATCTCGGCAGAACTCAATGAACGTGCGTAGCAGTGGGCTTTGGTATTTCTCTTTATGCACTAGAATCCAAAATCGACGCTTCATGTCTAACGGCATTTCAACCATCTTAACCCGACCATCTTGAATAGCGTGATCCGCTGATAGACGAGATAAACAGCCAAGTCCTAGCCCTGCAGATACAGAGTTGATCAATGCTTCAGTGGTATTGAGTTGGAAAGCTTCGTGCCAATGCTCAATGCGCGGTGCAATGACACGCATGAAAAACTCTCGAGAGCCCGAGCCTGCTTCACGTAAAATCCAGTCACTATTCTCTAAGCTAGCAAGTCCATTTATTCCTTTGTTCGCATAGGGGGAATCGGGCGCACAGATGACGCACATCTCATCTTCACTAAATTGAGTTGAATGCAGTTCAGGATGGAGCGTCTTTCCCTCAATGAGTGCAATGTCGAGTTCGTAATCTGTCAGCATGTCGCAGATTTGTGCTGAGTTGGAGATAAACAAACTTTGCTGCTGGTGGTGGGTTTGATGTCTAAAGTCACTGATCAAATAAGGTGCGACTTGGTTGCCGATGGTATCGCTAGCCCCGATACGCAATTCTCCGGATAAGGTTAAATCCCCATCGAAGATTGTCTCAATATCGTTTGCGCGGCTAAGTAACTCATCGGCAAGGGGTAAGAGCTTATGTCCTTCTTGGTTTAGGATCAGGCGGTTATTCACTCGGTCAAACAGATGATGACCAATTTGTTTCTCCAATTCAGACAGCGCCATGCTTACCGCGGCTTTAGAAAGGAACAGGCTTTCAGACGCTGCTGTGAGCGTCTTATGCTGGGTAATGGTGGTGAAAACTTTAAGCTGTTTAAGAGAAATATGACTGGCCATGAATTTCCGTTAAGTAATATTGAACGTATGTTCTAAATAATTAGATATATTGGAACGAAGTGCAAGTGTAAGATACATCCCATAGAAAGTTAGCCTGATTTCGAGGTCGTCATGATTCAAAGAACAAAAGCAAAAGTAATGGGAGCACCAACCCCAATGGCGGGTTTAGCGCTTGGTATTGCGAGCTTAGGCTGGAGTTGGGAAAACTTCGCTGAATTACATGGCTATGGACAGTGGATAAGCGCGGGTATTGCAAGTGTATTGCTCGCAATCTTGGCGATTAAATTTCTTTTTCACAATCATCTGTTGAGACAAGATCTCGCGCACCCAGTGGTCGGCAGTGTTGTTCCAACGTTTGCGATGGGCACCATGGTCGTATCCGCCTCTCTTGGACACTTTTTCCCAATTGCAGGTAACGTATTGTGGTTAGCCGCAGTAGCGCTGCACATTGGATTCCTTGTGAGCTTCTTGTACCACCGCGCGAAAGATTTTGAGCTTCACCACATGGTACCAAGCTGGTTTGTACCACCAGTGGGTATTATCGTTGCGGATGTATCGTTCTCTGGTAACCCAGCACTAGCACCGATTGCGCATGGTGCATTGGTGTTCGGTATGGTCGCTTACGCAGTGATGTTACCAATTATGATTTACCGTTTCATGTTTACCCATGAGATCCCAGATGCTGCGAAACCAACCATGGCAATTTTAGCGGCACCAGCGAGTCTATCGTTGGCTGGCTACTTAACCGTTACAGCAACCCCATCGCCAGTGATTATTGCTCTACTATTTGGTATCGCAGTATTGATGACAGCCATCATTTACTTGGCGTTCTTCAAATTGTTAAGACTGCCATTTAGTCCAGGTTACGCAGCGTTTACTTTCCCAATGGTGATTGGTGCGACGGCTCTATTTAAAACAGCGAATTGGATGGAGGCAAACGGCCTTGCTGCTCAATATGTTCATCAAGTTCGTGGTTTGGCGGGCGTAGAGCTTATCGTTGCAACAGTAGTAGTAAGTTATGTGGCATTTCAATACGTTAATAACTTGCTCATCAAACCTCGCTTGGTAGTGGCTCATCACGCTTAAGTTGGGTCTTAGTATTTAGCCCCATGGTTGCTGACCATGGGGCTTTTTAGTTTTACTCGTTCCATCTTTAATGCGTTTTTGTTTGACGTTAAGGGCGGAATATCACCACTCTTCGCATAATTTCTAACCTTTTGTTATTTAAGCTATCGAGATCGCTGCGGGTTTATTTTGGGCTGTGCTAAGCTTGCTAGCAGTTTCCAACGGCGTTCGGTGCTCATACTTTGTTTACTGTCTATCACTCCAACCAGGTCGATGTTCTTAAGTCACTTCTTGTCGAACTGATTCGTATTAATCCACTAGAAAACCCATTTGAAAAAGAGCAAATTCTGGTGCAGAGCCCGGGTATGTCTCAGTGGTTAAAAATGGAATTGGCAAAAGAGTTTGGTGTTGCCGCGAACTTAGATTTTCCCCTGCCAGCGACGTTTATCTGGGATATGTTCACCCAAGTTTTGCCTGATGTACCAAAGCGAAGCGCATTCAATAAAGAGTCGATGACGTGGAAATTAATGCACTTGCTCCCAGGCTTACTACACGACGATGCATTCGAACCATTAGCTCGCTATCTTCAAGATGACAACGACAACTCTAAGTTGTATCAACTGGCCGAGAAAATCGCCGATATTTTCGATGGTTATTTGGTGTATCGCCCAGAATGGATTGCAAGCTGGGAAGCGGGACAAACCGTCGCTGAACTTGAAGATGAACACCCGTGGCAGCCGATTTTGTGGCAAGCACTGTACGATCATACTGTGACGTTAGGGCAATCACCTTATCATCGTGCCAATCTGTATGAACACTTTATTGATACGCTTGAGAGCTTAAACGGTAACTTCGACCATCTGCCGAAACGCCTTTTTGTGTTTGGCATTTCGTCATTGCCGCCACGCTACATGGATGCGCTAAAAGCCATTGGTGAACATATTGATGTGCATCTGATGTTTACCAACCCTTGTCGTTACTACTGGGGTGAAGTGCGTGACCGTAAATTCCTTGCGCGGTTAGCAGCAAAACATCGCCAGCACGTGGTGTGGCAAGAAGACCATTCTGAAGTACAAGGTGAGAGTGAGCAGCTAAAAGGGTCACTAGAAGAAAACGTGATTGATGAATTGCATACCGATGTGGTGGGCAATAGCCTATTGGCTTCGATGGGCAAGCTAGGGCGTGACAATATGTATTTGTTATCGCAACTAGAATCCCATGAGATTGAAGCCTTTGTGGATGTCGAGCGCGACAGTCTGCTCCATCAACTGCAAGCTGACATTCTTAATTTAGAAGAGCACCAAGACGACCAGCAAATCGACAGCAGTCAGCACAAACAAGTGGTGAGTTTGGGTGATAAATCGCTGAGCTTGCACTCTTGTCATAGCCCAATGCGAGAAGTGGAAGTGCTGCACGACCAGCTTTTGGCGATGTTCGATGCTGACCCAACACTGAAACCGCGCGACATTATTGTCATGGTGGCGGATATCAATGCCTACAGCCCTGCGATTCAAGCGGTATTCGGCAACGCCCCCGGTGAGCGATTTATTCCTTATTCGATCTCAGACCGAACGGCTGATCAAGAAAGCCCGATTTTGGCAGCGTTCATGCAATTAGTGAATTTACCTAATACGCGTTGCTTAGCATCTGAGCTATTAGAGCTGTTAGAAACGCCTGCTATTTTGAAGCGATTTGATCTCAGTGAAGATGACTTCTTACAAGCGAAACGTTGGGTGGAAGAGTCGGGTGTTCGCTGGGGATTAGATGCGAATACAGGCTGTGAATTTGAATTGCCAGAAACCCGCCAAAACACATGGCAATTTGGTATCCAGCGTATGTTATTAGGTTACGCAATGCCAGAATCTGCCGGTTTGTTTGAAGCGCAAGAAGGTAGCCTCTCGCCATACAACGAAGTGCAAGGTATGGGCGCAGAACTTGCCGGCAAGTTAGCCCATTTTATTCAACAAATTAGCCAGTATCGCAGCAAACTTTCCCATGTTCAGTCGATTGATGCGTGGCGTGAAACCTTGGTGGCGATGTTGGATAGCTTCTTCTCTGTTGAGCTAGAGGGGGAAATGGCGCTCAAGTCCATTCGAGATACCTTAAGCCAACTGAAAGAACAACTGACCGATGCGGCATTTGATGATGCCTTGTCACCTTCCATTGTTAGCCAGTATTTACAAAACAAGCTGTCAGGAACACGAGTCAGCCAGCGTTTCCTTGCTGGACAAGTGAATTTCTGTACTCTGATGCCGATGCGCTCGATCCCGTTTAGAACCGTGTGTCTGCTTGGTATGAACGATGGCGTTTACCCGCGTTCAATGCCACCTGAGGGTTTTGATTTAATGACGGGACGTACTAAACCGGGTGACCGTTCGCGTCGAGATGATGACCGCTACCTGTTCTTAGAAGCCATGCTGTCTGCGCAACAAAGTTTGTACATCAGTTACGTTGGACGTTCTATTCAAGATAACACCGAGCGTGTGCCGTCCGTGTTGGTGTCTGAGTTGATGGAATATTGCCATCAGAACTATTGCCTAGATGGCGATCAAGACCAGCCAGTCGATGATTCAGGCGATAAGCTACTCAACGAGTTAGTGAGTGTGCATGCCATGGTGCCATTCAGCCCAAGCGCATTCCAAGGTTCTCATTCAAGCTATGCTAAAGAGTGGATTCCAGCGGCGTTGACCCAAAGCAGTCAATCGCAAGGTCATGCACGACGTGAGTTTAACCGCGCATTGGATAATTACTTGCTTGGTGCGACTTTCCCCATTGAGTTGGATTTGGTTGAATTGCAACGTTTCTGGCGCTTGCCAGTGCAGTATTTCTTTAACCGCCGTTTGAAAGTGATGTTCGAGCCACCATTGCCTGTGATGGAAGATGATGAGCCATTCGTGTTAGGCGGTTTAGAAAGTTATCAAATGCGTGATGAACTACTAGAAACCTTGCTCGAAACCGCCATTACCCAACCGTCCGCAAAAGCAGATGTACTCAAGCACTTTATGAGTGAGCAACGCGCACAGGGCAAATTACCGGTTGGCGCATTTGGTGATATCGAGTTTGAAACCAACCGCGTGCAAGCGGAAGAGCTGGTGGATAAGTTGGCGTTCTTATTCGGCGCACCGCAAGACGATTTAGAAATCGACCTTACCTTTGATGTGCTTGGTGAAGGAAAAAACATCCGTCTAACCGGTTGGCTAACTCAATGCTATCAGTCCGGTTTGATTCGCTACCGCAGCGGTAAAATTCGTGCGCAGGATTACCTTGCTGCATGGATTGATCATCTTGCTATGTCTGCCTCTGGTCACGCTAGAAAGACCCACGTTATCGGTTATGACCGCAAGGAAGGCGCGGTGCATTTAGTTTACCCAGCAATGGCAGATGCTGCTCAAGCAAAACAACTTCTTGCTGAATTAGTACGTTTGTTTTTTGCAGGCATGACCAAACCATTGCCATACTTCCCGAAAACAGCACTGGCGTGTGTTGAGGCGGGCTTTAGTCGTGGCCACTGGGTTGATGACGAAGAGAAATCGCTGAAGAAAATGGCGGATGCATTCAATGATGGCTACATGAGTCCAGGCGAAGGAAATAACGTGTATATTTCGCGTATTTGGCCAGCTTGGAATGATGAGCTAGCGGCAGAAGTTCGCATGTTAACGGCGTTGGTGCTTCAAGGCGCAAGATTGGCGGCGATGGATGCTGAAGATAATAAATAAGTTGGAATGACTAAGGATGAAAAGGAGTAGGGTGGCCGCCAGAAAATCATTATTTTTGTAGGGCGTTCGCTGTACGGCCACAAGGTCAGAGGGACCATGATTCTTTTGAGTGTAACTGCCTGTAAGGCTTAGCTTATCTCGTGAGGCGCATACTAACGGTACTCCCAAATGATAACCGTGAGTGAGATCGCACAAAGGTCTAAACATTCCAACCTATTAGATAGATTAATAGAATTTTTAACGATAGATCACATTATAGGATGTGTTGATCTTTAGAAGCGATTTGCCTTTGAATATCAACACGTCCTTGTTGAATACTTGGAGAGATTCAGCGTTATGGCGCAAATGTCAGTTCCAACTTCACTGCAAACCATGACTTTTCCGTTGCATGGTGCAAGGCTAATTGAAGCATCGGCGGGTACGGGTAAAACCTTTACTATTGCGGGTTTGTACCTGCGACTCCTGTTAGGGCATGGCAGTGCCGACACAAAACATCGCGTGCCGTTGACCGTGGATCAAATTCTAGTGGTGACCTTTACTGAGGCCGCAACGGCGGAGCTGCGTGATCGTATTCGTGCTCGTATTCACGATGCGAGGATCGCATTCGCTCGCGGTCAAAGCTCAGATCCCGTTATCCAGCCTTTGCTCGAAGAAATCGAGGATCATAAACAAGCCGCTGAGATCTTATTGCAAGCAGAGCGCCAAATGGATGAAGCAGCGGTCTACACCATTCACGGTTTCTGCCAACGCATGCTGACGCAAAACGCATTTGAATCCGGTAGTCGTTTCAACAATGAGTTCGTAACGGACGAAAGCCATCTTAAAGCGCAAGTCGTTGCCGATTACTGGCGCCGAAACTTCTACCCTCTGCCATTCGCTTTAGCTGGTGAAGTGCGTCAACTCTGGGGCTCACCATCGGATCTATTGTATGAGATCAGCAACTACCTCACGGGTGCGCCTCTGACTCTTTCTGTTCCGGCAATGCAAGGTAGTCTTGCCGACTTGCATGAGCAAAATTTAAAGCATATTGATGGATTGAAAGCCCAATGGCGTGATAGCCAAGAGGATTTCCTCGCGCTGATTTCAGATTCTGACATCAACAAACGCAGCTACACCAAAAAGTCTCTACCGACGTGGTTAGAAGCCGTCAATGCATGGGCAGCGACAGAAACTACGGGGTATGACTATCCAGATAAGCTGGAGAAGTTCGCACAAAATGTGTTACTTGAGAAAACCCCAAAAGGCACCGCGCCGCAGCACCCTGTGTTTGAGGCGATTGAAGTTTTCCTAGCAAACCCAATCAGTTTAAAAGCGCCGCTATTAGCTCATGCGATTGAGCATTGTCGCGTGATGCTGGCAAAAGCCAAAAATCAGAAGCAATGGTTGTCATTTGATGACTTGCTGACTCAGCTTTCTGCCTCGATTGATACCGATGAAACCGAATTGCTTACAGAGCGTATACGCACGCTTTATCCGGTAGCGATGATCGACGAGTTCCAAGATACCGACCCACTGCAATACAGTATTTTCAGCCGCATTTATTTGGATAATCCTGAGTGCGGTTTGTTTATGATCGGCGACCCGAAACAGGCGATTTACGGTTTCCGTGGTGCGGATATCTTTACCTACATCAAGGCGCGTAACCAAGTTAGTGCTCACTACACGCTTGGCACTAACTGGCGCTCAAGTGCCGATATGGTATTGGCAGTGAACCAGATTTTTGCTCTGCCAGACAGCCCGTTTATTTATGACTCCGACATTCCATTTCACCCTGTGGATTACAGCCCAAGTGCTGACAAACGCGTTTGGACCATGGGTGATCAAAAGCAACCTGCACTGACTTATTGGTTGCAAGAAGCGGAGGATAAACCTCTGCCGAAAGGTGAATACCTCACAACTATGGCAGAGGCGACAGCAAGCCAAATTCAAACCATTTTGACCGCAGCGCAACAAGGTCAAGCGTGTCTGGTCAATGGTGAGAAGCAGAAGCCAGTCAACGCGGGCGACATTGCGGTGCTGGTGCGCACGGGTAGCGAAGGCCGCATGGTCAAACAGGCGTTAGCAGACCAAGGCATTGCCAGCGTGTACCTTTCTAACCGCGACAGCGTATTTACCAGTTCCGCTGCACAAGACTTACAGCGTTTGCTGCAAGCGGTGTTAACGCCAGAAAACGACAGAGCATTGCGCGCCAGCCTAGCATCAGAATTGTTCGCTCTGGATGCTGCCAGCTTAGACGCCCTCAACAACGACGAAACCGTGTGGGAAAACGCGGTTAATGAGTTCAAAGAATACCGCAAACTTTGGGTGCAGCGTGGTGTGCTTCCTATGCTGCGAGCGGTGATCAGTAAACGCCATATTGCGGAGCGTCTACTAGAAGAAGGGGCAAGCTCACAAAGCGAGAACGGTGAGCGAGTACTTACCGATCTGATGCACATTGGTGAGTTACTGCAGCAAGCAAGTAACGAATTAGACAGCGACCACGGTTTGCTGCGTTGGTTAGCGCAATCCATCAGCGATGTAGAGCACGGGTTGGGTGGCAGCGATGACCAAATTCAGCGTCTGGAATCAGAGCGTAATTTGGTGCAAATCGTCACCATTCACAAATCTAAAGGTCTGGAATATGACTTGGTCTTTCTGCCATTTGTGTTTGGTTACCGAGAAGCAAGTGAAGCCAAATACTACGATGCTGAGAACGATCGCACCGTACTTGATATCACGGGCAATGATGCGTCGTTAAAACAGGCAGATAAAGAGCGCTTAGCTGAAGACTTGCGCCTTATCTATGTAGCGCTAACGCGTGCCGTGTATGCCTGCTTTATTGGTGCTTCACCACTACGTAATGGTCGCTCAACCAAAGAGCCAACTGGCGTGCATCACAGTGCGATTGGTTACTTGGTGCAAAATGGTCAAGAGGGCGGCATCAACGACCTGTTTGTAGGGTTGAAGAAGCAACAAGAGAATCTCGATAGCGTAGTGATTTGTGACCCTCCAAAGCAGCACGACGAGATGTATGTTGCGGAGCAAACCGAGTTAGAAGCGTTGACAGCCAAAGAGCTACAAAACCCGATTGATAGAAACTGGCGCATTACCAGTTACTCGGGCTTGGTTAAGCAAGGTTCCCATCATGCCGAGCATGACGCGACGATTGAAATCACCGGCTTTGATATCGACTCTTCAGAAGAGCAAGATGAAGCGGAATTGGTTGAGCCAGAACGCTCTATCTTCAACTTCCCGCGTGGCGCACGTCCGGGTACTTTTCTGCACAGCTTATTTGAGGAAATTGAGTTTACTCAACCAGCGACGACGGAAGAGAACACCCACATCATCCTCGGTTTGATGGAAAGCGAACAGCTTGATGAGGAATGGCTGCCAATCCTGCAACAGTTGATTGATACCGTACTGGCAACGCCTTTGGATAGCAAAGCACTGCTACTCAATCAGAAAGGTCCGGCGCAACGTTTGGTTGAGATGGAATTCTTATTACCGATTGAAGTGCTATCTGCACCAGCATTGAACCGTGTGATTCAACGTCATGATCCGCTGTCTGCCAAAGCGGGCGATCTGGGTTTCCAAACCGTGCAAGGCATGTTGAAAGGCTTTATTGACTTGGTGTTTGAGCACCAAGGCAAATACTACGTCCTTGACTGGAAATCGAATCACTTAGGTGATGATGTGTTCCATTACCATGGCGATGCGTTGAAGTCGGCGATGGCGGATCATCGCTACGATCTGCAATACCAAATCTACGCTTTGGCGCTGCATCGTTTCTTGCGTAGCAGACTGCCAAATTATGATTATGAACAGCACTTTGGCGGTGTTTATTACCTGTTCTTACGTGGTATGGATGGGCAAAGTGATCATGGTATTTTTTCTGCCAAGCCAACCTTTGAATTTTTACAAGAGATGGATCATTTGATTGATGGTCAAGCACCTGACACGCGATCCAGCGAATCGGGTCAGATGGAGTTAATTTGATGAAAACCAATGATCTTCGTCCTGAGCAAAACAGCCCTGTGGCAACACGAGATCTAGCGGCAACGCCAGCTCTATTGGCAACGTTAGAATCGCTAGCAAATAAAGGGGCGATTCGCCAATTGGATTTCCAGTTTGCGCGCTTTATCTATTCGCAAGTTGAGCAACAAGAGAACAGCCAAGAACTGGCATTTATTGCTGGTGTGGTCAGCAGTGAATTAGGCAAAGGACACATCTGTTTGCCTCTGTTTGATGGCCAAGGGCAACCAGTAGATCTTGCCAGTAAGCTCGGTCTGTTTGGTGAATCTGCGTTAGCGCTTAATACTCAGCTGCAAGGCGTTAATTGGGTTGAGCTTCTGCAAGCGTCGCCTTTGGTTGGTGCACAAGGTGAAGCCTTGCCAATGATGTTTGATGGCGAGCGTCTTTACTTGCATCGTTACTGGCACTATGAAGTGACGTTGGCGGACAAGCTCAATCAACTCAGTGCGGCTGTAAACCTACAGCCTCAAGAGTTCACACGTTTGTCTGAGTTGCTGCATCATTTATTCGCTCGTCAGTACCACTTTCTGTTCAATGCGTTAGCTAAATCGGCAGAGGCAGGAACCAGCAATCAAGTGCTACGCCAGCAGCTAGTCTGTGACCATTTGGATGTGGTCACTGTAGACGGTCTCGATTGGTCTGCCATTGACGGGGCAGTCAACCAAGCGAAACAAGTTCATGAATTGCAAGTACTAGACAAGCTTGTACCGTTGTCAGCTTGTGTTAACTGGCAGAAGGTCGCTGCTGCGGTGGCACTGACGCGTCGTTTTGCGGTGATTTCAGGTGGTCCGGGTACGGGTAAAACCACCACGGTAACCAAACTGCTTGCCGCATTGATTGAGCAAGCAGGACAAGAGAAAAACCTCACCATCAAGCTGGTGGCGCCAACAGGTAAAGCGGCAGCGCGTTTGACGGAGTCTATTGGTAAAGCGATTCAAGAGTTGCCAGTGGAGCCTGAGCTTAAAGCGAAAATTCCAACCGAATCGAGCACTTTGCATCGCCTGTTGGGCGCGATCCCGAACAGTGCAGAGTTTCGTCACAACAAACAAAATCCGCTGCACCTCGATATTTTAGTGGTGGATGAAGCCTCCATGGTCGATCTGCCGATGATGTATAAAGTTGTGGATGCGCTGCCAAAGCATGCACGTTTGATTCTACTGGGAGATAAAGACCAGTTGGCATCGGTAGAGGCAGGTGCGGTGCTAGGTGATATCTGTTCGTTCCACGCATTTGGCTTCGGCAAAGAGCAGGCGTCTGCGGTCGCGAAGTTAACGGGTTTTGACACCTTGGCGTACAGCACCAACAGTAATGCTTCGGTTGCCGATAGCTTGTGTATGCTGCAAAAGAGTTATCGATTCGACGCCCGTTCTGGTATCGGTCAGTTAGCGAAAGCGGTCAATGCTGGCTCAGCTGCAAAAGTAGATGATGTTTGGAATCGTGATTTTACTGATATCGAGCATTTCGCATTGAGTAGCCAAAACTACAATCAGATGATGCAGACTTTGGTCTCTGAATATGGTCGTTACTTAAAGCGCATTGTGCAGCAAGAGATTGACCAGAAGACTGGGGAACCAGAGACACTGACCCACAAAGCCAAAGCCGTGTTGGATACCTTTAATCAATGCCGATTATTGTGTGCCATTCGTGAAGGTGATTTTGGTGTGACCGGTTTAAACCAACGCATTGAAAAAGCACTAGCTGCACGTAAGTTGATTCAAACCCAAGACGAGCTTTGGTATCACGGCAGGCCTGTGATGGTCACGCGTAATGATCATGGTTTGGGGTTGTATAACGGTGACATCGGCATTTGTATGCGAGATGACAGCGAAGGTGAATCGCGTCTCAAAGTGTTCTTCGAACTGCCAGATGGCAGCGTGAAGTCGGTGCTGCCAAGCCGAGTGCCTGAGCATGAAACCGCATATGCGATGACGATCCATAAATCGCAGGGCAGTGAGTTTGAGTACACGCTGATGATTTTGCCGCCAGATTTCAGTCCAATCCTCACTCGCGAGCTGATCTACACAGGTATTACTCGCGCCAAGAAACGCCTTGTGATGTATGCTGAGATGAATGTCCTCAAACGCGGTATTAAGGTGAAAACCGCCCGAGCGAGTGGGTTGGTATCGCGTTTAACGAGCTAATGACCTATCTAAATAGATGTTGTATGAGTTAAATCAACACCTATTGAAAATACTGTAAATGAGTTCAACACAATACCTAACCGCTGATGCCCTTTGGGCAAAAATTGGGCCTCTGCTGTCTATCCACAAGACTAACCATCCTCTCGGTACACATCGAAAGAGGGGCGATAATCGTGTTGCCATGAACGGCATTCTTTTTGTTCTCACAACAGGTTGTCAGTGGAATGCGCTAAAAGCGACAGGTATTTGTACCATTAGCTCTGCACATCGTCGTTTTCAAGAGTGACGAGATGCAGGTATCTTTGAGCGACTTTGGTGAAATGGCCTTATTTACGAGGGTGTTGATTGGCGTTCGATATCAATGGATAGCTGCCCAACTAAAGCGCCTTTAGCTGGTTCAAAAATATAGGTAAGACCCCACAGCTGGCTAAACCGTTATCGTGGATTACTTGTTCGTTGGGAAAAGAAAATAGAATACTACGAGGCCATGCTGCATTTTGTTTGTGGCCTCATTGTTTGGAATTGGCTCTTAAAATAATAAATTTGTACTGCGTATTTAGGTGGTAGTAATCGATTATTTTTACTGTTCTTAACCCTAAGAAATATTTAATTTTATGATGAGAACTTCTTGGTAAAATATAGTTTAAATTTATGTGAAAAATGGGGCGTAGTTCGATTGCATATTTGAACATTATTACCCTTGAATAAATTCTGGTAAGAATTATAAAAACATCATTGCGGCAACTCTTGTGTCAGAATTTTCCCATGTTTTGTGGTAATTAATCCTACAAAAAAGAGATGTTGATTTTTGTGTTGGGAGTTAAAGTATTCATCACACAGACGATGAAGTATTGTCTATACACAAAGAATGCAAGGAGCATTCGGATTTTTAATTTGCCTAGAGAGGGATGAGCTCGTAGGCAATTTCGGAGTATTCATAATGAAAAAATCAATCCTATCTACAATGCTACTGGCATCTCTATCAGCTTCTGTTTTTGCTGCTGACACTGGTCCTATTGCTGATACTGTTACTTGGACAGGTACCGTTCCTGCAATCGTAGCAGCTAACGACGAAATGTACATCAAAGATCTTACTGGTTTAGATAATGGTGTTCTTTCATTCGAACGTGCTGCAGATGGTGCGCTAAGCATGCTTCCAACTGAACTAGAGTCTTTTGAAGTTCGCAGTGTTACTGATGACTCAGCTAAGAACTACACAGTAACATTAGCAAGTATTGTAGCTACAGCGGGTGCAGAAACATTACCTGCAGGTTCATTTGTAGTAAAACAAAATGGTACAGCACTTGCTGTTAACACTGCATCAGCTTCAGTAATCAAATCTGATTTTACTCTAGAAATGCAAGATGCAGGTAAAAACGTTCTTCAAGCAAAAGAAAACGTAGAAGTTAAAGTTGTTGCAAACCTAACAGTTGCAGCGGCAGCAGCAGCTCTTTAATCCATTACGGGTTATTTAGATAATAAAGCCCGCGGATATAGCGGGCTTTTTATAGGTCACTTTATGAAACGGCATTTATGGTTTTCTTTCATCAGTCATATTGTGCGCTGATGTCTATGCGGGTAGTCGATTCGCGGTGGTGGAATTTAGACCAAGCGTTACGATTCATAAGAAGACAAACTCTGAAGTAGTGGAAATTATTGCTGAAGATAACTATAGCGCTACATATAACATGTCTAAACACAAATTTGAGACCTTAAATATGCCGTTTAGAATTGTTTCTGCGGCAAATTACAGTGGCAGACATCGTTTAGAGTATGTATTTCAAGATCACCACTGCAAGGAAAGTGGAGGCCTTGAAGAAACGCCTATCGAAGGTGTAGAGCTCTTACTAAATGGGAGGCCTTTCTCTGACGCAGTTGAATACATATCGACTGGCGGGGAAGTTCAACATATTTTTAGTATGAACTTTCCGCTCGTGAGGCCAAAGTTTGTAGAGCAAGTATGTTATGGCATGGTCGGATTTACATTAAAGTTGGGCTCCTTATGAAAGTAGAATCAATCGTCGTTATTCTTGTTTTATGTGTAGCAGGGTTGGTTCAGCAACATGCAGTGGCGCGTACCGCACCTGATGGCTTTGAAAGTTTTTTTGAAGAAACAAAAGAAATTATTGATGTTAGCATTGCCGGGGAGCGTTTACCCAATCTATAGCAGCATTTGTTAGTTATGAAAGTTTTAAATTACAGTCAAGTGACGTAGAAATTCTTGCTAAATTTTTGATAGAAATGATCTTAAAAGGCTCACACAGACTTAATAATAAACGAATTTATACAAGGTGTGTCATTTGATGGGGCCGAATTAACAAAAGGCGCTGGTCAAATCGAGTATATGTTCGATTACGATAACCGAACCCTAACTGTTTTCCTATCGAGTGATATGTTCGATTACAGAACAGAAGAAGAATTCCATTCACCATATCGTGAGTCGAATGCATTGGTTAATGAAAGTGATTTATATGTGTTTTCTAGTGGTGCTAACCGCAACTTTAACTGGTCAAACGACACAACACTAGGCTTGCCATATGGACATATTAACTTTGATACACAATATAGCTACCAAGATCAAACACTTGATGTTTTTACAGGGGTTTATGACCTTGATCTGGCAGGGCACCGATTAATTACGGGATATCAGCAATTAGGCAGTCGCTATAACAGTCTTAATAGTACAGACTTCCTTAACTATGGGGCTGATTACAGTGGTTATATGCTAACGTTCGGCTCTAGTAATAATTTAGTCAAAGGGGGAGTACATTCGCGTAATGCATTAGGTTTTTATACCCCGCAATCAGGGCAATTAGAAATCCTCCGGGATGGAAAAATAATCTATAGTCAAGCCGTAAAGCAAGGGCAAAATTCGATTAGTTATGATGCATTACCTAAAGGAGTTTACACTATTACGTTGCTGGTAAAGCAAGGTGAAAAGCAATTAGTAAACGAAACACGCAGCATCGTCAATAATGGCGATAGCACGTTATTTGTCGGCGACTTTGACTATAACGTCAAAGTTGGAGCTTTGGATAAAGGTGAACCCTACTTAGAGGGTGCATTGTCGCATCGTTTGACGGAACGAAGTCTGCTAGGTGGAAGTATTACCAGTGACATGAATTCATATATGTTACGTTTGGGGGGCAAATATCATTTCAATGATATAAGCACGGTACAATACCTCGGTGGTTTTTTTGATACAGGATCATCATATTATCAGGGACAATTATCGGTTGGGCCTGTCGGTATCAATATGCGTCGTTTTGATGCGAAAGGATCCTCTGTTGATTTAAGCCAAGCGTTATACGGTGAGCAAGATATTGTCGAGTACGGCGTGAGTTATTCTGCCCCAATTTTAGGTGGTAATGCTTATATGAGCTATTATCATATATCGATCGATGATAAAGATTTTGAAACTAATAGTGATAACTTTTCTCTATCTTGGAGTCACTCTTTGGGAATTTAAGTCTAAATTCCAGTTACAGTATGAGTGATGATAAAGATGACTCGCTTTCATTCGGAGTGAATTGGTCTTATGACATTACCGATTCAATCACATACGCAACATCAGTTGTAACGGATAACGGTGGTTTAGATTATGTTAGCCAAGATTTTATCTTAAATCGTTCATGGGATAACCACGATGCATCCATCACTGTTGGAGCAAAAGTACAGGATAGCTCTTTAGAAAATGAATTGTCAGCTTATGGCAGTGGCTCTAACGAAATGTTCCGTTATAACGCTTATGGGTTCTTTGGATCGGATGGCCATTACTCTGCATCAGGGACGTTGAGAAGCACACAAATTGTCAGCAAGGATGATATTGCAATCACCAAAGAGACGGGGCGTGCCTTTGTTACAGTGAATCCTCAATGGACATCGCAGCCAATTACTGACAATGAAATAAGCTATACGATCTATAAGAATGGAAAACGACAAAATGGTGGTGGCGTTAATCCAGAACAATCATTTATCGTGCCCCTGCCGGTTTATTCAGATGTTCGATTTGAATTAGATACGGAATACAGTGACGTTGAGGTGGATGTTAAATCGCAAGACCGTTTTACGATGCCTGGAACGTATTATCAATTGGATAGTCAAGTTACCCCGTTGCGTAGTCAAGTGTTTTTGCTGAATGATATTGATGGAAATTCAGTCGATGAGGCATTATGTATTGGAGAGGGATGCAAAAGCGTGAGTGATGTTACGGAAGGTGTCTATCGAGTAACATTCCGTCATGAGCAAAGTTTTCATTTGGTATCGGAAAATAGAATTTGTATTTTTAACCCAGAACATTTTGGTAACAGCTATGTTAACTCTTATTGCTTAGAAGGTTTAGATAACTTAGATGAGGATTCTGAGTTGGTATACAACAACATGAAGTATATCGGTGTGTATCAATCGACAGAAACCACACTGAAAATTATTCAGCGACTCGAAGAGCTGGGGCTTGCTTCTAAGTATGTCGCAGTCGGTGATCAATTGTATGTATATGTACGTTACGAAAGTGACTTTACTGTGGCTCAAGTTCAAGAGCTGCAAAAACTGGAAACACATCTTGTTTCGACTAAATTTAAACCTGAGCACTTATTTAGGGTAACAAAGCTATGAAAATTGTAAAACTGACAACAATTATTGTCATGCTGAGCGCAGCAATGAATGTGCAGGCTTTGGGCGTTGACTCATTAATTAAAGTGATGGATGATTCGCGTGATGTTATTACGATCAGCAATAATGACGGTTTTCGACAGTTTGTTAACTTGAGCATCTCTGATGTTGATGTCGTGGATGGTGACCTTGTGGCGACGGCATATAACAAAGAGAATATAGATTCGTGGTCACTTGAAGTACAGCCTAGCAAATTGATCTTAGATAATGGTCAAAGTAAGCGAATTTCCATTCGTTACCTTGGGAATGATTCACGTGAAAAAGATAAAGTTTATGCCATTAATGTAGTGCCGACACCTTATTATGCACAAGATGAAACGCCTCCGAATACAGTGCAAATTGTTATCGGTGTCGCTCCTTATGTTGTCCTTGCTGCAAAGCAAGATAAGCCGTTAGCTTATACGGTTAAGCATGAGGGGGAATATGTTCGTGTGAAAAACTTAGGTAATACTTATTTTCGCGCGAATTTGAAAGCCTGTGATAGCATTGCTTTAAAAGTTCCTGTCAATCAATGTATTTCTAGCTCTCATGTTCTATCTGGTCGAGAGTTAAAAATACCACTGCCAGAAAAAGCGGGTAACAATGAAATAGAGGTTTCTTTTAGCACGCACTACAACACATACAAAGAAACGTTTGATTTAACTGCGGGGCAGGTGAAAAAGAAATGAAGATAGCTGCGTTTCTTGCTTTTATTTTTATACTTTCCCCTGCCACGAGCTTTGCAATCGTAATGTCAGGTAAAATAAGTGCGGTTGATAACTTATGGGTATCGGCTCAGAACGAACAAGACGGGCTTGTTCCCAGTGAGTGGGAGTTACCTCTAGGACTCCCAACGGGAGAAAGTTTAATACCTGGTTCGGTAATGTCCAATGCCTCTAAAACGGTGACGTTAAGCAATGGTAATGAAAGTATTCATTTGGATGTGTCTATTTTAGGTATTCAATATATGGTAGATGCCTATGATCAATCCACCTCAGATAATCAAGGAACAGCAAAGACGAGTTTAGCGACCAATAGCATTACTGTAAAAGGGATGGGTCTTGGTGATAAAAGTTGATATTTACTCGTAACAGTTCAATGATAAAATTCTATAGACCTATTTTAAAAGATATTTCTATTCATGATCTGAAAAACAGTCTTGATGGAAAATCAAAGGGTCTTATCGAGGAACGCTGCCCGTCGTTTTCCAATATGACTATTATCGAGATGGTATACGCATTAAAAATATTGTTAGTTCTAATCTACAAGTGATCATTGATTACAATCCAGCCATTATTTTTGATGCTGTTATTACGTCTGGTCTTGATGGAAAGTTAACCCCTCGTTACCATGGTCACCCAGAACCGTTGGTCAGTGCGCAAGGAGTTTATGGCGTTAGGGTTCGCGGTGATTTTAGCTCAGGCTTGAGAGCAAGGGTATCAGATACGACTAAGCAGTATTCACTTAGTCGAGAGCAAGTTTCCAATAGCATTGATCATCAGAGTATTAATTACAGTGTTACTTGTACTGTTGGTTGCTTGGGCAATAATGTTCTTATTGATGATGGCAGAGCAAGCGTAAACTTTACTCAGTTAGATAACATTAATAAGAGTGAATCCAATATTGAATTGATGGTTCACTTTGAAAATAAATCACTTAATGATCTTGTTAACGGTAGTTACAATGGCCATTTTCAAGTGTTATTTGAAGCTCAATTATAAATAATTTTAGGTGGACACTATGAAGTTTAAATCCTTAGTCCTTTCTGTTAGTGCGGCTCTATTTTTGAGTGGATGTGGCGGCCAGGAAGACAAACCAAAGGCAGAGGTGCCAAGTGACCCTAATGAATCGTATCATATGCGTACGCTTGACCGTTTATTTGCAAGTGAAATGGGTCGTGCAGTTCAATTTAATATCAACGATCTGGTTATTGGTGGCGGTGACCATGCTATAAAATGGTTGTCTGAAAGTACAGACTTATGTGGATTAAGTTATGAACCATCGGGTCAGACTAAGTTAACTATTAACCATGTTGGCCGTTGTGACTATGATTATTCAGCTATAAGTCATGATGGTATTAAAGTACATCTAAAATTACATTGGTATCAAGTGAAGAAAGCACTACTACGTTATCTCCGCTATCGGTCCCTTTATTGACAGGTACTTCCACCAAAATAAATTTGCGTGAATTACTTGGTGATAGCTTATTAGGCTATACTTTGAGTGATGAGTTGATCTTAGAAAGTTCAACGGAAGAAAATCGGGGAGTGGTTAATAAAACAGCTGATCTTGAGATCAGCTATAGATGACATTGGAGATTACAGTAAAATACGAGATTATCCTAAATCCCAGATTAGATGTTGAGCAAGTGATAGAAGTTGACTTAAGTTCACTTGATGGTGTAACGGTGACAGATGATGATGGTGAATGGCAATTATCTAAAGTCATGAGTGTTGGTGCTACCGTAGCCCCTGTCGCGCCCGATAATACTGAAAACAAAGCATTTACATTCAGTGCGGCTATTGATGGTGTATATGATGTATCTTATGTAGTATCTGACCATCATAATGCTCACTCAATTGGAGTAATACGCTTTAACGTCGGTCATGGTGGCGTCTCTCCTGTTAAGAGTTGGGAAAAGATCACTGCGACACAGGGCGAAGTAAGCCGTACTTATTTACCGACGCCTATTCATTCAGAAGTACAAGCAATGGGTAATACGTCGTACCAGTATGAGAAAATTGGTACACAAACCTATCAAGTTGCTACATTGTCAAAGTTTGATGCAACAAAATACTGCAACACTCAAGGTGGACGACTGCCAACCGAGGAAGAACTTACATTCCTTTGGCAGCAGCGAGATGCTGAGTCAGTGAGAGAAAAGTTTAAGAAAATTCCAAAGCAGGTGAAGTATTGGTCTAATACATCGTTAATTTCCATGTTAGATGGCACTGTTGAACCTATTGACGAGCAAGTGGGATATGTATCTTGTATTCAAAATGATCAGTTTATTATTACCGCCTTGCCTGATTTATCAAGCGAAGATGCCGTCATTAATGATGAAGTGATTGCAGGGAAAACGATTCCAATCAACATTACTCTTTCTGGAGGGGATGTTGATGTAGGCAATATCTCAATTAGTGGTCATGTAGATCACGGAGAGTTAGATTGTCCAACCCCAACCAATGGTTCGGGGCAAACTTCGTGTGATTTTAACTCGACTAAAGCCGGCTCAAGACAAGTCAGATTGGTCGCCTCTCAATACGATGAAGGCGTTCAGCCTGAAGCCTATTTGAACATAGCGGTAACGGGAGATCCTGAACCAACGAAACTTCAATATAATGAAGTAATAGTTAAGATGAATGCAAATCAAACAAAATATGATGAAGAATTTGCCAATACCGAAGATACGACGACTAGCCTTAAAGTTACAGTCCAAGATGAACATGGAAATGGTGTCAAAATATAAATATTGATTCTTGGGTTACTAATGTTCGCACTGCTGAAGCCCCAAGACTTCCTCCAGAGGACGTGAGAGAACAGAAGCATCCAAGTTTAACTGATAATAACGGTAATATGATGATTTATTATCAAAGTAAACTAGCTGGAATTATCTATCCGAGATTTATCCATCGTGCTTTTGATTATAAATTTAATATGGGTTTTACATTGACTGATGGTGCCTACTTTCATAATGCTGGAACTGCTGCAATAGGTAGTCATGAAGATGTACTTTGGGTAGAAACGAATAGAAGTAATATATATCTTGTTGACGAGAATTTGAACGTGATCGAGAAGACTCCCTGTTTTGAAGATTGTGTTGCTGTTCGGTATGATTATAGGCTTTATAGCGATACTCATGATGTTCTTCATGTGGTCGTAAGTGGTGGTGATGGAAAATTCAAATATGCAATTTACAATTCAAGAAAAGAACATGGATACAAAGCGAAAGGCTTAGGATACACCTCAAAACTAAGAGACGCCGATTTTTTCTATACAGCAGGACATTCAGTATATAATTCAACTCCATTAGAAGTTACTGAACCAACGAGTCTTGGATGCTCAGCTGAATTTGAACCTTGTAATTAACGTATTCATACAATAAATAAAGCGAATCAATGATTCGCTTTATTGCTAATAACGTCTTACAGCATAGGATTAGAGAAATAGACCGAAACGAGAGGCGTATGATATTGAATGAGTTTAATGTAGTATGAAATGCGCTGATGTTAGAGACTAACCAGGGAATAAAAATCAAGCAAATGAATAAACTGTTGATATTGTTATTGCCTATCATGATGACATTTAGTGCCTTAGCTAAGGAAGCTGAACAATCTAAGTTAATAAAGATAGGTGTTCCTGCCGATACTCACAACCCATTTTGGGAGTACTTATCCATCGGGTCTATTTAACGACTTAGCGACACTCATTATGGACCACTTACATCTTAATTTTGAGTATGTAGCGATGGAATCAAGTGTTGCCGCAAGACAAGCTCTTAAGCAAGGTCATATCGATATGATGTTTACTTATCGTAATGAGAAGACAAAAAGTACCGATTTTGTCTTTTCTGACCCTCTATTTGAAGACGCGGTAGTCGGCTGGGTTACTCCTAAGCAAGAGCGCATCCCTCTTAATAAAAATCGTTGGGTATGTTGGAAAGGTACTGTCTTCTGTGACATTGCTAAAAGCTTAGGTTACCCTATTGTTGAGGTTGACAACAATGAGGGTTTTTACAAAAAAATTAACGCAGGTGAAGCTGAGGCTGCTATTGGGCTTTATCAATCATATTTATATTATTTTAAAATAATGATATTGAAACAGAGAATATTACATTCAATGAGCAGTTTGGTAATATACAAGCGGTTTTGCATTAGATATAAAAAATATAGCGTTACAAAGAAAATAAACGCCATTATTTTGCATCTTAATGAAAGTCATAAGAATTTTCTGAGAAGCATGGATAGCAAATATAATATCCATGATAGTCCGTATGATAAGTGGCTTAGCACGGAAAATATTATTAGTATAGCCTCGGAAATGACATATTTCCTTATTCTTATTTTGATAATGAATCCAATAGCGAGCAAGGGTTTGTTCATGATGTGTTTGATAAAATCAGCGCAATTACGCCTTTAAATTTTCAATATATTCCTTTAAATGGACAATCTGCTGAAGCTCTCCTTCAACAAGGTGTTATTGATGTTGTTCCCATCGTAAAAAACATCATCCCTTGCAGATGGATTAAGATACTCTTCTGATTTAATTGATGTGGAATTTGTTTTTCTTGAAAGTAAAGAAAAGTAATATTAATAAGGTCGGAATTTTGGATAGGTTTGGTTTTACAATTACCGAAGGTTTATTGATAATACGTTACTCTATTCACAAGTTGAGCTTTGCTTCAAGATCTTGCTAAAGGCAAAATATCACATGCTTATATTAATAAGCAGTTGTTAGAAAGCATTTATGCGAAGGTTATGGTGAAAATATGGGGTTTACTATTATTCCAAGTGGTAATCATGTCAATATTGATATCAAAGCCCCATGCTTTTCGAATTGAAGATAAAAATTTAGTCACGTTAATAGAAGAAGCATTCCATATTTTTACTCAGAAAGAATTAGATTCTATGCTAAGAAAATACAGCAAAGTTGAATATAATATTGGTTATCAAAAGAGTCATGTGGAATACTTTGCCGTTTTAGGTTTTATATTATCTTTTGTTTTTGTTTTTGTCTATCTTTCCATGTCAAAATTAAAAGAAAGAGCTATTGGAGCCAATAAAAACAGAATTATCGGAAGCTCAAAGGCTTTGGTTAGTAGATATACTTGACAATATTCCAAATGCCGTATGTATTAGTGATGATGTAGGGGTTATATTAAGTAATCGTGACTTTAAAACATATTGTTAGAGTTGAATTTTAGCTCTGATATAAACTTTGTTAACTATATTATTAGGCAAGTTGGCGTCGAATTCGTAGATGAGTTTTCAAAAGAAATATATATAAAAAATCAGCTTAATGCGAATGATAAAAGGAATTTTAACGTAGTTAATAGTGCGATTCCCATTATGCTAAAATATAAATTTGCAAATGATGGTCTTATGGGATATCACTGTTCAGAAAGAAAAAGAGCAGGTTCTTATTAGTTCGCATCTTGAAACAAAGAAAGCACTCAATTTGAAAAGCAGTTTTGGCGATTATTAGCCATGAACTTAGGACTCCTATTTCCGGGATTATTGGAAACCTGGAGCTCTTGGAGCATAGAATCAAAGATGAACTGAGTAAAAGCATGTTACAGAATGCTATCTTGTCAGCTGGAAAATTGAAGTTATTGGTTGATGATATTCTAGACTTTTCCAAACTTGATGCAAGTCAATTGAAAATAAGTCATGAAAAAGTAAACGTAGCGAAAGAGCTCAGTCCGGTTTTAGGAATTATGAAGCATTAGCGTTGCAAAAGGTTTGAATTTTCACATTAATTGGGAACCAAGCCGATACTTAATTTATAATCTTGATATGTTACGCCTTAATCAAGTGATTTCGAATGTGCTTTCTAATGCGTTAAAGTTTACTAATCAAGGACTCATATCGGTTAATGTCATCTTATCATCAAACCAATTGCAAATTATTGTTAAAGATAGCGGGATCGGAATGACAAATGAAGAGTTAGATCATATCTTTGACCCATTTGTTCAAGCTCAAGATAATATAGCTCGAAAGTATGGGGGGACTGGGTTAGGCATGGCTATTGTTCAAAGTCTTGTCAACCTTATGGGAGGTAAGGTGACTGTTAGCAGTTTGCAAGGCGTTGGGACGACCGTTAAAATTCAAATTGAAGCTCAAGGTGAGAATGTCGACTTACTCCGAGATACTTCCCCTATGCTTATTGTGAATGATCTAAGGCTCGCTCGTTGGCTAGATGAATTGACGGTTTGCTATCAAGCGACTGAGGATTGTAGTATCGATCTATCGCAATATAACTTTTATCCAGATGAAGTCTTCGATTTTTTATCGCATCACCATTTGACGTTAAACGAAATCGATAAGGTTAATACCTCTACCTCTACCTCTACCTCTACCTCTACCTCTATTGCTTTGAGTGGACGTATTCTGGTGGTTGAAGATGACCCTCTCAACTGTAAGCTGATAAAAATGCAATTGGACTCTTTAAATCTCGAAAGCGTTGTCGTCAATACTGGATATGATGCTCTTGATACTCTTAAGATGTCGACGTTTGATGTTCTTATAACCGATTATCATATGCCCAAAATGAATGGTTTAGAATTGACAAACTACATCAGAGAATCTTCACAACATTTTTCCGATATTCCGGTTGTCATCTGTACAGCAGACAACGCTGAAAGTGTAAAAAGAGAGCGCAAAAAGTGGGTGTGAATTCAATTTTATATAAACCTTATTCTTTAATCGATTCATTTACCCAATTAGAATCTTTTTGAGCATAAAGTCATCTGCATCATCAAGAACCAACGTGATAAAGTGGTTAAGTGTTTTATCAAAAGAAAATCAAACTTTGATGTCTCAAGCGGTTATCGATTCAATGACACTTTCGATGCATGATCTCACTGATGATAGCAAAGAAGTCAAAGAGGTTGCGCATCGACTAAAAGGGGCAACGGGTGCGCTAGAGTTAACTGAAGTCTCGAATTTGTGTCAGCAGTTAGAATCTAACCCTGAAGATGAGCAATTAAAGCAAGTGTTATTAGCTGATATAAAGGAAATTATCAAAGATGCCAGCTTATACCTAAAACAGCTAGGAAATAATTAATATTATGAAAATGCTAATAATAGAAGATGATATCTTACAATCACTAAATTTAAAATTACACCTGAATGATTTGGGTTATAACAATGTGGTTATTGCGAATAGTCTTATTTCGGTACAGGAGATGACCGAATCAGAACGATATGATGTTATTTTTTGTGATATTAGAATGCCTGATGCCGATGGCGTAGCATTATTATCTACTTACTTAACCAGTCAATTGAACAGTGCGGTTATTATTGCTAGCGGTGTTGATGACAATGTACAAAAGCTCACAAAAGGAATGTGTAATCAATTAGGTTATTCTTATGTAGGAATATTAAAAAAACCGTTTAGTCGTCAAGATTTAGATATGGAATTAAAGAGGTTTTTAGAGCATAAATATAAAGAAAAATGCACAGCTCCGATCATGTCCTAACGATTGATGATGTAAAAAGCACTACATGATGACCTATTCTTTAGTGTCTATCAGCCTCAATTTAGCTTTAGTAGCGGAGAGTTGGTTGGTGTTGAGGCTCTTGCTCGTTTGGAACACCCAGAATATGGTGTATTGAGTCCATCTTGTTTTTTGTCTCAAGTGGCGAAATTAGGATTAATGAGTGAGTTTTATCGCTCTATGTTAGCAAAAGCGACGACAGCGATGTCGCTGTTAAATGGCACAATCCAACTATCAATGAACATAAACAAAACATTGCTAGATGGACCGCTATATGAACATACGGTTGAAATATGTCGTGTTACTAATTTCCCTTTTGAGGCGCTTACGCTTGAGTTAACAGAAGAGCAAGCTTACCATCTTACTCCCGTCGCCTTAAGGAATTTAGCTAGGCTTAGTCTACTTGGTGTGTCTTTTGCTATTGATGATTTCGGAACAGGTTATGCCTCATTGGAGCAATTAATAGATCTGCCTATTTCTGAGTTAAAATAGACCGTTTATTTATTACAGACATTGTTCATGATTATAAACATCAGCAACTTACTATAGTTGCCGTCCGTTTAGCGCAAGCTCTAGGATTAAAATGTACAGCAGAGGGGATTGAGGATCAGGAAACATGGGAGTTTCTTAAAGAGTTAGGGGTTGATTCCTGCCAAGGCTACTATACAGGCCACCCAATGGGCATCCATGATTTAGCAATTTTACATCGTGCAGCAAAAAAAATAGATGTAGCGACAAGTCGCAAAAAGGAACTTACTCCGATTCTGTTTTTTGATACACAAACGGTTAGGGCCAATGCAATGGTCAAGTTGATAGGTAAAGAATTACCTGAGCATGAGATACATGCTGTTACTCATGTAGAAAACTTGTTGCACCTTTTACGCGATCTTCCTGTGAACGTTATTGTTATTGATGCTGAATGTCTTTCGACGATGATTGCAGAGGATCGAGAAGCGCTTGAGGAAGAGGTAAAAAAAAGAACCGTAATATTACTGTCAAACGATGCAGTTATTGGAACCAGCAGCTTTATAGCGTCAATTATTACAAAGTCAGAGAGCATTACGAACACCGTAAAAGATTTAACTAATCATATATTGACGATCAGTATCGGGACGGTAAGACAAAATCGGATCAGATTATCAAAACGAGAGCAGGATGTTGCTCAACTCCTATTAGGGGGGTTTTCTAATAAATACATCGCTTATGAATTGGGGATAAGTCAAAAACAGTTAGTACATTTAAAACCCGAATTCTACAAAATGAATGTTAAGTCGGTATTAGAATTGGCTAAAGAACTCAGTTTATAGTAGAGCGTGCAGAGGTCTATTTTTGGTTTTGTTAATTCTTATGTTGTATTTTTATTAAATGTATTTATCCCAAATCTGGTGTTTTAAAGCAAAGCGATATTGAAATTTGTTATACAGGTTGTAAGTTGATTTATGCCATATGAAAACTACTATTCATTAATAGAAGAGAGAATCAAATCAGCGAATAGTTTAGAGAACTTAATTATAAGAAAAAGCGGATTAACATTGGGCATGGTGGTTTGCCAGTGAAAATACTTGACGGAAAAATTTCCTATTATACATATAACCAGTCTTCACCTCGCTTTAAAAGTAAAAGAAAATTAAATGGAGTTTAAGTTTGGCAGTGCTTTGATTTTTATTAAATTCATCATACACTCACATGAGTAAAATTTATACAATAAAAATTCTAATGTGAGAATTTTCTGATATTGCCAAAATTCAAATGTGAGAATTTTCTGATATTGCCAAGATTTATAATTTGTGTAATTTTTATCGATTGCTGTAATGGGGATAATCTCATTATAGTAAAATAAAAGTAATTTATTTTGGTAATTTTATGCATAAAAATTGTTCTTAGCCTCTATGGTTTCTATGGCCATTACGGGCTGTAATGAGACAACCATCAGTGAAACAAATTTAGCACCAGTCGTTGATAACATCCCGCCACTGACGGTAGGGAAAGACCAAGATTTTTCTTTTGCTATTAAGGCCGAAGATTCTGAAAACCTTAGTTATAGGCTAGATGAACGCGCGCCTGATTGGATAAATATTGATTCAAACACAGGTGTATTATCTGTAGATTCAAGCCAATCAGTCGAGGGATTATATTTTTAATGTTCTTGTTTCTGATGGCATCAACGTGGTCGCTCGAACAATAAAACTGACCGTTCTTGGCGCTACAGACACAGATAACACTTTGCCAGTCATTGCACCAATCCAAATGCTGACTGCACGTACTCACTACCCACTCAATTATTTAGTATCCGCAGCTGATGCAGATGGTGACATTATCACATTTGCATTACTTGATAGCCCTGAATGGGTGAACATTAACCCAGAAACTGGCATGTTAACAGTTGTGGCTAAGCCAGGGCATGAGCGTGAAGATGCTTACCTATTTAAAGTGCAAGTGAGCGACGGTAAAGGGTACTCTGAAAGTTCAATTTCACTGAAAGTGGTCTATGCAGAAGCACCAGAAGTACCTGAATTTAGTAACAGTTTACCGAATGTAACAAATATCCCAGCCCTGCGCATCGAATCTAATAAAACAATAAGTCATCGTGTTATTGCAACCGATGCGGATGAGCACACTCTTACATTTAGCATTCAAGATAAACCGCATTGGGTCTCAATTAATGCTTTGTCTGGATTAATAAAAGTAGAACCTGAAGACGTCCATATTGGAACGCATAATTTTAGTGTCATTGTTACGGACGGCTATAATGATATTGTAAAACCATTGCAAATCGAAGTAACGGAAGAAGAAGAAGCTCCAAAGCCTCAGAATGCTCCGCTTGTTCAGGATATCCCTCAATTAACAGTAAAAATTGGCCAAGAAAAGACTTATCGAGTTCGTGCGTATGATAAAGATGGAGATATCCTTTCGTATGAAATTTTGAATAAACCAAGTTGGCTTTTTATTGACCATAATATTGGGCTTATTATTGCGTCTCCTGACAATAAAAATTATATCGGCTCTCACGAATTTGTATTAGTAGTGAGTGACGGTTATACAAAGGTGACAAAATCAATCAATATCTCTGTTGAAGAGGCTGATGCCCCTGTATTGCCTGAAAACAAGCCTCCCGTCATAGAAGTGATCCCAGATATTCTAATGAAAGCCGAGCATTCAGCATCACATCGTGTAACAGCAAGTGACGAAGATGGTGATACGCTCATTTATTCAATGGGAACCCCAAAAAGTTGGATTGCTATTCACCCACGATCTGGAATGATGTCATTTAATCCTACATTAATTGATGTAGGTGCACACGATCTCACTGTACAGGTTAATGATGGCAAAGATACCGTAAGTAAAGCATTCTCATTGACTGTAGAGCGCCCTTCATTAGTACCTGATGATAATGAAGCTCCTGTTGTTGCACCAATTGCCAAGATTGATGCGATTGCAGGGCAAATCTTTGCGTATCGTGTACAAGCGAGCGACATTGATGGCGACGCCATATCGTATGCTCTTATTGAAGCACCAAGCTGGGTAACTATTGATGCGGAAGGTATCATGGATATTACTCCAGAGACCTCTATAAGTGGAAACTTTACATTTAAAGTGGTAGTTTCTGATGGCGATCTTACAACAGAAACTGGCGTGACAATCACCGTACGAGAAGCGTCAGCACCTGTGCCTGTAAAATACCACGCTAACTTGTTGATCTCAGGCAAGCGAGTGAGTGGTGATGTGGAATGTAATAATGATGATTTATCTGATGGCAAGTTCATTGTCGATGAAACTGAATTCGTCAGTTGCCATTTTGGCGCAGTCCATCTTGGTGATTTAGAACCTAAAAAATACACAGGTACAGGTGAGCGTCCAGATATAACAACCGTAAACTTCAACCTTGATGAATATCATGGAATAAACACGGAAAATGCAACGAAAGTACTGCAATCGATTAGTACATGCTCGAGTCTTGAAAATATTTGTTTAAGTTCATTTGATAGCATTGATATAGAAACAGTTTTTACTAATTTAGAAAATAACTCTCTTGTTGATGAGTTTGTTGCAGCCAAATCTGAAGAAGCCACTGATTCAATTGATAAAGCGCCTAGCTCACATGTGGATACTGCTATTGTGCCAGTTATTTCTCCAGGTGGTTCGAGCGATCTTAACGCTGGCTTTGTTTCATCAAGCGCAGAAGAAAGCTTGACATACAAGCCGAGTTTAGAATCACAAGTCCTAACAACAAGCGTACTGACTGACCATCGCGGTATTCCCCTTAGTGGTGTGAGCTATTTTTCAAACAGTGCTCGTGGCATCACTAATGATAGTGGTGAACTGGAGTATCGTTGGGGTGAAACGATTACATTTGGCATTGAAACTTTCACCTTTGGCTCTGTCAAAGGTAATCAAGTTAAATATAAGCTAACTGATGTCACGAACAATGACGTTAAGAAAGACAACATACAAGCACTTATTGAGCGCTATGCCACGGTAGGCGATGGGATTATCCTTGTTGGTCAAGATGTCCATGATACGTTTTCATTGTACCCAAATGTGATTAACGAGATCATCAACCTAAGCCTTCCAAATGGTGGCTTACTTGAAGGTACGGATTTCTCATTACCGAGAGAGTTTGATTTACAATTTGAACAAGGTCTAGCTCAAACGATAGATCAAGCACTTAATAAAAACACTTTCTCGCTCAATCGTATCCATACATATTCATCTCCAAATGATGAGACTTACGTTTCAGATTCACTCAATGAAATTTTTGAACGTGTACGTTCTTTTCACGTGTTTAACGATAACTATGGTTACTACGGTGCGACGGGTCATACACGAGGTATGCGTACCTTAAATATGTCTAACCGAGCATTTCCAGTTATGATGCCTCGTAATGACATTAACCGCTTGATTCCATTTGGGGAGCAGCAAGCATGGACGCGAGATGGCAAACCTTACATTGCTGAACATGCTTCGATTGAAATGCCACCTATTCCGGTTGTATCAAGTGATAACGCTACCTACGGTTTTCCATTTGTCACGGCAGGAGAAATTGGTGCAGGTAAAGTGGTCTTCATGGGCAATAGTATGTACCCGTCCATTTTATCCTGTCCTGATAATTACTGGGCAAATGGTTATGGGGAACTGACACCGAATAGTCAATCAAAAGTGTGCGTATCTTCAGTTACAACTGAAGATGGTCGTTACGATAATGGTGACATGAAGCAATTTTTATCAATTTATTTGATTGGTTTTCAACACAACCAAACAAGAATATTGGTACAAATATTAGCCATGGAATGATTGAAGTAGCGAATGTTCACCATGGTTACCGCTACCCATTTTCATTAGTGATGCGTATGGTTTTCATCGGTAACCAAATTAGAATCTGGCGGTTACGACAATATCGAACCAGATAGCATGCCCATTTTGATCATGCAAGGTTATGAAATTAATGAATTAGCTGAAAATAATACAGCAAATATTAATAAGCCGACACTTACCCCTGAAGACATTACTGCATTAATTAAGTACATCGATGCTGGCGGGAATGTTCTTTTTATGGACGCTATTTCTGAGGTTAATCCAGAACCCATTGGTCGCCTTGCGGACTCTGCGGGGGTTTCACTAGGGGGACAGAATGTCACTCCTACCGACGATAGTCATTGTGATCCAGGTAGTAAGTACTGTAACCGAAACCCTAGCACAAACACTAAACAAGCTCTATCAGTAGTAACACTGCATCGTTTTGATGATTTGCCAGGTGGAAAACCACCATTCACAGTAATGCCTGATGGCTCCGTAGAATGGGCGCCACCTGCAGATATGCCACCTCTACATATTCCTATGTATGAAGTGCTCAATTCTGATGGGACTAAAGTAAAACGCCCGGCCCTCATTCGAGTGAACAATGAAGCAGAGCGTCAAGCTGCAATAGAAGAACTTCAAACGGCATTTGAGGGGACACCGGTATGTTCGAACGAATATGAGTACGAGTTTAACTGTATTGAAACTCGTTCCGGAACAGGGATTTTCGAACGTGGGTATGGCCGTCCAGACTTTGCTCGCTATAATGTTGATGTTAAGAGCATGATTAAAGCTGCGAATATTGGTGGAAATGTTCAAAAGCTACTTGATCATGAACTCTACTACCGAACAAAGGGTTCAAAAGGTTTCCGTTTACCGACTGTAGAGTTAAATCAAACTTACGATAACTTATCAGTATGGCTATGGAACGATAACCAGTATGCCTTTGATGCGGAAGTACAAGATGAACTGGGATTCGAAACATTAGTAACTTACCTGAACTGTTATACTAACGATGCTCACGGTAGTGGGGCCTCATGTCCGGATGAGTACCGAACGATGCTGGTCTCGAATGGAATGCTTCATGAGAATGGCGAGTTAAACCCTAGTTACCCATTAAACTATATGGAGAAGCCATTAACCCGTATTATGTTGGGCCGTTCATTCTGGGATTACGACATTAAAGTTGACACTATACAATACCCAACGCGTCCGAACGCAGCCGGTACTAGTGCCAGCGTAGAGATCGAAACTCAAGGCAACGCCGTTCACTACTCAGCAGGTAATATGCAATCAACGGGGCTGTGGGCTAAGCAGCTAGAAGAAGTAACTATTACTGATGGTGTACCTGCAACGGTTACAGTAATGTTGGCTGACGATTTAACGGGCCGTCCTCAACATGAAACAAACTTAAATCGTCCACCTCGAATGCAAATGTCATTTGATCATGACGGCATCCGAACGGTCATAAAAGTACCTTATGGTGGTTTGATTTATATCCAGCCCCTCTCAACCACGGATGAAAGAGCAGTCTTTAATTTTGATAACGTTGTTAAAGCGGCTTATTACAAGGATGGAGCTTGGGTCACAACTCCGAGCGAAGCGGGGGCTCAGATTGCGGAGATTGATACTGGCTCATTCGTTTATACAACACCAGTAAACAATGTTAAGTCTATCGATATTGTTAAATTTAATGTAGATATGAATCGATTTGCTGACGCTGCAAGTGACTTTTATGGTCGTGACGAAGTAACAGATACAGGTTCACATCGCCGCTTTACTTACGATACGCTTGATGGTTTTAGACATCGTTTCGTAAATGATGTGCAAATATCAATTGGTGCTGCTCATAGCGGTTACCCTATTATGGCCTCAGGATTTAATGTGAACGGAAGTAATGTACCGACAAATGCAGTAGATGATTGGTTATTGTGGCATGAAGTGGGTCATAACCTTGCAACTGCACCATTTACAGTTAATGGTTCTACCGAAGTCACTAACAATATCCTAGCGCTATACATGCAGGAGCTTGACGGGCGTAACGCAAATCCGCAAATGGACCGTATTAGTTATGACATTCAGAAAGCCCCGGCTTGGCTAGCAGCAAATGAAGGTCATGGGTGGGCGCACGGAGACGCTGGTATTCGTCTCGTCATGTTTGGACAGTTGAAAATTTGGGCTGAAAGCCACTTTGATATCAACAACTGGTATGCAGAGGGTGATGAGAAACCAACCGTTTATGGTAATGACCAAGGCTGGAACCTGTTTAAACTGATGCATCGAAAGGCTCGTGGTGATGTGCAAGGCGATTCAGGTGTTAATCACTGTAATACTGCAGAAAGTGGATTCTCAGATGCAGATCAATTGATGATTTGTGCATCGTATGCCTCTGGCTATGACTTAACGGATTTCTTTACTAAGTGGAACGTAGGCGAATCGTCATCGACTACACCTGAAGGTGAGAAAGTTTACAGTGGTGGTATTTCAGCCGCAGCAAAATCTTATGTTGCAAGACTCGATCTACCAATGCCTAAACAGAGCCCGCTGTTAGTTAATGCTCTGCCTAAACAAGAAGAAAACTAAGATAGAACGTTAGTTTAATTTTATAATAAACCTAAGCCACTAAGTCTATACCCATAGGCGTAGTGGCTTTTATTATTTGTATAAGTAATCAATATAAGTGGCCCAGATTTTCTGGCATCTGGCGTGAATTTAAAGCTAAAGTGGCACTTGCTGCCGTTAAAATGACAAAACTATCGCTGAGTTAGCACAGAAGTGAAACTTGTACGCTAACCAAATCTCAACTTAGGAAAAGAGCGACTGTCACCTACAAGGCGTATCAGGTTTATATCTACCTGTTACGTGATTGAAGTTAGTTACCTGAACTAAGCTTGAGCAATTGCTATCACTTACGTTCCGATGGCTAAAGGACTTCTGTGCTTGATTCCCACTATTGCCTGGTATGCCAGTAAGGTATTGGGCGCCTATCAAACACCATGGATACAAGTTTTTGTATCGAGGCTTTTGAAGAACTACGGTTCACCCGATATCTTTAACTCCGCTCAGGCAAGACAGTCGGAAGTTTAGCGGTACTGAGTTCGTACAGAAGTTGCTAGACCAGAATATACGGTTCAGCATTGACGGAAAAGGTCGTTGGGTCGATAATATTTTATCGAACGATTGTGGTGAGGTCTGAAATATGAGGAAGTTTACTTAAAATCTTATACCACGCCCCGTGAAGCAGAGCTTGAAATCGGTCAGCACTATATGGCGTTATCAAATAGGTTAACTTTACACTGACAATACATGTTAGATAGGTTCTTAGTCACTATATTTTCGCTTTAGTGAACATATATTAAGTTAATTACCTAATGCCTTAGGGTAGTATTGAATCAAGGAGGGATATACCCTCCTTATCTTGTTACTATTTTGATGTTAGGCAGTCACGATACATTACTGCATTATTAATTTTTTCTCACAATTGTGTTTCGCACTACGTGCCCAAGCTTTTGCTCCATTTGCTGCTATGAACATTAGAATCGTATATTGAACCGACATAACATACACACCTTGAGCTGTGTAAATACCAACACTGACAATGTTAATAGCAAGCCATAGTATCCAGTTTTCAACATATTTACGTGTCATCAAGATTTGAGCAATCACTGAAAGGACAGTTATGGTTGCATCCCAAAAAGGGAACGCAGCAGGCTCTAACACAGGATCCGCTAGATTTACTCCAAATAAATTCAGTGTATCTACAGAGATTTTTGCCAACGCGAAGAAGAATGGCTCTATATAAATAGTCAACATCGCGATCGCTACCGTACACCCTAAGCCAATCTTAATAATTTTCTGTTTGCTCAACCAACGAACTTCAAGGGGTTCTCCTTGTGAATTCGGTTTACTCCATGCATACCAACCATAAATGTTAGCGCCAAAAAAGAACAGTTGTAGTAATAACAATCCGTACAATTGAATTTGAAAAATATAATAGCAAAAGTGTCACATTCAGGAGACCAAAGAGGTAATTGATAGTCTTCTCTTGACTCGCAAACAAAATACAGAGTAATCCGAAAATCGTACCAAAGAATTCAATCCAACTCATTGCATATCCCTCCAATTGGAATATTAATTAGGTATTATTTATGTCTAACAGGGTATATAGATCCATGATGATTTCCTTTATTACTTTTGTCTAGGATATAAATTATATTAACGTGTCAGATATGGTTAAGAGCGGACATTTGTCCCACAATTAGAGATCGAAGTCATAAATCAGAACAATACTTGCCTTAAGTAAAACTACTAAAAATATAAATTTGAATAAGGCGATAGATCATTACGGGTTGTAAGGCTCTATTTTCTAAATCAGGGGTAATCCAAGATCTTAGTAACTAAGTTTATTTTAAGTTTATTTAAATGCTTAGACAAAACTGATGAATGTTGTAGTCATGACTGAATTGATGAGCTCCATCACGCTTGTCTTGGTCTTTCTTTAATCGATTTTGTGATTTAACGGTTCAAAAGTCAAAGTTTCAGAAAAATCACCTGACATAATTATATTTAACAAGTGTGGAATTCCTTTGTATTTAATCTTTAATTGTGATGTTTTATTTTTATTCTTTGTTAGAAAGAATAGTAATGTAGGAGTGCTTTTTATCCATATTTTGCTTATCGGACTAATCCGTTCTAGCATCTCTACTTCATGAACATCTACCTCAAGAGTGTGGCCACATCGAAAGGTAATTTTAGCTCTAGCTGTCAAAACTCTACCTCTGTATAAAGAAACTTTACAATTATTTATTATTCCACTGAATGTTATATTATAAAGTGTTAATGCGAAATTAGATGCATAATATATTTTAGTAAAGATAAAATATATTATCTTGCTGATTCACTCATAACCATCGAAAGTGTCAGGTGCCAATATGTAAACATTTTTCTTCCATAACAAATGTATCATGTATTGTTTACACACTGTATAACAAAAGCTCCCTACCATTATTATGGGGTTTTCTCATAATCAATATCGGTATATCTCCATCAAAGCATTCAATATTTTCTAGAGAAAATTCGTCATTGTTAGAGTTGATAAATATGGTTTTATAAATAATTTTATTATCAACATCAATACTTTTTGATGGTTTTGATGCTGACGAACATCCAAACAAATAAATTATGGTACATCCCAAAGTTATAATTATTTTCTGCATTTTTCTAGGTAAATTAAAACAACTAAACCATCCGATTGCTATGATCAAGCTTAGGCGAGACGCACTTTTCTCAAATAATTGAAAAATTACACCTTAATTAAATTGAATGACTTATGCATGTCGCTATGAACTTGATAAATGCTTATGTGAAATTTTAGCTCTCTAGTATGTATCCAACTACTCCTCCAAGTATAACCGATATAATGACTACACATAGCAATACTTGTTACTGTGTTCATTAATAAAACTAATAAACAGGCGATAGAAATTCATTTACTACCCCATTATGACTAACAATAGCATCATCCTATAACAACTGTTGAAATAAATAAGGATAATTAAAATTGATAATAAATTTTAACCTAAAAATAGTATAAATTGAAAACACCAAATTCAGCATTATGCATAGATAGAGTAGTTCAAGCTATATCCAAGTTTAGAAGTGTTCCCATCGATGTTTTTATTATTCATCCCCGACTCTAATGATATCCTATTTCGTTCGCAGTAACTAATAGGAAGATTAAAACATAGGAATTCATTTAGCTGCTTACCATTAAATGGCTTTGGTAAAATCTGATGAGAGTTTACATTTTGATTTAGAATAAACCACCTATTAGTCATCAAGGCATCATCGCTACCAATGACTAGCATTGTTATACTTAGCATTCTGTCAATAGAGTTGATTACATCTAGAATTCCAGACAAAGAATTCGAACTATTTATTGATAAATCAACCCTAGCATCCAAATCAATAATAGCTATATGTCCATATTCTCTAACAAAGTTTCCAACTTTAACAGGATATATATCACTTCTATTATTGCATTGAATTACCGACTTTATTTCACTATACGGTTCATGGTGCTTTTAATGAAGCTCCTGATAGGTTCAAATTGGCTAATTACCATTGCTAACATAAATTAAACAAGATTGAGTTGAAAGTAATAAATTAGACATTAAAGATTAAAAATTATCAATATCAGATAATTCCTACAGATTGTGGGCAAGTAAGATACATTTACTTAAACAATCAGAGGTTATGTAATATTAGGTCATAACTCCCACGTAGTGATATCCAAGTCTTTTCCTAATTCGAGTGCATAGCTAGGAATTTCAATAATAGTTGTTACTTCGTTTTACAAGAATTGTTGTTCACTAAAACACTAACTCGATGATTACGATATGTATGGATTGCCTAAGAGCCGATCCCCAAAGGGATTTATTCTAAGCAATGAGGCCACAAGCAAAATGCAGCATGGCCTCGTTCTTTTCCCAACGAACAAGCAATCTACGATAACGGTTTGCCAGCTGTGGGTTCTTACTTATTTTTTGAACCAGCTAAAGGCGCTTTAGTTGGGCAGTTATCCATTGATATCGAACGCCAATCAACACCCTCGTAAATCAGGCCATTTCACCAAAGTCGCTCAAAGATACCTGCATCTCGTCACTCTAGAAAACGACGATGTGCAGAGCTAGATGTACAAATACCGGTCGCATTTAGCGCATTCTACGGACAACCTGTTGTGAGAACAAAAAGAATGCTGTTCATGGCATGACGATTATCGACTCTCTTTCGATGTGTACCGAGTGGATGGTTAGTCTTGTGGATAGGCTGAAGAGGCTCAATTTTTACTTAAAGAGTATCAGAGATTAGGTATTGTGTTGAACTCATTTACAGTATTTTCAATAGGGGGTTGATTTAACTCAGACTGTAGTGGTCAACAATTTCCGGACAGTAAATTAGTTCTAATTTCTACTTCAGCTGGGGCGATACCACCATTGTATGAATGAGGTCGTTGCCAGTTGTAGTAATTCATCAGATAGAAGCTGATATCTTTCATCGCTTCATTTATGGATCTGTAGCCTGTCGAAGGATCCATTCAGACTTTAGACTTCTGAATACACGCTCCATAGGAGCATTATCCCAGCAGTTCCACGTCGACTCATGCTCTGACTCATCTGGTAACGCCAGATATATTGTCTGAACTGTCGACTCCCATATTGACTACCTTGGTCAGAATGGAACATAACCCCATTAGGCTGTCCTCTCTGTTCATAAGCCATAGTTAGAGCTTTACTGGCTAAGACTGCATCTGGCTTTTCTGATAATGCCCAGCCAATGACTCGACGGCTATATAAGTCAATCACAACAGCAAGATAAGACCAGCGATTACCAGTCCAAATATAAGTGATGTCACCACACCAAACTTGGTTTGGATACTTTACATTGAACTCTCGACTTAAATGATTAGGGATATCTAGCCGCTCAGTTGCTGCTTTTATATTGGTGTGAGCTTGGTTGTTTACTCACGAGGCTCAGCTCTTTCATAAGTCCTCGCACCTTGAATCGGCCAATAGCAAAGCCACGCTCGCATCATAGAAACGAGGCTTCTGCTTCCAGCAGAGCCTCTACTCGATTTGAACAGTTGTGCCACTTCTACTCGGAGCATTGTTCGGTGTTTACAGGGTTGTTTTTGCCTTTGTTTAAACTCATAGAATGTTGATTGAGCGACACCAAAGACTGAACAAAGAATGTCTATAGAATCATGCTCCCTTAATTGGTCAATCAGCGTGTACGTTCGAGTTCGTCCGACATTAAGAGAGCTGTGGCCTTTTTTAGAATAGACTTCTCTCGCTCCAAACGGCTAATGCGGGCTTCAAGCTCTTGAATTTTTTGCTGCTCAGGCGTCAATGCTTTAGAAGTAGGAGTTATCCCGTTACGCTCAGATTTTAACTGCTCAACCCAACGGCGTAAGACAGTTTGTCCCACATCAACAGCTCTACTCGCTTCTAAAACAGTAATTCTGGTCAAGCACTAAGCTTGCAGCTTCTTGCTTGAACTCTGGACTAAATGTACGACGAACTCTGGTCATAAACACTCTCTTGGGTGGTAACTGTACCACCTAAAATGGTGTCCGGCTTTATTAGACCACTACAGACAACACCTATTGAGATAGATTCTAAGTATCTTTTATTAGCTAAGCATGTTTAACGAGCTAAGCATCATGAAAATTCAGTCACTATAAATTTAAGCGTTATACAAAAAGACCGAGCACTGTGCTCGGTCTCTGTTCATTCAAGTCTAGAAAATGCATTAGTAAAGGAGACGCTTTTTATCTTGTACTGCTGTTGATAAGCCAGAATAAAGTCTTTGATAGCGTCATTGACTGGAAAAACACAGTGTACATCTAACCCCTCAAGAAAGTGGTTATCGGCCATATCCCAGAAGCTTTGTAGCGAGTTACAAATGATGGTTCTCATAACAGTGCTCATCTTATTTGTTTAAGAATAACAGCTGTCCTTGATGTGTCATGCAGGTGGTAATCACAATGCAGTTTAGGGTGCGAAGAATTTGCACCTAGATCCATGGTTGATTGAGTAATGTACAATCAACGCGTGGATTATAAACAACGACATGCACATTGAAAAGGGAAAATTGGTCATCAATTATATGTAATGCATTGCATTATATTTTAAATAAAAGCGACTATAGCGAGTGATGCTAGACATCTAACGCAAGAATTTTGGATTTTCTTTGAAAGTTATATAAGCCTTGTTTTGCTCCGGGTAGATAATCCACACTCACTTCATAAAACCCCTTGCTCTCTAAACCAATGTAAGCTGCGCGTAGTCAGTACGAATATTTGGCTTATGTTGTCGAGTTTGGTGCGGTGCTTCATGTAATTGAGTAACATTTGTCCTCGGTTGCCATCCCGATAGTCAGGATGAATCGCCACACATGCCATTTCCGCTTTTCGTTCTTCAACATATGGGTATAACGCCGCACAACCGATGATTAAGCCATCCTTTTCGATAATGGTGAATTTTCCAATTTCTTGTTCAAGTTGTTCACGAGATCGGCGAACTAATACACCTTGCTCTTCAAGTGGGCGGATCAAATCTAAAATGCCCCCAATATCATCGATGTTTGCTTGGCGTACTTGTTCGGCACTCGCCATCACGACTTGTGTACCGATACCATCAAGAGAGAAGAGCTCCTGTATCAAAGCGCCATCCATTTTGTAACTAATTAGGTGGCTACGAGGTACTCCAGCGCGGCAGGCGGTCACTGACCCTTTTAAGAAACGAAGCGTGCCAGAGTGGTAATCAGAATCGGGATCGTTGATTTCTGTGAGTGTGCTGATGACTTGTTCTGCTTCTGTAGGGAATAGCTCTGCAATTGCATTGCCCTCGTCGTTAATAACACCTTGCTCTGAACAAAAGCCGATTAATTTGTCGGCTTTGAGTTTGATAGCAACTTGAGTTGCGACCTCTTCTGATAATAAGTTGAAACACTCACCTGTGACCGAGCTTGCGATGGGGCCGAGCAAGACAATTGAACCTTGATTGAGCGTGCGATGAATGGCATCAACATCAATACGACGTGTACGGCCGCTATGGCAATAGTCGACACCATCATCAACTCCGAGAGGCTGTGCTATGACAAAGTTTCCGCTGACCACGTTGAGTTGCGTACCAGCCATCGGAGTGTTACTGAGACTCATAGAAAGCCGCGCGGTAATGGCTAATTGAAGTTGTCCAGCAGCTTGCATAACTACCGAAAGTGCGGCTTCATCAGTGATTCGTATGTTTTTATGATATGGAGTAGTAAGGTTTTGTTTTTCAAGAAGTTGGTTTATTTGAGGGCGAACACCGTAGACTAAAACGATTTTTATACCTAGGCTATGCATTAAAGCAATGTCATTGATAATATTGCCAAAATTTTTATCAGCGATCGCTTCTCCACCAAGCATAAGCACCATCGTTTTTCCACGGTGAGCGTTAACATATGGGGTTGATTGACGAAATCCTTTTACAAGGGCAGTACTACGAATCTTCACTACCACAACTCCTTTGCTTATTTATGTTGATATTTTGTCTTTTTATTCAAATGTGCGCAAGGTAAATTTTGGAATGAATAACAAACATCAATAGGATGGCACTTTTTTATTTGATGAATGAGGAACTATAATCGGCCCTCTTATAAAATTCTGTAAAAGACCATGACGACTGCTGTAAAACCTCGCCTTGAAAAAGCTCAAGAGAGCTCAGACAAATCAATGATCCGTAAGTGGATAGAACGCTCACTAATGCTCAGTGCGATTGTTGGGAGTATTGTTGCGTTTATGCTTTATGGTGATTTGATTGCTCGCTATATCAACCCACCAATTGACGAGTCGATTGTTTATGGTAAGTGGATTGAGCAGGATGTGGCGCCGTATGTAAGAGAAGAGTTTGTTTTAAGCTCAGGAGGAGTGGCGGTTAATGGGGCTATTGTCGCAACCGAGTTTGAATTTGATGGTGATTCTTTGTCTTACAAAGTGGGTTCAACGGTTCGTAAGTTTGAATTTATCAACCAACAGCATTCAGAAATGAAACTCGATTCCAATGCTCACTATTTGCCGGTGTTTCGTATTGAAGGCCACACACAACGTTCCGTTCGCTGACGATATTTAGTTAGTCAGTCGCCTTTGTTTGCATTATCGTTCTTTTTGAAAGTCGATTCGTTTTTATGGGCCATTGTTTCTTCGAACCAATGTCTTTTGAGAACCAGTATTTCTTAGAGCTAATGTTTTCTAAGATCTAGGCGTTCTCATCACCCAAGTGAATTGAGACAACTTTGGTCGATGGGGTTAAGTGAATGAATTGACAGCAACCAACACTTTTCCTTATTACTGATACACTTTGTCGTAGCTTTTCAATTGCGTCTGTCGCATTTGTTTGCCATCCTTTGCTATCTTCTATTACGGAAAAGACACGTGTTAAAAAAACTCATTCCTATTATTTCATTAAGCCTATTATTTGGCTGTGCCCACAAAATGATTTGGCCCAGCAATATTTGATGGCGAATTTCCTCAAGTTTTAAATAAAGTGGATGTGGTTGAGTCGAACAAACCCCGCGACTTTACAGAGTTTAATAAGCAAGCTGAACAGGTTGTTACTAAGTCACCAAGAATGGCAAAAATGTATCAGCCTTTGTATGAGAAGTTGAGTGAATGGGCATTGCAAAGCGGTGATACCAGTGCGTTAAGTGCATACGGCATTCAAGCTGCCCAACTCGGTGGCGGTGATAAAAAAGGTAATGTTCTATTTACTGGCTATTTTTCACCAGTGATGGAGTTGCGTCATGAAGCCAATGAGACGTACAAGTATCCTGTTTATGGTATGCCGAATTGCAGTGCAGATTGCCCAACCCGTGCAGAAATTTATAACGGAGCGTTAGACGGTCAAGGATTAGTACTTGGTTATGCTCCAAATCGAATTGATCCTTTCATGATGGAAGTTCAAGGTAGCGGTTTTGTTCACTTTGAAGATGACGATACTTTGGAGTACTTTGCTTACGCAGGTAAAAACAATAAAGCTTACGTCAGCATTGGTCGAATTCTGATTGAACGCGGTGAAGTACCACGTGAAAAAATGTCGTTAAAAGCGATTAAAGAATGGGTAATGGCTAACGATGAAGCAACGGTACGTGAACTATTAGAGCAAAATCCATCTTATGTTTTCTTTGCCCCGCAAGCGGATGCGCCGGTAACCGGTTCAGCAGGTATTCCACTATTGCCAATGGCATCGGTCGCGGGCGATCGCTCAATTCTACCGATGGGTACGCCAATTCTTGCAGAAGTTCCGTTATTGAATGTTGATGGGACATGGAGTGGGGCGCACCAACTCCGTCTTCTTATTGTGTTAGACACGGGCGGAGCGGTAAAGCAAAACCATTTAGACCTTTACCATGGTATGGGGCCACGTGCGGGCACAGAAGCGGGACATTACAAGCACTTTGGCCGTGTGTGGAAGCTAGGCTTAGAAAACACCCCAACGCAAGCTCCTTGGGCTTTGCCGCCAGAAAAGTTACAATAAATTCCTAGTGAGAGAATCCACTCTCCTTATCTAGACATTTCCTCAAAGAGTGCGTATAAATCGCACTCTTTGTTTTTCTATCGATCATCTGGAACTTCAATATGCGTGAACTCGATACTCCGGCCTCTGACAGCTATAACCAACGTTTTGGTGGCACTCGTCGTCTCTACGGTAACAGCGAAGTAGACATTCTTCGCGCTGCACACGTGTGTGTGATTGGTATTGGTGGTGTGGGTTCATGGGCGGTAGAAGCGCTGGCACGCACTGGTATTGGTGAGTTGACGCTTATCGATATGGATGACGTGTGTGTGACGAATATTAACCGTCAAATCCATGCGATGACAGGTACGGTTGGTCAAAGCAAAATTGAAGTGATGGCAGAGCGCGTTAAGCTGATTAACCCAGAATGTAAGGTGAATCTAATTGACGATTTTATTACGCCAGATAACCAACATGAATATTTGAGCAAAGAGTTCGATTACGTGTTGGATGCGATTGACAGTGTGAAAGCAAAAGCGTCGTTATTGGCTTACTGCCGTAGCAACAAGATTAAAGTGATTACAACCGGCGGTGCTGGTGGCCAAATCGATCCAACCCAAATCATGGTGGCGGATCTGACCAAGACAATCCAAGATCCACTGGCTAAGAAGATCAAAGATACCTTGCGTCGTCATCATAACTTCCCGAAAAACCCTGCACGTAAGTTTGGCATCGATTGTGTCTTTTCTACAGAGCAATTGAAGTACCCACAAGCCGATGGTTCAGTGTGTGGTGTGAAATCGACAGCAGAGGGGCCTAAACGTATGGACTGTGCGAGCGGTTTTGGCGCGGCGACGGTTGTAACAGCAACGTTCGGTTTTGTTGCGGTATCACGCATCGTTGAAAAGCTGATTCAAAAGCACAAGAAGTAATTCAGACAAGAGAGCGCATCATGACGGATTTTCCTGCATCGCCATTTGGCATTGATATCACCAGTGAAGACATTGTTGCAACTATGCAGCGATTTAAAGGTTGGGAAGACCGTTATCGCCAAGTGATTCAGTGGGGTAAAAAGCTGCCACCAATGCCAGAAGAACTTAAATCAGAGCAAGTCACCGTGTCTGGTTGTGAAAGCTTAGTGTGGCTAGTCAGCAAAGAACAAGATGGTGTATGGCACTTCTGCGCTGATTCTGATGCGCGAATCGTTCGTGGTTTAATTGCATTAGTGATGGCGGCTTACGATGGTAAAACTGCAGCGCAAATTCAAGCGTTTGATATTGATGCTTACTTTGAAAAGCTCGGTTTAATCGCTCACCTTAGTCCATCGCGCGGTAACGGTTTAAAAGCGATTGTTGAGCAGATCAAAACACAAGCTCAATAAGAAAAGGGGCTAGTTAAAGATCCTAGGTTGATAGGCCCTAGGAGCCTAGGACCTATCTTTAAACCGTTTCCTAAAGCATATCGACCGCTTTCTCGACCGCAGCAATCAGCTTCTCAACGTCTTCTAGCGTATTGTAGATACCAAAAGAAACGCGCACCGTGCCTTTGACGTTAAGTGCATCCATCAGAGGGTGAGCACAGTGGTGCCCGGCGCGAACGGCGATACCTTGTTGATCGAGCAGCGTCGCAATGTCTTGGTGGTGAACACCATCCATTACAAACGTCAGCACTGAAGCGTTAGGCTGGTAACCAAGAATTTGGATATCATCGAACTGGCGCAGCGCTTGGTAAGCTTTGTCTTGCAGAGTATGCAAATGCGCCTCAACTGCACCTTGGTCGAAGCCTTGATACCAGTTGATGGCTTTCGCTAGGGCAATCGCACCAGCCACGTTCGGTGTACCCGCTTCAAACTTACCCGGCAAGGCAGAGAATGTCGTTTTCTCAAATGAGACTCTCTCAACCATTTTACCGCCGCCGTGCCATGGTGGCATCGCTTCTAAAAGTTCAAGTCTGCCATACAGCACGCCGATACCAGCGGGAGCGTAAAGTTTGTGGCCAGAGAATACGTAAAAATCGACATCTAATTCAGCCAAATTAAGTGGCTCGTGTACGATGCCTTGCGCACCATCGACAACCACAACAGCACCTACTTTATGGGCTAAAGCAATGATTTTCTCGACAGGTTGACGAGTGCCGGTCACATTTGTAATTTGCGCACAAGCGACGATCTTACAACGCTCCGATAATAGAGCCTCAAATGCATCGATATCAAATTGGCAACTCGATGTCATCGGAACCTTAATGATCTTTGCCCCCGTCTGTTCTGCAACAATCTGCCAAGGTACGATGTTTGCGTGGTGTTCCATCTCACTAATCAGGATTTCATCACCCGCTTGGAGTGTGCTTCGGGCGTAAGTTTGCGCGATTAAGTTCAGCGCTTCTGTTGCCCCACGAGTCCAAATGATTTCTTTTGAGTTGGTTGCCCCAATAAACGCAGCTACGGTCTCACGAGCGGCCTCAAATTGGCTGGTAGCATTAGCGGTTAGGCTATGGCTGCCGCGATGTACATTGGCGTTTTGTGCGCTGTAATAACGGCTGATTACATCAATCACGCATTGTGGCTTTTGAGTCGTCGCTGCGCTATCGAGATACACCAAAGGAACGTGGTTTACTTCTTGATTAAGAGCTGGGAATTGCGCGCGTACGGCATTGATATCAAACATTATTCATCACCGAATTCGTGATAATGAAGAGTAGGAAGAGTGACCATAGGTTCAGCCACTGTCCATGCATGTTCTTTACCAGAAAGCTTGATGATGATCTCCATTGCAAATTCGAGCGCCGTACCTGGGCCCTGACTGGTGAGCAAGTTGTGGTTTATATCCATAGTGACGCGTTTTGCACGCCATTTGTCTGTAGGGATATGGGATTGAAAGTTAGGGTGGCAAGTCATTAATGCTTCTGGATAAAGATCATGATGTTGCAGTACTAAAGCCGGCGCTGCGCAAATCGCTGCGACAAGCTTACCCTCGTACATGTGCTGCCTAATGATTTCGATCATGATGGTGCTATCACGGAATGTCTCAGCGCCACCGACACCGCCAGAGAGAACAATGGCATCAAACTCGTCATCAGCAATATCAACCAATTTACAATCGGCCGTTAAGGTGACACCACGCGACGCTTTCATTGTCAGCGCGCCATCGAAATCGGCACTTGCGACCGTTACGTCATAGCCAGCACGAACCATAATATCGATAACGGTCACGGCTTCCATTTCTTCCGTGCCTGGTGCAATAGGAACTAAGATTTTTTTGTTCATTGTTCTGTCCAGCTTTGTTCAATTTGTTTGAGGCATTGATAGAGTTTGGCATTCTCTGGTGTATTTATTTGATGCTTTTTGGCCGCTTGCAATAAATAGCCGGTAATAAAGTCGATCTCGGTACGACGCTTATGAAAAACGTCTTGCCTCATAGAAGAGTAGTTTGCAGCTGTCGCGTTAACCACTTGCATAATGGTGCGATGCAACGTGTCAAAATCCGTGACGATCGCTTCTTTATTCATCACCTCAACCAGCTCGTGAGTGATGGCTTCTAATAAAGATGAATATTGTTCTGCGGCAAGGTCACCATTTTTACATTGATGAATGGCGGTCAGCGGGTTGATAGCACAATTGATCGCAAGTTTCGTCCACAAGGCGGAATGGATATTTGGATTCCAATTCACGCTTGGTAGGGCGTGATTCATGACATCTTGCAAGAACTCACACTTTGCTCCCTTAGCATTAAATCCACCGACTTGTGTGTATCCATGACCAGTGTGCAACACATGCTGCTTGGTTGGCTTGTAGGCGCCATGCGTTGTCGTCGCAATCACAATCGGATTGTCGCTTAACTTCGACTCTAACCATTCTGCGGTACCCATACCATTATGCATTAGCATTACGATAGTATCCGCGTTGATGTGTGGTAAAAGAGGTTCAATTGCAGATTCAACTTGCCAAGCTTTTACCGTAATTAAAATCAAATCAGCCTCTTGTAAAGAGGAAATGCTTTGATTGGAATAAGTGGTCAGCGGAGCATCATCCAGTTGAAGCGACAACTCGCTCTCTGAGGTGCGTCCCCACAATGACACGTGGTGTCCAGCTAGCTGAAATTTTGTTGCCCAAAGAGAGCCAACTGCTCCAGGGCCAAGGATGAGAATATTCACCAAACGCTCTCAATAAAAAGGTTTGCTGCAAGGATAATGAGGGAAAAAAGGAAAGCAAATAAAAATGGCGCCAAGAGGCGCCATTTTCGGAGAACTTATCGATTGTTCGATTAGAACTTGTAAGTTGCAGCAAAGTAATGTGCAGCACCTGATGATGGGAATTTAGATGAATCTTTGATGCCGTATACGTCGTTGTATAGTTTCAAGCCGTAACCTAGCGCAAAGTGGTCAACGTGCCAGTAGATACCGTTGAACATTGCACCACCATGGCTTGAGTTAGCACCATTGTTATCATCCATACCGAATTCGTAATCTAGGTAACCTTGGTAAGAAATGAATGAACCATTTTCGAAGTGAATAAATGGTTTAAACCAGTTAGTCGAAATTTGGTAGCCGTTCCACTCGTGAGATTGTAGGTCATGACGAGCGTATAGGTTAAATTGCATTTTGCCAAACCAAGGCACCATTACATCAGAACCTAGACCCCATTTAGTTTTGTAACCAGCATCACCACCATCTACGATGTTTTCACTTGCAATGTATAGCTCTTGAACAGGACCAAAAGATAGGTCAACACCAGTTGCCGCATCAATAGACATGCGAGGGTTGAATTTTAGGAATAGACGGTCCGCGCCATCTTTTTCGCTGCTTGAACTGTTGCTTGGATTGAATAGGTCAAGGTAACCATATAGGTCAAAGATACCAGAGCGACCGCCGAACTCCATTTCAAGGTAAGTATGGTTCACATCACCTGGCTTCTCATCAATAGTGTGCATTACATTGAATTGCATCCATGAAAAATCGTTCTTACGAACGCCGTCAGAGTAATCTGCCGCCATAACTGGAGCTGATGTAGCCGCTAGTAGGCTAAGAGCTAAAAGTGATTTACGCATAAGGGGACTCTCTATGTTTGTAATGATTCAGAACACGCAATCTTCGCTGCGCTTTCCAATTGGCGGGAATAATAGCGATAAAAATCTCAAATGAAAGTGATAAAAGGTGCAAAAATAAAGTTTTTTGGTGATGCATGTCACGAATCTAATTAATCCCATGGAACTTTCCGGTTGTTGCATTGATTTGCACTAATTATGTGACTTGTGTCGTTTGCGCAAGCGTTTTTATGATTTTTTAAGCCACTCGATTAACCAACAGAAACAGTTAGTGATCTGATTTGTGTCCTCTCCGTAACACTCTATGAATCAAAGAGGACGTTTGAATGAATGAAGTCATGTTATTTCCACTCACTTCGGTTGTGTTGCCTGAGGGCAAGATGAACTTACGCATTTTTGAGCCGAGATATAAAAGAATGGTGAAAGAATGCAGCATCCAAAATAAGGGCTTTGGAGTTTGTCTTGTTGGAAACTCAGAAAACTCGAAAGCAGTGGGAAATGTTTCTTCAATCGGTACTTTGGTCACTATCGTAGATTTTGAAATACTTAGTGATGGTCTTCTTGGCATTACAGTCGTTGGAGAAAAACGTTTTTCTGTAAAACGTGTAAGAGCCGATTCGGATGGTTTGCGCCATGCCGATGTGGAGTGGTTAGAAAATTGGGAGGGACCTATTTCTGCTCCTCCATTTACCGATCTCAGTCAGCAACTTGCACGTATTTACACACGTTTTCCTCAACTTGGTGGCCTCTACCAGCATCGATTTTTTGATGATGTGTCATGGGTTACGCAGCGTTGGTTAGAAATTTTACCACTCGACAGCGCGCTGTTTGAAAAGTTAGTTGGTGCGCATGATTGTTTGCCTGCACTGCAATTCCTGAACGATGCCATAGAAACCCCACACCAAAGAGAGACTTGGATATGAATGGATTGACAAAACTCACTGTGACGCTATTAGCCGCACTGGGCCTAACGGCTTGTAACTCAGATAGCGACACAGACACTATAGACTTTACGAGCTTGCAAGCTGTGCACGCCTCTTCGGATGCCCCTTTAGCGAATGTATGGATTAATGATGAGGCCGCATTAGAGGGCGTTGATTATGGCGTTGGGTCAGGGTACGTCTCTCTTCGAGAGGGCATGAATTCGGTACAAGTTGACGTGCAATTACCGGGTGGTGAAACAACCACTGTTATTCCAAAAACGACACTTGAGCTAGACTCAGATCTTAAATACACCGCGTTTGTTGTTGGCTCTGCGGTTGCTGGTTCTGCAACGCCAGTGGAACCATTGATTGTCACTCGAAGCGATGATGCGATGGCCGATCCAAATAGTCTAGACGTTCAAGTCGTACATGCGGCTGCGGGCGTTCCTGAGGTGAATGTGTTCGTTACTGAGCCAGGGGCTGATTTAATGACAGCGTCTCCTGTCGCTACTCTTGATTACAAAGGCTTTACCGATGTCATCAATATTCCTAATGGCGACTACCAGATTAGATTGGCATTATCGACAGACACAACTAATACTCCAGTGTTTGATTCCGGTCCGGTGAGCTTAACGGCCAATAGTGAGTTAACCGTTGCCGCAATAAATAAAGGTGGCTCGGTGTCTGAATCTCCAGTGAAGCTACTCGTACTTGATGGAACAGGATCTTCAACCATTTTAAGCGTAGGCGATAGCTTTGGGGCGAGAGATGGTGTTGGTTTATCTGAGTTGAGAGTTGGGCATTTAGTGGATGGCGCACCAAACGTTGATGTATTGCTCGACGGCAATACCGTGTTGTCTGATGTGATGTTTAAGGATATCTCTGATTATCTTCCCGTCGCCGCTATGTCATACAACGCAAGTGTGATTGCTGACGGCGTTGCAGACCCAATTATTAATGCTGATATTTCCTTAGAATCCGGTAAAACTTACAGTGTCTATGCAGTTGGTATGGTTTCGCCGTCTATTGCTATAGAGCCTCTCGTCGTAACCGATGTACGACGCGCTGTTGCAACGAGTGCTATCTTAAATGTAACGCATGCTGCATCGAATCCGGCAGCGGCGAGTGTTGATGTGTATCTCACTACGACGCAAGATATTTCTGAAAGTGATCCAGCGATAGCCGACTTTGCGTATAAACAAAGTGTGCAGAATATTTACGTTGCGGCAGGTGACTACTATGTCACGGTGACAGCGCCTGGTGATAAAACGCCTGTTATTGGGCCAGCGATGCTTCTTCCACTAGAAGATGGCATCATTTATCAAGCGATTGCGATAGATGAAAACGGTGGCTTTGGTTTGTTGGTGAAATGAACCTGCTCAGAAAAATGAGCGTGGTCCGATGAAAGTAACTGGACTTGGATGAAAAGGAGGAGGACTCTCCTCCCAAACTTTAAGGCTGAAGAATATGAATGAAAGCCCACAAAAATTAGGGCGAAGCGACTGGAATGCTTATATGAACAAAGTAAAAGCACGTGACAAAGACGCTTTTGCTTTCGTATTCCGTTTTTATGCGCCTAAATTGAAGCAATTTGCCTATAAACACGTTGGGAATGAACAAGTTGCCTTAGAGATGGTTCAAGAGACAATGGCAACCGTTTGGCAAAAGGCCCATCTTTATGATGGAGAGAAAAGCGCACTATCGACATGGATATACACCATCATTCGTAATCAGTGCTTTGATTTGCTAAGAAAGCAGAAAGGAAAAGATTTACATATCCACTCTGATGATATTTGGCCATCAGAATACTACCCGCCGGATCTGGTGGATCATTATTCTCCTGAGCAAGACATGCTAAAAGAGCAAGTGGTCAAGTTTTTGGATATCTTGCCTAAAAACCAGAGAGATGTACTGCGGGCAGTGTATCTAGAGGAAATGCCCCATCAGCAAGTCGCGGAGCTGTTCGATATTCCTCTTGGCACCGTTAAATCGCGCTTGAGATTAGCGGTAGAAAAACTAAGGCATTCGATGCATACGGAGCAACTATGAACAAACACCCAGATAACAATTTGTTAGAGGCCTATGCTTCAGGAAGTATTGATGCAGTTTCTGGTTTAGTGGTCGCAACCCATTTGGAAACCTGTCCCCACTGTCGTGCACGTGTCAATCAAATAGAAGCATCACAAGGCCGTGATGTCGCCAATGATATTCCGGCTGACTATGACCCTACTTTTGACCATATGCTTAGCGATATCATCAATTCAAAGCCAACCCGTGATGATATTATTATCAGAGAAGTCGCTTCGGTAAGCGTTGCAGGTAAAACTTTTCAACTTCCTAAAACGTTGAGTCGGTATACTGACTTAGTCGGAGATTGGAAGAGTTACGGAGGGAAAGTATTCAGTTCCCAATTGGATTTCGGAGAAGAGGCAAGGGTAAACTTGATGTACATTAATCATGATGTGCAGATACCTCAACATACACACAAAGGTCTCGAATCTACGCTAGTGTTGCACGGTGGTTTCAGCGATGAAGATGGCCATTATGAAAAAGGTGATCTTTTAGTAAGAGACGCTTCTGTCAAGCACAGCCCATTCACGAAATCGGGTGAAGATTGTTTGTGCCTGACCGTGCTGACTGAGCCGATGATATTCACGCAAGGTGTCGCGAGAATCTTCAATTTGTTCGGTAAAGGTATGTACCCATAAGTATGAAGCTAGTGTTTGAAGTAAGAGCTTTGTGCCTCTATGTTAAAAAACCACCGTATAGCTGGTGGTTTTTGATGGTGGTGAAATGGTTCTTATTAAACGATTAGCTCTTTAATGAACAGCTAGCTCTTCATGAACTGACCGTTTTTTATAAACAGACAGTTCTTTATGAATAGATAGCTGTTTTTGATCAAATAGCAACTTATGCTCAGTGCTTGTGTCTCGCTTTCTCTAGTAAGTCAGTGAAGTAATGCCTTAATGAATACAGCATGACAAGGCTTGGTATAACCATTAACGCGGTCAAAATAAAGAAAGCCGTCCAGTTGTCTAAATAGTCCACCAATTCGCCACTAAATGAAGCAAGGGTAGTACGCCCGAAGTTACCTAACGATGCAAGCAAAGCATACTGTGTTGCCGAAAAAGCTTGCCCGGTTAATATGGTTAGGAACGAAACAAATGCGACGGTAGAGAATGCCGTTGTAAAGTTATCGACAATAATCGTTGCTAAGAACAGGTGTTCATTTGGGCCGACTTTGGCGATCCAAGCAAACATCAGGTTGCTAGCTGCCATGGCAATGCCACCGATCATTAAACCGCGAACGATGCCAAATTTAACATTAAACATGCTGCCAACCAGCGTGAAGAGCATTGTTGCGCCCCAACCGATCAATTTGGAGTAGTGGCCAATCTGCTCATTGCTAAAGCCAATATCTTTATAGAATGCAATCGACATTCTTCCCAAAAGGCCTCGCCAATCTTAAATAGAAACACGAATAGCAGTAGGGTGATGGCAACCCGAACGCCGTTTCGGTTAAAGAAATCTAGGAAAGGTTCAACAACCGTTACGGTAAACCAGGCAGCGATTTTAGAACCTACTACTTCTTCATGGCGTTGTTCGGCTTGATGCTGAAGTTGCTCTCGTTGGGTTTTTGGCTCGCCAACCAACAGCGTAAAAATCATAAGCAATACAACGACCATTGCCATGCCATAGTAAACGCCATTCCAACCAATGTTATCGGCGTTAATGAATGCCAAATAGCCAGGAAGAGAATAGCCTGTCCACCAACCAATAACGGCCATGGCCGATGCTTGGGGCAGCTTTGATTCTTCAGTTTTTGGGAAAGTGTCAATACGGAAAGCATCAATAGCAATATCTTGAGTGGCTGACGCGGTAGCGATACAAAGCGCAAGAAGTGATGCAAAGACCAAGTTTTCTGCTGGATTCACGCCTGCAATAAATATGGTCGCAATAAGAACGATGCTCTGGCAAAGAAAAATCCAGCTGCGGCGTTGGCCCAATAAGCGGTATAGCAAGGGCAATTTTACGCGGTCAACTAAAGGTGCCCACATAAAGTTAATGGCATAGACAGCAAATACGCTACCAAAGTAACCAATCGCAGAGAGAGTTAGGCCCGAATCTTTTAACCAACCGGACATATTCGAGCCAATCAATACCCACGGGAAACCGCTTGAACAGCCCAGCATGAAAACCCAAAGTAGGCGTTTATCAAGGTAACTTTTTACCGTTTCCAACCAAGTGATGGAGGGCAGAGAAGACATAAATCAATCCGTTAACATAGAGCGGCTAAAAAGAGAAAGCCCCTCGAATCTTCAAAGGGCTTTTGGGGTATGTTTACTTCAGCAATGTTGCCTTGGTAATCACAATTTGTTTTTCTGGGACATCTTGCATACGACCAAAAGACGTCGTTGGTTGTTTCGCCATTTTTTCAATGACATCAAACCCTTCAACAACATTACCAAATACGGCGTAACCTGGTGGGCGAGCACCGTAGTTTAAGAAGTCATTATCGGTTAAGTTAACAAAAAATTGTCGCGTAGCGGAATCAGGTGCATTGGTACGCGCCATTGCAATGGTTGCGCGGTCGTTACTTAAACCGTTATTGCCTTCATTTTTGATAGGTGCGTAGGTTTTAACCATTTGCATGTCTTGATTAAAGCCACCGCCTTGAGCCATAAAGCCAGGGATAACACGATGAAAAATAGTCCCTTCATAGCTACCATCTTCTACATATTTTAGGAAGTTAGAGACCGTGATCGGTGCTTTTTCTTGGTTTAGCTCAACGGTAAAATTGCCCAGTGTCGTTTCAAATGCGACTTTTGGCCCAGCAAATACGCTACAGCTAAGTAGTGCTAAAGATAGAATCGCTTTACGTAACATTAGAATCGCTCCTGCATGTACTGACGTAACTCGGCGTCGTTTGCTATCTCTTTAAGCGTAAGCGCAACGACATCATTTAGCGTTTGTTCTATATCCGCATCAGAAGCGCTCAGCGTGCCAGAACGTTTTGCCGTACCAGTGAAAGTTTTTACGAGTTTCCCTTGAGGTGTCTCTGCTGTAATTTCCAGCACGACCTTGGCATCCATTTCATTCTCCATAACAGAGTGTTTAACGTTTACCAATGCTTCTTGTACTTCAAGTTCGATACTGTTGTTGCTGTTTAAGTCAGAATGAAAGCCTTGTGAAGACAATTGTTTTTCAAGTGCTTCTTCTAATGAGATTCGCAAGTTCTGCTTCGCATGGAGAGGCAGAATGTTTGAACGGCCGTTATCCACGAGCGCAACGTATTGTGCTGCACGAACATCTTTACTCGTTAGGCTGTAAGTTTTGCCTTGAACAATAGGATTTGTACTAAGTGTTGTTTCTGGCATTAGGTTCAGTTGTGGCTGCTGAGGCGCTGAACATGCAGCAAGCAGAGCAACCGAAGCGGCGAGTACCAGTTTTTTCATTTTGTTATTTCCTTTTCAACATGTTGCTAGGGCAAGTTGGTTCAACTAGTGACCATCATGACATTGATGCTGATGGCTTCACTAAAAATATGTTCATACCCTGAAATCAAGGGTTATAGTTCTGCGCTTAATTTATCAGGATTTTTTACAGCCTGTAAAATGACAAACTTATTGTTTGAAGCGATTAATTTCACGTTTTTATCGCCGAACAGACGCTTCAATTTTGCATCATAGCCGAGGTGGCGATTACCGATGACCAGTAATTTACCTTGACGGTTTAGGGTTTGTTTAGCATCACAAAACATTTGCCATGCAATGTGGTCAGTAATGGCTTGTTGCTGATGAAATGGTGGGTTGCACATAATTAGGTCAGCACTATCGGCTTTGAAATCATCCAAACAGTTATTAGCAATACACTGAAAATCAATATCACTGCCTAAGTTATCCGTCAGGTTTTGTTTTGCTGATTCTACCGCCATGAAACTTTCATCAATACAAGTAAGACGTGCATTTGGATTGAGCTGGCCCACTTTTACCGATAGAACGCCATTCCCACAACCTAGATCAATGATGTGCTTGATGCTTGGATCTTTTGGTAAGTGTTGCAGCATAAAGCGTGCTCCTAAATCCAAGCTTTCACCAGAATAAACATTTGGCAGGTTCTTGAGTTGAATGTTTTCGCCATCCACATCCCAGACTGTCATCGGGTCGACATCAATGATTGGTTTGCTATTGGCATTGGAAAAAACTAAACGATGTTTTTTCCACGCAAGCGATGTCTTGGTTTCACCTAGGTACTTCTCAAACAGTTTGAGTGTTGAGGTGTGAATCTCTTTCGCTTTATTGACTGCGATAATTGGGCAAGACGCTGGTAGTGACTTACGTAATTGGCTCAACAACCAAACGAGGTGACGATTGCTTTTCGGTAATTGCAGCAAAACAATATCGGTATTGGCAGGAATGTCGTCCATGGTGGTGAGAAAGCCGACACGGTTGCAGTGATTTAACTCTAAATTCTTTTGTGCGCCTTTATGTGAGATAAACGAATCACTCACAAACGTGACGTTATGTCTTTGGGAAAACCAGCAAGCAAGCGTGCCAAAGTTATCATTAATAACAACGATGTTTTGATTGTCAGGCAGTGCAAGCTCTTCGACATGATTGATGAGATATTCATCACCCGCGTCCCACGCTTGAAGAGTTTCGTTTGAGCGTTTTGGAAAGCGGTGAAGCTCTAAGCTTCTATCGTGAAGATTCAGTTCGGTTTTCATAGATAAACGTTGGTTAAGTTAAAAACGAGAGATGATTGTCGCAAATGATGCGTCCTCAAGATACAAAAAGCTGTCAAAATTCCTGATTTTGGCTTGCTTTTTGTTTGTATGAACGGTGACAGGTGTAAAGTAATGCCAGTTCGAAGATTTAATTTGCCAAACTAGAGTATATACTTACCGGATTGGCATTGATGAGGACGAAATATGATCCAAGAAATCATAGAAAAGAAACTGCATAGTGAGTTGCAACCTGATTATCTCAAGGTAATTAATGAAAGCTACATGCACAACGTACCGCCTGGTTCAGAGAGCCATTTTAAAGTGATTGTTGTGAGTGATGTGTTCGCTGGATTGCGTTTGATTGGCCGTCATCGTCAAGTACACCAAGTGCTTGCTGATGAGTTAGACAATCACATTCATGCACTGGCGATTCATACATATACGCCTGATGAATGGAAGCTTGAGCAAGATGGTGCGCCAGATAGCCCAATGTGCATGGGTGGTGGACGTTAAGTTCGATTAAAACAACGACTTGAAAAGATGGCCTCGGTCATCTTTTTTGCTTTGTAATGTTCGAAACGTATAACGAGAACTTTATAAAATCGTTAACAGCGTTTCAACAAATGAATAGAAATTAATGCATGTTTCAAACCATGAATAAGTGATTCTGGATGGTACAAAAGAGGGGCTGACATTTGTGCGATGGCTCAAACTTATGACTATTCTTTAACCTTTTAACGCGGTTTGGAGCGAAATAAAAGCACTATTACTGTTATTGGTCATGGCATCAAGTTCCGAAAAAATGCTAGACTACGGCACCTGATAGATCTGTCCAAATTACTGTGACAAGATTTTTAATAGGATGTTGCGATTTTGGCGTTTAAAACATCGCCAGAACCGGACACTGATGTCGTGTCTAAAAGTTACGCAATCAAAAGAATCTTTTTCCCGATAAAAGTAGTGCAAGTGCGTATGATTACAATAAAGAAGGGCTTGGATCTTCCTATCGCAGGAACTCCATCCCAGGTGATTAATGATGGTAAGACCATCAAAAAAGTCGCCTTGCTTGGCGAAGAGTACGTTGGCATGCGTCCTACCATGCATGTCCGCGTTGGTGATGAAGTGAAAAAAGCGCAAGTTCTTTTTGAAGACAAAAAGAACCCTGGCGTGAAGTTCACTGCACCAGCAGCCGGTAAAGTGATCGAAGTTAACCGTGGCGCTAAGCGTGTACTTCAATCTGTAGTGATTGAAGTGGCAGGCGAAGAGCAGGTGACATTTGATAAGTTCGAAGCAAGTCAACTAGCAGGTCTAGATCGCGAAGTGATCAAGACTCAACTGGTTGAATCTGGCCTTTGGACCGCTTTCCGTACTCGTCCGTTCAGCAAGGTTCCAGCAATCGATTCTGCTACAAAGGCTATCTTTGTAACTGCTATGGATACCAATCCACTCGCAGCTCAGCCAGAGTTGATCATTAATGAACAACAAGAAGCATTCGTTGCAGGTCTAGACATTCTTTCAGCCCTGACAGAAGACAAGGTTTACGTATGTAAATCTGGCACGAGCTTGCCACGTTCTTCTCAGTCTAACGTAGAAGAACACGTCTTCGATGGCCCTCACCCAGCAGGTCTTGCTGGCACACACATGCATTTCCTATACCCAGTAAATGCACAAAACGTGGCTTGGAGCATCAATTACCAAGACGTTATCGCGTTAGGTAAGCTATTCCTAACTGGCGAGCTATGTACAGACCGTGTTGTCTCTCTAGCTGGTCCAGTTGTCAACAACCCACGTTTAGTTCGCACTGTTGTAGGTGCTTCGTTAGAAGACCTAACTGACAGCGAATTGATGCCTGGTGAAGTTCGTGTGATCTCTGGCTCGGTACTGTCTGGTACTCAAGCGTCTGGTCCACATGCTTACCTTGGTCGTTACCATCAACAAGTTTCTGTGTTGCGCGAGGGGCGTGACAAAGAGCTGTTTGGTTGGGCTGTACCTGGTAAAAACAAATTCTCGATTACAAAATCTTTCCTTGGTCACGTTTTCAAAGGTCAGTTGTTCAATATGACAACCTCGACTAACGGTAGTGACCGTGCAATGGTTCCAATTGGCAACTACGAGCGTGTAATGCCATTAGATATGGAACCAACATTGCTACTTCGTGATCTATGTGCAGGTGATACTGACAGTGCGCAAGCACTTGGTGCACTTGAACTGGATGAAGAAGATCTAGCATTGTGTACCTTTGTATGTCCTGGTAAATACGAGTACGGTCTGCTACTTCGTGAATGCCTAGATACCATTGTGAAGGAAGGGTAATCCATGCTTAAAAAATTCATAGAGGATATCGAGCATCATTTTGAACCAGGCGGCAAACACGAAAGATGGTTTGCACTGTACGAAGCAGCGGCGACGCTTTTCTACACACCAGGTCTAGTAACAAAACGTAGCTCGCACGTCCGTGATAGCGTTGACTTAAAACGTATCATGATCATGGTTTGGTTCGCGGTATTCCCAGCAATGTTCTGGGGTATGTACAACGCGGGTGGCCAAGCGATTGCAGCACTTAACCACATGTACGCTGGTGAGCAACTAGCGACAGTTATCTCTGGTAACTGGCACTACTGGCTAACAGAAATGCTTGGCGGCACCATCGGTGCTGAGTCGGGCGTTGGCAGTAAGATGCTACTAGGTGCGACTTACTTCCTACCTATCTACGCAACGGTATTTATCGTTGGTGGTTTCTGGGAAGTGCTTTTCTGTATGGTGCGTAAGCACGAAGTTAACGAAGGTTTCTTTGTTACTTCTATTCTATTCGCGCTTATCGTTCCACCAACGCTACCTCTATGGCAAGCGGCACTAGGTATCACATTTGGTGTTGTTGTTGCTAAAGAGATCTTCGGTGGTACAGGTCGTAACTTCTTGAACCCTGCACTTGCAGGTCGTGCGTTCCTATTCTTTGCTTACCCAGCTCAAATCTCGGGTGACTTAGTATGGACTGCGGCTGATGGCTTCTCTGGTGCTACAGCACTTAGCCAATGGGCTCAGGGTGGTAATGGTGCGCTGATCAATAACATCACTGGCGCGCATATCACTTGGATGGATGCTTTCATCGGTAACATCCCTGGTTCAATTGGTGAAGTATCGACTCTGGCTCTAATGATCGGTGCGGCGATGATCGTTTACATGCGAATCGCTTCATGGCGCATTATTGCGGGTGTAATGATCGGTATGATTGCAGTGTCGACGTTGTTCAACGTAATCGGCTCTGACACCAACCCAATGTTCAACATGCCATGGCACTGGCACCTAGTACTAGGTGGTTTTGCATTCGGTATGTTCTTCATGGCAACGGACCCTGTATCAGCTTCATTCACCAACGGTGGTAAGTGGTGGTACGGTATCCTAATCGGTGCAATGTGTGTGATGATCCGCGTAGTTAACCCAGCTTACCCTGAGGGTATGATGCTGGCGATTCTATTCGCGAACCTATTCGCACCTCTGTTCGACCATGTGGTTATCGAGAAGAACATCAAGCGGAGACTAGCACGCTATGGCAAGTAATAACGACAGCATTAAAAAGACGCTGGGTGTTGTTATCGGGTTGAGCCTTGTTTGTTCAATCATCGTATCAACAGCAGCAGTAGGTCTGCGTGATAAGCAAAAAGCTAACGCTGTCCTAGATAAACAATCAAAGATTGTAGAAGTTGCTGGCATTGACACAGACGGTAAAAAAGTACCTGCGCTATTTGCTGAGTACATTGAACCTCGTCTAGTTGATTTCAAAACAGGTGACTTTGTAGAGAAAGCGGAAGATGGTTCTACGGCAGCGAACTACGACCAACGTAAAGCAGCAAAAGACCCAGCTGAATCTATCAAGCTAACGGCTGAAGAAGACAAAGCTAAGATCCTACGTCGTGCTAACACGGGTATCGTTTACCTAGTGAAAAGCGGTGATGAAGTATCTAAAGTTATCATCCCTGTTCACGGAACAGGTCTTTGGTCAATGATGTACGCATTCGTTGCGGTTGAAACTGACGGTAACACTATTTCTGGTATTACTTACTACGAGCAAGGTGAAACTCCTGGACTTGGTGGTGAAGTAGAGAACCCAGCATGGCGTGCTCAATTCGTTGGTAAGAAACTGTTTGATGAGAACCACAAACCAGCAATCAAGATTGTTAAAGGTGGCGCTCCAGCAGGCTCTGAACATGGCGTTGATGGCCTATCTGGTGCGACACTAACTGGTAATGGTGTTCAAGGTACATTCGACTTCTGGTTAGGTGACATGGGCTACGGTCCTTTCCTAGCAAAAGTTCGTGATGGAGGTCTGAACTAATGTCTAGCGCACAAAACATTAAAAAGAGCATCATGGCGCCGGTGTTGGATAACAACCCAATCGCGCTACAGGTTCTTGGTGTATGTTCTGCTCTTGCAGTAACAACTAAACTAGAGACTGCGTTTGTTATGACGCTAGCGGTTATTTTCGTAACGGCTTTGTCTAACTTCTGTGTATCTCTTATTCGTAACCACATTCCTAACAGCGTGCGTATCATCGTTCAGATGGCGATCATTGCATCTCTAGTAATCGTGGTAGACCAAGTGCTTAAAGCATACTTATACGATATCTCTAAACAGCTATCAGTATTCGTAGGTCTGATCATTACGAACTGTATCGTAATGGGTCGTGCTGAAGCATTCGCAATGAAGTCTGCGCCAATCCCATCTCTAATTGATGGTATCGGTAACGGCCTTGGTTACGGTTTCGTTCTTATCACTGTTGGTTTCTTCCGTGAGCTATTTGGCTCAGGAAAACTGTTCGGTATGGAAGTGCTTCCTCTAGTGAGCAATGGTGGTTGGTACCAGCCAAACGGTTTGATGCTACTAGCACCATCTGCATTCTTCCTAATCGGCTTCATGATCTGGGCAATCCGTATTCTGAAACCAGAACAAGTAGAAGCGAAGGAGTAAGGGCGTCATGGAACATTACATCAGTCTGCTAGTTAAATCGATTTTCATCGAAAACATGGCACTGGCTTTCTTCCTAGGTATGTGTACTTTCCTTGCCGTATCTAAGAAAGTTAAAACCTCTTTCGGTCTAGGTGTTGCCGTTGTGGTAGTACTCACTATCGCGGTTCCTGTGAACAACCTAGTTTACAACCTAGTTTTGAAAGAGAACGCGTTAGTTGAGGGCGTAGACCTTAGCTTCCTAAACTTCATCACCTTCATCGGTGTAATTGCAGCACTTGTACAGATCCTAGAGATGGTTCTTGACCGTTTCTTCCCACCTTTGTACAACGCGCTGGGCATCTTCCTACCGCTGATCACAGTAAACTGTGCGATCTTCGGTGGTGTATCTTTCATGGTACAACGTGACTACAACTTTGCTGAATCTGTTGTTTACGGCTTCGGTTCTGGTGTGGGTTGGATGCTAGCGATCGTCGCTCTTGCAGGCATCCGTGAGAAGATGAAGTACTCAGACGTGCCTCCTGGTCTACGTGGTCTCGGTATCACGTTCATCACTGTAGGTCTAATGGCGTTGGGCTTTATGTCTTTCTCTGGTGTTCAACTGTAAGTCGGGTAAACCGCAACAATTAAGGAATAGTCAATGGACATTATTCTTGGTGTAGTGATGTTTACTCTGATCGTACTTGCGCTAGTACTAGTGATTCTATTCGCTAAGTCAAAGCTTGTACCAACAGGTGACATTACAATTTCTGTGAACGATAACCCTGAATTGGCGATCGTTACACAACCAGGTGGTAAGCTACTAACTGCGCTAGCGGGTGCTGGCGTATTCGTATCTTCTGCTTGTGGTGGCGGTGGCTCTTGTGGCCAGTGTCGCGTAAAAGTTAAATCAGGTGGTGGTGACATCCTACCTACCGAGCTTGACCATATCACTAAAGGTGAAGCGCGTGAAGGTGAGCGTCTAGCGTGTCAGGTTGCAATGAAAACTGACATGGACATCGAGCTTCCTGAAGAAATCTTCGGCGTTAAGAAGTGGGAATGTACGGTTATCTCTAACGATAACAAAGCAACATTCATCAAAGAGCTTAAGCTACAAATCCCAGATGGCGAATCAGTACCTTTCCGTGCTGGTGGCTACATCCAGATTGAAGCGCCAGCTCACCACGTTAAATACGCTGACTTCGATGTACCTGAAGAATACCGTGAAGATTGGGACAAATTTAACCTGTTCCGCTACGAGTCTAAGGTAAACGAAGAAACGATCCGCGCGTACTCTATGGCTAACTACCCAGAAGAGCACGGTATCATCATGCTTAACGTGCGTATCGCTACACCGCCGCCGAACAACCCAGACGTACCACCTGGCATCATGTCATCGTTCATCTGGTCTCTAAAAGAAGGCGACAAGTGTACGATTTCTGGTCCATTTGGTGAGTTCTTCGCGAAAGACACTGACGCTGAAATGGTATTCGTTGGTGGTGGTGCAGGTATGGCTCCGATGCGTTCTCATATCTTCGACCAGCTAAAACGTCTGCACTCTACGCGTAAGATGTCATTCTGGTACGGTGCACGTTCTCGACGTGAAATGTTCTACGTAGAAGATTTCGACGGCCTAGCAGCTGAGAATGATAACTTCGTTTGGCACTGTGCACTGTCTGATCCTATGCCAGAAGATAACTGGGATGGTTACACAGGCTTCATTCACAACGTTCTTTACGAGAACTACCTGCGTGATCACGATGCGCCAGAAGACTGTGAATACTACATGTGTGGTCCACCTATGATGAACGCGGCTGTAATCGGCATGCTAAAAGATCTAGGTGTAGAGGATGAGAACATCCTTCTAGATGACTTCGGTGGTTAATTCCCCCAAGTGATTGAACCTATGGCTAGCTCTCTAAGAGCTAGCCATTCTTTTTTGTAAATTACAAAATGATATTCAACAGTTGATATAGGAAATCGGTTTATCTTAAGAGAACCCATTTTCCATATCAATTCATGCCAATATCGCTGTTAGGACATTGGTATTAACAACAATTGGAGTAAACAAGTGAAAAAGTGGCTTGTTGCATTCGCTTCTCTATTGGTTTTAGCTGGTTGTGAACAATCTGCGGATCAAATTCATTTAAGTGGCCCAACAATGGGAACCACTTACAACATCAAATACATCGAGCAAGATGGTCTTCCATCACCTGAAGTACTTCAAACAGAAATCGATCGCCTACTTGAAGAAGTGAACGATCAAATGTCGACTTACCGTGAAGATTCAGAGCTTAGCCGCTTTAATCAACATGAAACGAGTGAACCATTTGAAGTATCACCGCAAACGGCAACGGTCGTGAAAGAGGCAATTCGCCTAAATGGTCTTACGTTAGGCGCTCTTGATGTTACCGTTGGTCCTTTGGTTAACCTTTGGGGGTTTGGCCCTGAAGCTCGCCCAGATGTTGTACCATCAGACGAAGAACTTGAAGCTCGCAAAGCGAACACCGGTATTCACCACCTTTCGGTTGAGGGTAACAAGATGTCGAAAGATATCCCGAACCTTTATGTCGATCTCTCAACGATAGCAAAAGGCTGGGGCGTGGATGTTGTTGCAGATTACCTACAATCAGAGGGCATTCATAACTACATGGTTGAAGTCGGGGGTGAAATGCGCCTAAAAGGCATTAACCGTGAGGGAGTACCGTGGCGTATTGCGATTGAAAAACCAACCGTAGATGAGCGCTCAATTCAGGAAATTATTGAGCCAGGTGATATGGCAATTGCAACAAGTGGTGACTATCGTAATTACTTTGAGAGCAATGGTGTGCGATACTCTCACATTATTAATCCGCAGACGGGTAAACCAATCCACCACAAAGTGGTATCGGTTACGGTATTGGATAAATCGTCGATGACGGCTGATGGCCTTGCAACTGGCATTATGGTGTTGGGTGAAGACAAAGGCATGAAAATCGCGAATGACAACAACATTCCAGTTTTCATGATTGTGAAAACGGATGATGGCTTTAAAGAGTTGGCTTCTGAAGCATACAAGCCGTTCATGAAGAAATAATAACTGAAGTGAGTATGTTCTTATGAGTACATTTCTAATTACTTTTGCTGTTTTTGTTGCGGTGATTGCAGCGATGGCGGTGGGTTACATCTTCCAAAAGAAGGTGGTAAAAGGCAGTTGTGGTGGTCTTGGTGCGGTAGGTATTGAAAAAGTATGTAACTGTCCAGAACCATGTGATGCACGTAAGAAACGTGAAGCTCGTGAAGCAGCACGCGCTGAAAAGCTCGCTGCATGGGAAAAAGACCGCATTGCTTAATCTGTGATGATTAAAATAGAAAACCCAGCTTTTGGCTGGGTTTTGTTTTTTGGGCAAGCTGGTAGAAAAAGCGTCTACTGGTAAATAGTCTGATTTCGGCCATTTTCTTTTGCTTGATACAAGCGATCATCTGCGACTTTAATTTGTTGGTCGAGGTTGTCGAGTGCTGTTGATACACCAATACTGATCGTTATCTTAATTTCTTCGTCTTGGTATGGTATCGGCGTTTTCTCTACTCGTTGCCTCATTTGCTCTAGGCGTGTGACAAATTCCTCATAGTGACCGCAAGCTTGAATACAAAACTCTTCTCCACCGAATCGAGCTACAACATCATCTGGAAAATAAATTTTAAGATGTTGGCGACCATGACGAGTGCAGCGTCTCCACCATCATGGCCATAGTTGTCGTTCACTTTCTTAAAAAAATCGATATCAAGCATAGCAATATTGCGTTTTTCGCATCCACCACACGCTTGACCAAACAAGAAACGTCGATTCCACAAACCGGTGAGGGAATCTTGGTTTGCCATCCGGTACAACTCAGAAGTCGCTTCTTTCATATCTAAGATTTGATGAATTCGGCAAAAGAACTCTTCTTGGTAAAAGGCTTGTATAAAAGTCATTTGCACCAGCTTTTAGAAAACGGGCCGTCATTGTGTGGTCATCGCTACCAGAAATACCAAGAATAGCCAGTTGGTTCTTATCAAAATTCTGGCGTAGTTCTCTGATCATTGTAATGCCATCTTTGGTTGGCATGTCGTGGTCGGTGAGGACTAAAGTGATATCAGGGTTCTGTTCGATTAATTCGATCGCTTGCTGACCATTCTCAGCTTGAAGTGTTTGCAGATATTGATGCTCTAGCAGTTGCACCACGTGATGACGCACCACCATGGAGTCATCCACGACCAAGCACTTATGGTTGTGGTTGTTTGTCAGTCGCCTAATTAATGGAAGAAGGTAGGAGACAGAAGCCATGCTGTCTTTTAATAAATAGTCTAGTACGCCCTTAGCTAGCATTTGTTCACGGATCTCTTCTTGAAACATCGCAGTCAGTACAATGACTTTATGTTGATGAGAAAGTAAAAGATCGATGATTTCACCGTCTTGGGCATCAGGTAAACAATAGTCTAATACGGCGCACAGCAGGTCTTGCTGAGAGTTTAAAATGGCTTGTGCTTCTGCAAAGTTCTCTGCAGCAATGATTTCATACCCTGCTTGCCCTAAGATTTGTTGCAGATAATTTCGAAAGGCGCGACTGTCTTCGACAATCAGAATTTTGTTACTCAAAAAGTGTCCTTACTTATCTTATAGCTGAGTGTTTGAATTTGTATGGCTCTAAATCGCAGTTAATAATAATTAAATAGTTTGCTATTGCTACGAAAAGATTTTAACTACTGACTCCAGATAACACTATTTTCAATAAGTGTAATAGTCGCTATACTGTTTTTAAACAGTGTATTTTATGTTTTGAGCGTGCAAGAACGAGTAAGAAAAATCATTCACGTTGATATGGATTGTTTTTATGCCGCGGTGGAAATGCGCGACAACCCGAGCTATCGGGGGGTACCACTTGCTGTGGGCGGTCATGAAAAGCAACGCGGCGTGATCAGTACCTGTAACTATGAAGCGCGCAAGTTTGGCATTCGAAGTGCGATGCCAACCGCGCGTGCACTCCAACTTTGCCCGAATTTGCTCGTTGTTCCGGGACGAATGCATGTTTATAAACAAGTCTCACAACAAATCCGCGCCATTTTCGAACGTTACACACAAATCATCGAACCTCTTTCTCTCGATGAAGCATACCTTGATGTTACAGACTCCACTGCTTGTCGAGGGTCTGCCACACTGATCGCAGAGTCCATTCGTAAAGACATACACACGGAGTTGGGGTTAACTGCCTCTGCTGGGATTGCACCAATAAAGTTTTTAGCTAAAGTCGCGTCTGACATGAATAAGCCGAATGGTCAGTTTGTGATTACGCCAAGTCAAGTTCAGGAAGTCGTTGATAAGCTACCTCTGGAGAAGATTCCAGGGGTTGGCAAAGTGAGCTTGGAGAAACTGCACCAAGCGGGGTTCTATTTATGCGAAGACATCAAACACAGTGACTATCGTGAGTTATTACGTCGGTTTGGGCGGCAAGGTGCATCACTATGGAAGCGCAGCCATGGCATTGATGATCGAGAAGTGGTTGTCGAGCGAGAGCGCAAATCGGTTGGCGTAGAGCGTACGTTTAGCGAAAACATTTCGACCTATGACCAATGTTGGCAAGTGATAGAAGAAAAGCTTTATCCTGAACTAGAGAAGCGCTTGGAAAGAGCCAGCCCAGATAAATCAATCATCAAGCAGGGGATAAAGGTAAAGTTCGCAGATTTCCAACTGACAACCATTGAACATATACATCCACAACTGGAATTGGACGACTTTAAGGCTTTGTTAAGGGATATTCTAAAACGCCAAAATGGCAGAGAGATCCGCTTGTTGGGCTTGAGTGTGATGCTCAAGCCCGAAGAACAAGCTCGTCAATTGAGTTTCTTCTAGGCTTGATCTTCTTCTAGGATCGTGCCACTTCAACGTGTTGCAACACTTGAGAGAAAGAGGTATTTGCCATAGCGCCATAACCTTGAAGCTTGCTTGCTTTAAGTCGAGCAATGATAGGCGTGCTGATCCCACATAGAAAGCGAGCCACGGCTTCATTGCTGATGGCACTAGGTGAGAGTTGAACAAACTCATTTACCCATGCTTTCAGATGGAGCGTTTCTGGTTGCTCATGTTGCGTTTGAGGGAATGTCGCCACTTCTCCACGACATACAGAGCAATGACCACATCGTGTAGGCGCATCATAGTCGGCAAAGTAGTGAGCCAACTGATGGCTTAGGCAATCAGACGATTGGAACAGGTTCAGCATCGTGTGAATACGTTCGATATCTTTACGTTCTTTTGATTGAAATAGCTCAACTAATTGTTCGGTGAGTGCGTCTTGGCTCTGAGTTGCAGGCAATACGGAATAAACATCCGTGAGTTGTTTACTTTCTAATTCAATCCAACCGTTTTGATGGAAGTAGTCTAAAGCAGCGACCACTCGGCTGCGTTCAGATTGATAGTGCATCCATAGGGCTTCTAAATCTACCTGGCACCAGATTTTTGCTTTGGTCGAACACGTGAAAATGGCCTCGACAAACTGACGACGCTCACCTTGGAACTGGTTGAGGATAAACTGTTGATCTTGCAAAAACTTAAATCGGTATTCAGCAAAGTAACTGTACTTAGCTTTAATAACGTCCGCTAATTCAAGATAAACGAGCAAGGTCTTAAGTGGTAATTGGCGAATATTGCTGTCACGAGAAAGGCGCAGTGCGATCATTTCCCATTGAGGCGCATTTTCTCGAATTTGCTCTAAGACATACTGGATGGCGCTTGGCTCTGGGGTATCGCCGTACACAAAATTCTCAAGTACGGTTAAGCCTGACGTATTTCCTAACAAGATGCATTCAGATCGTTGACCATCACGCCCTGCGCGTCCGATTTCTTGCGCGTAGTTTTCGATGGATTTTGGCAAATCAAAATGAATCACGCGGCGAATGTCGGATTTATCGACACCCATACCAAACGCGATGGTTGCAACAATGCAGTCGATTTGAGAGTCCATAAACTGCTGTTGGATTTTCTCACGAATGTCGCTCTTCATACCTGCGTGGTAAGCGTGAGCATTGATGCCCAAACGAATCAGTGAGTTGGCAACTTGCTCTGCGGTTTGCTGTTGAGTTACGTACACGATACTCGGCAGTTTAGGCTCCGCAGCAATAATGTCATTCAATTGAGTTTGTTTGTTTTCTTCATCGCAAGGCACCACAGAAATATCGAGGTTAGGGCGATAGAAACCGGTGACGGTGATATGCTCATTGTCGATGCTAAACTTCTTCTGCATATCTTCAATCACCGCTGGTGTTGCGGTGGCGGTTAGCAGGAGTGATTGAGAGATGTTGAGCTCACGTTGATACTGAGGCAATTTAAGATAATCGGGACGGAAATTATGCCCCCACTCAGAGATACAGTGTGCTTCATCCACCACCATCAAAGAAATAGGAATTTGACGAATGAATTCACGAAAGCGTTCGTTCTTGAGTCGCTCTACAGAAATCATCAACACTTTTATATGACCACTCTTAACTCCAGCCATGACTTGCTGTGCTTCTTCTCTGTTTTGACTGCTGTCGATAGAGGCGGCTGCAATCCCTTTACTTTGTAAAAAGCTGAGTTGGTCTTTCATCAATGCCAATAGAGGTGAAATGACCAAAGTGAGATACGGTAACTGTGTCGCTGGGAGTTGGTAGCAAAGTGACTTCCCGGAACCTGTTGGGAAGATAGCAGCAGCAGAGTGTCCGTTCATTACGGCGTCAATAACAGGTTGCTGGCCTGGTCGTAAGGCATCAAAACCAAACACGGATTGAAGTGTTTGCATAAGCGAGCCACTTTGCATAATAAGGAAACCTTTCTTTGATGGTAAACTGGGTTACATTAACACACCATGAGTGCGAAACGCGCGTCCTAAAAGTATGAACAAACCTGAGTTAGTCCAAATAATCATTAAACACTTAGAAGACAAACTTCAAATTGCTTATGCCTCGACCCAACGAGCCATTGATGCTGCCACAGATGAAGAAACTGTACCGGAGCATAAATACGATACGTTAGCGCTTGAAGCGTCTTATCTTGCGCATGGGCAAGCGATGCGTGTTCAAGAGAGTGAAGAAGAGCTTCGTCAGTACCGTTCGTTAGTCATTCGTGATTTTTCTGATTCTGCGATTGCTGTGGGTGCTTATGTCGAGCTTATTGATGAGCATGATAATGAAAAGGTCTTTTTCGTTGGCCCATGTTCTGGCGGGTTAACGGTTCAGTGGCAAGATAAAGAAGTCTTTGTTCTTACTGTTCAATCGCCTCTCGGGCGTGCTTTAATGCGTAAAGAGGTTGGCGAAGAAATTACCGTGGCCATTGGTGATAAAACAACCTGTTATGAAGTTGTGACGATTTTCTGACATCGTATTTGCTGCTGGTTGTTATAGTTGTAAAGAATATTGTGATAGAAGAGAACATAATGAAGAAACTGCTCACATTCTCATTGTTGATGGTTAGTGCAAGTAGCTACGCGGCCCAGTGTCGTATTGATATAAATAATGAAGTTCGTATGGATGGTCAAAATCTCGAAATTGTCCATGCTAACGGCGAAAAAGCAGTGGTTGATGAAGAGAATAACTTATTCATCAAAGGTGAATTGATTGAGCTTGATGCCGATCAGAAAGCCGCCATCGAAGACTATCGTGAGAAAATGAATGCCTATATCCCACAAGCTAAGCAATTGGCCAGTGATGGTCTGGCTTTAGCGAACGATATTATTGACGATATTGCGGTTAGTTTAGATGCCCCAGATGCTTTTGATAATGTGAAAGCCGCAGCCAAAACGTTCTTTGAGGATGTCGAGTCTCGTTATTACAAAAATGGTGATTTTATTTTACCAGCGGACAGTTTTGACTCGATGACAGAATCATGGACGGCTGATTTTGAAAAAGCACAAGAGATTTTCAACAAAGAATTCTTAACGAGTGCTTTTGATGCATTGTCTGCCAAGATGAAAGAAGAGGGTGGTTTGAATTTAACGGCGCTCTCTGAAAGCATGACAGAGTTGCAAGCGAAAGTAGCTCAACGTTTGGCTGAACACTCTAAAGAAGTCGAGCAGCAGGCCGAGGGGCTATGTGATTCGTTGGATGAAATGGCGGATCAAGAGCAAGATTTGCTCAAGAAGATTCCAGAATTAAAAGATTATCAAGTCTTTACCATCTGATGGTTTGATCGTTTACAGGTCACATATAGATAAACCGCTGATTATGTTCAGCGGTTTTTTTGTTTTAGTTTGAGGGGTTTATAGCAGTTTACAAATATTGTTGAGGACAAGCGTGCTGATTGTCGAGTAATTAACCTAAATTTTCTTGTCGAATGGGGGATATTGCTATAATGTACTAGCTCACTAGTTCATTGATGTGTGTGTAAGTAGTATGACACAACAAACCTCTTCTCAACCTCGTGAGCATTTTGGCTCACGTCTTGGATTTATCTTAGCCGCTGCGGGAGCTGCCGTTGGTCTAGGAAATATTTGGGGGTTTCCAACCCAAGCTGCGAGTAATGGCGGTGGTGCTTTCTTACTTGTTTATTTGGTGATGATTCTTATTGTTGCTTTTCCAATGCTTGTGGTTGAAATGGCGATTGGTCGCTATGGCCAAGCAAACCCGGTTGATAGCATGCGCTCTCTTACTGACAACCCTACCGGTAAAAAGCTTGGTGGTATTGTTGGTTGGATTGGCCTGAGTGTACCAAGCGCAGTGTTGGCGTTTTATTCGATTGTTGGTGGTTGGTTGATCTGCTTTATGCTAGGTGCCGTTACCGACATCATGGGAATGGAAGCCGCAACCCAGTGGTTGAAAGGCTTTAGTGTGGAACGCAACCTTTTTGGTACGATCATCTTTTATGTTCTCACTATTTTGATTGTACAAGGCGGTGTGAAACAGGGTATTGAGAAGTGGTCAACACGTTTGATGCCAGCACTGTTCATTCTCTTCGGTCTGCTATTTATCTACATCATGACGCAAAACGGTGCGATGGAGGGGTTGAAGCATTACTTAGTGCCAGACTTTGAAAAAGTATTGGATCGAAAACTTATCCTTGCTGCAATGGGTCAAGGCTTCTTCTCGCTGACCATTGGTGGTTGTTCAATGCTGATCTACGGCTCTTACTTAAGTAAGAAAGAGAACCTACCTAAGATGGCCATGAACGTGACGATGGTGGATACTGCGGTTGCTTTCATTGCCGGTCTTGTTGTCATGCCTGCTATGTTTGTCGCGATGCAAAAAGGCGTACAAATTTACGCGGAAGATGGGTCATTACTCAGTTCAGATACTCTGGTATTTACGGTTTTACCATTGATGTTTGATAGCTTAGGCTTACTTGGTCAACTGTTCTCAATCGTATTTTTCTTGCTACTGACGATTGCGGCACTCACATCGTCAATTTCGATGCTTGAATGCCCAGTTGCACTGGTGGGCGAGCGCTTTAATACCAAACGCAGTACAACAAGCTGGGTGTTAGGTGGATTGATTGCACTGTTCAGTGTGGTTATCGTGTTTAACTTCGGCGCACTGTTTGGCATGGTTGCGACTATCGCGACGCAATACTTACAACCGATGGCGGCACTGTTGTTCTGTCTGTTTGGTGGTTGGGTATGGAATCGTCACTCGAAAATCAAAGAGCTTGAGCAAGGCTTTCCTGAGTTCACACAAGGCTGGTTTGGTAAGCTGTGGCCGGCCTACGTGAAGTTCGTGTGTCCGGTACTTGTGGCTACTGTGATCTGGGCTTCATTCGGCTAACTACCGTAGGTCATTGACAAAAGAAAAGGGCTTGATGGTGATTCATCAAGCCCTTATTTTATTTGCTATTTCGACGGTTCGTTAAGATTAACGGAACTGGCCAGCATCAGGTAAAAAATCAAAACCCGCAGATGCCAATTTTGCTTCAAGTGCTGCGCGATCGATTTCATAGAACGTAGCCAACTTATCTAGATCGCCACCAAAATCATCACGAAGTTTCATGTTGACGATGCTCATCAGCATGATCGGATCCATCGATTCAAAGTTTGCTAAGTTCATCGCTAGTCCTCAAAATCTGAAATGAGCAGGTTGGCCGCCGCAAATGCAGCTTTTTCACGAACATCTTTCGGTAGTGATTCATCCGCTGCCACATCGTTCAGTGCTTTCACTGCACATGAAATTGCTTGAGGAATGTAGCCTTGATCGCCACTACCGATTTGAGCGTAAAGCTCACGAACCAAATCACAACAGCCGTATACTTGCATGTTTTCTTTCCACTAAATGATAACTTATCTCAATATACACATAGCCGTTTTGAAACTCAAAGCAGAGCGTTGTTTTGGCTCAAATTCACAGGCAATTTGAGTGAAAATGTATCACTGTAATTGCGCTTCTAGTTGATAAGTTACTTCGGGAGACAGATTCAACTGCTTCGCAAGCTCTTGTAAATAAGCTTTTTCCATGAAGTTTTGTTCATCAGCGACTATCAAAGAGGCAAGATAAATCTCTGATGCCTGTTGTGGAGACGTTGCTAAACGCGCAATTTCCGCAGGATCGAGAGGTTTGTGTAGCTCTTGATGAACGAGCTGTCTTACGTGATCGTCTGCGCCCATTTCCGTCAGTGCTTGTTCGATGCGAGCCATTTCTTCTTGGTCAACATGGCCATCGGCTTTTGCTGCACCAATCATGGCTTTGAGAATCAGTTTGGCGTGTTTATTATCCTCTGGGTCAAAGGCTTCGCTGACGCCTTGTGTATCTTGTTTGGCTTGCCAATCGTTGTAGACTTTGTAAGCCAGTGCGCCAAGGGCCGCTGCACCGCCAACTTTAAGCGCGCCAGTGCCCATTTTCTTCGCCATTTTTTTGCTCTTTTTTGAGCCCATCAGCATACCAATAAGACCACCGCCAATCGCGCCTGCCCCAAGGGTTTTCAGTTGGCTAGAACTTGAGGACGATTTGATATTGTTGGTCTGCTTGCTGAGCGCATCGGCACCTTGCTTGAGCAAGTCTGATTTGAGAGCTTGATTAAGAAGATTTTTTAGATCCATAGCTGAACTCCTTACTAGATTGAATCCAGTGTAAGGTGATGAATCTGAATAAAAGATTAACAGAGGCAATCAATTCTACCTTTGCCGCAATAAAAAAGGGCTGACCGAAGCCAACCCTTTTGAGTGTTATTAAATAACGTTGAATATCAGAGAATAACGTGGATTATTTTAGTTGAGCTTTAACGTGCTCAACGATATCAGCCATCGCTACCGCTGTTTTCTCACCGCTACGACGGTTCTTGTATTCGAAGTTACCTTCGTCCATGCTGCGGTCACCAATCACGATAGTGTGAGGGATACCGATCAGTTCCATATCAGAGAACATTACACCTGGGCGTTCTTTACGGTCATCGAATAGCACTTCGATACCCATAGCTGTCAGCTCAGCGTATAGCTTCTCTGCTGCTTCTTGAACTCGCTCAGATTTGTGCATGTTCATTGGAACGATAGCAACTTGGAAAGGCGCTAGTGCGTCTGGCCAGATGATGCCGTACTTGTCGTGGTTCTGTTCAATCGCAGAAGCAACAACACGTGATACACCGATACCGTAACAACCCATCTCTAGGATCACGTTCTTACCGTTAGAATCTAGAACACCACAGTTCATCGCTTCAGAGTAAACATTACCTAGTTGGAAGATGTGGCCAACCTCGATACCACGCTTAAGCATGATAGTACCTTGACCACATGGGCTTGGGTCACCTTCTACGACATTACGTAGGTCAGCAACTTGACCAAGCTCTACATCGCGACCCCAGTTGATACCGAAGTAGTGTTTGCCATCAATGTTCGCGCCAGCGCCAAAATCGCTCATTACTGCAACAGAGCGGTCAACGATGAATGGTAGCTCAAGACCAACAGGACCTAGTGAACCTGCGCCCGCACCGATTAGCTCGCGCATTTCTTCTTCTGTTGCCATCTCTAGAGGAGAAGCAACTTCAGCTAGGTTTTCTGCTTTGATTTCATTCAGCTCGTGGTCGCCACGGATGATCAGTGCAACAATCGGTGCTTCGATTTCATCTGAAGCTTTAACGAACAGAGTTTTAACCGTTTTCTCGATTGCTAGGCCATGTTGTTCAACCAATTCCGCGATTGTTTTTGCGTTTGGCGTGTCAACAAGCGTCATCTCTTGAGTTGGCTGTGCACGTTCAGTTGCAGGTGCAACCGCTTCTGCTTTTTCAATGTTTGCCGCGTAATCAGATTCTGTCGAGAATGCGATTAAGTCTTCGCCGCTTTCAGCTAGAACGTGGAACTCTTGAGAGCCGTTACCACCGATAGCGCCAGAATCAGCCAGTACTGGACGGTACTCAAGGCCCATACGGTCAAATGCTTTGCAGTAAGCATCGTGCATCGCTTGGTAAGATTTCTCTAGGCCAGCTTTGTCGATATCAAAGCTGTATGCATCCATCATGCAGAATTCGCGCGCGCGCATCACGCCAAAACGTGGGCGGCGTTCATCACGGAATTTCGTTTGGATCTGGTAAAGGTTAATTGGAAGCTGCTTGTAAGAGCTTACTTCGTTACGAACCAATGCAGTGATCACTTCTTCTGCTGTTGGGCTAAGTACAAACGGACGAACATGGCGGTCAGTAAAGCGAAGCAGTTCAGGACCCATCTTCTCAGAGCGGCCTGTTTCTTCCCATAGTTCAAACGGCTGAACAACGGGCATCAAAGTTTCGATTGCACCTGCATTGTCGATTTCTTGACGAACGATGTTTTCGACTTTACGCAGTACACGTAGACCAGTAGGCAGCCAGGTGTATAGACCTGAAGCCAGCTTACGGATCATACCCGCACGTAGCATGAGCTGGTGGCTCACTACTTCTGCGTCGTTTGGAGTCTCCTTCAGAGTAGAAAGAAGATAATTACTGGTACGCATTAAATTTATCCGTTTATTAAAGTTAAATACTCAAGTCGCTATGAACAAGAGCATGAGGATCCCAATAGGGAAAATTGTTAGCCGCTTATAATATCAGCCAAATGGCTTTGTCAAAAGCTTTCGATCGCAGTAACTGATATTAAGTTTTCGTTGACGGTAAACTTCACGTTTAGATTGAACAAATTTACCGCATATTCTTTACTGTCTGGTTTGTTTTTCTTATACGCAGGACGAGGATCTTGGGCGAGAACTTGTTCAATCACCGTTTTTACATACTCGGTGTCGCTATGCTTGTTTAGTACGGCTAGTGCAGGAAATGAAAAGCTCACGGAGCAAGTTTCAGGTTCGTTATCCGCATAGCCACCTTGTGCTGTAGGAATGGAATCTGAATAGGGAATGTAAGGTTTAATGTCGATGACCGGCGTGCCATCAACTAAGTCTACGCTACCAAGATCTAAATATATCTGGTCGCCCTTTTTGGATATGCCTTGTACTTCGACTGCCGACATTCCAATTCCGTTAGGTCTGAATGTAGAACGTGACGCAAATACACCAATGCGTTCATTTCCTCCTAAACGAGGAGGTCGAACGGTTGGTTTCCAACCAGCTTCCAAGTTTTGGTCAAACAAAAATAGTAACCACACGTGAGAAAATAACTCTAGGCCACGCACGGCTTGTGGGCTATTCGCACTTCCGGTAAGTCTCACGCGCGATTTTGCCGCAGGGACCAACCGTGGTTGACGAGGAACAGCAAACTTCTCTTTATAAGGGCTTTCAATAACGCCAATAGGTTCGATGGAATACATGATTCGTGTTTTCAATAAAGGTTGTTTGGAAAATAGCACACATTTTACTTGGATTACTGGTTAAGGGTGAAGAATGTACTGAGGCCTTTGTTGTTTGCTGATAGTCGAATGAGCTTTACCATCGCGCCAACTTATTAATGTTAGTAATTTATAATTCCAGGTTATATTTATTATCTAGGTGATATAACTATATTTATGTCAAAACTGGCTATAAATTCGACGTTTGCTTACATTTTGTAACCTTTTGAACTTTAACTTAACCCTTTGTGTCGAGTACCCTGCGCAAGCTTTGTGACATTTTGTCACAATTGCGCAGGAATAAATACAAGGAGGGAACAGATGAGTTCATCTGCTTCAATGAAACAAAATTCACCAAAGAAGCCGCTATTTACGCGTTTTCTAGATACTGTCGAATATTTGGGGAACCTTTTACCCCACCCAATCACGCTTTTTGCCATTTTCTGCCTTGCGATCCTAGTTATGTCGGGTGTCGCGGGTTATTTTGAGGTTTCTGTTGTTGATCCTCGCCCAGAAGGTGCTCCTGGTCGTGCGGCAGACGGTATGATCCAAGTGGTCAGTCTGTTGAACGCCGACGGCCTACAGTTGATCGTTACAAACCTAGTTAAGAATTTTGTAGGCTTCGCACCATTAGGTACCGTACTGGTTGCGATGCTTGGTGTTGCCATTGCAGAACATTCTGGACTACTTTCTGCTGCAATGCGTGGCCTAGTAATGGGCGCTTCTCAGCGCATGGTGACGGTCACCGTCGTTTTCGCTGGTATCATTTCAAACACGGCTTCTGAGCTTGGTTATGTGGTATTGATCCCACTCGCGGCAATGCTGTTCCATTCTCTAGGTCGTCACCCACTTGCTGGTCTAGCTGCCGCGTTTGCTGGTGTATCTGGTGGTTACTCCGCAAACCTACTGATTGGTACGGTTGACCCATTGCTTTCAGGTATTACTGAAACCGCAGCACAGATGATTGACCCAACTTACACCGTTGGTCCTGAAGTAAACTGGTACTTCATGTTTGTTTCGACGTTCTTCATCGCGATTACCGGTGCATTTGTTACTGAGAAAATCGTTGAGCCAAAACTTGGCAAATACAATGATGAAGAGGCGGCTGAAGACTTATCTCAAGATAAAATGGGTGGTCTGACTGACGTAGAGAAGAAAGGTCTTAAACTGGCGGGTATTGCAGTATTGGCTGTTTCTGCACTACTAGCATGGACGATTGTTCCTGCTGATGGTGTTCTACGTTCTGACGCTGGCACAGTAGCGGGTTCTCCATTCTTGAAGAGTATCGTCGCGTTTATCTTTGTTTTCTTCGCAGTACCGGGCTTTGTTTACGGTCGCGTTGTTGGCACTATGAAAAATGATCGCGATGTGATTGATGCCATGTCGAAGTCAATGTCGTCAATGGGTATGTACATCGTACTGGTATTCTTTGCTGCGCAATTTGTTGCTTTCTTTAAGTGGACGAACTTTGGTCAAGTGTTTGCAGTAGCAGGTGCAAGCTTCTTACAAGAAATTGGTCTAACTGGCCCAATGCTGTTCTTTGCCTTCATCTTAATGTGTGGGTTCATTAACTTGATGATTGGTTCAGCATCAGCGCAGTGGGCAGTAACTGCACCAATCTTTGTACCAATGCTAATGCTAGTCGGTTACGCGCCTGAAACGATTCAAGCGGCTTACCGTATCGGTGACTCAACGACGAACATCATCACACCAATGATGAGTTACTTCGGCCTTATCCTTGCTGTGGCGACTCGCTATATGAAGAACCTAGGTATCGGTACGCTGATCGCGACCATGTTGCCTTACTCGATTGTCTTCCTTGTTGGTTGGAGTGTGCTGTTCTACCTGTGGGTATTCGTATTCGGTCTGCCTGTAGGTCCTGGTGCGGCAACGTACTACACGCCTTAATGAGCAATCTCATTTTGCTAAAACAAAGCCTGCATTCGTTGCAGGCTTTTTGTTGTTTAGAGCGCTTGGGCGCTAGCGTTTTGCAAGAATTCGGTCGAGGTGATTGGCAAATTCACGGCGCTCTGTTTGAGATAAAGCCGCCGGACCACCCGTTTGTATGCCACTAGAACGCATGGTATCCATAAAGTCACGAATGTTTAAACGTGCTTTGATGGTATCTTTCGTGTATAGCTCGCCCCGAGAACTTAGTGCGAGCGCACCTTTGCTGATCACTTCATCCGCAAGGGGGATATCAGAAGTGATCACCAGGTCGTTGGCCTCAACACGACGTACAATTTCATTATCAGCGATGTCAAAGCCTGCGGGTACTTGAAGAGTGTGAATGTTCGCTCGCTTAGGCACAGGAACAAGGTGGTTAGCCACAAAAGTGCAATCAACACCTGTGCGCTCAGCAGCACGAACGATAGTTTCGCGGATGACTTTCGGACACGAATCCGCATCTACCCATAATTTCATGATGTTTTCTCACTCATTTGTGCTTCTAGTCGTTCAATACGATCGAGTAGTTTTGCGACGGTATTTTCTAGAACAGTAATACGATCATCTTCTTTTGGTGTTTGCAACGCCACTTCGATTTTAGGAACGCCATTTGCGTTCTTCCAGCTCTTGATTGTCGCAATCAGTGCAGGCATTGGTACTGGTGTTTTCATTCGAGCTTTAACCAGTGCTACGGTTGGCTCTTTACCTTGCTGCTGTAGCTGTTCCATCACGGCTTCCAGCTCTTTAGTGATGTCTTGAGTTAACATAATTTGTCCCTACTAAAATGACTTTTATCATCATACTTCGCACGACTTATTTTGGCGAATGGCAATTTCGGTAGAGCCTTGTGCGAGATCTCTTACACAGGTTGTGAGAGAAAACGATTTCGTCATCAACCAAATAGAAAATAAAGAATCTAAATGCATGAAATATAAGAATTTAACATCTTTTAACTAAAATTTTCGACAAAAGATTCTCTAAGGTAGATTGAGATTTAAAGGGAAAAGCGTAAATTAAACCTTGTCGGCAGGAAGCAGACACGGAACAGGAAAGCACCAAGGATTTGGTTATCGTCAGGAAGACGATTTGGTTATTCAGGATGAGTGATCAAGCAAGGAGCGTAGGACATTGTAAGGATACAATCATCAATAGGATGTTGATGACTAAGGATAGACAATGGACCCCTCATAGGATTGAGGTAAGGACAGCATCAGGAAGATGCAAGGGACACCGCTCAAGGAACAAGTGATGCGTGCTAACGAGGATTGTTAGCTATCAGGATGATAAGGACACCGCTAGGACGGCGACGTAAGGACCAAGCTGACGGATTCAGCCACTATTATGGATGATGCATGGAGCACTAATTAGTAGCCGGACTGCTGCGAGTAAGACTATGGCCCCGATACGTTTGTGTCGGGGCCTTTCTTATTATTGACGCTTTTATAAATCTAACCAATTGAAAGTCGTCATGTCACATTATTTATAAAATCCTCATAACACTGAATAAAACAATCCAGATCAAGTTTCTTTCCAACCAGTTGGTTTAACTTTCGGCTTCTCAAAGGCGTTATGTGCTGCAGTTAAGGCGTATTGCTTATCTACTGCAGATAAATGAAGTTTGCTGTAATCAAGGAATAGATGTGACCATAGTAACCAGAAGAATGCTTCTTCTACCCTACAATGAGTCGTTGCAACTAGAGTTCGTGATGTTGAATTGCTGTGCTAAAAACCGCGCAGAATTGAACGGACCTCATACTGTGTCTTCTGCAAAACAGTTGTTTGAGAAGATTCTGGATGATGAACATGTCTACAGCATGGCTGTGCTTGAGAGCACAAGCCGTGATTACATGGGACATGTGTTTATTTCTAACTTGGATCATGAACCTGAGCTAGGTTTTATCTTTGATAAAGCTTATTGGGGTAAAGGGTTAGCGACAGAAGCGTTAAAGGCGTTTTTTCCAAAAGCATGTCGTGAGTTAGGGCTGCACAGAGTCAAAGCGAACGTGAATAGTCACCACGACGCGTCAATGATTGTGTTGGAAAAAATAGGGTTTACAAAAAAACGGGAGAATAAGGACCTGTATGGCCCTTATTTTGAAATGGAATTTACAAGCGATGTGGCGGTAGGTGAAAGTTCTGCGGCCTAAATCCAACCATGGTTAATTGTCCTTGGTAACAATCATCACCAAGCGATGAAAACTCAAACTGATAGATTGTATGCCAACGCCAGATCCCCTCTGGCGTTTTCAGTTTATGCGCACCAAAAGCCATGCTCACCAATTGCAGATCTAACTGTTCGCATTTTCGCGTGATGGCTGCTTTTGCCAACTCAGATTGACGTCGCTGCTGCCAAAACAGAAAGCAGAAAAAGCATAGCCCTAATATGGCGAAGGTCTCCAATCATGTCTAATCCTTGACTATCCTTTTGTGGCCTGCTGCAGTTTGATGAGCGCAGTCGCCAGTTCTTCTGATGGACTTGAATGCGAGAGTGGTAGCAATACCATTCTCAGCTCTGGCAGCATAACCAAATCAGCAAACAATTGGTTAAATAGGGCTTGGTTACTGGTTTGAGCCAGACGCAGTAAAAATAGCTCAGCAACATTTGCCTCTGCCAATAGATGCCAAGTACGACCCGCAATACCAATAAGCACTTCTTGGTGGCTCAAACGCGGGCTTGCCAAGATGGTTTTCAGTATTGGTAGAGATGTCTCAACTGGAGCGCCAGATAGTGCACGAATCAATGCAGATAACAAGAATAAGTCAGGTTCGTTACTATCCATTTCTTGTTGTGCTTTTTCTGCGATACGTTCAGCCAAACGGTCTTGCAAATCCACATGTTCTAACGCGCCAAGTAAAGCGTAGAGTGGCTCATTTGGTAAGTGATTTAAAGCCTTTCGCAATGTCACACCATTTTGCTCTTTGCCAAGACGCGCTGCCATATCTGTGATGCCCTGCAGACCGACGGTTTGCCAGTTCTCCCAGCCTAGGCCACCAGTGAAGTAATGCTGAGTATGCTCGTAATATTGGCTGGTGGGTAAACCTAAGTTCGCGCGCACTTGGCTGTGGAATACCGCCATTTTTTCTTCAGCAGGTTTGAAAGTGTATGGATTGTTTGAAAGCTTTTGCTGTTGTTCTTCCGAGATATCTGCGCTGAGGCGAGTACCCATGGCTTCAATGACGTATTTGATGAAGTTACCAATATCGGATTGCTTTAATAAACCACGTTCATCCAACTCAAACTTCAGAAACCAAATCCAAGGCTGCTTTTTTTCATTCCAATAGGCGATCGCTAAGTGCGCCTTGCGCTGCATTGGGAATGGGTAAGGACATTGACCTTTTCTACATCGGAAAAAAGCGATGGGTCGATGGTTTTGATTCGACGACCGAGATCGAAGATCTGATATTCGCAGTGGCTGTTGCTGAGTAACTGGGTGAGGGTATGAATATTTTCCATTAAATACGACATCCTAACGTTCTTTCACAAGAAATGGTATCATTCTCGGCTAATTCAAGGTTCGAGACAGAATTAATGGCAACAAACACCCAATTGGTCGACTTACTTCAACAACTTGAGGCGCAATTGCAGCAACATGAACTTTGGCAGCAAACGAAGCCATCGACACAAGCCCTGCAAAGCTCTGAGCCTTTTGCAATTGATACATTGCACCCGCATGAATGGTTGCAGTGGATTTTTATTGTAAGGATGCGAGCGTTAGTGGAAAGCTCGCAGCCTTTGCCAAGAGGTTTCTCTATCGAACCTTACTTTGCAGAAGCATGGAAACAAGAGCCGCATTACGCTGAGCTGCTCGTGACCATCCGAACCATCGACGAACTATGTAAGTAATCTTAATGTCAGAACAAGAAACATCACACGTTGTTGCTCCAGTGGAGTTGGAGATCGTATATCAGGATGAGTACTTTGTCGCAGTGAATAAGCCTGCCGGTATGTTGGTGCATCGCAGTTGGTTAGATAAGCACGAGACGCTTTTCGTAATGCAAACACTGCGTGACCAAATTGGGCAGCATGTATTTCCTTTGCATCGTTTAGATCGTCCAACTTCAGGTGTATTGGTGTTTGCGCTGTCGAGTGAAGTGGCATCGCAAGTTATGCCAATGTTTGCCGAACATAAGATGGAGAAAACTTATCACGCGATCGTTCGAGGCTGGATAGCAGAAGAGGGGGTGCTGGATTACGCACTTAAAGTTGAGCTTGATAAGATTGCAGACAAGTTTGCCTCGCAAGAGAAAGAAGCTCAAGACGCTGTGACGGCATACAAGCCTCTGGCGAAAGTGGAAGTGCCTTACTCAACAGGTAAGTTTCCAACGACGCGCTACTGTTTGATGGAAATGAAGCCGAAGACAGGCCGAAAACACCAGTTGCGTCGACATATGGCGCACCTACGTCATCCTATTGTCGGGGATACCACTCATGGTGATGGTAAACACAATAAACTGTATCGCACCGAATTTGACTCACATCGTTTGTTGTTGCATGCATCAGAGTTGCGTTTTGTTCATCCGTTTACGAACGAAGAGATCGTAATGAAAGCGGATATTGATGAAACTTGGCAACAACTGTTTGCTCGATTTGAATGGGATGAATCACTGCTAAAATAACGCACGTAGATTGCTCAGAGTCCACGAGAGATAAAACGAGAAAGGGTTGATATGAATATCAACCCTTTTTCTCCTTGAGAAATGAAATGGTTTACTTAAGCTTTTCTAGATCGGCTTCGATCTCGGCGATCTTACTCGAAACCACTTTTTCTAGATGACGAAGATCGGACAGAATTTTTTCTTTTACATCGACTTCTGCAGTTTTCACTGGCTTAGTGATCTTGTTTAACTCGTCGATCACTAAGGTCAAGTTGCGGTTTATTTCCGTAATTTCTTTGTACTTGTGGCTGCCACTGTCAACCAACACATTCTTCACTTGGCGTGGGTATTTAAATTTTACGCTTTTAGCGAAGAACTCACCTTTTTGTTTGTGGAAGTATATTTTGAGGACGTCTTTATGAGCTTCTTGTCGAAGGGAATAACGTTCAATCTGTTTTGGGTCGTGGATGCCCAAACCAGTGAGGTGTGGATACATAGGCTACCTCTGTCTAGTCACTAGAATAAGTCTTCTTTGTAACTGTAGCAGCCCACATTTGAGCTAGATAGCTGATATTTAGTCAAATTGTTCAACTTGTGGGCAAGATCGCTCTCGTTCTTGCCCACCGATATTTTACAAAAGAAAAGCGCCCCTTTGCTATGCAGAAACCGAATCGGATAACCGTTCAATCAACATTTCGCGTAGCTCTTCTTGCTGTTCTTCACTCAAGCGTCCACCTGCATCACTCGTCAGAATAAACAAGTCTTCGGCGCGTTCACCAATGGTGGTGATCTTCGCGGCGTGTAAGTTAATGCCTAAATCTGCAAAAGTACGTCCGACTTTAGCGAGTAAGCCTGGTGTGTCTAGGGCGACAAACTCCATCAGCGTGCGTTTTTTGCCTTTGGTTGGTAAAAAATCGACTTTAGTTTTTACGTGAAAGTGCTGAAGTTTGTGTGGCGTTCGACGAGTCTTGATCTTTGTTGGACGGCCATCTTCAAGGACATGCGTGATGTGTTTGCTGACTGCACTATGACGAGATTCATCAATGACATTGCCATGGTGATCGAGAACCATGAATGTATCGAGCACATGGCCATCTTTGCTGGTCATGATTTGAGCATCATGAACGTTAAAGTTTCGGCGATCGAGCTCCGCGACGACGGTTGCAAATAGTGCGGGTTGGTCTTTGGTATAAACGAACACTTCAGTGCCGCCACGAGTGGCTTTTTTGCTGATCAGAACGAGCGGTTTAGATGGGTCTTCCATGCGCAGTAAATTTTCACAATGCCATGCAATCTGCTTGTGAGTATGACGCAAGAAATAATCGGCTTTGAAACGCTGCCACAATACTTCAATTTCACGGGCAGAGAACCCTTCTTTGCGAAGCAAAGCAGATGCCATCTGCTGGTTATGTCGGATGCGTTCACGTACATCGACGGGGTTTTCTAATCCTCGGCGTAGGGCTCTTTGAGTGGAATAGAATAACTCAGCAAGCAATGTACGTTTCCAACTGTTCCAAAGTTCGGGGTTAGTCGCGCAAATGTCGGCGACCGTTAAACAGACCAAGAATTCAAGGCGTTCTTCATCCCGAACTTGTTTTGCGAATTCAGTGATCACATCTGGATCGTATATATCACGGCGCTGCGCCGTTACCGACATAATTAAGTGATGACGTACCAACCAGCTAACCAGTTTTGCTTCGGGTTTCGATAAGCCGTGTTCAATACAAAAATCGTAGGCCTCACCCTCGCCAATGACAGAATGATCGCCGCCTCTGCCTTTACCAATATCATGGAAAATAGCAGCAAGAATCAGCAGCTCTTTTTTCTGGATGCGAGGGTAAATTTCGCAGCAGATAGGGTGTTTATTATGGTTTTCTGCATAGCTGAATGTGTTGATGTGTTTAAGTAAGCGAACACTGTGCTCATCGACCGTATAGACATGGAATAAATCAAACTGCATTTGACCAACAATTTGACTCCACTGCGGTAGATACGCGGCAAGAACGCCCAAACGGTGCATTAAGCTAAACGCTTTGTGAAGGGCGTTCGGGTGTCGACACAGAGTCATGAATTTTTCTCGGGCTTCTGGAATGGTATGCAGAAACTTATTTAAACGACGACGTGCCGTGCGAAGTTGGCGAAGAGTAGGCGGGCTGACTCCCTCAATGCTTGAGTCGTTTGCAATGTGAATAAACATATCCAGAATGGTTTCTGGACGCGCTTGAAACAGTGCTGGCTTACGCGCTTCAATTAACGAACCTCGACGTTGAAAGTCTTCATCAATGATTTCAGCATCTTGTGTTGCGCCACCATTGATGATCGCTTGGTCGAATAATTTGAGCAGCATTTTGTTGAGTTCTGAGACACGACGGAGGGTACGGTAGAACTCTTTCATCATCATTTCTACGCCGCGGTTTCCCTCCCCTATGTAGCCTAGGTGCTCAGCAACTTGGGCTTGATGAGCAAAGGTTAAGCGGTTGTCGTAGCGGCGCAATTCAATATGAAGCGCAAAACGAACGCGCCACAAAAAGTCTTGGCATTCAACTAGTTCACGGTATTCGGCATCGGTTAAGAATCCAAAACGGCTCATTTCAAGTAGCGTTGTGGCACCAAAATGGCGGCGAGCCACCCAGCTTAAAGTATGAATGTCTCGTAACCCACCAGGCGTCGATTTGATATCAGGCTCTAAGTTATAGGTGGTGTCATGGTAGCGGGCGTGGCGCTCACGTTGTTCCTGAATTTTGCCTTGGTAAAAGGTTTCACTAGGCCAAAAAGAATCTGATAGCACCACATTTTTTAGGGCTTGGAATGTATTTTCACTGCCGCAAAGCAGCCGTGCTTCTTGTAAGTTAGTGGCTACCGTGAGATCTGAGCGACCGATTTCTGCGCATTGTTCAACAGTGCGTACGGCATGCCCAACTTCAAGTCTCAAATCCCACAAGAGGGTGATGAATTCACTGATTTTGGCTTCGAGTGCATTTGGCAGGCGATGATTCGATAAGATCAGAATATCAATATCGGATAGAGGGTGAAGCTCGCCACGTCCATATCCACCGACAGCAATCAACGAAATGTTGTGAATATCATTGAAACCAAAGTGTTGCCATAAACGGTTAAGGAGCAAATCCATATATTCAGCACGCGACAACACGAGGTTAGTCACTGGGTGATGATTAAGAAATTCTTGCTTTTGATATGAACTGAATTGTTCGAGTTGTTGTTTAAGTTCGCCGACATTGATTTGCTCATCGGTAAACGTGAGAGGGGACTGAAGTGTCATATTTGCTATCCGTGCAAGCTAAACCTATTAGCAATCTAACAAATTTGATGCTGATAAAAAATATCCCCGCACTGGCGGGGATAGTAATAGATAGAATTGATTAGATGTTTTTCATTAAGCGAGGAATGGTGTCATCGCTACGAAGAGTGAACACTTCACAACCTTCTTTAGTCACCACGATGGTGTGTTCCCATTGCGCTGAGTTTTTGCCGTCGCCAGTGTAAACCGTCCAGTCGTCTTGTACGTCAACAGTGCATCCGAACTTACCTGCATTGATCATTGGTTCAATAGTAAAGCACATACCTTCTTTCAATACGCGGCGATCTTTGTTCTTGTAATGCACCACTTGAGGCTCTTCATGGAACTCATTACCAATACCGTGGCCACAGAAATCTTTAACAATCGAGAACTTATTGCGAGGGTTGTTCTTGTTGTTGTCTTTGATGTATTTCTCGATAGCTGTACCGATATCACCAACTGTCGCACCAGGCTTCACTTGACGCATACCGATGTATAGCGCTTCTTGGGCAACCATACATAGGCGCTTGTTCGCAGGTGATACTTCACCCACTAGGAACATTTTTGATGTATCACCATGGTAACCTTGTGGACGAACACTGAGGTCAGCATTTTCATCGTCAGGAATGATAACCGTAATATCGACGTTGATGATGTCGCCATCTTTCAAAACCGCAGGTTTCATTTGGCCATTTGCACCCATTTCATCTTCTGCAGCGGGAATGCCGTGACAAACGATGTGGTTGATAGAGGTACAGATTGATTTAGGGAATCCATGGTAATCAAGCGGTGCAGAGTATGCGCCTCTCTCTAGAGCGTAATCGTGACAGATTTGGTTTAGCTCGTCTGTCGTTACACCAGCTTTGATGTACGGTTCGATCATTTCTAGAACGTCTGCGGCTAGCTTGCCCGCAATACGCATGCGTTCGATTTCTTCAGCAGTTTTAATCTTGATTGACATTGGCTTTCTCTACTTATTCGTAAGCACGTGAACGTGCGAATGAGCGCATTCTATCAGACATATTGTACGGAACCCAAGTCGGTTCAGAATATGCGTTTCGCTTTCTTTGTATTAGAAGAGCGAATTTGTTCATGGGTAACGCGGGGTATTCAATGAATAAGAGAGAATGTAACAAACAATTTTTACTAGCCATGTTGGGCTAAAATATGGTATAAAGCGCGCCGGAATCGAGGGTTGTTCTCTTCATTTTCTTTAGATTAATGGCGAAGCGGCTTTCTTCCGAATAACTTTTATCTTTAAATCACACACATTCCGTCACATGTTCCGGGGTGCTGAGCAGAAGCTTGGTCGGAATTATGGGGGATGTGGAGGCCTAACCCCATAGAGGATTTTAAAATGGCAACTGTATCAATGCGCGATATGCTGAAAGCTGGTGTTCACTTCGGTCACCAAACTCGTTACTGGAACCCAAAAATGAAGCCATTCATCTTTGGTGCTCGTAACCGCGTTCACATCATCAACCTAGAAAAAACTGTACCAATGTTCAACGAAGCTCTAGCTGAACTAGCTAAAGTTGGCGAGAAGAAAGGTAAAGTTCTATTCGTAGGTACTAAACGCGCTGCATCTGAAGCTGTTAAAGAAGCTGCTATCGCAAGCAACCAATACTACGTTAACAACCGTTGGTTGGGCGGCATGCTAACGAACTACAAAACAGTTCGTCAATCTATCAAGCGTCTAAAAGAATTCGAAGCACAAGCACAAGACGGTACTTTCGAAAAACTAACTAAGAAAGAAGCTCTAATGCGTACTCGCGAAATGGAGAAGCTAGAGAAATCTCTTGGTGGTATCAAAGATATGGGCGGCCTACCAGACGCTCTATTCGTAATCGACGCTGATCACGAGCACATTGCAATTAAAGAAGCTAACAACCTAGGTATTCCAGTTTACGCTGTGGTAGATACTAACTCTAACCCAGATGGCGTTGACTACATCATCCCAGGTAACGACGACGCAATCCGCGCTGTACAACTATACCTAAACGCTGCTGCATCTGCAGTAACTGAAGGCCGCAACAAAGACGTTGCAGTAGTTGCTGAAAAAGACGGTTTCGTAGAAGCTGAATAATAGCGGCTCTGCGTCACACTTAGTCTATGTGAAACCTTGTTGTAGCATAGATTGAGTTATAGTTAGCAATGGGGGCCGACAATGTAGGCCCCTGTTTTTTACCTTATTTCGAACCAAACGAGGAATAGAGAATGGCAACTGTAACTGCTGCTCTAGTTAAAGAACTTCGCGAGCGCACTGGCGCTGGCATGATGGAATGTAAGAAAGCGCTTGTAGAAGCAAACGCTGACATCGAACTAGCAATTGAAAACATGCGTAAATCAGGCGCAGCGAAAGCAGCTAAAAAAGCTGGTAACGTTGCAGCTGAAGGCGCAATCATCATCAAAGAAGAAAACGGCGTTGCTGTTCTTCTTGAAGTTAACTGCCAAACTGACTTCGTTGCTAAAGACGGTAACTTCACTGCATTCGCAGAAGAAGTTGCAGCTGCAGCTCTAGCTTCTAAAGCTTCTGTTGAAGAGCTTCAAGCTCAATTCGAAGAAGCTCGCGTAACTCTAGTAGCTAAGATCGGTGAGAACATCACTATCCGTCGCGTACAGTACGTTGAAGGTGCTGCAATCGCTTCTTACCGTCACGGTGAGAAAATCGGTGTAGTTGTTGCTGGTGAAGGCGACGCTGAAACTCTTAAGCACGTTGCAATGCACGTAGCTGCTTCTCGTCCAGAGTACGTAAACCCATCTGACGTACCTGCAGACGTAGTTGCTAAAGAGCGTGAAGTTCAAGTTGAAATCGCTATGAACGAAGGCAAGCCAAAAGAAATCGCAGAGAAAATGGTTGAAGGCCGCATGAAGAAATTCACTGGCGAAGTTTCTCTGACTGGTCAAGCGTTCATCATGGAACCTAAAAAATCTGTTGGCGAAATGCTAAAAGAAAAAGGTGCTTCAGTTGCTACATTCGTTCGCCTAGAAGTTGGTGAAGGTATCGAGAAAGCAGAAGGCCTAAGCTTCGCTGAAGAAGTAGCACTAGCTCAAAAAGGTTAATCCTTAGCGAATTGTGCAAATATTAGACCGTGGCCTTGGCTGCGGTCTTTTTATGAGCAAAGGGCGATGCGCCACATTAACATTTGCCTTGTTCAACTTAGATTTACTGTGATCAATTTAGATTTGCCGTGATCAATAGCTATAAGAACCTTTGTATCTATTTATGACTGTTAATCAACAACTCTCTTTTTGGAAGGTAAACTCCATGACTACGAACCCTAAACCAGCGTATCAACGTATTCTATTAAAACTGAGTGGTGAAGCTCTTCAAGGCGAAGAAGGTTTCGGTATTGATCCTGCGGTTCTTGATCGTATGGCTCAAGAAGTTAAGGAGCTGGTTGAACTAGGTGTTCAAGTTGGTGTTGTAATCGGTGGTGGTAACCTATTCCGTGGTGCAGGTCTTGCAGAAGCAGGCATGAACCGTGTTGTTGGTGACCACATGGGCATGCTTGCAACGGTAATGAATGGCCTAGCAATGCGTGATGCACTTCACCGTGCATACGTAAACGCTCGCGTAATGTCTGCAATTCCTCTAAAAGGTGTGTGTGACGATTACAATTGGGCAGACGCTATCCGTGAACTTCGCCAAGGCCGTGTTGTGATTTTCTCAGCAGGTACTGGTAACCCATTCTTCACAACAGACTCTGCGGCGTGTCTACGTGGTATCGAAATTGAAGCTGACGTAGTTCTAAAAGCAACAAAAGTTGATGGCGTATTTACGGCTGACCCTGTAGCAAACCCAGACGCAGAGCTGTATGATAAGCTATCTTACGCTGAAATTCTGGATAAAGAATTGAAAGTAATGGACTTGGCTGCGTTCACTCTTGCTCGTGACCACAAAATGCCAATCCGCGTATTTAACATGAACAAGCCAGGCGCACTACGCCGCGTGGTAATGGGTGAAGCTGAAGGCACTTTGATCTGCGCTGACGCGTAAATCTCAATGCCATTCAACTATTGTAGAGTGGCATTCTGCTTTGCTTAAGCCCCTTAGGCTTTCTTCAGGAAAGATGACATTTTTAAGGTGAAACCGTGATTAACGAAATCAATAAAGACGCGCAAGAGCGCATGGACAAAAGTGTTGAAGCGCTAAAGAACAACCTTTCTAAAGTTCGTACTGGCCGCGCGCACCCAAGCCTACTATCTGGTATCTCTGTAGAATACTACGGCGCTGCTACTCCTCTTAACCAAGTCGCTAACGTTGTTGCTGAAGACGCTCGTACTCTAGCAATCACAGTGTTCGACAAAGAGCTAACGCAAAAGGTTGAGAAAGCGATCATGATGTCTGACCTTGGTCTAAACCCAATGTCTGCTGGCACTATCATTCGTGTTCCACTTCCACCGCTAACAGAAGAGCGTCGTAAAGACCTAGTAAAAATCGTTCGTGGTGAAGCAGAAGGCGCTCGTGTTGCTGTACGTAACATCCGTCGTGACGCAAACAGCGATCTAAAAGGTCTTCTAAAAGACAAAGAAATTTCTGAAGATGAAGATCGTAAAGCACAAGACGAAATTCAAAAACTAACTGACGTAGCCGTTAAGAAGATCGATGATGTTCTTGCTGCGAAAGAAAAAGAGTTGATGGAAGTTTAATACTCCACCTACATCACTGTTGGAAAACGCTGTGCTCACAGCGCAGCGTTTTTTTGTGTTAGTCTATCCAACTGATGGAACTCACTTAACTCCCTATGCAAAATTCTCAAGCCTTCTCTGATTCCCTCCCGAAACATATTGCCATCATTATGGACGGTAATGGTCGTTGGGCTAAGTCCAAAGGAAAACCTCGCGTATTTGGTCATAAAAAAGGCGTTAACGCTGTTCGTAAGACCATCGCAGCTGCATCGAAACTTGGTATTGATGCGGTCACATTATTCGCCTTTAGTAGTGAAAATTGGCGCCGCCCTGAAGAAGAAGTCGGTCTGCTAATGGAGCTGTTTATTTCAGTATTATCAAGTGAAGTGAAAAAGCTGCACAAAAATAACTTACGTTTGCGTGTTATTGGTGATACCAGTCGTTTCAGTGATCGTTTAAGAGGCAAAATTGCGGAAGCAGAAGCCTTGACTGAAAGCAATACTGGAATGGTGATTAACATCGCGGCTAACTACGGTGGAAAATGGGATATCACTGAGGCGGCAAAAGCGTTAGCGTCGAAAGCACGTAACGGTGAGATCCGTGTAGAAGACATCAACGAGCAGTTGATTACCCAGCATCTGACCATGGCCGATCTACCAGAAGTTGATCTTTTGATTCGTACGAGTGGTGAATGTCGCATTAGTAACTTTATGTTATGGCAAATGGCGTATGCAGAAATGTACTTTACCGAGGAGTACTGGCCAGATTTTGATGAAGATAGCCTAGTTGAGGCTGTCACTTGGTTTATCAACCGAGAACGTCGTTTCGGCTGTACGGGTGAGCAAGTCAAAGCATTGATGGCTGCTCAATAAGGACTAGTTAGTTTGAAACAGAGAATAATAACCGCACTAATTTTAGCTCCCCTAGTTATTTTAGGTATTTTAAATTACCCTAATGGGCTTTATTATCGCAATAGCAGCGATAACGCTCTTAGGATTTTGGGAGTGGACACAGTTTACTGAGAGCAATTCACGCATTGCGGCATTGGTTCCAGCTGTGGTTGTAACCGGATTGAGCTTTTTGTTTATCTCCCCAGATGTGACAAACCTTAACCATCTTACTTTTCCGCATTACACCGTTTTGGGACTTGGTTTTATCTGGTGGATTGTTGCAAGTGGTATGGCCATTACCTACCCGAAGACCACTAATCTATGGCAACGCAGCAAAGCGCTTCGTCATGTATTTGGCTTTTTGACCCTGATTCCATTCATGTGGAGTGTGATCATTCTTAGAGCGTCTGATATTTCAGTGGATCCATACCACGGCGCAAAATTAGTGCTGTATGTTTGTTTCTTGGTATGGGCTGCAGATAGCGGTGCTTATTTTGCTGGTAAGAGCATGGGTAAGCGTAAAATGGCACCAAACGTCAGTCCAAATAAAACCATTGAGGGTTTAATTGGTGGCATTATCGCCGCACTGGTTGTGGGTTGGTTATTTGCGGGTTGGTTCGATATTCAATTTACCAGTCCTGTACATATGGTCATCATTACGTTAATTACGGTGGTTATTTCAGTACTTGGTGACTTAGTGGAAAGCATGTTTAAACGCGTTTCTGGCATTAAGGACAGCAGTAACATCATTCCTGGCCATGGTGGTATTCTCGATCGGATCGATAGCTTAACCGCCGCATTCCCAGTATTTGCTCTTCTCTACTACGTATTCTAATTTATCGGGAGCGGCATCGTCGCTCCTGAGTTTTTCTAACGGTCTTACATCATGCAAAATTTAACGATTCTTGGTGCAACAGGCTCAATCGGTGCAAGCACACTTAAAGTGGTTGAACAAAACCCTGAGCAGTTTTCAGTCGTCGCATTAGCGGCAAGCACGAACGTTGATAAAATGGTTGCGCTGTGCCGTAAATGGCAGCCTAAGTACGCCGTGATGGCGGATAAAGCGGCAGCAACTGCGTTGAAATCCGAACTAGCATCAATTGCGCCAAATACGGAAGTACTCGGTGGTATTGATGCACTTTGTCATGTCGCTTCGCTAGAAGAAGTCGATAGCGTGATGGCAGCAATCGTAGGTGCAGCAGGTTTATTGCCGACGATGGCAGCCGTGAAAGCGGGTAAGCGCATTTTGCTTGCGAACAAAGAAGCTCTGGTTATGTCAGGGCAACTGTTTATCGATGCCGTAGCAGAACATGGCGCAGAATTGCTTCCTGTGGACAGTGAGCACAACGCTATATTCCAGTGCCTTCCACAGCAAGTTCAGACTAACTTGGGTCGTTGTAACCTTGAAGAGCATGGTATTTCTTCTATTCTGCTTACTGGCTCGGGCGGTCCGTTCCGTTATACCGACATTGCAGAGTTAGACACAGTGACACCTGCACAAGCGATTGCTCACCCTAACTGGTCAATGGGGCCGAAAATTTCGGTCGATTCCGCGACCATGATGAATAAAGGCCTTGAGTACATTGAAGCAAAATGGCTATTCAATGCAGCTCGCGAGCAGCTAAAGGTGATCATTCACCCACAATCTGTTATTCATTCGATGGTGCAATACCGTGATGGCTCAGTATTGGCGCAGATGGGTGAGCCTGATATGGCGACACCGATTGCCCTTACAATGTCTTACCCATCACGAGTGGATGCTGGTGTGAAACCGCTTGATTTTACCCAAGTTGGTGAGTTGACCTTTTTACAGCCAGATTTTGCCCGTTACCCTTGTTTGAAGCTGGCGATTGATGCGTGTTATGAGGGGCAACATGCGACGACGGCTTTGAATGCGGCGAACGAAGTTGCTGTTGATGCTTTTCTGAATAATCGTCTCGGTTTTACAGATATCGCGCGCATCAATGAGGCGATATTGAACAAAATCATTGCAAACCATAGAACTGAGAATGTGAATAGCTTGGAAAGCTTGATAGAGCTAGATAGAATGTCACGAACTATCGCCTTAGAACTATTACGTGAGCGTAGCTAATGACTGGTATTTTATGGAATTTGGTTTCTTTTATCGTTGCATTGGGCATTTTGGTCGCGGTGCACGAATTTGGTCATTTTTGGGTTGCGCGTCGATGTGGCGTTAAAGTCGAAAAATTCTCCATTGGCTTTGGCAAGTCGATTTGGAGCAAAGTGGGCAAAGATGGAACTGAATACAGTATTTCAATGATCCCACTAGGTGGCTACGTCAAGATGGTGGATAGCCGTGTTGATGAAGTCCCAGACAACGAAAAGCACATGGCTTTTGATCAGAAGCCACTTTGGAAACGCACATCGATCGTTGCTGCGGGTCCTATCTTTAACTTCTTATTTGCAATTGTGGCATATTGGTTCGTGTTCCTTATCGGTGTGCCCGCAGTTAAGCCGGTAATTGGTGATATTACGCCCAATTCAATCGTTGCTAAAGCAGGAATTGAATCCGGGATGGAACTAAAATCTATCTCTGGCATCAAAACACCGGATTGGGAATCGGTTAATATGGGGCTTATCTCCCATATTGGCGATGACTCTATGACCATCACTTTGTCTTCAGCCGACGAAGTGGGTTCAGAGGTCACCAAAACATTAGATATCCGAGATTGGAAGTTTGATCCTGAAACAGAATCTACGATGAAATCTCTCGGCTTTAAACCCTATACTCCTGAAATTTTTACGGAGTTAGCACAGGTTAGTGAGGGTGGCGCCGCTGAAAAAGCAGGACTGCTCGCTGGTGATGAAATCATCGAGATGGGTGGTCAAAAAGTAACGAGTTGGAATGATGTGGTAGAAGCCATTCGTTCTAATCCGGAAACGCCAATTGATGTCGTTGTATTACGTCAAGGCGAAGAGCGCCTATTCACGTTAACGCCAGGTAGCCGTGAGCTAGCTAACAATCAGGTCGTTGGCTTTGCTGGTATCGCACCTGAAGTCGCAGAATGGCCAGAAAGTTATCGCTTCGAATTACAGTTTGGTGTATTCGAGTCTATTGGTAAAGCAGTAGACAAGACCGGACAAGTTATTGGGCTGACAATTAGCATGTTGAAAAAGCTGATTGTTGGTGACGTTGGTTTGAACAATTTGAGCGGACCAATTTCAATTGCGAAAGGTGCAGGAGCAACTGCCGATTACGGATTGGTTTACTTTTTAGGTTTTCTGGCACTAATTAGTGTTAACCTAGGTATTATCAATCTCGTCCCGTTGCCAATGTTGGATGGTGGTCATTTGCTGTTTTTTGCAATAGAAGCAATTATCCGACGCCCAGTGCCTGAAAAAATACAGGAAATGGGTTATCGAATTGGTGGTGCGATTATATTCGCGCTTATGGCGTTGGCGCTATTTAATGATTTTACTCGTCTGTGATAGTTCAGAGACACAAGCAGTAGCAAGGAATAATTAGAACAAGTATGGCGATTAAGCGAATTCTATTTGCAAGTTTACTGGCGACCAGTGTATCCGCAAATGGAGCAGAGAACTTTGTAGTTCAAGATATTGAAATCGATGGATTGCAGCGTGTAGCACTAGGTGCTGCATTGCTGAAAATGCCTGTACGTGTCGGTGATACTGTTGACCAAGGTGATGTCGCAGACATCATTCGCGCATTGTATGCATCGGGTAACTTTGAAGATGTAAAAGTGCTGCGTGATGGCGGTATTTTGGTTGTTCAAGTAAAAGAACGTCCTACCATCGCTAGCATTTCATTTTCAGGCAATAAAGCAATCAAGGACGAGCAGCTACAAGAAAACCTGAACGCTTCAGGCGTTCGTGAAGGTGAAGCGCTTGACCGTACAACGCTTAGCAACATTGAAAAAGGCCTTGAAGACTTTTACTACAGTGTTGGTAAATACAATGCGACGGTAAAAGCCGTTGTAACCCCATTGCCTCGTAACCGTTCTGACTTGAAGTTTGTCTTTACTGAAGGCGTATCGGCAAAAATTCAACAAATCAACTTTATCGGCAATGAAGTCTTTTCTGATGAAGATCTTCTGTCTCGTTTTAACCTTAACGTAGACATTCCGTGGTGGAACTTCTTGGCGGATGACAAATATCAAAAGCAAGTGCTTGCTGGTGATATTGAAGCGTTGAAGTCTTACTACCTTGATCGCGGTTACCTGAAGTTTAACGTCGATTCGACACAAGTGGCGATTTCCCCTGACAAAAAAGGTGTATACATTACGCTTGGTATAGAGGAAGGGGATGTTTACACCGTTAAAGACGTGAAGTTCCGTGGTAATTTGATCGGTGAAGAAGCGACGCTAGAAAAGCTGGTTCCATTTGAAGATAACGAAACTTACAACGGTTCTCGTGTGACTTCGATGGAAGAGGGCATTAAACGTGTGCTTGGTGAATCTGGTTACGCCTATCCACAAGTGAATACGATCCCTGAGTTCGACGATGAGAACAAACAAGTTTCTCTTATCGTTAACATTGATCCTGGTAACCGTATCTACGTTCGTGATATTCGCTTTACAGGCAATAACTCAACCAAAGATGAAGTCTTGCGCCGTGAAATGCGTCAGATGGAAGGCAGTTGGTTAAACTCGAAATCAATCGAAACGGGCAAAACGCGTCTAAATCGTCTTGGATTCTTTGAAAACGTTGAAGTTCAGACGGTTCGTGTGCCTGGCAGTGATGACCAAGTAGATTTGGTCTACACAGTTAAAGAAGCAAACTCAGGTAGTGTTAACTTTGGTGTCGGCTACGGTACAGAATCGGGTGTGAGCTTCCAAGTTGGCTTACAGCAAGATAACTTTATCGGTACTGGTAATCGTGTTGGTATTAACGCGATGATGAACGACTACCAGAAAAACGTAAGCTTAGACTACCGAGACCCATACTGGAACCTAGATGGTGTGAGTTTAGGTGGTAAGATCTTCTATGACGAGTTTGAAGCATCTGAAGCAGGCATTATCGACTATACCAACCAAAGTTATGGTGCGAGTTTGACATGGGGTTTCCCTTTTGACGAACTGAACCGTTTTGAGTTTGGTGTTGGTTACACACACAACAAGATTGGTAACGTACCAACTTACGATCAGGCTGCTAAATTTGCACAAAGTATTGGCCAACCAGATGGTGACATCAATACTAATGACTTTGATGTCAATGTTTCTTGGACTCGTAATAACTTGAACCGTGGTTATTTCCCGACGGCGGGTAATCACCAGCGTGCATTCTTTAAAGCGACAGTACCGAGCTCAGATGCTCAGTACTTCAAGATGCAATATGACGTTCGTCAGTACATTCCACTTACCAAAAAGCATGAATTTACGCTATTGATGCGTGGTCGCTTGGGTTATGGTAATGGTTACGGTAAAACGGATGGTAACGATAACGTGTTCCCATTCTATGAAAACTACTACGCAGGTGGCTTTACTACGTTGCGTGGCTTTGGTTCAAATAGTGCTGGTCCACGAGCGGTATACACGGATAACTCCGGTGCATGTGGTAACAACGGCTGTATTACGGCGACAGAAGACTCTGTAGGTGGTAATGCGGTAGCATTGGCTAGCCTTGAATTGATCGTCCCAACGCCGTTTGCTTCGGACGAAGTACGCAGTCAGATCCGTACGAGTATCTTCTTCGATATGGCAAGTGTTTGGGATACTGAGTTCGATTACAACAAAGCAGGCGCGGTGACTGGCGATAAGTACTACTACGATTACTCTGATCCAAGTAACTATCGTTCATCTTACGGTGCAGCGTTGCAGTGGATGTCTCCAATGGGGCCACTGGTTTTCTCACTAGCGAAACCAGTTAATAAATTTGATGGTGATGATGAAGAATTCTTCACATTTACTATCGGTAGAACTTTCTAAAGAGGAATATATTTTGAATAAAATGATCAAAGCGGCTGGGATTGGCCTTGTTGTACTGGGTTCTTCAATGTTTGCTAATGCTGCAGAAGCAGCTCAGAAAATCGCTTATGTAAACACAGCTCAGGTTTTCCAAGCGCTTCCTCAACGTGAAGTTGTTCTACAAAAAATGCAGAAAGACTTCAAAGGTAAAGCAGACGAGCTGAAATCAATTCAAGCGAAAGCTAAGACTAAAATTGAGAAACTTCAGCGCGATGGCGAACTTCTTGGTCAAGACGAGATTGAAAAATTGCGTATTGATATCGCTAAACTAGACAGCGAGTACAAAGTAAAAGCTCAAGCACTAGAAAAAGCAAGCGCTCGTCGCGAAGCTGAAGAGAAAGCGAAACTATTCCGTACTATTCAAGATGCAGTGAAGAAAGTGGCCGATAAAAAAGGTTACGACCTAGTTATTGATATCTCATCACTTCAATACGGTAAACCAGAATACAACATCTCTGAAGATGTTATTAAAGCTCTAAAATAAGACGTTATGAAAACATTAACATTAGCCGAGTTGGCAACTATTACCGGGGGCGAACTATTTGGTGATCAGTCACTTGTAGTGAGTCGTGTAGCTCCGATGGATAAAGCACAAGAGGGTGATGTTACTTTCTTGTCTAACCCCAAATACGCTAAGCACCTTTCAGAGTGTAAAGCGACGGTCGTCATGGTGAAAGCCGATCACAAAGATCAGTGTTCTGGTAACGCGCTTGTGGTTGCAGACCCTTACGTTGCTTTTGCTCGTGTTGTTCAAGCAATGGACACGACACCAAAGCCTGCTGATGAGATTGCACCAAGTGCTGTGATCGCAGCAGACGTGAAGATGGGTGCAAACGTAGCAGTCGGTGCGAATGCTGTCATCGAAACGGGTGTAGAACTCGGCGACAACGTAAGCATTGGTGCAGGTTGTTTTATCGGTAAGAACGCGAAGCTTGGAAACAATACTAAGCTTTGGGCTAATGTTACTGTTTATCATGAAGTTTCTATGGGCGATGACTGCCTCGTTCAATCTGGTGCAGTCATTGGCTCTGATGGTTTTGGCTATGCAAATGATAAAGGTGAGTGGATCAAAATTCCTCAGCTTGGCTCAGTACGCATCGGTAATCGTGTTGAAATTGGTGCATGTACGACGATTGACCGTGGTGCTCTAGAAGACACGATAATCGAAGACAATGTCATTCTAGATAATCAGCTTCAAATCGCGCATAACGTGCAGATCGGATATGGTACTGTGATGCCAGGTGGTACTATTGTTGCCGGCAGCACCAAAATTGGTAAGTACTGCCAGATCGGCGGCGCGTCGGTTCTGAATGGTCACATTACGATTGCAGATGGTGTCGCCATCACCGGTATGAGCATGGTTATGCGAAGTATCGACGAGAAAGGTTTGTATTCATCAGGTATTCCACTGCAAACAAACCGTGAATGGCGTAAGACCGCAACTCGAGTGCATCGCATCGACGAGATGAATAAACGCTTGAAAGCCGTTGAAAAACAGCTGGAACCAAAAGAAGAATCTTAATTCTGAACAAAGACTCGCGAAATGCGAGTCTTTTTCTTCTATAATGACGCGCTATAATCACCAAGCTGGTACATCCTTTGCAGGACATTTCCTGAATCGGTGGCATTTGCCGCTACCTACCATCTTGGTTGTTGAGAATTGATATAGGAAGACGACTTTGACTACTGAAAAGAAAACGATGAACATCTCTGAAATTCAAGAGCTACTACCTCATCGCTACCCATTCTTATTGATCGACCGAGTGATTGACTTCCAGGAAGAGAAGTACCTTCACGCGATTAAAAACGTGTCGGTTAACGAACCTCAGTTCACAGGTCACTTTCCACAACTGCCAGTATTCCCAGGTGTGCTGATCCTAGAAGCAATGGCTCAGGCAACAGGTTTGCTTGCATTTAAATCATTTGGTGCACCAACTGAAAACGAACTGTACTACTTTGCAAGTGTTGACGGCGCGAAATTCCGTAAACCAGTAGTGCCGGGCGATCAGATGATTATTGAAGTCGAATTTTTGAAAGAGCGTCGCGGCATCGCTGCATTTAAAGGTGTGGCGAAAGTCGATGGCGAAGTAGTATGTTCAGCTGAGCTGAAGTGTGCTCGTCGAGAGTTTTAATATGATTCATGAAACCGCTAAAATCCACCCGGCTGCGGTGGTAGAAGAAGGCGCAAAAATCGGCGCGAACGTGACCGTAGGCCCATTCACTTACATCACTTCAACAGTGGAAATTGGTGAGGGCACTGAGATCATGTCTCACGTCGTAATTAAAGGCCATACGACAATTGGTAAAGATAACCGCATTTTTCCACATGCTGTGATTGGTGAAGAAAACCAAGATAAGAAATACGGTGGTGAAGATACAACGGTTGTTATCGGTGATCGTAACGTAATTCGCGAAGCCGTTCAGGTTCACCGTGGCACCGTTCAAGATAAAGCAACCACGGTTATTGGTGACGATAACTTGCTTTGTGTTAATGCACATATCGCACACGATGTGATTGTTGGTAACCATACGCACATTGGCAACAATGCAATCCTTGGTGGCCACGTAACCGTTGAAGATCACGCAGGTGTTATGGCACTTTCTGCGATTCACCCGTTTTGTACCGTTGGTGCATATGCTTATGTTGGTGGTTGCTCTGCTGTGGTTCAAGATGTACCAGCATACGTACTTGCGCAAGGTAACCATGCAACACCTTTTGGTTTGAACTTGGTTGGCCTAAAGCGCAATGGTTTTGAAAAACCAGAGATTCGCGCGCTACAAAAAGCGTACAAAGAGATTTACCGTTCAGGTAAGACTTTGGAAGAGGTAAAACCAATCCTTGCTGAAATGGCACAAGAGTGGCCAGCAGTGAAGCGTTTCTCAGACATTCTGGAAACCACGGAACGTGGCATTATTCGTTAGTCAACGAATGAGCGATTAAATTGAAAAGATCGCGCCCAAATTGGGCTGCGGTCTTTTTGTGTTTTATGGATAGTGTAATATCACATCGTAGTAATACCCATTGTAGTAAATAATGGCTCTTTCTAGCTTGCTCTAACGCTAGCTTTGGCTTCTTACTTACAATGATTACTTATTGTAATAGGTATAAACCGCTATCCATAACGCATAGGAAAATGACGAAGTAGATATGGAAAGACCATTACGTATCGGCATTATTGCCGGAGAATTGTCTGGCGACACGCTGGGTGAGGGCTTTATTAAAGCAGTTAAGCAGCAGTACCCAAATGCAGAATTTGTGGGTATTGGTGGCCCTAAGATGATAGCTCAAGGTTGCGAGTCTCTATTTGATATGGAAGAGCTTGCCGTAATGGGACTGGTCGAAGTCTTAGGTCGTCTTCCGAGATTGCTTAAAGTAAAAGCAGAGCTTGTTAAGTATTTTACAGAGAATCCGCCGGATGTGTTCGTGGGGATCGATGCCCCAGACTTCAACTTACGTGTTGAGCTAGATTTAAAGAAAGCGGGTATTAGAACGGTGCATTACGTTAGCCCGTCAGTTTGGGCTTGGCGTCAAAAGCGCATTTTTAATATCGAAGCGGCAACGAATCTTGTTTTGGCTTTTTTACCTTTCGAAAAAGCGTTCTACGATAAGTTCAACGTGCCTTGTGAGTTCATTGGCCACACTTTGGCAGACGCAATTCCGTTGACGTCAGAAAAAGCACCAGCGCGCGAATTACTAGGCTTAGAACAAGACAAAAAATGGTTGGCAGTATTGCCGGGAAGCCGTGGAAGTGAGTTAAAAATGCTTTCTCAACCGTTCATTGAAACCTGTAAGTTACTGCATCAAAAATTCCCTGATTTAGGCTTTGCTGTCGCTTTGGTTAATCAAAAGCGTCGCGCTCAATTTGAACAGGCTTGGAAAGAATTCGCACCAGAGTTGGATTTTAAGCTAGTAGATGATACCGCCCGTAATGTGATTACGGCGTCTGACGCCGTGATGTTGGCTTCGGGCACCGTCGCGTTAGAGTGCATGTTACTCAAACGCCCGATGGTGGTGGGTTACCGTGTCAATGCAGTAACGGCATTTTTAGCTAAGCGTTTATTAAAAACAAAGTATGTCTCATTGCCTAATATTCTTGCAGACACGGAGTTGGTGAAAGAATACTTACAAGAAGAATGCACTCCAGAAAACTTGTTCAATGAAGTGTCTCGTTTACTAGAGAGCGACAACCAAGAAATGTTGGATAAGTTTACTGAAATGCATCACTGGATTCGCAAAGATGCGGACCAACAAGCCGCAAGCGCGGTTCTAAAACTGATTAAAAAATAGAGATTTACCATGGCTGTAAAACCAAAAACGACCAAAGCAAAAGTAGAACTACCACCGTTTGAATATCCGCAAGGCTATCATCTGATCGCGGGTGTTGATGAGGTAGGGCGTGGTCCTTTGGTGGGTGATGTCGTTACCGCGGCGGTTATTTTAGACCCGAATAACCCAATTGAGGGCTTGAACGATTCTAAAAAACTCAGTGAGAAAAAACGTCTTGCGTTATTGCCTGAGATTAAAGAAAAAGCATTAGCCTGGGCGGTGGGGCGCTGTTCTCCAGCCGAGATTGATGAATTGAATATTCTTCAAGCGACGATGGTCGCCATGCAGCGTGCGATTGCTGGTTTGAATGTTCAACCTGATTTAGCACTCATTGATGGCAACCGTTGTCCAGACTTGCCAATGGATGCTCAAGCCGTCGTGAAAGGCGATTTGCGCGTTGCCCAGATCAGTGCAGCTTCGATCATCGCTAAAGTCGTTCGCGATCAAGAGATGGAAGAACTGGACAAACAATATCCGCAGTTTGGTTTTGCTAAGCACAAAGGTTATCCGACCAAAGCGCATTTTGAAGCCATTGAGCAGCATGGTGTGATCAGTGAGCACCGTAAGAGCTTTAAACCGGTAAAGAAAGCGCTTGGTATTGAAAATTAAGCGGCTTTCACAGTGATAAGCCCGGTCTTCTTAAGTTAGAATTCCTAATAAGATATAGAATCCCAACACCATATAGTTAGACGGTACCTGTTAATGTCAGATCCTAAGTTCGTTCACCTTCGAGTCCATAGTGATTATTCGATGGTGGATGGTATCAACAAAGTTCCACCGCTTGTTAAGAAAGTTGCTGAGCTCGGTATGCCAGCGATGGCGTTAACAGACTTCACCAACTTATGCGGTCTGGTGAAATACTATGGTACAGCGCATGGCTGTGGCGTAAAACCAATCATCGGTGCAGATTTTAAAATGCAATCGGATGAGTTTGGTGAGGAGCTGACACAATTAACGGTATTAGCAGCAAACAACACTGGTTATAAAAACCTAACGTTGTTGATTTCTAAAGCTTATCTCCGTGGTCATGTTCAACATCAACCAGTTATTGATAAAGCATGGCTTGCTGAGCTTTCTGAGGGTTTGATTGTTCTTTCCGGCGGAAAAAGTGGTGAGCTGGGTAAAGCGTTACTAAAAGGCAACCGAAAGCTTGTTGAAAGTTGTGTTGAGTTTTACAAGCAGCACTTTGCGGATCGTTTTTACTTAGAGTTAATTCGTACTGGCCGACCAGACGAAGAAACCTACTTACATTTTGCGGTGGAATTGGCGGAGCAGGAAGATCTACCTGTTGTTGCGACGAATGAAGTGGTATTCATCAGCGAAGACTTGTTTGATGCCCATGAAATACGAGTTGCCATTCATGATGGCTATACTTTAGAAGACCCTCGTCGTCCCAAGAATTACAGTACGCAACAGTATTTACGTAGTGAAGAAGAGATGTGTGAGCTGTTTGCTGACATCCCTGAAGCGCTAGAAAACAGTGTTGAAATCGCAAAGCGTTGTAACGTGACAGTGCGTCTTGGCGAATACTTCCTGCCGGCTTTCCCTACAGAGGGGATGAAAGAGACCGAGTTTTTGGTCATGAAATCTCGCGAGGGATTGGAAGACCGTCTTGAATTTCTATTCCCAGATGAACAAGAACGTCTGAAACGACGTCCAGAATATGATGAGCGTTTGCAAATTGAGCTCGACGTAATCAACCAAATGGGATTCCCAGGTTACTTCTTGATCGTAATGGAGTTCATCCAGTGGTCGAAAGATAATGCGATTCCAGTTGGTCCTGGTCGAGGTTCTGGTGCAGGTTCATTGGTGGCATACGCGCTAAAAATTACGGATCTTGACCCACTCGAATATGATTTGCTATTCGAACGTTTCTTGAACCCTGAACGTGTATCTATGCCCGATTTCGATGTCGATTTCTGTATGGATAAGCGCGATCAAGTGATTGATCACGTTGCGGAAATGTACGGTCGTGATGCGGTATCTCAGATCATCACGTTCGGTACCATGGCGGCAAAAGCGGTTATTCGCGATGTTGGTCGTGTTCTTGGTCATCCATTTGGTTTTGTTGACCGCATTTCCAAATTGATTCCGCCAGACCCGGGCATGACCCTGGAGAAAGCGTTCAAGGCAGAGCCAGCGTTGCCTGAGTTGTACGAAGCCGACGAAGAAGTGAAAGAGCTTATCGATAAGTGCCGCATCCTTGAGGGTTGTACGCGAAATGCCGGTAAGCATGCGGGTGGTGTTGTAATCTCACCAACCACGATCACAGACTTTGCGCCAATTTATGCGGACTCGGAAGGGCACTTCCCTGTTACTCAGTTCGATAAGAACGACGTAGAAACGGCCGGCTTAGTTAAGTTCGACTTCTTGGGGCTGCGTACACTGACCATCATCGACTGGGCACTTGGGTTAATTAACCCGCGCTTAGAGAAAGAGGGCAAAGCCCCCGTTCGTATCGAATCGATTCCATTGGATGATGCGGCGTCATTCCGTTTACTGCAAAACTCGGAAACCACCGCGGTATTCCAGCTTGAATCTCGCGGCATGAAAGAGCTGATCAAGCGTCTTCAGCCAGACTGTTTCGAAGACATCATCGCACTGGTAGCACTTTTCCGTCCAGGACCGCTGCAATCGGGCATGGTTGATAACTTTATCGACCGTAAACATGGTCGAGAGGCAATCTCATACCCAGATGAAAAGTGGCAACACGAGTCGCTTAAAGAAATTTTAGACCCAACTTACGGCATCATCCTGTATCAAGAACAGGTTATGCAGATCGCGCAGGTACTGTCTGGCTACACGCTTGGTGGTGCGGACATGCTTCGTCGTGCGATGGGTAAGAAAAAGCCAGAAGAAATGGCGAAGCAGCGTGCGACGTTCGAAGATGGCGCGATTGCCAATGGCGTTGATGGCGAGTTGGCGATGAAAATCTTCGACTTGGTAGAGAAGTTCGCGGGTTACGGCTTTAACAAATCGCACTCAGCCGCATATGCACTGGTTTCTTATCAAACCCTTTGGCTTAAGATGCATTATCCTGCCGAGTTTATGGCAGCGGTAATGACCGCCGATATGGATAACACTGAAAAAGTAGTCGGTCTGGTTGATGAATGCCTGCGCATGAAACTCACCGTATTACCGCCAGATATCAACTCAGGTTTATACCGCTTTAACGTGGATGAAAATGGCGCGATTGTCTACGGTATTGGCGCGATTAAAGGTGTCGGTGAAGGGCCTATTGATGCGATTTTAGCGGCACGAGAGAAAGGCGGTCACTTTAAAGACTTGTTTGATTTTTGTGCACGAATTGACCTTAAAAAAGTCAATAAACGTGTTATTGAGAAATTGATTTACGCGGGAGCACTTGATCGATTAGGCCCGCATCGTGCAGCATTGATGGCATCATTGAATGACGCCGTCAAGTCGGCGAGCCAACACCACCAAGCGGAGGCCTTTGGTCAAGCTGATATGTTTGGTGTATTAACCGATGCTCCAGAAGAAGTTGAGCACAAATACACTCAAGTTCCACCTTGGCCAGAAAAAGTATGGCTAGAGGGAGAGCGTGAGACCTTAGGTTTGTATTTGACGGGGCACCCAGTTAACGCCTATATCAAGGAACTCAACAAGTACGTCAGCTGTCGACTTAAAGACGCGACGCCGACACGTCGCGATCAATCAGTGACTATTGCTGGCTTAGTTATTGCTGCACGAGTGATGACAACCAAGCGCGGTACGCGAATCGGTCTGATGACTTTAGATGACCGAAGTGGCCGAATGGAAGTGATGTTGTTCTCAGATGCGCTCGATAGATATGCAGAACTTCTCGAAAAAGATAAAATTTTAGTGGTTTCCGGACAGGTCAGCTTTGATGACTTCAATGGTGGCCTTAAAATGTCGGCGCGTGAAGTTATGGATCTGGGTAGTGCACGTGAAAAATATGCACGAGGTTTATCGGTATCGATTGATGCCAACCAGATTAACGATAAATTCTTTGCCGAATTTTCCCGTATTTTGGAACCTCATAAAGCCGGAACCGTACCAGTCAATGTATACTACCAGCGTGCCGACGCCAGAGCGCGGTTAACATTGGGCACCGAATGGCGTGTAACGCCGAGTGATACATTGCTAGACGATTTAAAACAGTTACTTGGCAAAGACCAGGTAGAACTCGAATTTAACTAAAAATTCAGCGCGATACGTTAGACGCTGAGTAAAAAAGGATTCATAGATGAGCCTAAACTTTCTTGAATTTGAAAAGCCAATTGCAGAACTAGAAGCGAAAATTGAAGCATTACGTGACGTTTCTCGTCACGGTGGTGATTCTGCAATTGACCTTGATAAAGAAATCGAACAGCTTGAGAAGAAAAGCCTAGAACTTAAGAAAAAAATCTTCAGTGATTTAGGTGCATGGGAAACAGCTCAACTGGCTCGTCACCCTTTACGCCCATACACATTGGACTACATTAAGCATGCGTTTGACGAGTTTGACGAACTGGCGGGTGACCGCGCATTCGCAGATGATAAAGCGATTGTTGGTGGTATTGCACGCCTAGAAGGTCGTCCTGTGATGATCATCGGTCACCAAAAAGGGCGTGAAACCAAAGAGAAAGTGAAGCGTAACTTTGGTATGCCTAAACCTGAGGGTTACCGCAAGGCACTTCGTTTGATGCAAATGGCGGAACGTTTCAATATGCCAATCATCACATTCATCGACACAGCGGGTGCGTACCCTGGTGTTGGCGCAGAGGAGCGCGGCCAATCTGAAGCCATCGCAACGAACCTTAAAGTGATGTCTGGTCTTAAAGTGCCAGTGATCTGTAACGTTGTTGGTGAGGGCGGTTCAGGTGGTGCATTAGCCATTGGTGTGGGTGACTATGTGAACATGCTTCAGTACTCAACGTACTCAGTAATCTCTCCTGAGGGTTGTGCATCTATCCTATGGCGTGATTCGGATAAAGCACCTCAAGCGGCAGAGGCTATGGGTCTAACGGCACCTCGCCTTAAAGAGCTTGAACTGATCGACGAAATCATCGAAGAGCCACTTGGCGGCGCCCACCGTGATCACGTTCAGATGGCTGCAAATATGAAAGCGAATCTGCTTCGTCAGCTTGAAGATTTGGAACAGCTTGATCAAGAGACGCTTCTTGAGCGCCGTTATCAACGACTAATGAACTATGGTTATTGTTAAACATAGGTTACTGTTAGACGCGGTTTACTGTTAATTTTCAGGTGACTGTTAAATCGAGTTATAGCGAAGCGTTAGCTGAACTCTTGCAAGATAACAGATAAAATAGGAAGGGTTGGCTTAATGTCAGCCCTTTTTTGTACCTATCGGATCGCTTATGGAATCGCTATATCAACACTTTGCTAGTGTACTGGACAGATATTACCAGCCTAATACGACATTACCATCGATGGCCAAGATAGTATTAGCATTCAGTGGTGGCGTAGATTCTCGTTTATTACTTGAGTTACTTCGTCGATACCAACAGGCCCAATCTATTGCGTGCCATGCGGTGTATGTACATCACGGGTTAAGCGTTAATGCAGATAGTTGGGCGAGCAAATGTCTTTTATGGGCAGAAGACGCGGGCATCTCTTGCTCGGTGGAGTATGTCAGCCTTGATCTTTCCTCCGGAGAAAGTGTTGAACTTCTTGCGCGTGAGGCTCGTTATCAAGCGCTCGCTAAGTACGTAAATGCGGGTGATTTACTTTTAACAGGCCAACATGCAGATGATCAAATTGAAACGTTTTTGTTGGCATTGAAACGTGGCAGTGGACCAAAGGGGCTGTCTTCCATGGCTGAAAGTATGGCTTTTTCAGGAGGGCAGATCGTTAGGCCATTATTGTGCGTTAAGCGTGAGCAAATAGAAGCGGTAGCACATCAACTTGGCCTTGAATGGGTCGAAGACGAAAGTAATCAAGATACACGCTATGACCGAAATTTTCTGCGTCATCGAGTGGTTCCTGAACTTTCACAACGTTGGCCGAGTATTCATCAGTCGGTGCAGCGCAGTGCGAGCTTATGTGCCGAGCAAGAATCGCTGCTTGATGAATTGCTCAACACCGCTTTTGAGTATGCATTACTAAACGATTTAAGCCTGAGTATTGATGCTCTAGAGACCCATAGTCAGCTTGCTCGAGCTAGATTGATTCGGATGTGGCTAGCAAAGCTAAATGCCAATATGCCAACTCAGGCGCAGTTAAACTTGATTTGGAATGAAGTCGCATTGGCACAACAAGATGCGAACCCAAAGCTACAACTTAAGCAGGGCGAAGTGCGCCGCTTTCAAAAACGTCTATATTGGGTGACAGAAACCGCAGATGTCTCTATGTGGCAAAACACTATTCAAACGGATTTACCTGTTGTACTTCCCGAACGGTTGGGGGAGTTAACGCTGTGCTCGACATCTAGTGAGGCCAATATTGCATTACCTTCTAAACCAGAATTGCTCAGAATTACTTTCAATCCTGAAGGGCTATCGGCGCGTCCAAGTACACGCAATCACAGCCGTAAGTTAAAAAAGCTATTTCAAGAATACAATGTCCCTAGTTGGCTACGCAGGCAGACCCCTATTTTAATGTATCAGGATCAGGTAGTCGCCGTGGCAGGGTTGTTTGTAGATCAAGCGTTTAGTGGCAAAGATTGTGAACTTGTCTGGCGTAAGTCATTGTAATTCATGCCACAATGTCGGGCATAAAAATAGTTACTTAAATAAAAGCGATTAGGTGAAGCAATGAAGAAAATAATCATGGGCGCAATGGTGGTGCTAACCATGTTGAGTGGGCAAGCACTGGCTGCTGGAGATGCAGGAGCAGGAGAAGCGAAAGCTGCAGTGTGTTCTGCTTGCCATGGCGCGGATGGTATCGCGGTGATCCCTGGTTATCCAAATCTAAAAGGGCAGAACGAGCAATACCTAGCAAGCTCAATTAATGCGTATAAGCAAGGTCAGCGCACAGGTGGTTTGGCTGCGGTTATGCAAGCTCAAGCCAGTTTGCTTTCTGATGCCGATATTGCAAACTTGGCTGCGTATTACGCAAGCCTGAAATAGATACAAAGCTCGTCGAGAGTTAGGATTTTGAATCGCTTGGCGACGACAAGCATTGAATGTTGTGACACGCTAACCGATAATATGCGCAAACGATTGAAGCTTAAGGGATGAACATGAAAAAAATTGAAGCGATTATCAAACCATTCAAGTTGGATGATGTTCGAGAAGCATTGGCGGAAGTAGGTATCACAGGGATGACGGTCTCTGAAGTGAAAGGTTTTGGTCGCCAAAAAGGTCATACTGAGCTTTACCGTGGTGCGGAGTACATGGTCGACTTTCTACCAAAAGTGAAGTTAGAAATTGTTGTGACTGAAGACATGGCAGATAAGTGTGTTGATACCATTGTTGATACCGCTCAAACTGGAAAAATTGGCGATGGTAAGATTTTCGTTACCGATGTAGAACGCGTAGTGCGTATCCGTACGGGTGAAGAAGACGAAGACGCAATCTAACAGCATCTATATAGAATTAAGATTTCACTACAACATACAGTGAAAAATTGATTAAGCTAAAAGGGAGTCCGAGGTGGCTCCTTTTTTATTCATTCAAGTCTATCTTTGTTCTGTATTTAGGGCGGTCTATGTTTAAGCGCTTATTTATTGCGGTGGTTTTTCTTAGCTTAGCGGCGGTGTTCGCTTTTCAGCTTATTTTTATTGTGCCGGAGCAACCTCAAATTATTACCCAAACAGGGAGCAGCATTACTCAAAACGTTCGTTGTATGGAGTTTAACCAGCCGAAAACACTCGATGAAGATGGTGAGCTAAACATATTGGTATGGAATATCTACAAGCAGAATCGAGATGATTGGCGATCAGCTTTAGATACATTTTCTGCTAATAAACAGTTACTTCTTTTGCAAGAGGCGAGTCTTACCGACACGTTTAAAGATTGGCTGGTGGATGGTCATTGGGTGAGTAACCAAGTGACGGCATTTAAAGCGTTAGGCAGTGGTGCTGGTGTGATCAGTATTGCGAAACAAGAGCCTATTCTGGCATGTGCTTACACGTCTAAAGAACCATGGTTGCGTCTGCCTAAGTCAGCGTTGTACAGCAAATATCAGCTTAGCAATGGTGAGACTCTAGCGGTAGTAAATATTCATGCCATTAACTTTACGGTTGGAACCGACGAATACACATCTCAGATTTCTGCGATGGAGCGTGTATTGAATGAGCATAAAGGACCGATTTTATTTGCAGGAGACTTTAATAGTTGGAGTGAAGAGCGTGTGACCGCAATGAAGAAAGCATTGCTCAAGGCCGATTTACAAGAAGTTAAGTTTGCTCAAGATAATCGGACTCAATTTATTACAGGCTTACCATTAGATCATGTGTTTTATCGTGGGTTAACGCTTAAAAACGCAAAAGCGCCGCAGAGCGACGCTTCTGATCATAATCCATTGTTGGTGTCGTTTACGCTTAACGACTAGCATGGACTATGCTAGTCGAGTAACGTATTAAGCGATAACGATGTACAACGCCCAAATTACGTAGAACGCAATCCAAGGCAGGCTCGCAATGACAAGTGCCTGTCCGCGTTCAAACTCTGTCCAAGTTAGAACCACGCCATAGCCCAATACAATGTACCAAGGCAGCAGTAGCGGTAGTGAGCTAGCAAAGTGCGACCACTCGTTGGTCAAAGGCAGTTTTAACAAGCCATTTAGGCTGTTCAGATCGGCGGCGTATGTCATCACTTGACCGTGTTTCAGAAGCAGACTGGCGTAGCTTGCGACATCACCTAATACCGCTGGGAATAAGATTGCAGAAGAGGCTGCAAACCATTTCCAGTAACCGTACTGCTGTTTGCTTGCTTTGGTCGCAAGGAAGAACCACAACGCCAAAAGCAGCAGAGTCGCAAAGCGGTTGAACACGTCATTAATGATCGCACTTGCCATCAACGTATTTGGCTCTAACAGTTCAACTTGTTGAGGGTCGATCTGTTGGAATTGAGCCGCCAGTTGCTCACTTAACCAAGTGAAATCCACATTCGAGAAATAGGCCCCCCAGAATAGGAATGGGCTTATCATCAAAAAGATGAAAGGCTGCCATCCCCAGCCTCCACGCTGATAGAGCGCCAAGAAGCAAGATGTTGGAGATCGGAAAATATCCAACAGCATGACAAGCGGGTTGCTCGATGGGTTCATACACTTACCTTAGTTACGTCAACATACAACTTAAGCTTTTGACCTGGTTTTAGGTACTTCTGCTTTTGAAGAGAGTTCCATTTCACGATGTCGTTGCCCTTCACCTTAAACTTGCTCGCAATACCGCTGATGGTGTCGCCTGAGCGTACGTTGTAGAACACAGTTCGAATAATCGCGCCTTTGTCAGAGTTCTTCCAGATCACCAGTTTTTGACCCACGCGCAAGGTGTCTCTTGGCCCCATACCGTTCCATTTAGCCAAAGACTGATGGGAAACCTTGTTCTCTTTTGCGATAGACCACAAGCTCTCACCAGACTGCACAACATGAGTAAGCTTAAATTGACCGCGCGCTTGAGATTGTGTTTTTTCTAGTCGGTTCTCCGCGGTTAGAGCGTATTTAGAATCGTCTTTTGTTGACGTTGGGATCATTAAGTACTGACCAACGCGAATATTATTGTTTGATAGCCCGTTTGCGCGCTGAATAACTTTGGTTGTCGTACCGTACTTTTGAGCCAACAGACTTAGCGAATCGCCCGATTTCACTTTATAGCGTGCGACTTTTACCCCTTTACCACGGTTCTTATTTACTTGAGCAAGGAACTGGTCTTTTTTCTCAATTGGAATAAGGAGCTGGTGAGGACCATTAGGCGCTGTCGACCATTGGTTGTACGCTGGGTTGTAGCTTTGCAGCTCTTTTACACCAATACCGGCATAATCCGCTGCAATTGCAAGATCAAGCTGCTCTTTTGGATCCACTTGAGTCAGGACTGGTTTATTCGGAATCGCTGGAATGTCGATGCCGTATTTTTCTTGGTTTGCCACGATGTCAGCAAGCGCAAGTAACTTCGGCACATAGCTGCTGGTCTCTTTTGGAAGATCTAAAGAAAAGAAGTCCGTTGGCTTACCGAGTTTTTTATTCTTACGAATTGCGCTTGATACACGACCACCGCCGCTATTGTATGCCGCAATAGCATGTGCCCAGTTGCCATCAAAACGTTTGTTTTGTTGTAGGAGATAATCAAGCGCGGCATCTGTAGACGCAACCACATCGCGACGACCGTCGTACCAGTAGTTTTGTTCAAGTCCCATCATTTTGCCGGTTCCTGGAACAAATTGCCAAAGACCAGCCGCACTACCGTGAGAATAGGCGAATGCATCAAACGAGCTTTCTACGACAGGTAGAAGCGCTAGCTCCATCGGTAGACCACGCTCTTCAATACGCTTGGTGATCATGTATAAAAACGGCTGCGCGCGTTCAGATACGGTACGAAGATGGCTCGGATGCTTCAAATACCAAGTGCGGTAATAGTCGATTTTTTTGTTGTTAGGGATGTCCATGTCCAATTGCATAGCGATGCGTTGCCATACATCCTCTTGATCCTGAGGCGCAATCACTTTAGGAGTCGCTGTCACTGCTTCTTTTTTAGCAAGCGGCTTCTTAGAGGTGTCTGCCTGAGCGTTATCTTGCTTTGCAATCTGCTCAGATTTATTGGTTTCTTGGGTTGGAGAATTAGTTGTATCTGATTGTGTCAATTGACAGCCAGATAGCAACAATACCAACGCCAAACTGTACTTCAAACGCATGGGGTTAGCCTATTGAGGGCCTGTTTATCTGCCAGAAATACCACGAATATAAAAGTGTGGTAGGCAAGATAATAGACATCGATTTCTAAACAAATTAAAACGGCGAATAAACACCGAATGTGCATTAGGGCGAAATGCAAACAGATTTATATTAGCCCTAAACGCAATAGAAGCGCCAAAGGCGCTTCTATTAAAAATGAGCTGAAGATAATACTTGTGCGGAACAAAGATACAAGTAAAAGTTGGTTAAAATTCGTTCTTCCACTCACGCAGAGCTGCAAAACCGAGCATGGATCGCTATTTTCGATGCGGTTCGCCACGGATTTGACTATTTCAGGATTTGTAGTACGCAAAAATGGATTAATCCACTTTTCCTTTCGGAGCGTTGTCGGCACCGTTGGAATGTTGAGAGCGCGTAGGCGATTCACATCATCTCGGTATTGGCGTAAGTGTTCATTGTCTGGTTCTACTGCAAGAGCAAAGGCGACATTACTTGCTGTGTATTCGTGAGCGCAGAAAATTTCGGTTTCTTCAGGCAGTGAAGAGATCTTACTCAGGGATTCGAACATCTGTTCGTGTGTGCCCTCAAATACGCGTCCGCAGCCCGCTGAGAATAGCACATCACCACAGAACAGCTTTCCATCGCCTACGTAGCCAATGTGACCTAACGTATGGCCAGGCAGCCCTAGCACCATAAAGATTTCGCCAAACAGATCGAGTTTATCTCCCTCTTCCATCGCATTCGTGAGTGTTGGAATGGGTTCCGCTTTTGGCCCGACGACCGCCACATGTGGATAAGCGCGAACTAAATCTGGAACGCCACCAATGTGATCGTTGTGGTGGTGTGTGATTAAGATTGCCTCTAAAGTTAACTCGTGGGCCACTAAATAGTCTAATACCGGTTGAGCATCGCCAGGGTCGACAACGGCACAACGCTTATCGCTATTTTGTATCAGCCAGATGTAATTATCGTTAAATGCAGGTATGCTTTTGATCTGTAACACGATTCGTTCTCCGTCACCCAATTAGCAGGTGGTAAATGAAACCAGCACTCAGCAACAAAACTATGGCACACCCATCGACGTGGTCAGAAATGAACAATGGCCCATGGGTGCTTGAGTCAATCCAAACCCGACTAGATGAATGGTGTCCGAGACTGTTCGGCTACCACATGCTTAAATTGGGCGGGTTGAGCTGTGAGCTAACCAGTTGTAGTTGTAACATTCAACACCAAGTTAACGTAGATATCCAGAACCCGTTGCATAATGTGATTGCAGATGGTTACGAATTGCCCTTTTTAGAAAAAAGCTTTGATGTTGTCGTGCTCGCACATCAGCTTGACTATGCAAGTGATCCTCACCGTCTACTTCGAGAAGTTGATCGGGTGATGATGGATGATGGCTATCTCATTCTTACGGGGTTCAACCCCATCAGTCTCACAGGCCTAGCCAGTTTATTGCCGTGGCGAAAAAATAACTTGCCGTGGAGTGGGCGAATGTTCACATCAAACCGCATTAAAGACTGGTTAGGAGTATTAAATTACCAAGTGATTCATTGCGATCGTTACGCCTTGTTTCCAATGACGCGTTATAAAACTATGTGGACATGGCTAGAAAACAGTTTGGGCGATTGGGCATCACCTGCGGGGAGTTTGTATTACATCGTTGCTCGTAAAAGAACATACCCTCTCAAACCCATTAAGCCGCATTGGCGCATGAAGAAAAAACTGACGCCAATAAGAGTGATGAATCGAGAGGGTAATACAGCGAGAAAGACATCAAGTAAAGCGCTTGAGCCTTAAGTAAGCTCTCTGCGAATCTTAAGCCCTACATTGAACGTTAAGTTCTGTATCGAGCATTAAGATCTAACTAGGTTGATAACCAGTATCTTCCTCGGTTGGGTTCTCGGCGGCTGCGCGAGCAATTTCGTCACAGATTTCGTTTTCACGATGGCCTGCGTGGCCTTTTACCCATTGCCAATCGACTTGGTGGCGCGCGGTTTCTTTATCTAACGCTTGCCATAAATCGGCATTTTTTACCGGCTTCTTATCTGCCGTTTTCCAACCACGTTTCTTCCAGTTATGAATCCACTGTGTGATGCCTTGACGCACATATTGGCTATCTGTGGTGAGGGTAACTTGGCACGGCTCTTTGAGTGTTTGCAGCGCAACAACAGCGGCTAACATTTCCATGCGGTTATTGGTGGTTAGCGTGTAGCCTTTGGCAAGCGTCTTTTCCGTTTGTTTATAACGTAAAACGATGCCGTATCCACCTGGGCCAGGATTTCCTAAACAAGATCCGTCTGTGAAAATCTCAACGTGTTTGGTCATATTTTTGGTACTATTAGCCGAATCATTTAATAAAGCATAGTCTGACACACATAACCTTATGAATACCAGCAGCAATTCTGAACATAATCGTATTGTCGTTCTCGATACCGAAACCACAGGTATGAACTTAGAGGGCGGCCCGCACTACATGGGACATCGCATTGTAGAAATTGGTGCCGTGGAGATCATCAACCGTAAGTTGACTGGTCGTCACTTTCACGTTTACCTCAAACCCGATCGTGAAATTCAACCAGATGCGATTAATGTTCATGGTATTACGGATGAGTTTCTTGTCGACAAACCTGAATATGCAAGTGTTCACAAAGAGTTTTTAGACTTCATCAAAGGCGCTGAACTGGTTGCTCACAACGCGCCCTTCGATACCGGCTTTATGGATTATGAGTTTGAAATGCTCGATCCAACCATTGGTAAAACGGAAGACTTCTGTAAGGTGACCGATACCCTTGCCATGGCGAAGAAAATCTTCCCTGGCAAGCGAAATAACCTCGACATATTGTGTGAGCGCTACGGCATAGATAACTCTCACCGTACACTCCACGGGGCATTACTCGATGCGGAGATTCTAGCGGACGTTTACCTACTGATGACGGGTGGGCAAACCAATCTAGAATTCAATGCCAATAAAAAAGAGGGCGAAGCAGAGGGAATTCGTCGTCTTGAAGGAAGAAAAGCGCTAAAGGTTTTGCGTGCAACTGCCGATGAAGTAGAAGCACACCAGAAAAGACTAGAACTGGTGAGTGACTGTATTTGGCAGCATTAGGAGAAGCTATGTTGAGGGCTTTATCGGTCGCGCTCTTAGCGATTTGGAGTTGTTTTGCGTTTGCCGCAAATGAGTCCGCCATGTCTTTGTTGGATAACCGTTTTCGTGTCGACTCGACGATCGAACAAATCACCTTTTTGGTATATCGTGAACAAAGCTCTCAACCTGTCGTACTGGTGCGCCCTGATGGTAAAAAATATTACGCGTGGGGCACGTATGATAATGTGCGTTGGTATCAAGAGTCTTCTTTAGACATCATCTCTGTCGATAATCCTATGCCTGGCCCGTGGCAAGCGGTAGGCAAGGTGACACCAAAAAACAACATCCGATTGCTTTCACATCTTAAGCTTAATACGGATGTATTCCCGACGCGCCTTTACCAAAATGAGGCGCTCAAATTTACCGCCCAATTAACCTCAGATGATAAACCGCTGGTACTGCGTGATTTTCTTGATCGCGTAAACCTGCGTGTCACCTTTACCAAGTTTGTAGAAAATGAAGATCAGTTAATTAAAGAGGCGCGTCCTGTTCCAATGGTGATTGGTGAATTTGCGGACGACGGCCGAGATCTTGATGAAAGAGCAGGGGACGGTATTTTTACGGTCCAATTACCCATTGATATCGAGCCAGGAAAATATCGTGCACGTATTACTTCGGGGAACGGAGTCTTTTTGCGAGCACAAGAGCAAGTGGTTTTGGTTTACCCATCCCCCATTTCTCGTACTTTTATTCAATCGCGTCATGCTAACCAACCTCATCAGCTGGTGGTCAGTGGGGAGCAGGGCATGATAGAGCCGGGTTCTATTGCGGTGAGTATTGAGCAAGCGGCCCCAGATGGCTTTGTTAGCTACAGCCAAGGTCAAGTCTCACCTGATGGCAGCAAAACCACACTGAAAATGGATAATGACCCAGAACTTGGTAAATACTCGTGGCATGGTGAAGTGTTTGCCACTGATTTGGCGACAAAGCGTGCTCTGGTATTCCCAATTCAAGAACAGAGCTTTAGCGTGGTTGACGATGTCGATCTGGAAGCCGCCCGCAAAGCGAAAGAGGCACAGTTAGCAGAGCAACGTCGTATCGAAATGGAAAAACGCATCATTGCCGAGCGTGAAGCCAAGCGTCAGCGCAATATGATCATTATCGCAGTTGGTAATGTTGTTGCTCTTATTCTGGTTTTGTTACTGTGGTTAGTGTGGAGCAAGCTCAAAGCTAAGCGCGAATCCATACCAGAGATGCAACTGGAACTCCCGAAAAGATAGTATCGGCATCGTAGCAAATAATGGGTCATTCTAGCTTGTGAGAACGCTCGATAACTACGAATCCAAATCACGATCTTAATCACTTCGCTGTTCCTGTCATTATCTATGCTAGACTCACGGCATCAGCTATATGAATGACTCATCATTTGTTTACCTGAGGGGAGCAATAGGGCTGCCATATATTTTGTAAAGGTATAAAAATGAGCAAATTAAGTTCGGCTGAACGTAAAGCACGTGATAATGAGCGTTTCTCTCAGCGCGTCAGTGAACGTCGTGAGAAAGGCGAAGATGTCGTTGCGTACGCACTGGCTAATAAAAAAGCAGTGAAGTTTCTGACCAAGTCAGAAAAGAAAGCACTGAATGAACGTAAAGCAACGCTTCAAGAAGAGTTAAAGCTTAAAGAGCAAGAAGAACTGCGCAGAATTGAACAGTCGTTTATTGTTGAAGAAAATAACGAAGAATAAACGCCACTCTCGCGAAGGCTAGGTTGTACTTAGTCGAGAGTCAATAAAAAACGGGAGCCTCGGCTCCCGTTTTGCTTTTCTAACGTTTATTCAAGCTTGTATCTGCTTATGCGACGTTTTCCATCTGAGGGTAGAGCGGCTTTGCGGCCAATAGTTCTGGCTCAAAATCGTCTACGTTGATGGTATCTAAGCGATGTTGCTCGGCTTCTCTCAGTAGCTCTGCCTCTTCTTGGGTGATCAGACCTTGCTCTAACCCCTCTTGTGCAATCATATCCAAGCGCACGAACGGACGGCGTTTGCCTTGTGCTTTACATACTTTGTCAAACACAGGTTCCGCTTGAAGAATCACAGACAGTGCTAGCTCAATCTTACCTGCTGCATTGTGCTCAGTGGGTTCTAGATACTGACCACGACCGATGCGTGAACGCGTTGCACTTGGCGTTTGAAGAATGCGCGCGACTTTGCTGTCGAGTTTATCGCTCGGCGCTTTACGTACGCGGCCAAATGGCATAATCAATACACGCAGTGCACGACCAATCACTTTATTCGGGAAGTTCGCTAGGAATTCATCAATTGCGGCTTCAGTTTGTTTCAAGCTGTCTTGTAGGCCCCAATGGACAAGTGGCAAGTCTTCTACAGGACGGCCATCTTGCTCAAAGCGTTTTAATGCTGCTGAACTTAGGTAAAGTTGACTTAGAATATCACCAAGGCGTGCAGAAAGACGTTCTTTGCGTTTCAGCGAGCCGCCTAATACCGCCATTGAGATATCTGATAGCAAAGCTAGGTTTGCGCTATAACGGTTCAATTGCTGGTAGTAACGCTTCGTCGCGTCTTTTGTTGGTGATGTTGAGCCAAGACCGTCACTTAGGCCAAACCAAATACTGCGAACTAGGTTGCTCATGGTAAAGCTCACGTGACCCGCTAGCGCTTTGTCGAATTTCTCAACCGCGTCATCGGCATCAGAGTAGGCAGCATTCATTTCCTCTAGAACGTATGGGTGGCAACGAATCGCACCTTGGCCAAAGATGATCATAGAACGTGTTAGAATGTTTGCACCCTCTACGGTTACCGCAATTGGGGCGCCCTGGTAACCACGCGCTAGGAAGTTCGATGGGCCCAAACAGATGCCTTTGCCCCCAACGATATCCATTGCGTCAATGATGCTTTGCTGACCACGGTGGGTACAGTGGTATTTCACGATTGCGGAGATAACCGATGGTTTTTCACCTAAGTCGATACCTGCAACGGTTAGGTTACTTGCCGCATCCATTACGTAGGCATTACCGCCCAAGCGTGCAAGAGGCTCTTCAACCCCTTCCATGTGTCCAATCGGTTGCTTGAACTGACGACGAATACGAGAGTATGCGCCCGTTGCCAGTGCTGCCGTTTTGATGCCACCGGTAGAGTTTGACGGTAGTGTAATACCACGACCGACAGATAGACATTCGACGAGCATGCGCCAACCTTGGCCAGCCATTTTCTCACCACCGATGATGAAGTCCATTGGTACGAAGATGTCTTTACCGCGAGTTGGACCATTTTGGAATGGTACGTTAAGCGGGAAGTGGCGGTTACCAATCTCAACGCCTTTAAGGTCAGTTGGGATTAGAGCACAAGTAATACCAAGATCTTCTTGGTCGCCAAGCAGGCCTTCTGGGTCACGCAGTTTAAAGGCAAGGCCAAGCACGGTCGCAACAGGCGCGAGCGTAATGTATCGCTTGTTCCATGTCAGGCGCATCCCGAGTACTTCTTTCCCTTCCCATTCTCCTTTGCAAACAACACCAAAATCTGGGATCGAGCCTGCATCAGAGCCAGCTTCCGGACTGGTGAGTGCAAAACAAGGGATCTCTTTACCCTCGGCAAGACGAGGTAGATAGTAATTTTTCTGTTCTTCTGTTCCATAGTGTTGCAATAACTCACCCGGACCTAACGAGTTAGGCACGCCAACGGTTGAAGACAATACGCCGGATACGCCAGTCAGTTTTTGTAACACCAAAGATTGAGCATAAGCTGAAAATTCTAGACCACCGTATTTCTTCTTAATGATCATGGCAAAAAATTTGTTGTCTTTGAGGTATTGCCATACTTCTGGAGGTAAATCGGCAAGTTCATGCGTCACTTGGAAATCGCTTACCATCGCACATACTTCATTTACCGGGCCATCGAGAAACGCTTGCTCTTCTTTGCTTAGCTTAGGCGCTTTGATAGCGTGAAGCTTTTGCCATTCAGGTTTGCCTTTAAACAACTCCGCTTCCCACCACACCGTACCTGCATCCAATGCCTCCTTTTCCGTTTGAGACATCGCAGGAAGCACTTTTTTAAATAACGTCAATGCTTTTCGGCTGATCAGCGATTGGCGAATACCAGAAATGGCAAACACGGCAACGGCAAGTACGTAAAGAGACCAACCAATGATGCCCACTGGGCCAACAATAGTCAGTGCTACCATCGTTGCAGTGAGTAGGCTGATGGATTTGACGAGTGACATTCTGTGGTAGAGCGCAATGCCTAGCACGATCGTCATCGTTAAGATTGAGAGCAAGATGTCCATATGTATTTTCCTTTTCAGACTTTATTAAAGTTGTACGTCTGTATTTTGGTAAGAGGTCTAACCAGTTCATTAAGTGTAATCAAAATATTAATAAAATGTAAAACCCAAAGTTGGATAAAAAGTGATCTCAGTAGAGTTAAAATTCTAAAGTTGGGATTTGAGTGGTGATTTCGTCGCCAGTTAACCAGTTTATGCTACGGTTCAATTTAAATCTGTTGCTTCGCTATCGACACTAATTCTCGTTTGTGGGTAAACTCAGAGTAATGAAATGTTAGATGCACGATTTGCATCGGAACAATTTGCTCGGTGAGAGGCTTAGTCTCTTCGCTGAAGCTGAAATAATAAAGAGAACGTCTTATGTACCAAGATCTGATTAGAAGTGAATTAACAGAAGCTGCTGAAGTTCTGAATAAGTTTTTAAGTGATGATCACAACATCGCGCAAATTGAAGCTGCAGCAAAAATGATTGCCGACTCCTTTAAGCAAGAAGGCAAAGTGTTGTCATGTGGTAACGGTGGTTCTCATTGTGATGCGATGCATTTTGCTGAAGAATTGACAGGCCGTTACCGTGAAAATCGTCCTGGTTACGCGGGTATTGCGATTTCAGATCCAAGCCACCTTTCATGTGTAAGTAACGATTTTGGTTACGATTTCGTCTTTTCTCGTTACGTAGAAGCGGTTGGCCGTAAAGGTGATGTGTTGTTTGGCCTATCAACATCAGGTAACTCAGGCAACATTCTTAAAGCGATCGAAGCGGCGCAAGCGAAAGGGATGAAGACCATCGCACTTACTGGTAAAGATGGTGGCAAAATGGCGGGCCTGGCAGATATTGAAATCCGCGTACCGCATTTTGGTTACGCAGATCGTATTCAGGAAGTGCACATTAAGATCATTCACATCATCATTCAGTTGGTTGAAAAAGAGATGGAATAAATTTGACTTCGAGGTCGAAATATTGATCTCGTCGTTTTGAGGTAAGGAGTTCGTTAAACCATGTGTGAATTGCTCGGAATGAGCGCAAATGTCCCGACGGATATTTGTTTCAGTTTTACAGGATTGATGCAGCGCGGCGGCCGCACAGGGCCACACCGTGATGGTTGGGGAATTACTTTCTATGAAGGGAAAGGGTTTCGCACATTTAAAGATCCAAACCCAAGCTGTGACTCAAAAATTGCTGAATTGGTGCAAAACTATCCGATAAAAAGTCGTGCCGTGATTAGTCATATTCGTCAAGCAAACCGTGGTGGGGTGAACTTAGAAAATACCCACCCGTTTACGCGAGAGCTTTGGGGGCGTTACTGGACGTTTGCACATAATGGTCAGCTAACTGATTATCAAGACTTGCAGACTGGGCGTCATCGTCCGGTAGGGCAAACAGACAGTGAGTTGGCTTTTTGCTGGTTACTCAAACAGATGGAAGATATGTATCCAGAGCCTCCACAGGATATGGAGTCTGTATTTATCTATGTAGCGGCGTGTTGCGATAAGTTGAGAGAAAAGGGTGTGTTTAACATGCTACTTAGCGACGGTGAGTTTGTGATGACTTACTGTACTAATCATCTCTACTGGATCACTCGTCGTGCGCCATTTGGTAAAGCTGCGCTATTAGATGAAGATGTCGAGATTAACTTCCAAGAAGAGACGACGCCGCACGATGTGGTTTCAGTGATTGCGACTCAGCCACTTACAGGTAACGAGACATGGCAGCGAATGAAACCGGGCGAGTACGGGTTGTTTCATGTTGGTGAGATGGTACTCAATAATGCAAAGGCGTTATTGGATGTCCCATTTGCTGCGCCGAAGCCGGGTAACCAAGCTCCGACTGATCCATTGGAGTGATGGTTTCTGATACTGAATACTTAGATAAAGCTCGCTTAATCGCGAGCTTTATTTTTGCGTCTGGTGTTTGGAATTGAGCGTTACTCGGTGGCGTAGCCGTGTTCACCAAGCTCAAAACCATCGAGGTACGCTTTGCCATCTCTCATTGTGAGCCTTTCATCTACTAACCACTTTGTGACCATAGGGTAAATGGTATGCTCTTGCGTTTGTACACGAGCGGTAAGAGCATCAGCATTATCATCTTCAAATACAGGTACTTTGGCTTGCAATATTACTGGACCACCATCGAGCTCTTCTGTAACAAAATGAACGCTAGTACCGTGTTCTTTGTCACCGGCATCAATAGCGCGCTGATGAGTGTTTAGGCCTGGATACTTTGGCAGAAGCGATGGGTGAATATTGATCATCTTACCTAAATAGTGTTGAACAAACGCACTGCTAAGAATGCGCATGTAGCCGGCGAGGACAATCACATCAGGTTGGTATTCATCGATTTGCTTCATCAACTCAGCATCAAATTTTTCGCGAGATTCGAATGCGTTAGGATTGACAAAATGACCGTTCACATCAAAAAGCTTTGCACGCTCTAAACCATAAGCTTCTGCTTTATTGGAGAACACAGCTGCGACTTGTGCATTTGGCATGTTGGCTTCACAGGATTCAAGTATTGCTTGTAGGTTGCTGCCATTACCAGAAATGAGGACCACGATGTTTTTCATGATGTTGTGACTGCCTTATTTGATGTTGTGATTGGTATTAGTCTTGCAGACTGGAGATGTGTAGAGATTAAATTACCTACTATTAGAATGGTTTTCGATGTTCCAGATAGCAGAATGAGGACATAGTGTCCTCATTCATATCTTTATGTAGCGCAACTCACAAGTTATCGGATTTCAACTTGCTCTCCATTTGCTTCAGCTTGAGCGATTTCACCAATCACCCATGCGTTTTCGCCTTCTTCTTTAAGTAGGGCTACGGCTTCGTCTGCTTGGTCTTTTGGTAGAGCGACGATTAGGCCAACACCACAGTTGAAAGTTCGGTACATTTCATGTGTGGTCACGTTGCCTTTTTCTTGTAGCCATTGGAAAATGATTGGCCATTCCCAGCTGCTACCATCGATAACGGCTTTTGTGCCTTCAGGCAGTACGCGTGGGATGTTTTCCCAGAAACCACCACCCGTGATGTGAGAAATCGCGTGGATGTCGTGCTTCTCAATCATCTTAAGTGCTGATTTGATGTAAATTTTAGTCGGTTCTAGTAGGTGTTCACCGATAGTGCGACCTGCTAGCTCTTCGTTCTTATCTGCGCCAGAAACTTCAAGGATCTTGCGGATTAGAGAGTAACCGTTAGAGTGTGGACCGCTTGAGCCAACTGCGATTAGTGCATCGCCTGCTGCTACTTTCGTACCGTCGATGACGTCTTCTTTCTCTACTACGCCAACACAGAAACCTGCAACGTCGTAATCTTCACCTTCGTACATACCTGGCATTTCCGCCGTTTCACCACCGATCAGTGCACAACCTGCTTGAACACAGCCATCAGCAATACCAGAAACCACGTCTGCCGCAGTATCAACGTCTAGTTTGCCAGTCGCATAGTAATCTAGGAAGAAGAGAGGCTCTGCACCTTGCACGATAAGGTCGTTAACGCACATTGCCACTAGGTCAATACCAATAGTGTCGTGCTTGTTCATATCCAAGGCTAAGCGAAGTTTTGTACCGACGCCGTCAGTACCCGAAACCAGTACAGGTTGTTTGTATTTCGTTGGTAATTCACAAAGGGCACCAAAACCACCAATACCACCCATCACTTCAGGGCGACGAGTACGTTTAACCGCACCCTTAATACGATCCACAAGCGCGTTGCCTGCATCAATATCTACACCAGCATCTTTGTAGCTAAGAGAAGAGTTATTACCACTCACAGGGAAGTCCTCGGTATTAAGTTGGATATGAAAACGGCGCTATTCTAACAGTGCTTAAATATAGATAGCAAACGTTTGCGCAAGTTTTTCTTTAGCTTTCTATCCTGATTTACCTTAAAAATCATGTATAATCTGAAAGTTTGTTTAAATATTGTCACAAAAGCCGGAGATGGAAATGAAAGTCGTTGAAGTTAAACACCCTCTAGTAAAACATAAAATTGGTCTAATGCGAGAAGGTGATATCAGCACGAAGCGTTTTCGTGAGTTAGCAACCGAAGTCGGTAGTCTTCTAACTTATGAAGCGACAGCAGACTTTGAAACAGAAAAAGTAACCATTGAGGGTTGGAATGGTCCTGTAGAAGTAGACCAAATCAAAGGTAAGAAAGTGACGGTAGTGCCAATCCTGCGTGCAGGTCTAGGCATGATGGATGGTGTTCTTGAGCATATGCCAAGTGCGCGTATCAGCGTTGTTGGTATTTACCGTGACGAAGAAACACTTGAGCCAGTACCTTACTTCAACAAGCTTGCTTCTAACATTGATGAGCGTATTGCTCTTGTTGTTGACCCAATGCTTGCTACGGGTGGCTCTATGATCGCAACGATCGACCTTCTAAAAGAGAAAGGTTGTCAGGCAATCAAAGTTCTTGTTCTTGTTGCGGCTCCTGAGGGCATCGAAGCACTAGAAAAAGCACACCCAGACGTTGAGCTATACACAGCAGCAATCGATGAGAAGCTAAATGACAAAGGTTACATCGTCCCTGGTCTAGGCGACGCTGGTGACAAGATCTTCGGTACTAAGTAATTCTCTGATGTTTGTTACGATTGAATAGATAAAACAAAGGCTTGGTTTTCACCAAGCCTTTTTTATTCTCTATGATTGATATTCTTATCGAACAGCAAGCACGGCCAATGGGATGACCGCGCATGCGAGTTACTTCGCTTTTTCTTCTTCCATTTGTGCGTTATCAACGACGTGGTTTTCACCTAAGTCGTTTGGAAGCACAAGGTTAAGAATGATCGCTACGATACCACATAGGCTGATGCCTTGAAGGCTGAATTCGCCAATACCAAAAGCCATACCACCGATACCAAATACAAGCGTCACTGCGACAATCACAAGGTTGCGAGATTTGTGAAGATCCACGTTGTTTTTGATCAATGTGTTGAGGCCGACGGTAGCGATAGAACCAAATAGTAAAATCATGATGCCGCCCATTACAGGCACAGGAATCGTTTGTAGCATCGCGCCTAGTTTACCAACAAGAGCAAGCACGATTGCCGTAATTGCAGCCCAAGTCATGATCACTGGGTTAAACGCTTTGGTCAGCATTACCGCACCGGTTACTTCGCTGTAAGTGGTGTTAGGTGGCGCGCCGACCATAGACGCCGCAATTGTCGCGATCCCGTCACCCGCGATAGTGCGATGAAGACCTGGTTTCTTGAGGTAGTTTTTACCCGTTACGTTAGAGATGGCAAGCATGTCACCGACGTGCTCAACTGCAGGAGCAATTGCAACAGGAATCATAAACAGAATCGCATTGATGTTGAACTCAGGCGCAGTAAAGTTCGGCATTGCAAGCCATGCAGCTTGAGCAACAGGGGTAAAATCTACCACCCCGTACATCAGTGACACGGAGTAACCCGCCACAATACCACCTACAATAGGCACTAACTTTAAGTAGCCTTTAGCAAAGACGCTTAATGCGATAGTTGTAAGCAAAGAGACCGCTGAGATGACGAATGCGGCATCTCCGTTGACCAGTTGTACAGCGCCATCGCCTGATTTACCAATGGCCATGTTTACTGCCGTTGGTGCAAGGCCTAGACCGATCACCATGATCACCGGGCCAACAACAACTGGAGGCAAAATTTTGTGGATAAAACCAACACCACGAACTTTAATCATTGCTCCGAGTGCAACATACACCAAACCTGCCGCCATTAGGCCGCCCATGGTTGCACCGATACCCCAAGTTTGGATACCGAACATGATAGGAGCAATAAAAGCAAAAGAAGAAGCAAGGAAGATTGGAACAGAACGTTTAGTGATTAGTTGGAAAAGAAGAGTACCAACACCAGCACCGAATAGTGCCACGTTAGGATCGAGGCCAGTAAGCAGTGGCACAAGCACGAGAGCACCGAAAGCGACAAAGAGCATCTGAGCGCCTTGTAACGCGTTTTTCATAATTATTCCCTATTCAAAGATACGCAGACAAATCCGGCGAATATTAGCACTCAGCAATCGATTGCAATGTAGCCTAGATCAAACTTTTGCATTGAATTATAAGGTGAGCGAATGTTTTGTTGCATTAGCGTTCATTAAATTGGACGGAATATAAACAATTTACTCAGCACGGTTCTTGCTCGCTGTTTGATAGTTGCTTATCATGCGGGTTCTTGTTTAGAGGATTAATAAAACTATGCGCTATTTAGCTCTCTTATTGGTAGGTTGGTTGTCTCTTCCTGTTTATGCACTGACTCAGGTAGATATCTATCGCGCAGAGGTAGCGATCGACGGTGAGCAAAAAGATGGGGAGTCTTTGGCTCGTCAGCAGGGTATGAAAGATGTGATTGTGCGTGCAACCGGCAGCCAATCTTCCCTTAGTAACCCAGTGATTGAGAAAGCCGTTGGGACAAGTTCACGTTATATTTCTCAACTTAGTTATGGTCAGGTTGATGGTCAAAATAGCTTGAAGATGCTGTTCAATAGCGATCAAATTCGCTCTCTTCTGACTCAAGCACAATTGCCATTTTGGTCTGCTAACCGTGCGAATATTTTGGTTTGGTTAGTGGAAGAGCATGGGTACGATCGTACAATTACGTGGGAGCATACAGAATCTCCAACTGTTGCAACGTTACGTTCTGCAGCAGAAAACCGTGGCTTACCGATTACAATGCCAGTGGGCGATATTGACGATGTAACCGGCGTGAGTATTTCTGACTTGTGGGGCGGCTTTATTGATCCTATTAGTCAAGCGAGTCAACGCTATCCTGTCGATGCCGTTCTCGTTATTCGAGTGCAAGGCGATAGTATTCGTTGGTCGTTGTATGATCAGTCTCCATCTAAGATTTCCGAGTCACAAATGTCTCCTCGTAGCGGTTCTGCATCCGGTGCGAATGCGATGACCGCAATGGTGAACGGTATTGCTGATTACTACGCGAAGAAAAGTGCAGTTATTGTGTCTAGCGAGTCTTCAGAATCGATTGATGTGAAAATATTGAATGTGGCATCAGCGAGAGATTTCTTCAATTTGGAGAATGCGCTGACGCAACTGAATTCTGTCGCATCGACGGAAATCAAACGCGTACAAGGTAATGAGGTGACGCTGAAAGTGCATCTGTTGGCATCGCAGCAAGCATTTGAGCAAGAAGCTTCTGCGATTTCACAATTGATGGTGTTTGATGATCCACTAGGCGCAGAAGATAACGTTGCTCATGAGTCTGTTTCTCAACCTAAAGCAGAAGATACACTGCCAGCAGAAGTGGTATCTGTCGATGGCGCTGCAACAGAAGCATCAACATCTGATGCAACCGTCTCTGACGTAGCCGCCACTGAACTCGCAGCCTCTGATGTGACAAACCCATTGGATCTGGATGTGGAAAACTCGGTAAACAAAGTTGCACAAGAGCCTGTAGAAGCCGTGACGTTACAACCAGCAGTGACTGAGCCAGTGAAGGAAACGTATGATCTCATTTACGAATGGCGAGCACTTGCTCGTTCTTTACCTCAACCAGACCTGAAACCAGTTCCACAGCAAGCATCAGAACTGGAGCTTGAAGATAACTTAGGTTGAGGGATAATTAGCCGATCTCATTGAGACACAATAAAAGAGTCGCGTGATGCGACTCTTTTTGTATCGTTTCATCTTGTAAATACACGACTGCATTTCTAATGCACGTTTGTTTTCTAATGAACGATAGTTTGCTAACGCGCGATTGTTTACTAACGCACTAGCATTAAGATGAGTATCTTATTCTTAATGCTAGTGCGAATATGACAAAAGTGTATTTGGCTAATTGCTATTTGGTGAATTGCTATTTATCTTAATTGGCAGTTTGCCTGAATCGTTATTTGTTTAAGTCTTTGTTTTTGAACTTGGCTTTTTCTTCTTTTTCCACTTGAGATAAGCGTTTGAGTTTCAGACCCAGTTCTTTACCTCGAGCGCGAGCGAACAAAATATTACCTACAAAACCCAACGTCGTGAGTAACAATTCAACCGCAGCGAGCCAACGTTCGCCATCATCAACATACAATATGGTCAGCGCATGCAAAAAATAGAGCATCAGGACAAAGTTAGCCCAAGCATGTGTGTAAGGCTTGCCTGCTAGGATACCTGGCAGCGGTAATAGCAGGGGAATACACCATGCGACAGCTAACGTAGTGCTGTTGAGATGTGGGTGAGGAGAGAGGGCAAGTTGCCATATTGCAACCCAAGCCAATAACGCCAAATTGCCGAATAACGCCATATAGCGGTAGGTTTGGGTTTGTGTGCTAAGCGGTGGTTGGTCAATAGTGTCAGACATCGATTTACTTATCCTTGAGCTTATACCGTTGCGAGAACCCCTAAGAGCCCTGGCGGGTATTACTGACTTCCTTTGAGCTTTTGCGCTGCAGTTGCCAGTCGTTTTCCTAATTGCTGAGCGAGACGAACCTCTTCTGGCGTAAGCGTCGATTCTTGTCCCACGCTACTTGCGCCATAGGGCGTGCCACCTGATTGTGTGGTGTGCAGTTCTGGCTCTGAGTAAGGTATTCCCAATATCATCATGCCATGATGCAAAAGCGGGAGCATCATACTTTGTTGTGTGCTTTCCTGACCACCATGCATTGATGATGAAGACGTAAAGACACAAGCCGGTTTATCGATAAGCTCACCACTCACCCATAAAGGCGTCGTTTGATCCCAAAAGTGCTTAAGTGGGGCCGCCATATTGCCAAACCACACAGGGCTGCCAAAGGCGAGTCCGTCACATTGCTTCAGCTCTTGTAGAGTAACAATTGGATCAGAAAGGGGATGTGAGTTAGGTGACAAATCTTCAACTGTTCGTAAAATCGCTTCACAATGGGGAGTCGATTCAACTCCCCTTGCGATCTGTCTTGCCAGCTGTTTTGTCGAGCCGTGGCGGCTGAAGTACAAAATGAGGATCTGGCAATCCATCTATAGAATTTCCAAAACTTGCTCTGGCGGACGACCAATTTTTGCTTTGCCGTTTGCAACGACAACTGGACGTTCAAATAGTTTTGGGTTTTGTGCCATTGCTTCGAAAAGTTGCTCATCAGAAACAGATGTCTCACCAAGCTCAAGCTCTTTGTAAATGTCTTCTTTGGTACGCATCATTTCGCGTACTGAAGCGAAACCAAGCTGAGCATAAAGCGCTTTCAGTTGTTCAACATTAAGCGGTGTATCAAGGTATTTAACCACTTCTGGTGTCACACCGTTTTGCTCTAATAATTCGAGTGTTTGACGGCTTTTTGAGCAACGTGGATTGTGATAAATCACGACTGACATGGTTTTCTCCATTTCGTTATTGTAATGCCATGAATCGATCTCTTTGGATCATTAATTGGTCAATACGAGCATCGTATCGTGCCTGTTGTAAACTGCCTAAATCCGCAATTTTACTTGCTTCGGTATAAAGTTGAATGGCTTTATTCCAGTTTGCTTGCAGAGCTAAAATTTCAGCTCGTGCAGCAAGCTCTTCATCATTAATTCCTAGATCATGGTTGCCTTTTGCCAGTAAGTGCCAACCATTGATGTCTTCAGGATAATCGTGTGTGTATCGTTGTAATAGGCGTACGGCGTCTTCGAATTTGTTTGCTTCTAGCAGTGCATTCGCATAGTTGATGGTGAGCACCGTATTCTGCGGATTACGTTTTAACGCATTGGTTAGCATATCGACGGCTTTTTGTGGCTCTTTCTTCTCGATATACAAATCACTCATCGCATCAAGGTAAAATGGATTCCCTGGATCTTGTTGTAGTAATTTGGTTAACAATGGTTCCGCTTCACTCAGGCGTTTATTGTCGAGATGCACCAATGCTCGTCCATAATCGAAAGAGGCTGCGATATCTGGGGACGCTTTTTTCTGTGTCCGCTCAAACCAACTCATTGCCGCTTGTCCGTCGATATTGGCATAACGTGCGACAATACGAGCTCTGGTTAGATGATAATCTATCGAAGGCATGATACGCATTGGAGGATAGGCTTGAGCTCGTGCTCGACTATCAGTGATACGATCTTCTGGTAGTGGGTGCGTTAACAGCATTGGTGGTGGCTTACTCGCGTAGCGATATTGGTCAGCTAAGCGGCCAAAAAAACGAGGCATGGCTTGAACTTCAAACCCCGCCTTTGCGAGTGTCGCGATGCCAAAGCGGTCGGCTTCTTTCTCGTTCGAACGTGTGTAGTTGATTTGGCTTTGCATGTTGCCTGCCGTTGCTGCCGTGATGGCGGCCATGCCGGCTTGTGGTGAGGCAATGGAAAGCAGTAACCCTGCAGCAAGCGCCGCCATGGTTGCAGGAGAACGACGTGCTTGTTCTTCCATGCTTCGTGCAAGGTGACGTTGAGTGACGTGGGCGATTTCGTGCGCCACAACCGATGCAAGTTCACTCTCTGTTCGGGCATGTAAAAACAGGCCTGAGTGCAAGGCGACATAACCACCGAAAAATGCAAACGCGTTGATATTGCGATCGCGAATCATAAAGAAGTGGAATGGCGTTTTTACATCATTGGCATTGGCGACCAGTCGATGACCTAAGGAGTCAATGTATGCGTTAATAACCGGATCGTTGACGATAGGGCTACTGGCTCTTAGCATACGCATGTAAGCATCACCAAAGATAAGCTCTTGGTCTATCGTTAAAGTGCCTCCGGCTGCGGTACCAATATCTGGAAGATCTAGGCTGTTCGCGTAGGTCGTCGGTGTACTGAGTGCGGCTGCCAGGCAAATACAAACTAGCGATCGAGTGCGTTTCAACATACGGTGTAAAGATTCTCCAAAATACCGAATATGAGGTGAGTCATGTTCATATTTTCTCATCTCTCATACTTTGTGGTCATCCCATAGGATGAATATGCTAGCAGTAAGACCCAAAATAAACGAATTGGTTTCGTAAATTATTGCAGGCAACGCATTGAATTATGAATATTAACGTCATTTATGTATACGTATAAATCACATGAGAAATGCTAGCACCAGCTCAAAAAGCCGTTACAATACCACCCTATCATAAGTGCAGAGCAATACAATGGAATCCATGTTACTTGATTTGCGTGAGCAGCGCTGCCCAATGGCATTGTTGCTTGCTAAACGTCACGCTGCCGATGCGTTTCAAGGAGAAACTCAGCAGTGTTCCCAGTTGATGATTCAAGTTGTGGATGAAAGCTCTAAGCAAGATATCGTGAAGTATTTGCGTTCTCAACAATTCACCGTAGAGTGTGAGTTCACAGGCGAATATTTCACCTTGACCGTTATTAATAAGGAAGCCCCTAACAATGCTTGAGATGGTAACTCGTTGGTATAAGCGACGCTTTTCAGACCCACATGCCGTGAGCCTAGTAGCGATCCTGCTTTTCGGCTTCATCACTATCTATTTTTTCGGGCATTTAATAGCGCCTTTGCTCGTTGCGATTGTTTTGGCCTACTTACTTGAGTGGCCAGTCACACAAATGTGCCGCCTAGGGGTACCTCGAACACTCGCCGTTGTCACCGTTATTTTGATTTTTATTGGCTTGATGTTGATCGCCGTGTTTGGCTTGGTGCCAACCATTTGGACTCAGGTCGGTAACTTAATTAACGATATTCCCAATATGTACAATGGGCTGCAAAAGTTTATTGTTAAGCTGCCGCAGCGTTACCCTGAACTGGCAAATCTCGAAATCGTAGAAACGGTGGTGACGAACGCAAAGAACCAAGCTATCGGTTTGGGAGAAAGTGTCGTTAAGGGTTCACTTGCATCTCTCGTCAGTTTAGCGACGTTGGCAGTTTATTTGATTCTTGTTCCTTTGCTGGTGTTCTTCTTATTAAAAGACAAAGAAGAGATGCTGAGTATGGCAAGCGGCATCATGCCAAAAAACCGTAAGCTAGCGAATAAAGTTTGGCATGAGATGAATGAGCAAATTTCGAATTACATTCGCGGTAAAGTGTTAGAAATTTTGATCGTGGGCAGTGTGAGTTATGTGACGTTTGCGATTCTGGACTTACGTTATTCAGCATTGCTCGCGGTAGCGGTTGGTTTATCTGTGTTGATTCCTTATATCGGTGCAGCCGCTGTGACAGTGCCAGTTGCGATTGTCGGTTTGTTCCAGTGGGGGCTCTCACCGCAGTTCTACTGGTTGCTGGTGGCATACGGCATTATTCAGGCGCTAGATGGAAATGTATTGGTGCCAGTACTGTTTTCTGAGGCAGTAAACCTCCACCCTGTAGCGATTATTGTGGCCGTGTTGGTGTTTGGTGGTCTGTGGGGCTTTTGGGGCGTATTCTTTGCAATCCCATTAGCGACATTGGTGAAAGCAGTCTGGAATGCGCTGCCGAGTACAGAAGAGCATCCACCTATACAACAAGAATAAGTGCGACAGTTATTTTATCAATAAGCCCAGCGATTGCTGGGCTTATTGATGTTAACGTGGTGGCAATTATGCGTTTTCATTCAGGTAGTTGATCACGACTTCGTGGTGATCTTTGGTTTTGAACTTGTTGAATACGTGTTCGATCACGCCGTCCTCGTTGATCAGGAAACTGATGCGGTGAAGTCCGTCGTACACTTTACCCATGAACTTCTTTTCACCCCAAACACCAAACTGTTCTGCAACTGCATGATCTTCATCTGAAAGTAGCGTGAAGTTAAGTTCGTCGCGTTCAATGAATTTACCAAGGCGTTTAACTGGATCGATACTGACCCCTAACACCACAACATTGTGAGCATCGAGCTCCGCTTTTACGTCACGAAGGCCTTTGGCTTGTGTCGTACACCCTGGTGTCATTGCCTTCGGGTAAAAGTAAAACAGAACTTTTTTACCCTTGAAATCACCAAGTGATACCGTGTTTCCATCTTGGTCGAGCAAAGAGAAAGCTGGGGCTGGCGTTCCTGCTGTCAGCGTATTCATTATTATTTTCCTTTACTTATAATGTGTTTTAATGAAATTGAGAGAACCTTGTACGTTGAGCGACTGACAAAGTTCATCAAAATCCTCTTGAAGTTGCATCAGATTGCAATCAGCACTAACGGAGGCCGTAATCGCAATGTGAAATTGGTCTGCGTCGAGTTGTACTTTTGATTTGCTGATTGTTTGTGCGCTCAGAGAGTCGATTCCGATGTGCTTATCGGCAAAAAACTGAGTAAATTTTTCAGTTAATCCCATGCGATCTTCAGATTCTATGAATACTTCAACGGTGTAGCTGCTATCGAGAAGTTCATGATAGGAAGTTCGCTTCATCATTGTGATGAAATCATGTTCTTGGCCGAGTAAAGGCAACTGGGTTTCTACCCGTGTAATGTTGCTTGCGTTGCCAGTGAGTAGCATGATGAGGGTAAATTCATTACCAAAAATAGCGATACGGCTATCTATAATATTGCAGCCTGCGTGAGTGACGAGCTTAACCACTTGGTTACAAATGCCCGGACGATCCGTTCCAACTGCTGTAAGTACCAGATGTTGCTTCATAAATGAGCTTCTTGTCCTTTTTCCAATAGGCCGATATTAGCACAGAACAATAATAGAAATGTCGAGCGAGTTCTTTTTTTAAACGAGTTGTTCTAAACCCGGTACCTGAAGTCACTTGGCGATACACTATTTAACTCAATACTGACTTCCAATCAGAAGCTAAAGAGTATATTCCGCGCCTTATTTCGCATCGCTTGCGATAGGGCAGTTGAGTTCATGTTAAGGCTTAGAATTCAGCCAAATAGAACAATTAAGTTGCTAGACCTCTAACAACTGATAATTATTCATTCATTTGTACTTTGTAAGCGCCTTTACACACTTGTGTTTTTCAATCGCATTACAGTACCATGCAGAAAGAGATAAATGAGGGAGATGAACATGTTTTCAGGAAGTATCGTAGCGCTGATTACACCATTTAAACCTGATGGTGAAGTGGACCTAGAGGGTCTACAAAAGTTGGTTGAATACCATATCGAAGCTGGTACAGACGGTATTGTGGCAGTCGGCACGACAGGTGAGTCGGCAACCCTAACCATCGAAGAGCATGTAAAGGTCGTAAACAAAACGGTCGAATTCGCCGACGGCCGTATCCCAGTGATTGCTGGTACGGGAGCCAATGCAACCCATGAAGCAGTGACATTTAGTAAATTACTGGCGGATTCTGGAATCGCAGGTTACCTGAGTGTGACGCCTTACTATAACAAACCATCTCAAGAGGGTTTGTTCTTACACTACAAAGCGATCGCAGAAGCAAGTGACGTACCTCTAATTTTGTACAATGTACCGGGGCGTACCGCAGTCGATTTGTTGCCAGAGACCGTGGCACGTTTGTCAAAGCTTGATAATATTGTGGCACTTAAAGATGCAACCGGTGATTTAAGCCGAGTTGCACTTCATCGTGAACTTTGTGGCGAAGATTTTATCTTACTAAGTGGCGATGATGCGACAGGCCTTGAGTTTGTAAAACTTGGCGGCAATGGCGTTATCTCGGTAACGAACAATATCGCAGCTAAAGACATGGCAGATATGTTCCATTTGGCAAGTGAAGGTAAGTACGACGAAGCAGAAGTCATTAACCAACGTTTAATGACATTGCATAAAAATTTATTTGTTGAATCAAGCCCAATGCCAGTTAAGTGGGCAGCACATAAGCTGGGTTTGATTGATGAAAATAGTCTGCGTCTGCCTTTGACTCCGCTTTCTGAAAAATCAGAGCCGATTGTGGAACAAGCGTTGACTGACGCCGGTATTTACTAAGATTGAGATATTAGGATTGAAGTTGATGCTGATGGTAGGTTTGCCCTCAGTGTTTTAGGAGTATAAATGAAGCTTTCAAGCCAGTTAGTGTTAAGTTCACTAGCTGTATTCGTGTTGACTGCCTGTTCAGGTGCAGCTAACCAACGTCGTCAAGCAAAGGACGATTTCGAGTATTTGAACACGCCGGCCCTGGAAGAGTGGAATGTTCCAGCCGATGCGCAACGTCAGTACTATCCAAATTATACGATTCCGCAAGGTAGCTACACGGGTGGTATCGGTAAACAAGTGGATATACGTCCACCACAACAAGTTTTAGAGCTTATCCCGGGTGCGCGTCTTGATCGAACTAGCGATGGTGAAATCATGCTTTGGCTACTTCGCAAAGACGAACTGGATAAAGTTTGGCAAACCGTTCAAGACATGGTGGCTAACAACAAAATCCCCGTTGAAAACCAAACGGATTCGCGTATCGAAACGGGTTGGGTGACGTGGAACTCTCCAGATGAAGATGTTGAGATCGGCAGTCGCTATGAAATCACTCGTACCGAAGCAAATGGTCGTCATGGTTTTAAAGTGAACTTGATTGACTGGCGCGAGGGTAACCAAGTTACAGAAGTAACGCGAACTAACCGTGAGCGTTACAATGTCTTCATGACAAACCTGGTGACCGCTCGTTATGACCAGCAGGTTCGTGAAGAAGCTGAGCGTAAAGCGCAAGAGCTTGTTAAGCATATCCCAATCACGATGGGCAAAGATCGCAGTGGTCTTCCAGTGATTATTGCTCGTACTCCATACAATACCTTGTGGCAACGTGTCCCAAATATCTTGCCTAAGATGGGCTTTAAGATTGAAGAGCGTAGCCAATCTCAAGGTACGGTTTCGGCGGTTTATGCTTCGCCAGATGATGAGTTTTGGAATGATATTGGCGTGAAGCCGATTGACCTCGGGCCAGGTAAGTACACGTTCTTACTCGGTGATTTAGGTAACCGTACGTCTATCAACATCACGGATTCGTCAGGCAAACCGGTAGAAGAAGAATTCTTGAAATCACTAGAGCCAGTATTGGCTGCCGTTGTGAAAGAATAATTCGAGCCACACTGATAAACACTTGCTTATAAACAAAAGGGACCAATCGGTCCCTTTTTTGATGGATTTTTGTGGGGTACTTGTTTCTGAGTAAGACCGAGGTTCTGAATAACAGCGAGATGCGAAATGGCAACGAGATTCGGAATGTTATCGAGAGTCTTCGTTCTTCTCGTTTTTATCTCCATAGCGCTCTTTATCCAGTTTGTTCAGTTTATCTAAATCATTCTTGCGACTTTTGTCCATCTGACCAAACTTCATTTTTGCGGTGTATTTTAGTGCAGCAATGTTACCCACTACGATGCTCAGCACTATGATGATAATGACCCAAGGGTTGGTTAGAATTTCAATCATAGAGCCTCCGGCGGCGTGATATTGTGAATGAACTGGGTGACGACCTTATCCAAATTATTCAGTATGACATCAATCCCTGCAATGTTATCGATCCGGTTTTGCATCATTAACTGGTTTTTTAGTACTTCAGGTGTCAGGCGAGTGAGGCATTGTTGTCCTATCGCTTTATGACTGATGTGCCAAGGTTCAATGGCGACACCACCCAAATCTTTTCGGTAAGGGAAAAAGAAGCCAAAGTGGTCGAGATGTTTCTCTAACCATTGATAGAAAGCCAACTGGTGACCATCGAGGTACTCCCATGGTTCCAACTTTAATTGAGTATCTGCGGGTAGTAAGTTACGCGCATACACATCAAAATCGCATCCCCAATGATGACGACTGCCTCCAGGAAGAGCAGACCAACGAAGAATCGCCATCAGTTTTTCCTCATCATTGAGTTCCGTTTTGTTTAAAGGTTGGGAATCAGAATCGAGGATCGTTAACTCACCAGAAAACTTACCGTTCCAGATTGCTTTCTGACGATTGAAGTCTCGAAAGCCACTGGCGATTTCCATCTTAAAGCCAGCCTTGGCCGCGGCTTCTCTCATCTTTAACAAGTCGTCAGCCACTTCAGGGTGAAGCATAAATGCTTTTTGACCCACTAAAGTGGATTGTAGATGCGAATCGGTGATCCCGGTGAGTTGCTCTGGTGTCATGGTGCTCTCGTCATTTCAGTTATGCCCAAGCGCCAACGTAGCGCTTGGGTAGTACTAACCGCAGTCATTCATTGGTCAGTTTAGTTTGTGATAACGCGACGGTTTGTTATGCCAACAAGTGCTTCAAGGTGTTTTCATACATATCGGTTAACTTTTCTAGATCATCGATTTTCACGCATTCGTTTACTTTATGAATGGTGGCGTTTACCGGACCAAGCTCGACTACTTGACCACCCATGCGTGCGATAAATCGACCATCAGACGTACCGCCTGTCGTGAGCAGTGCAGGTTTAGTGCAGTTGACTTCATCGACTGCCGCTACAACAGCGTCAAGTAATGCACCAGTGTCGGTGAGGAACGGGTCGCCATTAAAAGTCCATTTTAAGTCGTAGTTTAAATCATGTTTGTCGAGCGTCTGCGTAATGCGTTCAACGATGATGTCGTTGCTGAGTTCGGTGCTAAAACGCAGATTAAACTGAACATTAAACTCACCAGGGATCACGTTAGATGCGCCAGTACCAGCCGAAACATTCGGGATCTGGAAGCTGGTTGGTGGGAAGTACTCGTTACCTTGATCCCATTCAGTCGTGGTAAGTTCATAAATGGCTAACAGTGACTGATGCACAGGGTTGTTCGCAAGGTGAGGGTATGCCACGTGACCTTGAGTGCCTTTCACGGTCAAATCGCCAGTGATAGAGCCACGGCGGCCATTCTTCACTACGTCGCCTACGACTTCTGTACTCGAGGGTTCACCAACGATACACATATCAATGTTCTCGCCACGCGCCATGAGTGTTTCTACAACGCGAACGGTGCCGTTGATAAATGGCCCTTCTTCATCAGAAGTGATTAAGAAGCCAATTGAGCCGTTGTGGTTCGGATTTTGTGCAATGAAACGTTCAACCGCGACAACCATACATGCCAATGAGCCTTTCATGTCAGCAGCGCCGCGACCATGTAGGTAACCATCAACAATAGTTGGTTCAAAAGGCGGCGTGTCCCATTGCTCTAGTTTACCGGCAGGAACAACGTCCGTGTGGCCAGCAAAGGCAAATAACGGAGCTTGTGTGCCACGGCGAGCCCAAAAGTTCGTCGTGTCTTCAAATACCATGACTTCTATTTCAAAACCGAGCGCCTTGAGTCGCTTGATCATTACATCCTGACAGCCTGCATCTTCAGGCGTTACAGATTGGCGGCTTATTAGGTCTTTAGCGAGTGCCAGTACTGGACTGTCTGTCATCCTTGAGAGTTCCTTTCATTAAGAGTTAAAAATGGTCGCGTATTGATCTGCTTTGAAGCCAATGAATAGTTGGTCTTCAATTTTTAGAATTGGGCGCTTAATCATGGCAGGATTTTCTACCAATAAAGTGATGGCCGTTTCAGGATTGAGTGAATCTTTCTGTTCTTGTGAAAGTTGACGGTAAGTGGTGCCACGTTTGTTCAATACTTGTTCCCAGCCAAGTTCGTTACAAAATTCTGTAACCAATGCGGCATCGATCCCTTGCTTACGGTAGTCATGGAAATCAAAGGCGATATTTTCTGCTTCTAACCACTTTTTGGCTTTTTTGATGGTGTCGCAATTTGGGATACCGAACATAGTGACTGTCATAGTTTTTCCTTTTTTCTTGGTGCTTTACTTTATCGGTTGATTCGATTTAAGCATTGTTTCTTGTTGTTTGAGCATCCTACCAAGAAGCAATCAAACTGACAAAAGGCGGATTCGACTAATTCTTTCGATTGTGTTTCTGCGATGTTGCACCTTTTGGTTAATTTCCCATGCTATCGCGTCTGCAGCAGTAAAAAATACGGTAAATTCGACGAGATAAGTCGACTTATTGATCAAACTCAACATCTCGTAGGACAAAAAGGAAATAATAAATCAGCACAATTTTTGGAGGTGTCAATGGAGTTGAGTCCTGTTTTTGCGAGGCGTTTGTATTTGGCCTTATTGGTGGAAAACCTAGAAAGGCCGAATGTGCCAAAATTGATTGAGAAAACGGGGTGGCCTCGTCGTACGATTCAAGATGTACTTAAGGCATTACCGGGTATCGGCATTGAGCTGATTTTTGTTCAAGATGGCCGACGTCATAATGACGGCTATTATCAGCTATCTGATTGGGGACCATTTGACAGTCAATGGGTGCTCGATCGGGAGAGAGATATCGTTAGTAGCCTTGGATTTCGTGCATAAGCCAGCATTCGCTGGCTTTTTTAATGGCTGTAATCACCTAGTCTTGATTCATTTGATCAATTTAGCGATAAGAGTGTAGGGAAATGGGTCTTATTGGCATCGGTAGGCGATACCAATGACGCTAAAGGAAGTGACGAAGTCTTGAGGTGAAATCATAAATACCGTATCGGCACCAATTTTCATTGCAGTGTTTTTAAGATCGTTCATTGCACCTTGCATCATCGCATCGTTGGTATAAAACAGATAACTGTACCAATGCCCCTCACTCCCTGTAATTTCACTGATGTACTCACATTGAGCCGGATTAAACTGGCTATCAATTCGCATCTCTACCATTGAACTTTGTTCGAGAGGTTGTGTTGTTGGTGCCGCACAACCTCCGATGGTTAACGCGATGCATCCAATCATCACATTACGAATCATATTATTTCCCCATCATGATGTAAGCGGCAAATCCAACCCAGCTCAATACCAATAACCCCCAAGGGAGCAGTGTGGATTTGCTTGTTGGGATTTCGCTTGTGTCTTCGTTTATTGCCGCGACTGGTTCGTTTTGACGGAGTTTTTCTTTTTGCTGCTTTTTCTTTGCTTTGTCAGCTTGGCGATTACGTTCTTTCTGTTGCTTCTTGTATTGAGCAATCCCTTTTTCAATGCCTTGGGCGATCAGCTTTGTTTGCTCTTTCGATTTGACCTTGTTTTTGTGTTGCTCTGGCAATTTTCATCGCCTCAGTTTGTGTTTCTTGGGACGGTACTGGTGTGCTGTTCTTCTTCATCGTTTTTCTTATATTGCGGTAAATCTAAACTTAGTTTACCTGTCAAACAGGATGAAATGAACAACCGTTGTGTTGCAACTCTAGACCGATCGGTTAAAGTGACGTTTTACAAAACTAAGAAGACAATATTGTGCGTTACTCATTTGATCAATACGACGCTCATGGATTTTTGAAAGCACCCATTTTTGTATGGTTAGGTTGGATATTTTTAGCTCGCTCTTGGGTGGTATTTGCCATGGCTGGAGTGAGCAGAGATAGTGGAAGCAAAATTCTTGCAATGGTGTACCCTGACTCAAGTACCTTGTATTTGGGCTTGTCGATTGGTATTCCGAGTCTCTTATTGATGTGGCTTATGGGGTTACGCCACCCAGATCGTGGATGGGTGAACCAAATTATGCAGCACGGCCGTGCGATGACTTTGATCTTGTGCGGTATTCAATTGGCTCAGAGTATGTATCATGTCTATCTCGAACATGGCGTATTCAATTGGGCGAACGCGCTTACGATTACCTTGTTAAGTTGGTTTATAATCTATCTTCTAAATGGAAGGTGGGTAAAAGACTGTTTTCAAGTGCCACATCTTGAGCACAGTGAACCGCAGCCATCAAAAAATTAAGAACAAAAAACTCCCGCATGGGGCAAAGTATAGAGGATATCTCAATGTCACAAGCTCAAACGGCGATCGTGCCTGAAGCCGGACCATTTGCACTTTACACTCAGCTAAAAGTAAACCAAAACCGTGAACAGGTATTGGAAAAACTGAAAGCACTTCCTGAGCTAGTTAAAGAGCTCAATACGACCCAGTCAGGAGCGGACTTAACCCTTTCAATTGCATTCACTAAGTCGTTCTGGCAACACTTAAACATGCAAATGCCTGACGAATTGATCGATTTTGCACCACTCGGTGAGGGCGAAGTTATCGCGCCTGCAAGCGATGTTGATGTGTTGATTCACTGCCACTCAACACGTCATGACTTACACTTTTATGTTCTGCGTAAGTTCTTAACTGACACTGCAGAAGACGTGACAGTTGTTGATGAAACATACGGTTACCGTTATTTAGATGCTCGTGATATGACTGATTTCATCGACGGTACCGAAAACCCGAAAGGTGATGCACGTGCGGATGTTGCTTTGGTTAAAGACGGCGCATTTGCTGGTGGTAGTTACGTGATGGTGCAACGTTTTGAACACAATCTTCCTGCATGGAGCCGTTTGAATGTATCCGCACAAGAGAAAGTTATTGGTCGCACTAAACCCGATTCAATTGAGTTAGAAGACGTACCAGCAGCATCTCATGTGGGTCGTGTTGACATTAAAGAAGAGGGTAAAGGTCTTAAAATTGTTCGCCATAGCTTGCCATACGGCACAGCAACAGGCGCGCACGGGCTGTTGTTTATTTCTTACTGTAACACCATTCACAACATCAAAGTGATGCTAGAAAGTATGTATGGTGTGACGGATGGTAAGACTGACCAACTGCTTCGTTTTACTAAAGCGGTAACAGGTGCGTACTTCTTTGCGCCATCACAAGAAATGCTTGCAGAGCTAGCGATCAAATAATCGCAATCCAAATGCTTTTAAGCCCTCCACCAAGGAGGGCTTTTTAGTATCCGTTACCCTTGTGTTACGCCTATGTATTTGTATCTAGGCTATTTTTGTCTCTTGCTTTATGTTGCTCTCTCGCCCTGCCTCACTCTCTAGCAATATTTAAAATAAACACTAAACCTTTGGCTAACGTGGTCGATAAATACACAAAGCCTTAATTCGTTTGGAGTGTGTATCTCGTGGCGATCACCGTTAATACTAATGTTTCAGCACTGGTTGCACAGCGCAACTTGAGCAATGCAACAGACATGCTGAACCAATCCATGGAGCGTTTGTCTTCAGGGAAGCGTATTAACAGCGCAAAAGACGACGCAGCAGGTTTGCAAATATCCAATCGCTTGCAATCGCAAATGCGAGGGCTGGATGTCGCAGTACGAAATGCAAACGACGGAATCTCCATCATGCAAACTGCCGAAGGCGCGATGGATGAAGTCACCAATATCATGCAACGTATGCGTGATCTTTCTTTGCAATCTTCTAACGGCTCTAACAGCAATGCAGAACGGTTAGCTTTGCAAGAAGAAGTGAGCGCACTTAATGATGAACTCAACCGAATTGCAGAAACGACCTCTTTTGGTGGGCGTAAATTGCTCAATGGCAGCTTCGGTCAATCATCGTTTCAAATTGGTGCCACTTCTGGTGAGGCTGTTCAGGTTGAGTTGAAGTCAATGCGTACCGATGGTATCGAGATGGGCGGCTTTAGTTACGTCGCGAATGGGCGTGCAAGTTCAGATTGGCAAGTCAAAGATGGTGTGAATGAGCTGAGCATGTCATTTACCAATCGTGCTGGCGAGGTGGAAACCATTCAAATCAATGCGAAAGCAGGTGATGATATTGAAGAGCTTGCTACTTATATTAATGGTCAAACTGACAAAGTCACGGCATCTGTCAATGAAAAGGGCAGTTGCAACTCTTTATGGCTGGTACAGAAACGTCAGGTACTATGGCTTTTTCTGGTGATTTAGCAAGTGAACTGGGTTTGCAACTAAAAGGTTACGACGCGGTCGATAGTCTGGATATTACTTCTGTAGGGGGAGCACAACAGGCGGTTGCGGTGTTAGATACGGCTATGAAGTATGTAGACAGCCATCGCGCAGAGTTAGGCGCGTATCAAAATCGTTTTGACCATGCCGTCAATAATCTTGAAAATATCCACGAAAACGTCGCAGCTTCAAACAGTCGAATTCAAGATACTGACTACGCCAAAGAAACCACACAAATGGTAAAGCAGCAGATCTTGCAACAAGTCAGCACCACGATTCTTGCACAAGCAAAACAGGCGCCAAATCTAGCACTAACGCTACTGGGTTAATCAATAATGTGACGTAATTTTACGCGAAAACAGCCTGTATCGACAATTCAAACGAAGCTTTAGCAAAAGAAAGTTTTTGCTTTTTATCCGCTTCATCACGATTTACCTGCCAAACAAATTTTTTTCAAAAATCTTAAATTTTCCTAAAGAAACCAAGAAGTGCGCCGTTAATAAAAATAACTTTGAGAGAACTACTTGGTTTCCGAGACGTCGGAAACCGCTACATCGGAAAATCAATTGGAGAAATCACCATGGCAGTGAATGTAAACACAAACGTATCAGCAATGACCGCTCAGCGTTACCTAAATAGCGCAAACTCAGCACAACAAACGTCAATGGAACGTTTGTCTTCAGGTTCAAAAATCAACAGCGCAAAAGATGACGCTGCGGGTCTTCAAATTTCGAACCGCTTGAACGTGCAAAGTCGTGGTCTTGATGTGGCAGTTCGTAACGCGAACGATGGTATCTCTATTGCACAAACGGCTGAAGGTGCAATGAATGAGACAACCAACATTCTGCAACGCATGCGTGATCTTTCTCTACAGTCGGCAAACGGCTCAAACTCAAAAGCAGAGCGTGTTGCGATTCAAGAAGAAGTAACCGCGCTAAACGACGAGCTAAACCGTATCGCTGAAACGACCTCTTTTGGTGGCAACAAGCTACTGAACGGCACGCACGGCTCTAAATCTTTCCAAATCGGTGCAGACAACGGCGAAGCAGTGATGCTTGAGCTAAAAGACATGCGCTCAGACAACAAAATGATGGGTGGCTTGAGCTACCAAGCAGAAAATGGCAAAGACAAAAACTGGAATGTCGCTGAGGGTAAAAACGACCTTAAAATCAGCCTAAAAGACAGTTTTGGTCAAGAGCAAGAAATCAGCATTAATGCGAAAGCGGGCGATGACATCGAAGAGTTAGCAACTTACATCAATGGTCAAACGGATCTAGTAAAAGCATCGGTAGACCAAGACGGTAAACTGCAAATCTTTGCAGGTAACAACAAAGTTGACGGCGAAGTGTCTTTCTCTGGTGGTCTATCTGGTGAGCTAGGCTTCGGTGAAGCGAAGAACGTAACGGTAGATACGATAGACGTGACATCCGTTGGTGGTGCGCAGGAATCTGTGGCGATCATTGATGCGGCATTAAAATACGTAGATAGCCACCGTGCAGAGCTAGGTGCTTTCCAAAACCGCTTCGATCACGCTATCAACAACCTAGACAACATCAATGAGAACGTGAATGCGTCGAAGAGCCGTATCAAAGATACCGACTTCGCGAAAGAAACGACTCAAATGACCAAGTCACAAATTCTATCGCAAGCGTCAAGCTCAATCCTTGCGCAAGCGAAACAAGCGCCAAACTCAGCGCTAAGTCTACTAGGCTAGTTGGCCCAGTAAGAGAACCTCATTGGCTCGTGGTGAGAGATGAGCGAGTAAACCCAGCTTCGGCTGGGTTTTTTTCTGTCTGAATTCAGAGCGAGTATTTCTTTTGTGAGTTGGGGATATTTGAGTTGCATCACACTTCAGTAAGTGACAGAAAATAATCGCAAAAAAATAAAAATTTTTCCTAAAGGATATGGATTGGTCGCCGTTAAAGGGATTGAGAGAAATAAGATGTACCTAAGTGAGGTGAGAGACACGACGGTGCATCAATCAAAGCCTTAAGGAGATCAACTATGGCGATTAACGTTAATACTAACGTTTCTGCGATGACCGCACAGCGTTACCTAAACCAAGCGGCTGAAGGTCAACAAAAATCAATGGAGCGTTTGTCTTCGGGTTATAAAATTAATAGCGCGAAAGACGATGCTGCAGGTCTACAAATTTCTAACCGTTTGAACGCGCAAAGCCGTGGCCTAGACATGGCAGTGAAAAACGCGAACGACGGTATTTCTATTGCACAGGTTGCTGAAGGTGCAATGAATGAATCCACTAACATCCTACAACGTATGCGTGACCTATCGCTTCAATCTGCGAACGGTTCAAACTCAAAATCAGAACGTGTAGCGATCCAAGAAGAAGTGACAGCGCTTAACGATGAACTAAACCGTATCGCTGAAACAACCTCTTTCGGTGGTAACAAACTTCTTAACGGTACTTACGGTACTCAATCTTTCCAAATCGGTGCGGACTCAGGTGAAGCAGTCATGCTGTCTATGGGTAACTTGCGTTCTGATACTTCTGCAATGGGTGGTAAGAGCTACGCAGCAGAAGAGGGTAAAGATGCGTCTTGGGCTGTTGGTGAAAAAACTGAACTAAGCATGAAGTACACGACTAAGCTTGGTGAAGAGAAAGAACTGACGATCAACGCAAAGCAAGGCGATGATATCGAACAGCTAGCGACTTACATCAACGGTCAAAGCGAAGACGTAAAAGCATCTGTTGGTGAAGACGGCAAGCTACAAGTATTTGCAGCTTCTCAGAAAGTAACGGGTGATGTTGAGTTCTCTGGCAACCTAGCGGGCGAAATCGGTTTCGGTAAAGCAAAAGACGTGACGGTTAAAGATATCGACGTTACCACTGTCGCGGGTTCTCAAGAAGCGGTTGCTATCATCGATGGTGCACTGAAATCAGTCGATAGCCAACGCGCGTCTCTTGGTGCATTCCAAAATCGTTTCGACCATGCAATCAGCAACTTAGACAACATTAATGAAAACGTTAATGCGTCTAACAGCCGCATTAAAGATACTGATTACGCGAAAGAAACGACGTCTATGACTAAGTCGCAAATTCTTCAACAAGCAAGTACTTCAATTTTAGCTCAAGCTAAGCAGTCACCATCTGCAGCGCTAAGCTTGTTGGGTTAACCGGTTTTACTTAGCTGATTTATTCACCTAAGCGATAGATCGTTCGTTAGCCCATAAGGTGGAAGGGAGATTATGATGGAAATACCCTCATATACATCGAACATCCAGCCTTACGGTGAGCCGAATGGCACAAAAGTTGCAAAACAAAATGGCAGCGGCATAGGTACGCCTAGCACGAATATTTCAAACGGTTCACTTTCTCCTGCAAAAGTGAAAGGAGCCGAGCACGACTTCTCTGTCAAAGCCGCATTAGAAATGGCGGATACCCGTCATGAGCTTAACAGAGAAGAACGTGAAAAAATGGTGGCACAGATGAATGAGTTTGTGGATGCCATGAATAAGGGAGTGTCGTTTCGCATCGATGAAGAATCGGGGCGAGACGTAGTGACGATTTTCGAAGCCACGACTGGTGATGTGATTCGTCAAATCCCTGATGAAGAAATGCTTGTGGTATTGCGTCGCCTAGCTGAGCACACAGCTAACAGTGGTTTGTTGGTTGAAAAAGTGTAAGTCGTTTTTGAGGTGATTTGATGAGTTTAAGCCCTTTGGGGATGTCTGGCGGCATGGATATTAATGCCATGGTCAGCAAAATTGTAGATGCCGAGCGGGTACCAAAGCAGCAAAGCATCAACAACGAGCGTGCGACAATTGATGCCAGCATCAGTGCCTACGGGCGACTTAGAGAATCATTAGATACGATGAAGAACCTCATGGCGAATTTTCGTCAAGAGAAAGCCTTTGCGGTTCGTACTGTTGAAACAACAAACGACAGCATTGTATCTGCCACTGCAACGACGGATGCCATAGCCGGTAAGTATGCTATCGATGTGTTGCAGCTTGCTCAGAGCCACAAAGTCGCTTCTGATGTTTTACCTGAAGATGCGAAGTTTGGCCCTGGTAAGCTGCAGATTTCACTTGGTGATGATGATTTTAACGTTAACGTTCCATCTCGCGCTAAGCTTGTGGACGTTGTGCGTGGAATTAATGGCGCGAAAGATAACCCTGGCGTCCGAGCCTCACTCATCAACGATGTTGATGGGCCACGTTTGATCCTTGCTTCGAACTTATCGGGAAAGGACCACCAACTTAAAGTCAGTGTCGATGCCCAAGCTGGCAATCCTCTGAAACATTTCGAATATAAGACACTGGAAGACCGCGTGAATGCGCTTGAAGAAGCTCGTGAAGCGGCAGAAGCAGTGTTAGGGCCACTCAAGGCAGAGCCAACCACCGTAGACCAACCTAGTCAGCTAGATGCCGACGGCAATCCTCTACCTCCTCAAGACCAGAAAGCGGCAGATCAAGCCACAGAAAATACATCGAATGAACCGATTTCTTCTTATGGTTCAGCAGCAGCCAAGGCGGCTCAAGAGGCAATAGACAAAGCGAACCAACGTGCAGGAATGCGCCCGCAGGACAGTATCCCCGGCTGGACGGAAACCGCTTCTGGAACGCTGTTGGATTCGTACCGTATGCCAGAAATTGAACTGGATGAAGCGGCGATTGCAAAAGCTCCTGACGTTCCTGGTTGGAATAATACAGCATCTGGCACCTTGGTGGATTCTTACGTCACGACAAAAGAAGCCAAGCAGCAGCTCGAACAAGAAAAAGCAGACATCGAGCAGAAAATTGCTAGTGACAAACAACAACTTGATGAAAAGGTCGAGCGCGGTGAGCTCACCGAAGAGCAAGCCAAAGAGATGCATCGTTCTAAGCTAAAACCAGAAGAACGCGAACGCTTAGAAAAAATCGATGTCGCAGAAACAAAAATTGCAGAAGCACAGAAGTCATTTGAAGCCTATTCAGGTATGACGCAAGTTCAAGCTGGCCAGGATTCGATGGTGATGCTTGATGGTGTTGCGCAGTTATCTAGCCACAACAACGTGATAGAAGATGCGATTGAGGGGGTAAACCTCACGATCAAAGGCAAGTCGGAAGCGGGTAAACCACCAGCCGAAATCGGTGTCGAGTATGATCGTCAAAGTGTGCGTGCCGATATAGAAACGTTTGTGTCTGCCTATAATGCGTTCTATCAAACATCCAAAGCACTAGCGAGTGTCGACCCAACGACCGGTCAGCGAGGCCCATTGGCGGGTGATAGTACCGTGCGAAGTGCCGATGCGAGATTGAAGTCTGTTTTCTCTACCAATATTGAAAAAGCGCCGGAAAATTTAAAATCATTGACGGAGTTTGGCATTACGACCACACGTCAAGGGACACTCGAAATCAACTACGACATGCTTGACCGCCAGTTGAATAACAACTTCAATGAACTGGAAAAGTTCTTCGGCGGTAACACAGGCTTCGCGAAACGTGTAGAAGATGCCATTCACGGTATTACCGGGATTACGGGCAGTATCCGCACACGTGAAAAAAGCCTGACAGAGCAAAATTATCGACTTAACGATGATCAAGTCGCATTGGATCGCCGAATGGACGGTCTTGAAAAACGTACCCATGCGAAATTTGCAGCGATGCAAGATGCGACGGGTAAAATGCAAGGTCAACTTGGGGCGTTAATGAACGCAATCGGCTAATGAATGGAAACTGAACTCCAAAAAATTAGTGATATTGATCAACTAATAACGCAACACCTAGAAAAAGATGACTTTAATGCTGAAGAAATTCTTCACTTGGTCGATATCAGAGAAAGCTTATTAGAAAGTCTGTTATCCAGTGCAGAGAGTAATCCATTGGTTAAGCAGCAAGTAGAGTGGCAAGACTTGCTTACTCGAACCAAAAATTGTTGAGCTGATGCAAGTAGAGACCTCGAATGTTGGAAAAGAACTTCACAAGTTCCGTTATGGTCAGCGCTCGCTTCAGCAGTACAAAAATTTATTTAGAAGAGGAATACTATGCGCGGTTCTTTGCAAGCATACAAAAAGGTATCAGTCGACAGTCAGCTAAGTGCGGCTTCTCCGCACAAAGTGATTCAAATGCTGATGGCTGGTGCGATTGAACGCCTAATTCAAGGTAAAGCGGCAATGCTTGCAGGAAACATTCCTGCGAAAGGTGAACGCCTAGGGAAAGCATTAGACATTATTATTTCTCTTCGTAGCTGCCTTTCTATGCAAGATGGTGGTGAGATTGCATCTAACCTAGATGCTTTATATGAGTTTATGATCACTCAAATCTCTGCTGCGAACCATAAAAACGACCCTCAGCCAATTGATGATGTGATTGATATCATTCGTGAAATCAAATCAGCGTGGGACCAGATTCCTGCGGAATATCACAACTTAACAGCAGCCGAAGTGGGAATTTAATATAGATACCCAAGTAACCTCAAGATGCTTGATTCAGCGAGGATGACTTGGTTTGTAGACGCGGCGGCGATTTAAAGATCTAGTGGGTCTAAATCAAAAATCGGTAACTTTATAAACTAAGTTTTGTTTATAAGCGATTGTACGTTTAATTCGTGAGTAAAGTTACAATCGAGCTCACACCGCACCATTGCTTGGTTGCCTTATTTTTTATTCAAATAAAATAGAAGCCATTAGTAGCCCTAATGGCTTTTTGTTGCTGATTTCCTAATTATCTATCACTAATTGAGAGACGGTGTTCCTTTCTCATTTCCAATAGTGCAAATCAAGGTTTGGCCGCAACGCACCCGAAATAAAGGCAATCATTCTTACTTATGCAAGGTTTGGCAAAGCTGCTTGTAATTGATGACGATGCTCCAAGTCGTCTAAATATAAGCAATATATTAGAATTTGTTGGAGAGTTGCGAAGCAGTCAGTACTGACCAGCTTGGTGATGTAGACTGGTCCGGAGTATGGGCTGGCTGTATCATAGGCAACGTATCTGCGGGGCGTGCAGCGACAACATTGATGGCTCATCTAAGACAAGCGCACCATATCCCTTTGCTTGTTTTGGGGCCTTTCCCTCTATCGGTTGATGATCTACCTAACCTTGTTGGTGAATTAGAGCAGCCACTTAACTATCCACAGTTGAGTGAGGCGTTACGTCATTGTAAAGATTTTCTTGGGCGTAAAGGCGTCAACGTTGTAGCAAGCGCTCGTAAGAACACCCTTTTCCGTAGTCTTGTTGGTCAAAGCCGTGGTATTCAAGAAGTTCGTCATTTGATCGAACAAGTTTCTGGCACAGAAGCGAATGTATTGATCCTTGGTGAGTCTGGCACGGGTAAAGAAGTGGTTGCGCGTAATATTCATTACCATTCTGCATTCCGTAATGGACCATTTGTGCCAATTAACTGTGGTGCCATCCCACCTGAGCTTTTGGAGAGCGAACTTTTTGGCCATGAGAAAGGTGCATTTACTGGTGCGCTGACTTCTCGCAAAGGCCGTTTTGAGTTGGCAGAGGGCGGTACTATCTTCCTTGATGAAATTGGCGATATGCCGATGTCAATGCAAGTGAAATTGCTGCGTGTTCTTCAAGAGCGATGTTTTGAACGTGTGGGTGGCAACACGACGATTAAAGTGAACGTTCGTGTTGTTGCAGCAACGCATCGTAACTTAGAAACCATGATCGACGACGGCACATTCCGTGAAGATCTGTTCTACCGTCTCAATGTATTCCCAATTGAAATGCCAGCGCTTAAGGCCCGTAAACAAGACATTCCATTACTTCTTCAAGAGCTGATGACTCGATTAGAAGCAGAAGGTGGTCAGCCGATTTGTTTTACGCCACGGGCAATAAACTCATTGATGGAACATAATTGGCCAGGAAATGTTCGTGAACTTGCGAATCTAGTAGAGCGCATGATCATTCTTTATCCAAACAGTCTGGTGGATGTCAATCACTTACCAACGAAGTATCGCTACAGTGATATTCCTGAGTTTCAGCCAGAAACCAATCCATTTACGTCTGTTGAAGAACAAGAGCGTGACGTTTTCCAAGATATTTTCTCTGAAAACTTCAGCTTTGATGCTCAAAGTGATCTCGATCACAACGTAAATGCCCCACAAGGCCTACCACCAGAGGGATTGAACCTCAAAGAGCTACTTGCAGATCTAGAAGTGAACATGATCAGTCAGGCGCTTGAAGCCCAAGGTGGCGTGGTTGCTCGTGCCGCGGATATGCTCGGAATGCGCCGCACCACATTGGTCGAGAAGATGCGCAAATACAATCTACATCGTTAGACATAACGCTTATTTGCTTTCCTATATTCAAAACCCGCACCTTGCGGGTTTTGTTGCTTATGCATGTGTCAACTTATTGTCGCAGACTAACTTATAGTCTCTAACTAACTGGTTGATAAAATTGTAAAATGATTGGTATATAAATTGCTTATCTAGCTATTTAGTTGTTAAATGGCGATATTTCGACAGGCAGTACATGAACAATAACACCAACCAATCCCATCTCGATTCGGTAGAAAATCAAGTAGAGCGATACAAACAAGTATTGGATGTGATGCCTGCAGGGGTGATCTTACTTGATACACATGGTGTTGTTCGTGAAGCAAACCCAGAAGCACACCGAATTCTTGAGATTCCGTTAGTGAACGAAAAGTGGTTCACCATTATTCAAGCGGTTTTTGATCCGCGTGAGGATGACGGACATGAAGTTTCATTGCGTAATGGTCGCAAAGTGCGTTTAGCGATCTCGGCTTCGACAACCGGGCAATTGATACTCATCACGGATTTAACGGAAACGCGGTTATTGCAGTCACGAATCAGTGATTTGCAGCGTTTATCTTCTTTAGGTCGGATGGTTGCGTCATTGGCGCATCAAGTGAGGACGCCACTATCGAGTGCAATGTTGTACGCCTCTAACCTTGCCGCCCCAAATCTTCCACCAGCAACGAAAGATCGATTTCAAAGTAAATTAATGGATCGACTGCACGATTTGGAAAAGCAGGTAAATGATATGCTGCTTTTTGCCAAAGGTGGTGATAATAAAGTCATTAAGCCATTTAGCATTGCTCAGTTGGTTGCCGAATATCAGCCAATGGTCGAAACCGCGCTGAAGAACAATAACATTGACTACTTCCTTGAAGTCGAAGAAGAGCAGACCGAGCTGCTTGGCAACGCAAACGCCATTGCATCAGCACTAAGTAACTTAGTGATGAATGCGATTCAAATGTCAGGAAAAGAATCGCAAATTGATGTTTTTTTTCGTCCGGTGAACGGTGAATTGCGCATTTCTGTGCAAGACAGCGGTCCGGGCGTACCAAAAGAACTACAAGCCAAAATTATGGAGCCATTTTTCACCACACGTTCTCAAGGAACGGGGTTGGGGCTCGCGGTAGTTCAGATGGTTTGCCGTGCCCATGACGGTCGATTGGAACTTATTTCAGAGCAGGGTGATGGAGCCTGCTTTACGATGTGCATTCCGCTAGAGCGAGTGCAAGCAGAAGCGCAGTAAGCGGCTTTTGCGATAACAGGAGAATCATAATGGCGCAAAGCAAAGTGCTGATCGTAGAAGACGATGAAGGTCTTCGTGAAGCCTTGGTCGATACTCTGGCTCTGGCAGGGTACGAATGGTTAGAAGCGGATTGTGCAGAAGACGCATTAGTGAAACTGAAGTCGAACGCAGTGGACATCGTCGTTTCTGATGTTCAAATGGCAGGTATGGGCGGCTTAGCGTTGCTTCGCAATATCAAACAGAATTGGCCAAATTTGCCGGTTCTTCTAATGACGGCGTACGCAAACATAGAAGACGCCGTGTCGGCAATGAAAGAGGGTGCGATTGATTATATGGCGAAGCCATTTGCACCTGAAGTTCTGCTCAATATGGTGAGCCGTTATGCCCCTATCAAAAGTGATGATAACGGTGATGCGGTCGTAGCAGATGAAAAAAGCCTGCGTCTTCTTGCTTTGGCAGATAAAGTCGCGCGCACCGATGCAAACGTTATGATCTTGGGCCCAAGTGGTTCCGGTAAAGAGGTGATGTCTCGTTACATCCATAATGCTTCTCATCGTAAAGATGGCCCTTTTGTCGCCATCAACTGTGCGGCTATTCCAGACAACATGTTGGAGGCGACCTTATTCGGATATGAGAAAGGGGCGTTTACCGGTGCGGTACAAGCGTGTCCGGGTAAGTTTGAACAGGCACAAGGCGGTACGATTTTGCTGGATGAAATCAGTGAAATGGATTTAAGCCTACAAGCGAAATTACTACGCGTATTACAAGAGCGCGAAGTGGAACGTTTAGGGAGCCGTAAGAGCATCAAGCTGGATGTGCGTGTGCTTGCAACGAGTAACCGTGATTTAAAACAGTATGTGTCAGAGGGTAACTTCCGTGAAGACTTGTACTACCGCTTAAATGTTTTCCCAATTTCGTGGCCAGCACTTTGCGAGCGTAAAGGTGATATCGCACCGCTGGCAACGCATCTTGCGGAGCGCCATTGCAGCAAGATGGGCATGCCAGTGCCAAAAATTTCTGATGTTGCATTGGAGAAGCTACTTCAATATCCATGGCCGGGTAACGTCCGTGAATTAGACAACGTGGTTCAACGTGCACTGATTTTGAGTGAAAACGGTGACATTGATGCAGAACATATTTTGCTAGAGGGTGTAGATTGGCAAGATGCGAGCAGTCTTCAGCATGTTGTTCAAAATGCTCATGTCATTGTGCCGGATGTTAAACCGGTTGCTCAAGCGGAACCGACGCACCGTGCGGCGGCTGGTAGTGAGGGGCTTGGTGGGGAGTTGCGCGATCAAGAGTATGCCATCATTCTAGAAACCTTGATTGAGTGTAACGGCCGGCGTAAAGAAATGGCCGATAAACTGGGTATCAGCCCACGAACGTTGCGCTATAAACTCGCCAAAATGCGTGATGCAGGTATCGATATTCCGGCTTAGTCGCGACATGCGTAGCCATAAGATTAAAGAGTGGTTAAACTGCAACGCTTTTGTCTTATGGCACGCTAATTGCTGTGTCAAAAAAACAGTTTTATTAATAGTCAAAGTTTTGGCTTAGAGGTGACAATGAAAGTTGATGGTATTCAAGCAGAAATGCGCGCCATGATGGTTGGGGCAACGAATGCAACGCCAGTTGGAACAGGCGCACAAGTTGGGGCAGATTTTGGTGATCTGCTCACTAAAGCCATCAATAATGTCAACTCACTTCAAAAAACATCAGGCGATCTTCAAACACGTTTTGACCGTGGCGATGCAGATGTCTCTTTATCTGATGTGATGATTGCTCGTAACAAATCCAGTGTTGCTTTCGAGGCCACTGTCCAAATCCGCAATAAACTCGTTGAGGCTTACAAAGACCTCATGAACATGCCAGTGTAATTTTAGGTAATAAGTGTGGCAGACAAGTCTACAGATTTAACCGTTAGCAATGGTGGCTCAGATGGCGCACTGATTGCGAGCTCCGATCTTGACGTTGAGGGGCAAAACCCTGATCTCGAAGAGCGTAGCGCTTCCAAATTTGATATGGCCGTAGGTGACCTCGATTTACTTCGACAAGTCGTACTCGTGCTTTCAATCTCTATCTGTGTTGCTTTGATTGTGATGCTGTTCTTTTGGGTAAAAGAACCAGAGATGCGTCCGCTTGGTGTGTATGAGACAGAAGAGCTGATCCCTGTACTGGATTATCTCGACCAGCAACAGATCAATTACAAGCTTGATGGTAACAATGTTTCTGTCGAGTCGAGTGAATATAACTCGATTAAACTTGGGATGGTGCGCGCTGGTGTAAATAAACCAACAGAAGCTGGCGATGATATCTTATTGCAAGATATGGGTTTTGGTGTTTCTCAGCGTTTAGAGCAAGAACGATTAAAGCTCAGCCGCGAGCGTCAACTTGCACAAGCCATCGAAGAAATGAAGCAAGTTCGTAAAGCTCGAGTGTTGCTTGCATTGCCAAAGCACAGTGTCTTTGTTCGCCATAATCAAGAAGCGTCTGCCTCCGTTTTTTTAACCCTTTCGACAGGCGCTAACCTTAAGCAAGGGGAAGTGGATTCTATCGTTGATATGGTCGCCAGTGCGGTACCAAGCATGAAGACGTCACGTATCACGGTAACAGACCAACATGGCCGTTTATTGAGTTCTGGGTCGCAAGACCCGGCATCGGCTGCGCGCCGTAAAGAACAAGAGCTAGAGCGAAGCCAAGAGCAGGCACTGCGTGAAAAAATCGACTCAGTATTGTTGCCGATTCTTGGTTTCGGTAATTACACCGCACAAGTGGATATCCAGATGGATTTCAGTGCGGTTGAGCAAACACGTAAACGCTTTGATCCGAATACACCAGCCACTCGCAGCGAGTATGCATTGGAAGATTACAATAACGGTAATATGGTGGCGGGTATTCCAGGAGCATTAAGTAACCAACCCCAGCAGATGCTTCTATTCCGCAAGATGTTGCTCAAATGAAAGATGGTTCGGCGATGGGGCAAGGCTCGGTTCGCAAAGAATCGACACGAAATTTTGAACTTGATACTACCATCAGTCATGAACGTAAACAGACCGGAACGTTGGCACGTCAAACCGTATCGGTTGCAATCAAAAACCGCACTCACGTTAATCCAGACACCGGAGAAGTGACTCATACGCCAATGTCGGAAGCTGAAATCAATGCGATTCGTCAGGTTCTCATTGGTACGGTTGGCTTTGATGAGTCTCGCGGTGACTTGCTGAATGTACTAAGCGTAAAGTTTGCTGAGCCAGAAATGGAGCAGTTGGTTGAGCCACCGATTTGGGAGCACCAGAACTTCAGTGAGTGGGTGCGTTGGTTTGCAAGTGCACTGGTGATTATCGTCGTTGTCCTTGTACTTGTTCGCCCAGCAATGAAGAAACTGCTTAACCCTGCTGGCAGTGATGAAGATGAAATGTATGGACCAGATGGCCTACCAATTGGTGCGAATGGTGAAACCAGCTTGATTGGTAGTGACATCGAGGGCGGTGAATTGTTCGAATTTGGTTCGAGCATCGATCTGCCAAATCTACATAAAGATGAAGACGTATTGAAAGCGGTTCGTGCACTGGTTGCCAATGAACCAGAGCTTGCGGCTCAAGTTGTGAAAAACTGGATGAATGACAATGGCTAACGACATCGTAGCGCAAAATGACAACGGCGCAGGTTTGCCGGTTGAGTTTGATGCTTCAACCATTACAGGTGAAGAAAAAGCAGCGATTTTGCTGTTAAGTCTCAACGAACAAGATGCTGCAGGTATTATTCGTCACTTAGAACCCAAACAGGTTCAACGTGTTGGTAGTGCGATGGCACGAGCAAAAGATCTTAGCCAAGAGAAAGTCTCTGCGGTGCATCGAACATTCTTAGAAGACATTCAGAAATACACCAATATTGGTATGGGCAGCGAAGACTTTATGCGTAACGCCTTGGTGGCAGCATTAGGCGAAGACAAAGCCAATAACTTGGTGGACCAAATCCTATTGGGTACGGGTTCAAAAGGTCTAGATTCATTGAAATGGATGGATCCACGTCAAGTAGCCAGCATTATTGTGAATGAACACCCTCAGATCCAAACCATCGTATTGTCCTACTTGGAAGCGGATCAATCAGCGGAAATTCTTTCTCAGTTCCCAGAGCGCGTGCGTTTGGATCTGATGATGCGTATTGCTAACCTAGAAGAAGTTCAGCCATCAGCACTGGCCGAGCTGAACGAAATCATGGAGAAGCAGTTTGCAGGTCAAGCGGGTGCACAAGCCGCGAAGATTGGCGGCTTGAAAGCAGCAGCAGAAATCATGAACTACCTAGACAACAACGTCGAGGGAATCTTGATGGAGCAAATCCGCGATCAAGACGAAGACATGGCAACGCAAATTCAAGATCTTATGTTTGTGTTCGAAAACTTGGTGGAAGTGGACGACCAAGGTATTCAGAAATTGCTGCGTGATGTTCCGCAAGATGTGCTTCAACGTGCCCTTAAAGGTGCTGATGATTCTCTGCGTGAGAAAGTCTTCAAGAACATGTCTAAGCGTGCCGCTGAGATGATGCGTGATGATATCGAAGCAATGCCACCAGTTCGTGTTGCCGATGTTGAAGCGGCTCAAAAAGAAATCTTGGCGATTGCCCGTCGTATGGCCGATGCAGGTGAAATCATGTTGTCTGGCGGCGCAGACGAGTTCTTATAATCTCTTTTAGCGTTCTTCATTGCAGTGAAGAACGCTGACTCCCTCCTTTCCTCACCAATCACTTGTTACGATTGGTGTAATAAACGTGTAATCACAATAAACGGTAGACGACTCATGGTTGGCGATAGAAAACGTGGATTTATCCGTCCTGATGAAGACGATGCGATGATCGAACCTCAACGTTGGGGTTTGCCGGATTATGGTGAGCCTAAAGCAAAGCAAGCCAAAGAAACCGCCTTTAATTACGACCCTGGTTGGGTACCTAGCTTCGATGAGCCTGAAGAAGAACAAGCATTCGAACTCACCGAAGAGCAGATTGAACTGATCAAGCAAGGAGCCTATCAAGAGGGCTTGTATCAAGGTCAAGAAGCGGGCTTTAAACAGGGCTATGACAAAGGCAAAGAAGAAGGTCTACAAGCGGGACATGCAGAAGGTCTTGAAGCTGGTAAAGCGGAAGGGGTGACTGCGGGTCAAGAGTATATTCAACAGCAAGTCGAAACATTCATGAACTTAGCGAACCAATTCGCGCAACCCTTGGAGCTAATGAACGCTCAGGTAGAAAAGCAATTGGTCGACATGGTGCTTTGCTTAGTGAAAGAAGTCGTGCACGTTGAAGTACAAACCAATCCTCAAATTATCTTAGATACTGTCAAGCAGTCTGTGGAAGTATTGCCAATTTCTGGGCATCCAATTACGTTGCATTTGCATCCAGATGATATCGCGATTATTCGTTCTGCTTATGGTGAAGAAGATCTGGATTGTCGCAATTGGACGTTGGTTTCCGAACCATCTCTGAATCGTGGGGACTTGCAGATTGAAGCGGGAGAATCGAGCATCAACTACCGCATGGAAGAACGGATTAAAAGCGTGTTGAACAGCTTCTGTGGAGCGAACCGCCATCAAGGAGGCGAGTAGCGAATGCTAGCTTTGGCGGACCGTTTAAAGAACTATAAGGTCGAGGGATTAACGACGCGTCCCGTTGCGTCTGGCAAACTAGTTCGTGTGGTTGGTTTAACCTTAGAGGCAACCGGGTGTCGAGCTCCCATCGGCAGTTTGTGTCTCGTAGAAACCATGTCCGGTCATATGGAAGCCGAAGTAGTGGGCTTCTCAGGCGACAACCTTTTCTTAATGCCAAGTGAACAGATCACGGGCATCTTACCGGGCGCAAAAGTGACGCCACTAACCAGTGAAGCGGGTCTGCCTGTTGGTATGGAACTGCTTGGCCGAGTGATTGATGGGGTTGGGAATCCACTCGATGGTCTTGGCCCAATCTATACTGAGCAACGCGCTTCTTTTAATGCCGAGCCTATTAACCCATTGGCACGTAAGCCTATCTCTGAGCCACTTGATGTCGGCTTAAAAGCCATCAATGGCTTGCTGACGGTTGGTAAAGGTCAGCGTATCGGTCTGTTTGCGGGTTCCGGTGTGGGTAAGTCGGTGACATTAGGCATGATGACTCGTGGTACTACCGCACAAGTGGTAGTTGTAGGACTGATTGGTGAGCGTGGACGCGAAGTAAAAGAGTTTATTGAAGAAATTTTAGGTGAAGAGGGACGCCGTCGCTCAGTCGTGGTTGCCGCGCCAGCGGATGCTTCTCCTTTGATGCGTTTAAAAGGTTGTCAAACTTCATTGACGATTGCGGAATACTTCCGTGACCAAGGCCTAGATGTATTATTGCTGATGGACTCGTTAACCCGTTTTGCTCAGGCGCAGCGTGAAATCGCGCTGTCTGTTGGTGAGCCTCCTGCTACCAAAGGTTATCCGCCGTCGGTGTTTGCTAAATTGCCAGCGCTGGTGGAACGAGCAGGTAATGGCAGTCCGGAACAAGGGTCAATCACGGCTTTCTTTACGGTTCTTACGGAGGGGGATGATCTTCAAGACCCAATCGCAGACGCGTCTCGTGCGATCCTTGACGGCCACATTGTGTTATCGCGAGAAATGGCGGATGCAGGTCATTATCCTGCCATTGATGTTGAAAAATCAGTCAGCCGTGTGATGCCGCAAATCACCACCGAAGAGCATGTTCTTATGTCGAAAGCGGTGCGTCAGGTCCTGTCTATTTGTCGTAAGAATCAAGATTTGGTGTCGATTGGTGCATACAAGCCAGGCACCGATCCGGCCATCGATGGCGCATTTACGCTTAAACCAAGATTGGATGATTACTTGCAACAACGCATGAAAGAATCGGTGCCATACGATATGTGCGTCAACATGCTAAGAAACATTCTGGGCGGTTAATCGTAAATGGAAAATGCAATGGATTTCCTGCTCGAGCAGGCGAAAGAACGAGAAGACCAAGCCGTATTAGCCCTCAATAAAGCGCGAACAGAGCTGGATGATTACTATCGTCAAGTTGAACAAATTGAAAAGTACCGATTGGATTATTGCCAACAGTTAGTCGATCGCGGAAAGGGAGGTTTAACGGCTAGCCAGTATGGCCATTTAAATCGTTTCTTGACTCAATTAGATGAAACTTTATCTAAGCAAAAACAAGCAGAAAACCACTTCAAATACCAAGTTGAAAACTGCCAAGATTACTGGCTGAACATGCGTAAAGAACGCATGTCGTATGAGTGGATGATCGAAAAACGAGCCAAAGAAAAACAAGCATTAGAAGCCAAACGAGAACAAAAGCAAATGGATGAGTTCTCTACCTTGCTCTATAGCCGTAAACCAAGGCCATTTTAAGCCCCAATACTAACCTGTAGCGCTTTCGTCACTCGCGATGACCTGTTGAGCGTGATGTTGATATCGTCAGAAAAACATCAGTAGGTTTGGCGTGATTTTTGCAGAATTTTTGCAGAAGTGACGTTTGCAATAGATTGTTGAAGCAAGTGCGTCATACAATTTTTCGCTATGAAGTTTGCACCGTTGTAAATGTTGGCCTTAGTCAGTGGCTAAGTCAGCGATGTCTTTTTGCCTTTGAATCAACTATGACCGCACTGAGAGTGTGCTGTTTTCACCGAGAGTTTCTTTATGAACGTGAATTTGTCCAATGTATCAGCGACTAATAAGGCTTCCACTATGGAGTCTTCAAATAAAGCTGCTGCAGAAAGCACGGAGAGCAAAGGGTTCTTTGAAGCTTTCGTGGATGTGTTTACCGGTTCTCAGAAATCAGAAAAGGTGAACGCGACGTCTAACACCCAACTTCAGGCTGAAAGCGCAGTAGCCGATGATGTTGCTAGCCAAGTTTCCCAAGCGGAAGAAACGCATAATACAAACTCAACAACCTCCGCTAGTGAGGGGAAAGTTAGCGCAAGTTCTACCGATGTAGCATTAGATGACGCCTTGTTGAACGATGGAAAAAGTAATGATGGACAGGGTCCAGCAGACGCTTCTGACGCCGGTTCTTTGGAAAGCAATGCCTCGAAAAATAACGCCTCAGAAAACAACGCCTCAGAAAACAAAGTCTCGGACAGTAATGATGTCAAAAGTGCGATGGGTGAGGGGCAAGCGTTACTCGGGCGTATTCAACAAGCTAACCAGACACTGAATGACTCCGGGACTGCTAAAAGCGGCACTACTCAAAGCGGCAATGATTTGCCAGTGAGCGTTGAATCAATGGCGGCGAAATCTGATATCACAGAACAACAAGTCAACGTACAAGGTGATTCTGCTGAAATAGCGAGTGCAGGTTCAATGACAGGTTCTTTAGTACTAAACCACCCTGTTCAGACGGAGCAGTCACCGCCATCAAGCCACGCAACCTCAATTGATGCTGTTGAGCTTCAAACCAGTGGTTCTGCTTTACGTTCAGAGAGTTCATCTGATGGCGTTAACTCAAGTTCTGCTACTGATAAAGCAGCGCAAATTGATTGGAATAACTCAAGTGCACAAGCTGCACACACCCAAGCGACGTTAAATGCAACGACACAGGTCGCCATTAACGGACAGTTGGTAACACAAGGTTCAGATGCTGCGATGCTCCCTGATGCTGATTTGTTTGCTCAAGGTGGTGCGTTGGCATTACCGCGTGTTTCACTCAATGAACTTGAAGTCATCGATACGAAATTAGCTCAGGGTGAGCCTCTTTCTGCTCAAGAGTTAGACATTATCGAGGGCTTAAAAACGGGCACGATGCTCGCGGACATTCCGCCTCAAGAATTTGCTCAATTTGTGGCATTGCCAAATGATGTAAAATCGGCAATGGCAGAGCACCAAGCGGCACGTATGACGGCATCGGCATCAACTGCTACACAACAAATGCAAAACGTCACCTTGCAAGGAAATGCACAAGCAAATAGTGCGCAAAATGGGGTGACTTCGAATACTGATAAAGCAGCAATGCCAGAATCGTTGACCGCCGGCAACCAGAACGCAGCTGCGATAAATTCGATGTCGCAACTGGCTTCAACCCCAGAGCAAAATAAAGCGGTGAAGGGGGCGAGTCTAGCAGCAAGTGCGCTGAAGTCTGCGGCAAATCAACAAGATAAAAATGAACCACAGCATGGCTTAGCTGGGCAAATTCAAGCTGCGGCAGGGCAACAAGGAGTGGCGGCTCAGCAACAAGCTCGAGTGGATGCTGCGCAGCAAGCTCAACTGCCATTGCAGTTAACTAAGGAGCTGGCCAACGACCAAGTCGCGGAAAAAGTCCAAATGATGATGTCGAAGAATTTGAAGAACCTCGATATTCGACTTGATCCGCCAGAGCTTGGTCGCATGCAGATTCGCATGACGATGAACAACGATATCGCGAATGTGCATTTTACCGTAGCCAACTCACAGGCGCGTGATTTGATAGAACAAACCTTACCTCGCTTAAGGGAAATGCTTGCCCAGCAAGGTATGCAATTAGCTGATTCATCGGTACAGCAGCAAAGCGGCGGTCAACAGCAAAGACAGTATGCGGCTTCAGAACAGCAGGGGCAGGGAACGTCAGGTCGAGGATTCGCCCAAGCGGGAGATGAAAACGTTGATGGTGATGTGAATCTTGATTTGAATGTGTCTACAAAGCGTGATGGAATCAGTTTCTACGCTTAAAATGGCCATTCGAATGCGATGATAGAAATACTTTGTCCACCCCGCCAATTGGCAAATTGAATGAATCATAACGAAAAATAAGCAGATAAAGAGAACGTAATGGCAGAAGAGCAGCTACAAGGCGCGCAGGGCGCAAAAGGAAAAAGCAAGCTACTGATCATCATTATTGCCGTAGTGGTATTACTGATTGGTGGTGGTGCAGCCGCTTTCTTTTTGATGGGATCAGATGCACCAGCACAAACTGAACAAACTCAGCAGGCACAAGCGGCAGCAACCGCTCAACCTATTGCTTATGTAAACATCCCGCAGCCATTTATTTTTAATGTGACGGGGGACCGTCGCGATAGATTAGTACAGATCAAAGCACAATTGATGGTGCGAGGCAGTGAAAATGAGCAATTAGCTCGCTATCATTCCCCACTGATTGAGAGCTCGTTGTTGTCTACGTTCGCCTCTGCAACGGTAGAGCAATTGCGTTCTCCGACTGGCCGTATTGAGTTGCGTGACCGCGCTTCGGATGACATTAAAGCGGCGCTAAGTGCAGCAGTGGGTAAGCCAGTGATTGAAAAGTACTATTTACAGATTTTGTAATTCAATAGGTAAAACGTGACCGATCTATTAAGCCAAGACGAGATTGATGCGCTTCTGCACGGGGTGGACGATGTTGATGACATTGATGAGCCCTTAGATAATGACAATGATAGTGCGATCAGTTTTGATTTTTCATCTCAAGACCGGATCGTACGTGGTCGCATGCCGACGCTCGAGCTTATTAATGAGCGTTTTGCACGACATATGCGCATTAGCCTCTTTAATATGCTGCGCAAAACCGCTGAGGTTTCGATCAACGGTGTGCAGATGATGAAGTTTGGTGAATATCAAAATACGCTCTATGTCCCAACCAGTTTGAACATGGTACGTTTTCGTCCATTAAAAGGCACCGCGTTGATCACGATGGAAGCGCGACTGGTGTTTATTTTGGTGGAGAACTTCTTCGGTGGGGATGGTCGTTTTCATGCCAAGATCGAAGGGCGAGAATTTACGCCAACGGAACGTCGTATCATCCAATTATTGCTAAAAATTGTTTTCGAAGATTACAAAGAAGCATGGTCGCCAGTGATGGGGTTGAGTTCGAATACCTAGACTCAGAAGTGAACCCAAGCATGGCGAACATCGTCAGCCCGACGGAAGTGATTGTCGTAAGCTCATTTCATATTGAAGTGGATGGTGGTGGCGGTGATTTCCATGTTGTTATGCCGTATTCGATGGTTGAGCCTATCCGAGAATTACTTGATGCGGGTGTTCAGTCCGACAAGATGGAAACCGACGTACGTTGGAGCTCTGCACTGCGCGAAGAGATCATGGATTGCCCAGTGAATTTCCGAGTCAACTTATTGGAAAAAAACATTTCTCTGCGCGATTTGATGGAGCTTCAACCGGGCGATGTTATTCCCATTGAGATGCCGGAGCACGCAACGATGTTCATCGAAGATTTGCCGACTTATCGCGTTAAGATGGGGCGATCTGACGATAAAATGGCAGTGCAGATTTCTCAAGAAATTGAGCGACCGCACGTGGTAAAAACCGATTTAGCGTTCTTGAGTAAAGACATTATGACTGAGCTTGAGAATGACGATGCAGACGATTAAATACCCTTACCAATTGACCCACTAGGTTTTTGTTGAAAGAAACATTCTTTTGAGAAAGCCTATTTAGCATGGCAAAGATAAGGTTTAAAACAGGATATAAAAATGCAACCGAGTGACGACCAAAGACTCGCAGACGAATGGGCTGCCGCGCTTAGTGAAGATCCATCAGCACCGATGATTGATGTGGATGAAGTATTAGCGGCTCCGTTAGAGGAGCTAAGAGATACCTCAAGCCCTATCTCTGATGATGAGCGCCGCAAACTGGATACCATCATGGACATTCCAGTGACTATCTCAATGGAAGTAGGCCGTTCGCAAATCAGCATCCGTAACTTATTGCAATTGAACCAAGGTTCGGTCGTGGAACTGGATCGTTTAGCGGGTGAATCACTGGATGTATTGGTGAACGGGACGCTCATCGCTCATGGTGAAGTGGTTGTCGTCAACGACAAGTTTGGTATTCGTTTAACGGACGTCATTAGCCAAACCGAACGAATTAAAAAGCTGCGTTAACATGAGCCATTCAATCAAAACTCGATTGAAGCAAATAACAGGAGCACTGAGCTTAATGCTGAGTGCTCCTTATGCATTTGCTGCTGCACCAACCAGTCTCGACTTAGCGACTACCTTGGGTTCTTTGGTATTGGTCATTGGTGTTATTTTGCTTTTGGCGTGGTTGCTAAAACGTATGCAAGTGCCAGCAATGGGACAGCAAAAAGGATTGCGTATCATCAATCAATTGCCTGTAGGTACAAAAGAGCGCATTGCTGTAATACAGGTCGGTGAAGAGCAATTTTTAGTCGGCATTACCAGTCAATCGATTCAGACCTTAGCCAAACTAGAAAAGCCATTGAAAGAGGATGAGTTGGCGACAGGTGCTTTTGCCAGTCAATTTAGCCAACTGATAAAAAACATGATAAAGGGTAATTCAATTCGCCTCTTGCTCAGCATGTTTGTGCTGCTGGCAGGAGTACTGTTTTCTTCGCTTTCTTTTGCTCAGGCTGAGGCATCCCCATTGCCATCTAACTTGGCTCAGGGCGACAGCGTGACCGTAAAAGCAATGGAAAGTGACTCGGGGGCGAGTCGCTCTATGTCTGTGACAAACGGCACGGGTATCCCCGCTTTTACGATGACCACTAACGCTGATGGCGGCGAAGATTATTCGGTCACATTACAGATCCTAGCCTTAATGACCATGCTGGGCTTCTTGCCTGCAATGGTGATTTTGATGACCTCATTTACACGTATTGTGGTGGTGATGTCGATTTTGCGTCAGGCAATGGGTTTGCAGCAAACGCCATCAAACCAGGTGATCATTGGTATTGCTCTTTTCTTGACTTTTTTCATCATGTCCCCGGTTTTAAATGAGATTAACGACACGGCCGTGCAGCCGTATCTGAATGAGCAAGTGACGGCGCGAGAAGCGTTCGATGCCGCGCAAGTACCAATGAAAGCGTTCATGCTCAAGCAAACTCGGATTAAAGATCTGGAAACCTTCGTCAATATGTCGGGAGCGCAAGTGACGAACCCAGAAGATGTTTCTATGGCGGTGCTTATTCCAGCCTTCATCACCTCTGAGCTAAAAACGGCATTCCAGATTGGCTTTATGCTGTTTTTGCCATTTTTGATTATTGACTTAGTTGTGGCCTCGGTTTTGATGGCGATGGGTATGATGATGTTGTCACCGATGATCGTGTCATTGCCGTTCAAGTTGATGCTGTTTGTGTTGGTGGATGGTTGGAACCTGATTCTATCGACGCTCGCCGGCAGTTTTGCCCTGTAGATTGGCATAGAGATAAGAGGGTAGGACATGACTCCAGAAATGTTTGTCGAGCTATTCCGTGAAGCGCTGTGGTTAGTGCTCATCATGGTGTGCGCCATTATCATTCCAAGCTTATTGATTGGTCTTGTGGTCGCTATTTTCCAAGCCGCAACCTCCATTAACGAACAGACATTGAGTTTCTTGCCGCGTTTGATTGTCACGTTACTGGCCTTGATGTTATTCGGGCATTGGATGACGCAAATGATGACCGAATACTTTTACGGTTTGATTGAACGTCTACCTCAGGTTCTGTACTAGAGTCTCGTATGGAATACCCAACTGATATTGTTCTCGACTGGATAGCAAACTATTTTTGGCCCTATACCCGCATTTCAGCCATGTTGATGGTGATGACGGTGACAGGGGCACGGTTTGTCTCGCCTCGAATTCGACTTTATCTTGGGCTCGCGATTACTTTTGCTGTCATGCCGGCCATTCCTGCCGTACCACAAGATCTAGAATTGCTCTCTTTTCGTGGTTTTATCACGATTGCAGAGCAGATCATTATTGGTGTCGCGATGGGCATGGTGACTCAATTTATCATCCAAACTTTTGTTTTGTTAGGTCAGATTCTTGGTATGCAATCGAGTTTGGGTTTCGCCTCAATGGTTGACCCAGCAAATGGGCAGAATACGCCATTGCTTGGTCAGCTATTTATGTTTTTAGCCACGCTGTTCTTTTTGGCCACAGACGGGCACTTAAAGATGCTGCAATTGGTGGTATTCAGTTTCAAAACATTGCCGATTGGCTCGGGTACCTTAAGCGCAGTCGATTACCGTGAATTGGCAAGCTGGCTTGGGATCATGTTTAAAACGGCATTGAGCATGTCACTATCCGGTATTATTGCTCTACTAACAATTAACTTGTCATTTGGTGTGATGACGCGTGCGGCACCGCAGTTGAATATCTTCTCGCTTGGTTTTGCTTTTGCACTCATGGTGGGTTTGTTGCTGTGTTGGTACATTTTGGCGGGTTTATACAGCCATTATGAAATCTTTTGGTCGGTGGGTGAGGAGCAGATTTGCCGCCTCATTCGCTTGGAATGTTAGGTTAGTAAACCCTAGGAGACTGGTTTGGCAGAGTCAGACGGCCAAGAACGCACCGAAGAAGCCACCCCCCGACGGTTACAACAAGCCAGAGAAAAGGGACAGGTTGCTCGGTCTAAAGAGTTAGCTTCTGCTTCCGTGTTGATTGTTGGCGCGGTGGCATTAATGTGGTTTGGTGAATCTCTCGCACGCTCATTATTCTCTATCATGAGCCGCTTATTCGATCTTCAACGAGAAGAAATCTACGACACTGGCAAATTGTTTGATATTGCCGGTGGTGCGATGGTGGATTTATTGCTGCCACTGTTTCTGATCTTGGTGACGTTATTCGTTGCTGCGCTCCTTGGTGCGGCAGGGGTGGGTGGCGTGAGCTTCTCTGTTGAAGCGGCGATGCCGAAGTTGTCCAAAATGAATCCACTTAGTGGCTTAAAACGTATGGTTGGTATGCAGAGTTGGGTAGAACTGCTCAAATCCATATTGAAAGTTGGGCTAGTGACGGGCGTGGCCATTTACCTGATTCAAGCATCCCAAGCGGATTTGATTCAGTTGAGCATGGATGTGTACCCGCAGAATATCTTTCATGCGCTCGATATCTTGCTCAATTTTGTCTTACTGATAAGTTGCTCATTGTTGATTGTGGTAGCCATCGATATACCGTTTCAGATCTGGCAGCATGCTGACCAACTTAAAATGACCAAGCAAGAGATTAAAGACGAGTACAAAGAAACAGAAGGTAAGCCTGAAGTTAAAGGTCGTATTCGTATGCTCCAGCGTGAAGCGGCTCAACGTCGAATGATGGCAGACGTCCCGCAAGCGGATGTTATCGTCACTAACCCAGAGCACTTCTCTGTGGCGTTGCGATACAAGCAAAAAACTGATCGCGCGCCCGTTGTTATTGCTAAAGGCACTGATCACATGGCGATGAAAATTCGAGAAGTTGCCCGTGAACATGACATCACTATTGTGCCGGCTCCACCATTGGCTCGTGCGCTGTATTACACGACGGAGTTGGAACAAGAAATCCCAGATGGCTTGTTTACGGCTGTGGCTCAAGTGCTCGCATTTGTCTTTCAGCTCAAGCAATACAGAAAGCGGGGCGGGCAGAGACCAAAACTTAATGATTACGATTTGCCGATCCCGCCTGAGCATCGTCATTGATTTGGGTTATAACTAACGAAAATTCAGGTGCTTGATGCTTATTTGAGTAATTAGTCATTATTTTGGCGTTTGATCTGGTACATAGATTGCTTAGAGCCAATGAATCAATAAGAATAGATGAACTTTTAATTCTAAACCGTCGCGTAATATCAAGTAATTACATCAAATACGCATTCCTCTGACCGATTGAGAACTCTCGCAGTATGAAGTTAAGCCTGCCTTTTGCAGATAAATTGCCACGAATTCCACAGCGCTCCATGCCTGCTATTGGTGCGCCGGTTATGGTTTTGGCCACCCTTGCGATGGTGGTGCTACCGATACCTGCATTCCTGCTGGATTTATTCTTCACATTTAACATCGCCCTCGCTATGGTCGTGTTGTTAGTGACCGTTTACACCCGTCGCCCACTCGACTTTGCTGCATTCCCAACGGTATTGCTTATCGCAACCTTGCTTCGCCTCGCTTTGAACGTTGCCTCGACTCGTGTGGTATTGCTCCATGGTCATGAGGGTGGCAATGCGGCAGGTAACGTAATCGAAGCCTTTGGTAGCGTTGTTATTGGTGGTAACTATGCAGTCGGTTTAGTGGTATTCCTTATCTTGATGATCATTAACTTTATGGTTGTGACCAAAGGTGCCGGACGTATTTCAGAGGTAAGTGCTCGCTTCACCTTGGATGCGTTACCAGGTAAACAGATGGCCATCGATGCGGATTTAAACGCAGGCTTAATCGATCAAGAACAAGCGCGAACTCGCCGATTTGAAGTGACCAAAGAAGCCGACTTCTATGGTTCGATGGATGGTGCGTCTAAGTTTGTAAAAGGCGATGCGATAGCGGGTATTCTTATTCTATTTATTAATATCATCGGCGGTTTGTCGATCGGTATGGCGCAATATGGTTTGGGTTTCGGCGAAGCGATGGAAATCTATACCTTGCTTACCATCGGTGATGGCTTGGTTGCTCAAATTCCGTCGTTATTACTTTCGATTGCGGCTGCAATGATGGTAACGCGTCAAAATACCGATGAAGACATGGGTGAACAGCTGATATTTCAGATGTTCGATAACCCAAAAGCGTTGATGATCACGGCGATTATTATCGGTGTGATGGGTATCGTGCCAGGGATGCCACATTTTTCTTTCCTATCGTTGGCAGCAGTGGCTGGTGGCGCCGCATATTGGCTAGACAAAAGGCAGAAACAGAAAGCAAAAGAGCCTGCTCTGCCAGTTAAAGCCGAAGATGGCAGTGAACCGATTTCTCAACGAGAGCTTTCATGGGATGACGTACAACCTGTTGATATCATCGGCCTTGAAGTGGGCTACCGTCTGATCCCATTGGTGGACCGCGATCAGGGTGGCGAACTGCTTGAACGTGTTAAAGGGGTACGTAAGAAGCTGTCTCAAGATTTTGGTTTTCTTATTCCTGCGGTTCATATTCGAGATAATTTAGAGCTCACCCCAAACAGTTATCGCATTACCCTGATGGGTGTTGCGGTTGGCGAAGCCGAGATTCGCCCAGATCAAGAACTTGCGATCAACCCTGGCCAAGTTTACGGCATGATTGAAGGTGAACCGACGATTGATCCTGCTTTTGGCTTAGAAGCGGTGTGGATTCGAGAAGAGCAGCGTGAGCATGCACAAGCGCTTGGTTATACTGTCGTCGATTCCTCTACGGTACTCGCCACCCATTTAAGCCAACTACTGACGAACAACGCCTCTCAACTGCTTGGTCATGAAGAAGTGCAAAACCTCATGGAGATGCTAGGCCGAAGTGCACCTAAATTGGTCGAAAGCTTTATTCCCGATCAATTGCCTTTGGGTGTTGTGGTTAAAGTGTTGCAGAACCTACTCAACGAAGCGATTCCAATTCGTGATATTCGCACCATTGTTCAAACTTTGGCGGAGTACTCAAGTAAGAGTCAAGAACCTGACATTCTTACGGCTGCGGTTCGTATTAGCTTGAAACGTCTAATTGTTCAGGAAATCAATGGTATAGAGCCAGAATTGCCTGTAATTACTCTTATTCCTGAACTGGAACAAATCTTGCATCAAACAATGCAGGCGTCAGGTGGCGAGTCTGCTGGTATTGAACCTGGACTTGCAGAGCGAATTCAAGCATCTCTGAGTCAAGCCACACAAGAGCAAGAACTGAAAGGAGAGCCTGCAGTTCTGCTGACTTCTGGTGTATTGCGTTCGACGTTAGCAAAATTTGTCAAAAACACGATACCCAATCTCCGAGTGTTGTCTTATCAAGAAATACCGGATGAAAACAGATCAGAATTGTGCAAGCCGTGGGTAATTAGCCTGCGTAGTATAAATGGATTCATAGTTTGAAAATTAAACGATTTTTGCCAAAGATATGAGAACGGCGCTACTCCAAGTGAAAGAAGAACTTGGTGCAGAAGCGGTGATCATGTCGAATAAGAAAGTGGCAGGCGGTGTCGAGATCGTTGCAGCGATTGATGGTGAGTCCAACGCATCCCCAGCAATGCGAACAGCAGCATTGCCAAATCGTGCTGCCGCTCAACCTAATCGTTACAGCGAACATCGTCAAATGTCATCATCGGCGGCGGAGCGTTTTCAAGACCGCCGTTTGGATAATGATAGATTAAGCCTTACTGCCAGTAATGAAAAATCGGGCTCGATGACGCAGCGTTTTGCGAACATGCTCAAGCAATACAGCGGATCTGGCGCCGAGTCTGATGATCATGTGGCAGAGAATGAGGACTCTTTGTCTGCTTTGCTACAACGCCAAAACAAACACCGTGAAAGCTATCAACAAGAGAGCTACCAACAGCAAGATAGCTATCAGCAACACGACAGGCAGCAACAAAGTCGTCATCAAGAAAGTCGACATCAAGAAAGCCAAGCTCCGTATCCATCGGACTCCCCATTAGCGAAGTTGATTGCTCAAGATAATCGTTTTGAACGCGCGACGCCTAAGCTTGATCCAACGCGTTACGATCGTCGTCGCCCATCGGATGAGCGTGATGACTCAAACAACGAGCTAGAAAACATGCGCGAAGAAATGACATCCATTCGTCGTTTACTCGAGCACCAAGTGTCTGGTTTGATGTGGCAAGAAGTCGAGCGTCGTGAACCGTTACGGGCGATGTTGATAAAACGTCTTGAGCGAATGGGGGTTTCACCAGAGCTTGCCGATCAAATGGCGTGTTATATTCCGGAAGACACCAAGCCGGCTCGTGCGTGGAAAGCGTTACTGTCTTTAGTTGCAGACCAAATTAGCACGCCAAAGCAAGATATTTTAAAACGTGGCGGCGTTGTTGCCCTACTTGGCCCTACAGGGGTAGGCAAAACAACGACGGTTGCAAAGCTCGCAGCGCGTGCTGCAATGGAATACGGTGCTGACAATGTCGCACTGGTTACAACCGATACCTATCGAATTGGCGCACATGAGCAACTCTCCATTTATGGAAGAATTATGGGCTGTCCTGTAAGAGTTGCTAAAGATTCTAATGAGTTAGCCGATGTTATATATCAGCTAAGGAACAGAAGACTTATTTTGGTTGATACGGCAGGTATGGGGCAACGAGACGTCAGACTCTCCGAACAGCTTGATACTTTAATGCAAGAAAGCGGTGAAGTGATTCACAGCTACCTTGTTTTGCCCGCGACCGCACAACGTCGAGTTCTGCAGGAAACGTTGGATCATTTCCGACGCATACCACTGTCGGGCTGTATTTTGACTAAGCTTGACGAATCGTTAAGTTTGGGCGAATTCATCAGCGTGGTGATTCAGAACGCAATGCCAGTAGCGTACATCGCTAACGGTCAGCGCGTACCAGAAGACATTGTGATAGCACAACCAAAATACATGATTGCGAAAGCAAATGAACTGTTAGAGAAGTCGACAGAGAACGAACCTCACTTTTGGAACAGTGACAACGAAGGACTCTAGGGCGGCGGACTACTATGACTGAGAATATGATACACGATCAAGCAAGCGGCCTCCGTCGCTTAACACAACCATCATTAACGAAAGTAATCGCGGTTACTGGCGGTAAAGGTGGTGTGGGCAAATCAAACGTAACACTGGGTCTGGCGATCTGTATGGCTCGCCAAGGCAAAAAAGTGATGGTTCTCGATGCTGACCTTGGCTTAGCCAACGTTGATGTGATGCTCGGAATTCGTTCAAAGCGCAATTTAGGCCATGTACTTGCGGGTGAGTGTGAGCTCAAAGATGCAATTGTAGAAGGTCCTTATGGCATAAAGATCGTTCCTGCAACGTCGGGTACTCAAGCCATGACAGAACTTTCTCCTGCTCAGCATGCTGGACTTATTCGTGCATTTGGTAGCATCGAAGATGAGATGGACGTACTGCTCATTGATACCGCAGCGGGCATCTCAGACATGGTGATCAGCTTTTCACGCGCAGCACAGGAAGTGGTGGTGGTCGTTTGTGATGAACCGACATCCATTACTGATGCTTATGCGCTGATCAAGCTGTTGAGTAAAGATCATCAAGTTCAGCGCTTCAAAGTTGTTGCAAATATGGTCAGAAGCTACCGTGAAGGCCGAGAATTATTCGCAAAATTGACATTAGTCACAGAGCGCTTCTTGAATGTCAGCCTTGAACTCGTAGCATGTATCCCATTAGATGATAAAGTACGTCAAGCTGTAAAAAGACAAAAGATCGTGGTGGATGCGTTCCCGCGCTCACCGGCTGCTTTAGCGATCAGCTCTTTAGCAAGTAAGGCATTGACTTGGCCATTACCGAAGACACCGAGTGGCCATTTAGAGTTTTTTGTCGAGCGACTACTAAACCGTACTGAATTCACAGAGGACCCTTTAGGTGAATAAAGCGATGACCTATAACCAACGTGGCAAATTGAATAGCCAACAGGCATTCATAGAACGCTACTCTGTGTTGGTTAAGCGTATTGCTCACCACCTGTTAGGCCGTTTACCGCCGAGTGTTCAGGTAGAAGATTTAATTCAGGCTGGCATGATCGGTCTTATCGAAGCTCAGCAGAATTATGATGCGTCTAAAGGTGCGAGCTTTGAAACTTATGCGGGTATCCGAATTCGCGGTGCGATGTTAGATGACATTCGCAAAGGCGATTGGGTCCCTCGTTCTGTTCATAAGAACAATCGTGAAATTAACCAAGCGATAGCAGAGCTGGAAGGCATTCTAAATCGTGACCCATCTGATGCAGAAGTAGCAGCACATCTTGGTATGACACTAGACCAATATCATAGTGCGATTACCGATATAAGCTGTTCAAAATTAGTGGGAATTGAAGATTTAGGTGTATCTGATGATGTGATCTCACCGGCGGACGAAACCGATGATAGCAACCCATTTAAAGGGGTCGCAGATGAATCGTTTCGAAAAGCACTGGTTGAATCAATAAAACAGCTTCCAGAGCGTGAAGCTTTGGTTCTTTCGCTTTATTATGACGAAGAACTCAATTTGAAAGAGATTGGCGATGTGTTAGGTGTAAGCGAATCTCGCGTAAGCCAAATATTGAGTCAAGCGATGCAACGTTTACGCACCAAGCTCAGTGCGTGGACACAAAACGATTAAAACACTGATATTGCGATTCAGTGGAGGCAATTTTGAATAAAAATATGAAGATCCTTATTGTTGATGATTTCTCAACAATGCGCCGTATTGTTAAAAACCTACTTCGTGACTTGGGTTTCAATAACACTCAGGAAGCGGATGATGGTTTAACTGCATTACCAATGCTGAAAAAAGGTGACTTCGATTTTGTTGTGACTGATTGGAACATGCCGGGAATGCAGGGTATCGATTTGCTTCGACACATCCGTGCTGATGCAGAACTAAAGCATCTTCCAGTACTTATGATCACAGCAGAAGCAAAGCGTGAGCAGATCATCGAAGCGGCTCAAGCAGGTGTTAACGGCTACATCGTTAAGCCATTTACAGCCGCTACGCTAAAAGAAAAACTAGAGAAAATTTTTGAACGTTTATAACGATCTATTTTGCTTTGTTACTCGGGCTATCACTCCAAATTCTTAATATAAAAGGATGGCTCGTTTGACGCTGAAAAAAGTCAAATAAGAAAAGATAAACGTATTAAGGGTCTATTCAGGATGATCTCACTAGAGCAGGCGAAGTCGCTCGTTCAGATGCTAGAACAAGGGGAGCAAGAGCAAGCTAACGCACTTGTTGCCTCGTTATATGAAGGTCAAGGAAATCCGATGTTGCAAGAAATCGGAACATTAACCCGCGATCTTCATGACTCACTAAAACAGTTCAATCTTGAACAACGCATGACAGAAATTGCAAGAGATGAAATCCCAGATGCAAGGGATCGTCTGCAATATGTGATTGAAAAAACCGAACTGGCTGCAAACCGAACCATGGATGCAGTGGAACGCTGCTTACCTATCGCAGATAACCTACACGAGTGCCTTCAGCAAGTTCGTCCTCAGTGGAACGAACTTATGCATGGACGCATTGAATTAAGTGACTTTAAAGCGCTTTGTTACCGTATCGATGAGCTTTTAGTTCAAGTCGAGGGTGACAGCACCGAGTTGCGTGGTCAATTGACCGAAATTCTAATGGCACAAGACTTCCAGGACTTAACTGGCCAAATCATTCGTCGCGTGATTACGCTCTCCAATGAAGTGGAAGATCGCCTGGTTGAGATATTGACCGTCTTTTCTGGCAATAAAACAGAACAAGATGCTCAAGTTTCGCCACGACCATCAGATAAAAAGAGTAAACAATCAAGCGAAGCTGAAGGCCCGATTCTTCATCCAGAACTTAGGGAAGATGCGGTTTCATCGCAGGACGAAGTTGATGACTTATTGTCCAGTCTTGGATTTTAAAGGTAACGTATGAGCTACGATTTAGATGAAGATATTCTTCAGGATTTTCTGATTGAAGCTGGAGAGATTCTCGAGCTGCTTTCTGAGCAATTAGTCGAACTGGAAAACAACCCAGAAGATAAAGATCTCCTTAACGCGATTTTCCGAGGTTTCCACACCGTGAAAGGCGGTGCTGGTTTCTTATCATTAGGCGAGCTGGTGGATACCTGTCACGGTGCTGAGAACGTGTTTGACGTGTTGCGAAACGGTCAGCGTTCGGTGACGGCAAGTTTGATGGATACCATGCTTAAAGCACTTGATACGGTGAATACGCAGTTTCAAGCAGTGCAAGACCGTGAGCCTTTAGAAGCGGCGAATCCTGCATTGTTAGAAGAGTTACATCGTTTATGTAAGCCTGAGTCTGAAGATGAAGCAGTGGTGGCTTCATCACCGGTTGTTAGCTCTGCTCCTACCATTGAAGAACCTGAGATTATCGAACCGATGGTGTTTGATTCAATCACGGATAAGCCTACAACAACGACGAATGCAAGTGTAGGTTCAGTCGATGAAATTACACAAGATGAATTCGAGAAACTGTTAGATGAGCTGCATGGTAAAGGTGCGGCTCCGGGTGCTTCTGCGCCAAGCGTTTCGGTTGAACCTGTTCATGTAAGTGCTCCAACGACAGAAAGCGGCGACATTACGGACGACGAATTTGAACGCCTTTTGGATGAGTTGCATGGTGTAGGTAAGAGTCCATCGGCTTCAACGATCGCGCCAGTAGAGCCACCAAAAGCGCCAGAGCCTGTTGCGCCAGTGTCGTTTACATCAGATGACAGTGATCTGATGACGGACGAAGAATTTGAAAAACTTCTCGATGAATTGCATGGGGCGGGTAAAGGTCCATCAATTGAGGAGCTTGATTTCGCTACTAAACCTGCGTCGGCAAATTTTGAATCTGAAGCACCTCAAGTTGCACCAACACCAAGTGCTCCGGCTTCGAGTTCTCCTAATTCGAGTGCACTAACGCCAAGTCCTGCTGCAGCGCCCCAGACTCCAAAGCCTGAAGCACAGCCTGTTGCCGTAAAAGAAGAAGCGAAAGCGGCTCCCGCTGTGAAAAAGCCACAGGCAGAAGCGACAGTGCGAGTAGATACTTCGACGCTAGATACCATCATGAACATGGTCGGTGAATTGGTATTGGTTCGTAACCGTTTACTGAGCCTCGGTTTGAATAGCAACGACGAAGAAATGGCGAAAGCCGTCGCAAACCTTGATGTGGTTACCGCCGATCTTCAAGGTGCGGTAATGAAAACGCGCATGCAGCCAATCAAGAAAGTCTTTGGCCGTTTCCCACGAGTGGTTCGCGATTTGGCGCGTAACTTAAATAAAGACATCGTGCTTGAAATGCGTGGCGAAGAGACCGATCTAGATAAAAACCTTGTTGAAGCGCTCGCGGATCCATTGATTCACTTGGTGCGTAACTCGGTAGACCACGGCATTGAAATGCCAGATGACCGAGTAAAAGTAGGGAAACCTCGTACGGGTAAAGTCATTCTGTCTGCATCGCAAGAAGGTGACCATATTGAACTTGCTATCGTTGATGATGGCGGCGGTATGGATCCGAACAAACTTCGTGGCATTGCGGTTAAGCGCGGCATGATGGATGAAGATGCGGCTGCGCGTCTGACAGACAAAGAGTGCTTTAACTTAATTTTTGCACCAGGCTTCTCAAGCAAAGAGAAAATTTCTGACATCTCTGGCCGTGGTGTTGGTATGGATGTGGTAAAAACCGCGATCAATACCCTAAATGGCTCGATTGATATTGATTCTGAGCTTGGTAAAGGCACTAAGATTACGATCAAAGTTCCGTTGACCTTAGCGATTTTACCAACGCTGATGGTCGGTGTCGGTGGGCATCCATTTGCGCTCCCTCTAGCATCAGTGAATGAGATCTTCCATTTAGATTTGAGCCGTACCAACGTTGTTGATGGTCAGTTGACGATCATTGTTCGTGATAAGTCGATTCCATTGTTCTACTTGCAGAACTGGTTAGCGGCAAAATCACCACGCGTTCAAGAGCGTGCCGGACATGGTCATGTCGTGATTGTACAGATTGGTAGTCAACGTGTTGGATTTGTAGTGGATACCTTAATTGGTCAAGAAGAAGTGGTGATCAAACCGCTAGACAATCTACTACAAGGCACGCCGGGTATGGCGGGTGCGACGATCACCAGTGATGGTCACATAGCGTTGATTCTCGACGTGCCAGATCTACTTAAGCAATATGCTGCAGCGTCGCGCATTTAAGCGCGGCGAGCAGTTAAAAAAGGAACAAAATGGCGATTAAAGTATTAGTCGTTGATGATTCGAGTTTTTTTCGTCGTCGCGTTAGCGAAATCATCAACTCAGAATCGCGCCTAGAAGTGATTGACGTTGCGGTAAACGGTAGAGAAGCGGTAGAAAAAGCCAAAGCTCTTAAACCGGACGTTATCACGATGGATATCGAGATGCCTGTCATGGATGGTATTACTGCCGTCCGTGAAATTATGGCGGCGTCTCCAACGCCAATATTGATGTTTTCGTCACTAACGCACGATGGAGCGAAAGCAACACTTGATGCGCTTGATGCTGGGGCTTTGGATTTCCTACCGAAAAAATTCGAAGACATTGCTCGCAATAGAGAAGAAGCCGTCTCTTTGTTGCAACAGCGCGTGATTCAAATTGCCGCTAAACGTGCATTTATGCGCAGGCCTGCATTGAGAAGCGCACCAACACCAAGTTCGATAATTCGACCGTTGGCATCACGAGCGGCAGCAACGTCGGCACATTCGTCAACGTCGGCTCCAAGTCGTCCTATGGCAATGAAGTTTCGTGCATCAGGTAAGCGATACCAACTAACAGCGATTGGCACGTCCACAGGTGGACCAGTGGCTTTGCAAAAAATTCTGACTCAGTTGCCTGCGAATTACCCGCACCCAATCGTGCTTGTTCAGCATATGCCTGCAACATTTACGGCAGCATTCGCGAGTCGTTTGAATACGCTTTGTAAGATTCAAGTGAAAGAAGCAGAAGACGGTGATGTTTTGCGTGCCGGTGTTGCATACCTTGCTCCAGGTGGTCAGCAAATGATGATTGATGGACGCCCAGGAGCTGCTCGTATTCGTATCATCGATGGTGGTGACCGCATGAACTACAAACCATGTGTCGATGTAACGTTTGGTTCTGCAGCGAAAGTCTATGGTGACAAAGTTCTGTCGATGGTTTTGACGGGTATGGGTGCCGATGGCCGTGAAGGTGCGCGCATGCTGAAATCTGCCGGAGCGACGATTTGGGCTCAGGACGAAGAAAGCTGTGTGGTATATGGTATGCCTCAAGCTGTCGCCAAAGCAGGGATCTCAACTGAAGATTTACCTCTCGACCGCATTGCAGAGCGCATGTTGGTTGAAGTGGGATTGGCTTAGGAAAAAACATGATCGTTTGGAGTGTAGCGAACCAAAAAGGTGGCGTGGGCAAAACAACGTCGACAGTCACACTGGCTGGATTATTGAGCCAAAAGGGACATCGCGTACTGATGGTCGATACCGACCCGCATGCGTCACTGACGACGTATCTTGGGTATGATTCTGACACCGTTGCTTCCAGTCTTTTTGATTTATTTCAGTTAAAGACATTTTCGCCGGAAACAGTGAAGCCTTTGATTCTGAATACAGAATTAGATGGTATGGACATTATTCCTGCGCATATGTCTTTAGCAACGCTTGACCGTGTCATGGGTAATCGTAGCGGGATGGGGTTGATTTTAAAGCGCGCACTTCAAGCAGTTTCTCAAGATTACGATTACGTATTGATTGATTGCCCGCCGATCTTAGGCGTCATGATGGTCAATGCATTGGCGGCAAGTGATCGGATTTTGATTCCGGTGCAGACCGAATTCTTGGCCATGAAAGGTCTGGAGCGCATGATCCGTACTTTGACCATCATGCAGAAATCACGCCCGGATGGTTTTAAAGTCACGATTGTTCCAACCATGTACGACAAGCGAACAAAAGCATCGTTACAGACATTAACGCAACTGAAAAAGGATTATCCAAATCAGGTGTGGACGTCTGCTGTGCCAATTGATACCAAGTTCCGCGATGCAAGTTTGAAGCATTTGCCTGCATCGCATTTTGCTTCTGGAAGTCGAGGCGTCTTTGCATACAAGCAATTGCTGATTTACTTGGAGAGGCTTGCGTTCGATGACTAGCCACGACGTACTTTCTAGTGAACAGGCGTTGGATGATTACTTCACAGCTCTGCTTGGCGAAGATATCGAGGTTGTTGAGCCTGAAAAAGAGCGAGACACGTTTGCAAAAGCGTTATCATCTGCAGAGCCAGAGCCAGAGCCAGAGCCAGAGCCAGAGCCAGAGCCAGAGCCAGAGCCAGAGCCAGAGCCAGAGCTAAAACTACAGTTAAAATACGCAGAGCCTGAATCTTATCAGTTCAGCGATATGTACGCGCCTGCATTAGAAGCGCCAAATCTGGAAGACGTACAGCGACTACTGAGTCAACTTGAATCGATCAATCCAGCGATTGAGCTTGATTTTTCGGCTGAATCGCAACCCATTGAACCTGACACCAAAGTCGAGGTTCACGTTGCAGAAATTGAAGAAATTCAAGATTGGAACATTGAAGAAGCACCAGCGTATTCGACAGAGGGCGAACTACCAAATCTAGAACTTAAGTTTGATCTAGAATCAAAGCTAGAGCTAGAAACTAAGCCTGAGTCAGAAACTAAGCTTGAGTCAGAAACTAAGTGGGATACTGTTGAAAGTGTTGCATCCATTGTTGATCTCGACGTTGAGACGCAACATGAATTGTCTCCAAAATTAGAGACACAAGCAGGGGCGTCAGTCCCTCTCTCATGGGAAAACACGCAACGTACGCAAGATTTTCAAGTGCTGTACTTTGATGTGAATGGCGTTACTTTTGCTGTCCCGCTTGATGAGCTGGGTGGGATTCACCGAATTACAGAGCTCAATCACTTAATTGGCCGTCCGGCTTGGTATCTCGGTTTACAAACTGGACGCGAACAACAATTCGATGTTGTGGATACGGCAAAATGGGTGATGGCCGACAAACTTGTTGGTGAAGAGTACAAAGAGAATTACCAATATGTCGTCATGCTAGGAGAAAGCATGTGGGGGCTGGCAAGTAACCAGTTAATGGGAACGGAAACCCTCAATATCGACAAAGTTCGCTGGCGTGAGCAAGCAGGAAAGCGCCCTTGGCTAGCGGGCATGGTGAAAGAAAAAATGTGTGCTTTAATTCATGTCCAAGCACTAATAAACATGCTAAACGCTGGTTTAGATGTAAAATCAATGAATTAGAATTTGGTCGGGAACGACATTAACGAGGATTAACTATGTCTCAAGCTTTTGAAGTTGAAGTGAAGAAAGATACATCGAACGACGAGGTTCTTCAGTGGGTGACGTTCCAACTAGAAGAAGAAACGTATGGCATCAACGTGATGCAAGTTCGTGAAGTGCTTCGCTACACAGAGATTGCTCCAGTTCCAGGTGCGCCTGATTACGTGTTAGGTATTATCAACCTACGTGGTAACGTTGTAACGGTTATTGATACACGTTCACGCTTTGGCTTAATGGAAGGTGAAGTAACTGATAATACACGTATTATTGTGATTGAATCTGAGCGCCAAGTGATCGGTATTCTGGTCGATAGCGTGGCGGAAGTGGTTTACCTACGTTCATCTGAAATAGATACAACACCATCTGTTGGTACCGATGAAAGTGCTAAGTTCATTCAAGGCGTGAGCAACCGTGATGGTAAGCTACTGATCCTAGTTGATTTGAATAAACTGCTTTCAGATGACGAATGGGATGAGATGGCTCATCTATAAAGGTTATTAAATCATGGCTGAAGATACATTCCACTCTTTACCATTGTTAATTGGTGGCCTTGTTTTTGTTTTCTTTGCATTACTCCTGCTTCAGTTACGGATACGTGCCGGGTTTCAAAAGCAGTTGGATCAGCAACGTGCACAATCGCGAAATGCGGAAAAAGAGGCACAAAAACTCAATAAGCAATTATTGGAAGTGCGTTCAGTTGTTGTCGGCCTAGGTCAAAAAGTCACAGAACAGCAAGATATCATGCAGCATCTTAGCGAGCGTATTAGAGAGCTAGAGCATGCAGATACGGATGGACGTTTGTACAGCCGAGCGAGCAAAATGGTCCAACTTGGTGCTGATATCAATGAGTTGATTGAAGAGTGTGAGCTACCAAAAGCAGAGGCGGAACTGATGTTGTCTTTGCAGAAAAAACTCGCGGGAAAAGAAAAAATTCCACCGCTTACCAGCCAACCACTTGATGTCCCATCTTACCCTTCTCGAGGGCGAGGACGTTAAAGAGAAAAAGAAGCTTCTTCTTTTTTATTTCTAAAATATAAACTTATAACCATTTGTGGTTAGTTTTATTGTAATGTGACAACAAGTTAACAAAACTCACGAAGTTACATAGTTCATCGCTTTCTTATTCTGTTTTGTCACAACTAAGCTGTGCTAATATAGCGCCTTGTTCATTTTTTAGTTGATGCCCTATGTTAGAAGTCTCTAACCTTACTGCGATCCGCGATGAAAGGATCTTGTTCGAAAATCTGCAGTTTGAAATTAAACCTGGAGAACTCGTCCAAATAGAGGGACGTAATGGCACAGGGAAAACAACATTGCTACGTATCGTAACCGGATTAGGCGATAGAGAAGAGGGCATCATCAAATGGAAAGGTGAATTGATTGAGAAAGCTCGCGATGTTTTCCATCAAGATTTGCTTTTTCTAGGACATCAAACTGGCGTGAAGCGAGAGCTTACCGCGCTAGAAAATCTGCGTTTTTATCAATCTATCCATAATAATCGCTCTTCAGATGAAGAAATCTTTGCTGCCCTCGCTCAAGTAGGGCTAGCTGGAAGAGAAGACGTGCCTGTAGCACAACTTTCTGCAGGGCAACAGCGACGAGTTGCGTTAGCCAGACTTTGGTTGAGTAACCAAATTTTATGGATTTTGGATGAACCTCTTACCGCAATTGACAAACAAGGTGTGAAAGTTCTTGAATCCCTGTTTGCTCGTCATGCAGATAATGGTGGCATCGTCGTGTTAACCACACACCAAGATATGTTTGCAGATAGCACAAAACTTAGAAAAATTAAGCTAGGTGATTGAGATGATATCTTCCATGACCACCATTATCCGCCGTGAGTTGCTGATCGCATTTCGTCGTCAGGCCGATATTCTAAACCCGCTGTGGTTCTTTATTATTGTTATCACTTTGTTCCCATTGAGTATTGGTCCTGAGCCAAATTTGTTAGCACGTATTGCTGCGGGCATTGTTTGGGTTGCTGCATTGCTCTCTGCGTTATTATCATTGGAGCGTCTATTTCGCGATGATTTCCAAGATGGTTCGCTAGAGCAAATGATGCTAATGCCAATCCCTTTGCAACTTGTTGTTCTTTCGAAGGTCATCGCTCATTGGTTGTTAACGGGGTTACCACTTATCTTGATCAGCCCACTGTTGGCCGTATTACTTTCTCTTGATTTTAATACTTGGTTGTCTGTGGTTCTGACGTTAGTGATCGGCACGCCAGCACTGAGTTTTATCGGTGCAATTGGAGTGGCATTGACCGTTGGATTGCAAAAGGGCGGCGTACTTTTGAGTTTGCTGATTCTTCCGCTCTACATTCCAATTTTGATTTTTGCGACATCTGCAATTGATGCTGCAGCATTGGGTATGGCGTATAACGGTCAATTGGCAATTTTAGGCGCGATGTTGATGGGGGCAATGACATTGACTCCATTTGCGATCAGTGCGGCATTAAGGGTTAGTGTTAATTAACTCAATAAAGAGCGTCTTAGTTGGCGTTTGATCAAAGAATTATTATTAAAGCACTGCTACGGTCCCGGCCCTCTGGATAGTGTCCCTGAAGTAAGAGCGAGAATTAAACATGTGGAAATGGCTCCATCCTTATGCCAAGCCAGAAGCAGCTTATGATTTAAGTGGTAAGTTTCTCCCTTGGTTTTCTGTATTGGCCTTAGTCTGCTTATCGGTAGGTACGGTATGGGGGCTTGCGTTTGCTCCATCGGATTACCAGCAAGGTGACAGTTTCCGAATTATTTATATTCACGTCCCTTCCGCCATTTGGTCGATGGGCGTTTACATGTCGATGGCGATTGCTGCATTTATTGGCCTAGTGTGGCAAGTTCGACTTTCTAACATGGCTGCATTAGCAATGGCGCCGATTGGTGCGGTGTTTACCTTTATTGCTTTGTTAACTGGAGCAATCTGGGGTAAGCCGATGGGGCACATGGTGGGTTTGGGATGCACGTTTAACATCCGAACTGATTCTTCTATTTTTATACCTTGGTGTGATCGCGCTTTACCATGCATTTGATGATCAAAAAACAGCGGCAAAAGCGGCGGGTATTTTAGCGATTGTTGGTGTGGTTAACCTTCCGATTATTCACTTCTCTGTGGAGTGGTGGAACACGCTTCACCAAGGAGCAACGATTACAAAATTTGAAAAACCATCTATCTCAGCAAATATGCTTTGGCCGTTGCTATTGAATATTTTTGGCTTTGCGTTTTTCTTCGGTGCTGTAACGATGGTGCGTTTTAGAAACGAAATTATCAGCAAAGAGAGCCACCGACCTTGGGTGCGCAAACTTGCCACCGAAAAAGCGCAGTGAGGGAATTGAATTATGCATTTTGAAACTCTAAGCGATTTATTTGCCATGGGTGGCTACGCGTCATACGTGTGGAGCGCATTTGGTATTACCTTTTTATCTATGATCATTTTGTTGGTTTCGAGTCTTCGTCGAGGAGATGCGTTATTGAAAGAAGTTCAAGCAAAAATTGATCGTCAAACGCGCATTGACGCGGCGAAAAATATGGAGAACACCTTATGAACCCGAGACGTAAAAAGAGGCTAGGTATTATTTTAGCCATTTTTATCGGTATCAGTGCCACGGTTGGTTTGATGCTTTATGCACTTAACCAAAACATGGATCTCTTCTATACGCCGACAGAGCTTGTTAACGGTAAGCCTGATGGCAGCAAGCCAGAGGTTGGTCAACGTCTGCGTATTGGCGGTATGGTTGTAGAGGGTTCTGTTCGCCGTGATCCTGAGTCTCTAAAAGTTCGTTTTGATTTGCACGATGTTGGTCCGAAAGTGACTATCGTTTACGAGGGGATTCTTCCTGACTTGTTCCGTGAGGGGCAGGGCATTGTTGCTCAAGGTGTTTTAGAGAATGCAACAACAGTAAAAGCGTTCGAAGTTCTTGCGAAACACGATGAAGAGTACATGCCACCAGAGATCGCAGAAGCGATGAAGAAAACGCATGAACCTTTGCAATACACAACCGAACAGAAACAAGGAAGCGGCCAATGATTGCTGAAATCGGTCACTTTGCCCTCATTTTATCGCTTGCGATGGCGGTGCTATTAAGCATTCTGCCGTTATGGGGAGCATCAAACAACAACACAATGCTGATGAACACAGCACGACCACTATCATGGTCGATGTTCATTATGCTGTTTTTCTCTTTCGTCATCTTGTGTTGGGGTTTTTATACTAACGACTTCACGCTGCAATATGTTGCGAGCAACTCAAACAGCCAACTTCCTTGGTACTACCGTTTAACGGCGGTTTGGGGCGCGCACGAGGGTTCATTGTTGCTTTGGGTTCTTATCCAAGCCGCATGGACGGTAGCCGTTGCGACTTTTAGCCGTGGTATGCCGCAAGAATCGGTAGCACGAGTGCTCGCCGTAATGGGTATGATCTCAGTCGGTTTCTTACTGTTCATTATTTTGACTTCTAACCCATTCTTACGCACGTTGCCATTCTTCCCGGTAGACGGTCGAGACTTGAACCCTCTGCTTCAAGACCCTGGTTTGATCGTTCACCCTCCAATGCTATACATGGGTTATGTTGGCTTCTCGGTTGCTTTCTCGTTTGCCATTGCTTCTTTAATGACAGGTCGTCTTGATACGGCTTGGGCACGCTGGTCTCGTCCTTGGACAACCGCTGCATGGGTATTTCTAACACTCGGTATCGCACTAGGCTCTTGGTGGGCATACTACGAACTTGGTTGGGGTGGCTGGTGGTTCTGGGATCCAGTGGAAAACGCATCATTCATGCCTTGGCTAGCGGGTACAGCATTGATGCACTCTCTAGCAGTAACAGAAAAACGCGGTACATTTAAAGCTTGGACTGTACTACTGGCGATCTCTGCATTCTCGTTAAGTTTGCTCGGTACGTTCTTGGTTCGCTCTGGTATTTTGGTCTCCGTACACGCGTTTGCCTCTGATCCATCGCGCGGTATGTTCATTCTTGGTTTCCTAGTGTTCGTTATCGGCGGTTCTTTATTGTTGTTTGCTGTCAAAGGTGCAGCGGTTCGTGTGCGTGGCAACTTCGATTTGGTATCCCGTGAAAACGCATTACTAGCGAATAACGTTCTGATTATTGCCGCGCTTGTGGTTGTCCTTGTCGGCACGCTACTGCCATTGGTTCATAAGCAAATTGGTCTTGGTTCGGTTTCTATTGGTGCGCCATTCTTTGACATGCTATTTGCTTGGTTGATGATGCCATTCTCGTTCTTACTAGGTATTGGTCCACTGATTCGCTGGAAACGAGACAACTTATCTAAGCTTGTTAAGCCGATGATTGTATCTGGCATCTTGTCTTTCGGCTTAGCCGCAGTGTGTGTTTACTTGTTCGCAGATTTCTTCTCAGTGATGGCTTACATTGGTTGGGTAATGGCAATCTGGATCATCTCGATGCATGGTTTTGAGCTATACGAACGCGCAACGCACCGTCATCGCTTTGTCGAGGGCGTACGTAAACTACAACGTAGCCATTGGGCGATGATGCTAGGCCACATTGGTCTTGCTGTTACCGTTATTGGTATTGCGATGGTGCAAAACTACAGCATCGAGCGTGATGTTCGCCTGGCTCCTGGTGAGCACTTTAAGATTTACGGTTACGATTTTTACTTCTCTGGCCTACGCGATAAAGACGGTCCGAACTACGATGGTTACATCGCGGATTTTGAAATCACTAACGATGGTAAATATGTGAATACCCTCCATGCGGAGAAGCGTTTTTACCGAACAGCGAAGTCAATGATGACCGAAGCGGCAATCGATCGAGGCATCACTCGCGACTTGTATATTGCGATGGGTGAGCGTTTGGATGACAACCGTTCTTGGGCTGTACGTATTTACTACAAACCATTTGTTCGTTGGATTTGGGCTGGTTCTTTGATTATGTCTCTAGGTGGTGCTTTAGCTATCTCAGACAGACGTTACCGCTTTCGTAAAACAACGAAGAAAGACGGGCAATCAAAGCTAGCGGAGAAGGAAGTATAATATGAATAAGAAAGTCTTATTTATCCCGTTGGTGGCTTTTATGGTTTTGGCGGGCATCTTCGCAACTCAGTTGGTTCGCAACCAAGAGGGCGATGACCCAACGAAACTAGAGTCTGTACTTGTTGGTAAACCCGTACCGAAGTTTCACTTAGAAGACTTAGCGGAACCTGGTAAGCAATATGACCAGTCGATTTTTAAGGGCGAACCTTTGCTACTCAATGTTTGGGCAACGTGGTGCCCAACCTGTTACGCAGAACACAAGTACCTAAATGAATTGGCGGGCAACGGCGTGAAGATCATCGGTATGAATTATAAAGATGATCGTAATAAAGCGATTGGCTGGTTGAACGATCTTGGCAACCCATACCTGATTAGTCTGTTTGATGGCAGCGGTATGCTTGGTCTGGATCTTGGCGTATACGGCGCGCCGGAAACATTTGTTATTGATGCAAATGGAGTCATTCGTTACCGCCATGTTGGTGATGTGAATCCACGCAATTGGGCGGAAACTCTAGAACCGCTTTATACCCAATTGGTTGAGGAGGCGAAGCAATGAAAAAGTTTATCTTAGCCGCTTTCGCCGCGATGACATTTTCGATTGCTGCTCATGCGGCGATCGAGGTGTATGAGTTTGATAATTTGCAGCAAGAGCAGCAGTTCAAAGAACTAGGGCACACCTTGCGCTGCCCTAAATGTCAGAACAATACGATTTCAGACTCTAATGCTGAACTCGCGCAAGACTTACGTCATAAGGTTTATGAAATGACCAAAGAGGGTAAGTCTAAAGACGAGATTGTTGACTATATGATTGCTCGCTACGGCAACTTCGTGACTTACAATCCTCCGTTCACTATGGCGACGGCGATTTTGTGGCTTGGTCCATTTGCGGTTGTTTTAGGTGGTTTTGGCTTGATCGTACTACGTAGCCGCAAGTCAAAAGCGCTGGCTGCACAAGATAGTGAAGAAGAATGGGACGCAGAGAAAGAAGCGCGCCTTAAATCACTACTTGAAGAAGAGAATAACGGAGATAAGAAGTAATGACTCTATTTTGGATTGCTACCGTTGTTCTTACGCTTGTCGCATGTGCACTGATTGCATTACCGATACTCAAGCAAAAAGCCAACAACGATGAAGTGTTGCGTGATGAGCTAAACAAAGCGTTTTATAAAGACCGTCTTTCTGAACTTGAAGAAGAAACCGATGAAGGTTTGGTTGAGAGCCAAGATGAATTGATTTCTGATTTGAAGCAGTCTTTGCTAGATGATATCCCAAGTGAAAAAGTGCAGGGTGAAACTAAAGTCTCGCCAATGGCGGTTTTGATTCCATCTGTAGTGCTAACGGTGGCATTAAGCTATGGCTTGTACTTCAAATTTGGCGCATCACAAGATGTGATTCAATGGCAGGAAGTGACCTCTAATCTTCCTGAGTTGTCTAAGAAGTTGATGTCTGCTTCTTCTCAGCCATTAAGCGAAGATGAAATGTCGGATTTGTCTTTGGCATTGCGTACTCGTCTGCATTACCAACCAGAGGATTCTACGGGTTGGTTATTATTGGGGCGTATTGCGCTAGCAAATCGTGATGTAACCACCGCCATTGATGCGATGGAGAAATCGTACAAGTTGGATCCAAAAGATCCTGATGTTCAGCTTGGCTATGCACAGGCCCTTATGTTGTCACAAGACGATATGGATCAAGCGACGGCACGCTCATTACTTGGCAAACTGATGCAGCAAGATTACGTTGATTTACGCGTCTTCTCACTGCTTGCGTTTGACGCATTTGAACGTCAAGATTTCCCTGCAGCAATTAAGTACTGGGGTATCATGCAGCAAATGATTGGTCCTGAAGACAGTCGTTATGAGATGTTAGGTCGCAGTATTGAAAGTGCGCGTAAGCAGATGGGCGAAGCCGTTTCTCCAGATAAGAGTGTTGCAGTTACGATAAATGTGGCACCGGAAGCGCAATTGGATCCCAATGCGGTGCTGATTGTATCTGTTCATCGCGCTGATGGTTCGCCAATGCCAGTGGCGGCTGCTCGTTACCCATTAGGCACGTTCCCTCGTACCGTGGTACTTGACGATGGCAACTCAATGATGGAAGGGCAAAAACTTTCTTCGTTAGATAAGCTTTTGGTACGAGTGCGTGTCGATTCTGATGGTAACGTTGCAACGCGTGATAAAGATTGGCACGGTGAGAGCGAAGCGGTTAAGTTTGGTCAGCCAGTTGACGTGACGATTGATAAACAGTATCAATAATTCACGATCGACTCTGATATATGACACTTTGTGATTATCAGGTCGGATTTGTGGTATGACTAAGACCGATCGAGTAGAATGATTAAGGCCAGCATTAGCTGGCCTTTATTTTAATAGTCGTATGGAACACAGAATGTATAACAAGGGTAAATCCATCTTGTTGTTGCTGTTTGCAGTTGGGCTGGCAGGGTGCTCAACCGCACCAGACAAAGCAGTAACAGAAGACAATGAAACAAATCAGACGACTGCGGGTGTTTATGATCCGTTAGAAAGCTTTAACCGTGCGATGTGGGATATCAACTACGATTATCTAGACCCGTACTTGGTTCGCCCAGTTTCACTGGCGTATGTTGGGTATACGCCCGTTCCAATTCGTTCTGGTATCGCTAATTTTCTCGCAAACTTAGATGAACCAGCGAGCGTGGTGAACAACCTTATCATGGGTAACGGCGGCAAAGCGGTCGATCATTTCAACCGTTTTTGGATTAACTCGACGTTTGGTGTTTTGGGCGTGTTCGACATTGCAACCGCCGCTGGCATTACCAAATATGACAACAAAGCGTTTAGTGATGCGGTTGGTCACTATGGTGTCGGTAATGGCCCATACTTTATGATTCCAGGCTATGGTCCTTATACTTTGCGTGAGGTGACGGATACCGTTGATGGTTTATACCCAGTACTGTCATATGTAAACTTTTGGGCAGGCTTAGGCAAGTGGGCGCTAGAGGGCATGGAGAAACGTGCTTTATTGGTGCCACAAGAAGCTCAACTGGAAGCATCACCAGATCCATACGTACTGACGCGTGATGTGTATATTCAGAGACAAGACTTTAAGGCGGAAATCAACAATACGGATGACGTCGATGAAGATGAAGAAGCGTACTTAGATGAGTATCTAGAAGAAGATTTCTGATTACACAATAAGTAACCAGAATTTGTATCAAACAAAAGGCTTAGCGTTCGCTAAGCCTTTGTTTTATCAATCGGTTCTATTCAACAATTAGAACGTGTAGTTCGCTTGAACACCAATTAGCCACACGTTGCCCGTCACTTCACCTTCGAATTTACCACCGAATGCTGCGGCAGCGTTGTCAGAAGAATCACGAGGCTCGCTGATTGGTGCATCTTTAGCAAAGATGTAAGTAAAACCAGCGTCTAGAGTTAGGTTCTTAGACCATTCGTAACCTGCGCCAACACTTAGCCATACGCGGTCCGTCTCTGGAATTGTTGTAGTACGGTATTTGTCATCAACGGCTGACATATCGTAAGCAACGCCTGATCGCAGCGTCCATTTTTGGTCAAGTTGATAGGTTGTACCTACAGCAAAGCGGTAGTTGTCTTTCCAATTTTCAGTTTTTACTAATTGGTCTGATTTATCGCCAAACTCCGGAATATTAGCCACTAGCTCTTTAAAGCTGCTCCAATCTGTCCAGTTGATGCTTGTGTGAATCGCAAGTTGATCATTTAGTTGGTGGAAGCTTGCTAGTTCTGCGGTAGCAGGGAGTGTTAGTTCCATTGAGCCGTTGTAGCGTGGTTTAACAACTGGCGCTACAAGATTGAAGCCTAGACCTTCCGCATGTCCTTGAAGATTTAATTCAACTTCAGATTTGTAAGCAAAACCAATGCGATTGTTGTCATTGATTTGCCACGCAGCACCGATTTGCCAACCCCATGCTTTGTCGTCACCTTCCATATACTTAAGTGTTTTGCCAGCTAGTGGTTTCATTTGAGGAGGCATGACAGCGCCAATACTACCATCCGCCATGATGTAACGAACACCACCACCAATGCTTAGTTGTTCGTTCAGTTTGTAGGCCGCATTTAGGTTTGCTTCCATCGAGAACACACTCGCTTGGTTACCAAAGTTTGCCGCGGCAAAATCTTTACCTAGGTCGGTTTCCATGCCGTAGTTGGTGCCAAGTGCAAAACCAACCGCTAGCTTGTCATTGTATTGATGAGAAAGGTAAAAGTTTGGAATGATGGCATCATGGGCAAAGTCGTGTGAGCTTGCTGGATGCGGGCCATCGATATAAGTCGATGTACCATCCACATCAATATTAGGGTTTACATAAATCGCACCAACAGACACCTGTGTACCTTCTAGGTAAGTCAGCATTGCCGGGTTGCGCCACTGTGAGCTTGCGTTATCTGCCATTGCTGCTTCACCTGCGTATGCACGGCCTAGACCAGTCGCAGAGTATTCTGCAAGTTGGAAGCCTGCCGCATTGGCGATACCAGAAGCGCTAAGTAGGCTGAATGCCACTGCTGTAGATAGGAGAGTCTTGTTGGTTTTCATTGTAATGTTCGCTGAGTAATTTATAACGTGGAGCGAAAGTTTACGCTTAGAGTTATTACTTTAAAATGAGATTCCGCCATTGGTTGTTTTTGAAATATATAACCATTAAATCTAAATTTTGGCATATAAAACTAATCGTAACGGGAGTGTAAAGAAATTTCAGCGAACAGCTGTGAGGTATAAAGGTGGTTTTGATTACACTTGTACGCTTAAATACAGTGAATGGAATTGAATAGATAAGAAAAAAGGCTGGAATACCAGCCTTTTATATAGAGAGTGCTTATATTAGCTATCAGCGCTAAGCTTAGAAGCTGCGGCTGTATTGTAAGCCGACTAGGATTGCATCAGCTTGAGTTGTAGCATTTACTGACGTAGCCGTGAGGTTGCCTACTTTAATTGATTCTTCTACATCAACTTTATCACCCATTAGGTAAGTAAAGCCAAAGTCAACGTTAGATTTAGTATCGATGTGGTAAGTAAAGCCTGCAGATAGCCATTGACGATCGGAATCTGGTACAGAAATTGAGGTCAAACTATCTTGTGCACTTGTGTCGTACATATAACCCGTACGCAGCGTCCAATCGTTGTTTAGGTAGTAAGTACCGCCAATTGCGTAGTGCCAACCATCTTGCCACTGGTAATCTTTATCATATGCACCACTAGCACCACCGATAGGTGAAGATGAAGCATCTAGATTACGGAATTCGATTTTCTCAAACGCACTCCAACCGATGTACTGGATAGAGTAGTGAACCGCAAATTTAGTATCTTCAATTTTGTGGTAACCAGAGAATTCTGCAATGTCTGGCAATGGGAGCGTGATTTTTTGGCCTTTATCATCTTCAGCTTCAAACTCTGGGCTGTAGCGGTAAGCAAAACCAAAACGGTTATTTTCATCTAATTCGTAGACTGTACCTACATTAAAGCCAACTGCAAAACCATCAGCTTTGTCAACGTTTAGTGCATAAGGTGCAGCACCAAAAATACCAGGGTTACCGCGCTTCATTGTACCTTGGCCGTAGATTAGATCTAAGCCTGCGCCAAAGCTCCATTGATCGTTTAGACGATATGAACCAGCAAGACCAAAGTTGAAGCTCTTAACATCTGTTAGACCGCCGTATTCAGATGCAATGTAGTCATCTGAAAATTCAGTTTTAGTACCAAAGTTTGAGTAAGCATTCACACCCCAAGCAAATTTTTCATTAACAGGAACAATGAGGTGGATGTTTGGTGCGATTGATGTACCGCCTACGTCATCTGTGTCGGGAACATCTGCTACGATAGGTGGTTTCCCACCTAACATAGGTAAATTATTACGATATGTTGCATCTTTCACTTCGATAAGTGAAGTAATGCTTTCAAAACCAAGAGATAGCTCAGTTTTATCAAATAGAGCCATTGCTGCAGGGTTACGTGCCATTACAGAAGCGTTATCTGCAATTACCGCATCACCTGCGAATGCACGACCGATACCAGTCGCTGATTGTGCGTTTAGCTGGAAACCAGCTGCCATTGCTTGACCAGATGCCATTGCAACCGTCACTGCTAGGAGAGTCTTCTTGAACAGACGCGTATTCTGAGTCATTTCTTATTCCTTATTAATTTCGTCTCTTTGGACGATAAGTTGAGCTTTGCTCAGTGGCGCAGATAGTAGTATTAAGATTAATAAAGACAAATCCGACCATTGGATAAAATTGAATAAAAATTGCGGAAATGATGTCTAACTGCGGGGATATTGCATCTAAAGTGCATAAATTAGAGTTATAGCTCTAAATGTAAGAGATGTGGTGAATGTTTTGGCGGTGAATAATAAGAAAACGCCATCAAGTTTCTAACTTTGATGGCGTTTAATGACTGTTCGCGGATATTAAGGCATTTTAGGACATTGGTTTGATGAGAGGGAGGATCTTAGCTGCAATAGCTTTTACATCTTCACCTTTCTCACCAACAAGAATCATGCTTGTGTTGCCTATTGGCTCAACAACACCTGTCATTCCGTCCTTATTAAATGCCTTTGCATTGTCACTTTCGATCCCCGTTAAGAACAGAGTGACTTTGCCATATTGCCCCTGGAAAACCATGTGTAACGCATTGGAATCACCGAACCCACAATGATTGAGGTAATACACGTGGTAAGGGAATCCATTGGTAAACTGGTAATCAAACGGTGACATTTTAGCGTTGATTTGTGCGCTCGGAACGTTTTCATCGAGATGACGAATAAACGCTTCCTCGTGAACGACATGCTTAATAGCGGTATCAGCTAAGCTCGCGTGCGCCGGTGAAACTATGAGGCTTCCCCAGTTTATTTGGCCAATCAGCAGCCCCGCAGTAAACGCTACTGATGCGGCCAATGCCACGGCTTTGCGGGCAAAGTTTGGTTTAAGGACTTTCTTATCATCTAGCGCGCTCGATGTTTGACTGAACAAGATCTTATCTGCTAAGTCTTCCGGCACATCGATGTTCATCGCTTGCTTTATTTTTAGGTCGAGATCCAAAACGTCGTCAACAAACTTACTGTTTGTTTCGTTTTCAGCCATCACTTTTGATAGCGCTTCGTCTTTTTGTTTTGGATCCGACAAAATACGACGACGAAATTCTAAATCATCCATTCTTTTGTCCTCTTTGAGTATTTTGAGAATCCAACATCTCTTTTAATTGATTACGGGCTCGGAAAAGGCGAGTCATGACCGTGTTCTTATTGAGCTCTAAGATCTCTCCGATCTCTTCACCACTGAACCCTCCAACAACTTGTAGGAATAGCGGCTCGCGATAATCCACGTCCAGCTTCATGATCTGAGCTTGTAGCCATTCCTGTTGATGGTGAGGATCATCGTTGACTTTGGCATCATTGCCATAATCATCGATATCCACCAAATCAAATTGTTTTCGTTCAAATCGGCGAGCATTTTCTCGTCTTAATATGGTGATAAGCCAAGATTTCGCTGCTTTTTCATCTTGAAGACTGTCGAGTGACTTCCAAGCGCGCAAACAGGTTTCTTGCACTAAATCTTCTGCAATCGCTTTATCTCGACATAGCCAGTAGGCATAGCGATATAAATCTCGGTGATAGCCTCTAACGAGCGCTTCGTATTTTCTTTGTCTGTCCATATCAGAGTTGACCGGACTGTCGGAATTTTTCTTTCCGAATATTTTAAAAATTGCCACAGGAGCCTCCGTCTTGCTCTGTGAGGTCTAAAATACTGACCGACATCCATACCATCAATTTTTTGAGCGTGATATACCAAATCATTTTCATTAAATTTGATCATCAGGGGTGCTTTGGTTGAGCACATTTATAAATGATGCGACCGTAAAGGGCATAATCACCATAAAATTGATCTATTTCAAATTTTGTCACAGTGAACGAGTTATAGTACATCTTGTCATCTAGTTAGTCATTACGACTGACATGTTGAGCAAGATGACACTTCCTTTTGAAGGCTGACTTTACTTTCTCCTAATCAGGAAACTGATTACTTTACAATTGGCGTAAGTTAATTGTTTTATAGATATTCCGACCACACAACTTTGTGTGGTTTTTGCTTCCATTTTAGCTTTCCACGTGCTCACCCCAATCAAATTTCACGTAATCTCTAACCTAACCTAACCTAACCTAACCTAACCTAACCTAACCTAACCTAACCTAACCTAACCTAACCGCCACTCCAGTCACTTGTGCCTTTGAAAACCGAGAACAAGAACAATACAACTACTTGCTTCACGTTTATTTAAACGCATGTTTGATAATTTTAACAAGTTGATTACAATGCGTGAGGTCAGACCTCTTGTATTTAAGGAGAAACAATGGGCAAGCAGGAAGTGAAAACACGCCATGGTGAACGTGTTGCTATTGTCGCAGGGCTTCGAACCCCCTTTGCTCGTCAAAGCACGGAATTTAGCCAGGTGCCAGCGGTCGATTTAGGCAAAATGGTAGTGAGTGAAATGCTTGCTCGCACCGATATCGATCCTAAGTTAATTGAACAGGTTGTGTTTGGACAGGTTGTTCAGATGCCAGAAGCGCCAAACATTGCACGCGAAATAGTGCTAGGCACAGGAATGAATATCCATACCGATGCTTACAGTGTGACGCGCGCGTGTGCGACCAGTTTTCAAGCGGCCGTGAATGTGGCGGAAAGTATCATGGCTGGCACCATTGATGTTGGTATCGCTGGTGGTGCGGACTCTTCTTCTGTATTGCCAATTGGCGTGTCGAAAAACTTGCTGCGAACTTACTCGCTTTAAGTAAAACCAAAACATTAGGTCAAAAGCTTAACATTCTTAAAAATCTGAGCTTCAAAGACTTGATGCCAGTTCCTCCTGCTGTTGCCGAGTATTCCACTGGCCTTTCAATGGGGCAGACCGCAGAGCAAATGGCCAAGTCCCATGGCATCACCCGTGCCGAACAAGATGCATTAGCGCATCGTTCTCACACTCTGGCTTCTCAAGCGTGGAAAGATGGCAAGATCCAAGATGAAGTCATGACAGCATTCCCTGAACCATACAAAAAATGGATCTCAGAAGACAACAACATCCGTCATGACTCCACACTCGAAGGGTACGCTAAACTTCGCCCAGCATTTGACCGTCAATATGGCAGTGTGACTGCTGCAAACAGTACGCCGTTAACTGATGGTGGTGCGGCGGTTATGCTCATGCGCGAGGGCAAAGCGAAAGAGCTTGGCATGGAGATTCTAGGCTACATCCGTGGCTATGCATTCTCAGCGATTGGCGTGGAAATGGACATGCTAATGGGCCCGACATACGCAACGGCAAAAGTGCTAGAGAATACCGGCTTGGAGCTTTCAGATCTGACACTTATTGATATGCATGAAGCGTTTGCGGCCCAAGCTCTGGCGAACGTGAAAATGTTCGCGTCAGATGAATTTGCACAAGAACATTTAGGGCGTTCAAAAGCCATTGGTGAAATCGACATGGACAAGTTCAATGTTCTCGGGGGCTCAATTGCTTATGGTCACCCGTTTGCTGCAACAGGGGCGCGTATGATGACGCAAACCCTACGTGAACTAAAACGCCGTGGCGGTGGCTTAGCATTGAATACCGCATGTGCCGCAGGTGGTCTTGGTGCAGCAATGATTCTGGAGGTTGAGTAATGAGCGAGCAAAATGCATTTAGTCTAAAAATTGATGAACAAAACATTGCTTGGCTTGCCATCGATGTTCCGAATGAAAAAATGAACACCTTGCAAGCGGCGTTCGCTGATGAGATGAAAGAGATCTTCGCTCAACTCAAAGACAGCTCTAACGTGAAAGGCATGATTGTTCACTCGTTGAAACCGGATAACTTTGTGGCCGGAGCCGACGTTCGTATGCTCGATGCGTGTACAACAGCAAGTGAAGCGGAAGCATTAGCTAAACAAGGTCAAGATTTATTCCAGCAGCTTTCCGATTTGCCTTATCCGGTCGTTGCTGCGATCCATGGCCCTTGTCTTGGTGGTGGCTTAGAATTAGCGCTTGCGTGTGATTACCGTGTGTGTACGGATTCGGATAAAACCCGATTAGGCTTGCCAGAAGTGCAGCTAGGTTTGTTACCAGGATCTGGTGGCACACAGCGTCTTCCTCGTTTAATTGGTTTACTTCCATCGCTGGATCTCATCCTCACGGGTAAGCAACTTCGTGCTAAAAAAGCAAAAAAACTTGGTGTGGTTGATGCCTGTGTTCCTGAGCCGATTTTGCTTGATGTCGCGACGCAGTTTATTGAAAAAGGAAAGAACAAAGGCAGTAAAAAACAATCGACCAAAGAAAAATTGGTATCAGGAAGTGGGTTAGGGCGTAAGTTTGTTTTTGAACAAGCGGCGAAAAAAGCGAATGAGAAAACGCGTGGAAACTATCCTGCAATGCCAGCCATACTGGAAGTTATTCAGCATGGTTTAGAAAAAGGTTTTGCTCAAGGCCAAGAGTTAGAGGCAAAACGCTTTGGTGAGCTAGTGATGAGTTCAGAGTCAAAAGCACTGCGCTCGATCTTTTTCGCAACCACAGAAATGAAGAAAGAAAACGGCACGGATTCTGCGCCTGCAACTATTAGCAAAGTTGGGGTATTGGGTGGCGGCCTAATGGGGGCAGGCATCAGTCATGTCTCTGTAGCTAAAGCAAAAGTGCCTGTACGAATCAAAGACGTGAGTAATGATGGTGTACTAAATGCGTTAAATTACAACTACAAGTTGTTTGAAAAGCAGCGTAAGCGCCGCATTCTTTCAAAAGCGGATTTACAAGCGAAAATGCTACAACTTTCTGGTGGCGTAGACTTTACGAGTTTTAATCACATTGATGTGGTTATCGAAGCTGTTTTTGAAGATCTCGACCTTAAGCAACAAATGGTGGCGGACATAGAAGCCAACGCCAAGTCTGAAACCATCTTTGCAACCAATACGTCCTCATTGCCAATACACAAAATTGCTGAGAAAGCGGAGCGACCAGAAAACATTGTGGGTCTGCACTATTTCAGTCCGGTAGAAAAAATGCCGTTGGTTGAAGTTATCCCGCATGAAACCACCTCGGATGAAACCATATCTACAGTGGTGGCGTTGGCGAAAAAACAAGGTAAAACGCCAATCGTGGTTAAAGATAAAGCAGGCTTTTATGTGAACCGCATTCTTGCGCCTTACATGAATGAAGCGGCGCATATCTTGTTGGCAAATGAGCCAATTGAGCAGTTAGATGGTGCACTTCTGGATTTTGGTTTCCCAGTTGGGCCAATCACACTACTTGATGAAGTAGGGGTAGATATTGGCGCGAAGATCATGCCAATTTTGGTCAATGAGCTAGGTGAGCGTTTCCAAGGCCCAGATGTATTTGACACGTTACTCAATGATGGTCGTAAAGGGCGTAAAACCGGTAAAGGCTTCTATACCTACAAAGGTAAGAAAAAAGAAGTGGATAAATCCGTGTATAAACTACTTAACTTAACGCCAGAATCAAAATTGAGTGATACTGAAATCGCACTGCGTTGTGTGCTGCCGATGCTAAATGAGGCGGTACGCTGCTTGGATGAGGGAATCATTCGCTCTCCGCGAGATGGCGACATCGGTGCAATTTTTGGTATTGGATTCCCACCATTCCTAGGTGGTCCATTCCGTTACATGGATCAATTCGGTTTGAAAGAACTGGTTGAGAAAATGAATGAGTTTGCATCGAAATACGGCGATCGTTACGCACCATGCGACGGCCTTTTGACTCGCGCAGGTGAAGAACGTAATTTTTACGAATAAGTGAGTTCTCTTTAAAGCATGATACAAAAGGCTAGCGGGTTGCTAGCCTTTTTTTGATAACGCAACATGCCACATCAATTGTGTTCAATAACTGGTTATTCTCGCTTGTTATAAAGTACGAGGGCTTCATTTAAAATTACGATTGTAGACCACTATGTATCGAAAGTTTCAGTCTCGTTTTCAAGTGTTTTTTCTATACTAACTTTGAGCACTTACTCGCTGTTATTGGCAGCAATATTACTTTTTCTTGTCTTTTTTATCTTTATCATGGCCTTTGCCAGGGTTGTCATTACCATGCACGCTAGCGTTACCTTTGTGGTCTTTGTCGTGCTTTTTGGATGAGCAGTCGTCAGACTTTACGGATACGTTGTCACCATCTAAACGTAAACAGTCTTCGCTCAGCTCAAAACCATCCCCTTTAATCGTAATGTCAGCATAAGCTGGTGCAAGTGGCATTAACATCGCAGTCAGTAAAAGTAGTTTTTTCATCATATCCTCGTGCTTGCGTATAAATTGAACAATGTAATTAAAGCAGAAGCGTATCTTTGATGTTTACCATTTTACGCCATAGTTAGTATCAGATATTCCCATTTACCCAAGTCCGGTATCTTTTGGTCGCAGCTGAAACTCGTCTATTGAGCCGATTTCTTGCCCAAGATTGATGCGCGGTGCATCTTCGTGAGCGATACCTTGGGTGTGCATTATTAAGCGGTTGGCAGTGCGAGGTTTGAGTTCATTGACGACAAATCGAATCATATCGCTGCGAGATAAGGTTTTTAGCTCTTCTAATACTTTCTCACGCTGGTTAAATTCTGTGTCTTTGTTACCAATAGCGACCCATAAACGCTGCGCTCTGCCGCGCAACGTGGTATCCGGTGTGGCAATTTGGTTCCAAAGGCCTCGTTTACTGCTATGCCATTGGTAATCATTGAGTTCTAGCAATACCATATAAAATGCGTTTAAAAACTCGTCAATGGATGTTACCAGCTCAGCAGGAGCGGCATTTGGTGACTGCACATAGAGCACAATACCTGGATGTCGATTTAATGGCATATTGCCTGTCCCGACCATATAGCCAAGTTGTTGCTTGGTTCTAATCTCGTGGAAAAACGTCGCCGACATTAAATGGTTTGCTAGCGAGTACAACGCAATGTTTCGTGGTTCTGTATTGGTACATTGGTAATAAAGAACGACGGCTGAATCTTGCTGATTGCAATTTACTTCACGTTGGAAACTGCCGCTATCACCAAGCATCACCAATGGACGTAGGGCTTCTTCATAGCGTTGCTCATTCACTCGTAACGCATTCTTCAGCGTGGTTGCCATGTCATGAGCTTGTTGACGTTGCCAATCGCCATAGATGAACATTTCCACATGTAATTCTGCCAAAATGGATTCAACAAAAACGGAAAGCTCATCCACTTCGATTTCTTCTAGGGCTTCGACGAGCGTGGCGTAGGGTGGGTTATTAGGTTGCAATAACCCCGTTAATGCATTAAAAAGCTGTGAAATTGGGCGATCTTGGGATGAATTTCGCCAATTTCGTAATAACTGCTGCTTAATTGTTTCAAAGCGAGTAGGATTGAACTCCCTTGCTGCAAAACGCTGTAAAATGACTTCTAGCAGCTGTGGTAACTTCTGACTAAAACCGGATAGTGTAAGCGTTACACCCCCTTGGTGAGCGTACATGTTATAGCCCATACCTGCGATTTCAGCTTGATAAGTTTCTTGTGCGAGGGAGTCTAAGAACATCTCAACACAAAGTCGGGTTTTCACGATGTTCTTGGGTGATGCGACAGCATGTGAGCTATCTATGGCGACGTACAATACGCCTTTTGGCACTCTGAACTCGTCATCCTGTAAGTGCCAAAGTCGGAACCCCTCCAAATCTTCCACTAACTCGGGTAAGGTTCCGCCATTTTCAAATGGGCGAGGGTCGAGTTCGTAACAAATGTACGGGTTTTTTTCTGGTAAAAGAAATTGCCAACTTGGATCAATCTGTTGATAGAAGCGTCGTTGTTCGGCACTAAATGCAGTGACAGAGTAAGGTGTGAAGTACCATTGCGCAGTGCGGTTATATTTAAGATTTTTCGCAATCAATGTGGCACGCACGTTTTCAACGCTTAGGTATTGTAATAGTGACTGTTGTAGTTCTTCATCATACCCTGCCATTTTGTAGTCACCATACATGGTGTCTTCTGGCAAATAATGCTGCATGTTGATCACGAGATGACTGACTAAATCGAGCGGTCGAGAGGCTTCTTGAAAGCGAAATGCCGATTCAAGCACCGCTTGTTTTTCAAGATAACGCCATTCATTCATGCCATCTTGCTTGATCATTGAAAGGTATTGAAACACCGCCTGAATGATGTCATCGACATGTTCCAATCCTACTGGAGTAAGCGTACAATTGACTGTGAAATCGCGATAATTGCTGCCACTTGCTCCCCCTCCGGCAGACAGAGAAGTAATCCAACCTTTGTTTTTCAGTTGCAGCATTAAACTGCCATCGCCCTCATAACCAAGTAAGTGAGCAAAATAGGAAAGGGGTTTTATGCTGTAGTATTGATCCATCCCCGGCATAGGGAACGTTAAAATGAGTTTACGAAATTCTTTGACCGGTTCGACTTGAATCAAGATGCCTGTGCTGCCCAGAGTTTCATCTGAATTACCTAGGATACTATCTGCCTTTCCTCGGGTGCTCGCTGAACCTCTTTGGTCACAAGCTGAATCTTTTTGGACACAAATAGGTACGTCAATGGTTTTTCCACGCAACTGATGGTTGGTAATGCCAGCAAACATGTGTTCGACCCAAGCCTGTAATTCATCAAGCGATTGTGGGCCGAATAACGTTAGAGTCATTAAGTCAGCGGAATATTCATTGCTATGAAAGTGGACAATTTCATCACGAATTGATTGTCCATCGCGATCGCCCAATGTTTCTAAGTTGCCCACGGAGAACTTAGCAAATGGATGATCTGGGTTTACGATCTCTTTGTTGACTTGGTAGAGGCGGCGAGAATCATCATTGAGTTTTAATTTGTACTCAGATTCTACGGCTTGACGTTCTTTATCGAGCGCTTCTTCGTTGAATAACGGTGCGGTAAAAAATTGACTGAATCTGTCGAGTGCGATTTCAAAAGCGTTTGGATTCACATCGAAGAAAAAACAGGTGTGCTCTGTCCCCGTCCACGCATTGTTTGTTCCACCATGCTGGCTAATATAGCTTTGAAATTCGCCTACTTTAGGGTATTTTTCCGTACCTAAAAAAAGCATGTGCTCTAAATAGTGGGCAAGACCTTGACGATCGTCGGGATCATCAAAGTGTCCTACATTCACTGCTAATGCTGCTGCCGACTGTTGAGCCGTGTCGGAATGAATCAGCAATACGCGCAGAGCGTTACTTAACGTAATGTAGCGGTATTGATTTGAATCGTTTGGACTTAAGTGCACGATGCGTCTCCAAGTTTCGCATTACAGTCATTATGATCCCCATATGGGGACGGTGCAAAGTTTGCGCTTACGCAAGTACGCTTTGCTGAATTTTGCTATTTGTATGTGTACTAAACCTTGGTATGTGTCGACTAAACCGCGGTAAGTGCACAAAACAGCCCGATGGTTGTGTTTGGGTGGGCTATTTGAAGGAATGCACTGAGTTCATGTCATCTTCGTAGAATGTGATGAACTGAGTATATTCTTTTAATAGATTGTTAAGAAAGTCGCTATCTTTGGCAAGCGAATTGATATAATTAACCAATAAATATATCAGTATTTTAGCCCAACTTTTTATAAAGATAGCAGTCAACCTTTTGGTAGCGTTAGCTATCCATAGGAAATAACATGAAAATATTTATTTTGCGTCACGGTGAAGCCGAGCATTTTGCTGATACCGATGCAGAGAGAGCGCTGACTTCAAGAGGCCGAGCAGAATCAGAAGCCGTCGCGAGAGCTTGCAAAGAGCAAGGTTTTGCCTCTTTTGATAAAGTGCTAGTCAGCCCGTACATTCGTGCACAGCAAACATGGCAAGAGATTAGTGTCCATTTTTCGTCGGCAAGCATTGTTACGTGTGACGACATCACGCCTTATGGCCAGTCTGACCAAGTCTTTGATTTTGCCAATGCATTGATTGAAGTGGAAAAGCTAGATTCGCTTCTTTTCGTTTCTCACTTACCATTGGTTGGTTATCTTACGTCTGAATTTGTGAAAGATATGACGCCCCCGATGTTCCCAACCTCTGGTTTGGTTTGCATTGAGTACGATCCTAAAACACAAAATGGCGAAGTGTTGTGGCACATCACGCCTTAAATCGCGCTGGGTGTACTAAACAATCAGGTAGTTGAAAATTAAACAGGTACTTGAAAACGAAAAGGCAGGAAAATCCTGCCTTTGTCATTCTTATATGTCGGTCGTTTTTGCTTAGTATTATTTTTCTGGAATAGAGAGTAAGACTAAGAGTGCGCCATCACCGCCAAATTCAAGTGGTGCTTGGTGAAATGCCATGACATCTGGGTGTTGTGCTAGCCAGAGTGGGGCTTTCTGCTTCAATATGTGCTTACCAATACCGTGTTGAACACACGCACAGTGCACTTCATTTTTTATGCAATAGGCAATCATCGCACCCAGTTCACGTTTTGCTTCTTGCTGTGTCATGCCGTGCATATCAAGGAATACGTCAGGAACGTACACCCCACGACGTAGACGTTTCACTTCATAAGTGGATACGTCATCACGGGCATAGCGAGTTGGCCCCTCTTCATTTAAAAGTGGGACGAATTCGTCGGAAAAGTAAAATTCGGAGTCACTCGCTTCTCGGCTAGAACGCTTGATTTCTTTTTGCTTAGAATTTTTTTTTGGTTGCTGGATTATGGTATCCTGTCGCAACTTTTTACGCCCTGTACTGCATCCTGAAATAAGGCGAAATCGTCATCGTGTTCGGTGTCTTTTTGCTCATTAGGTAAACAATTTCATTTTACAATTTATGGCAGTATTGTAGCGCTTTTCGGAGGCAATTTTGGATAAGATTTTTGTAGAAGAAGCGGTATCTGAGCTACATACCCTTCAAGATATGATTCGTTGGACAGTAAGTCGCTTTAATGCAGCGAACTTGTTCTTCGGTCATGGTACTGACAACGCGTGGGATGAGGCCGTTCAGCTAATCCTACCAACGCTATACTTGCCGATCGATGTGCCTCCGCATGTATTAAGTTCTCGTTTAACCACGAGCGAGCGTTTACGTATTGTTGAACGTGTAGTAAAACGCATTAACGAACGTACACCAACAGCGTACTTGACGAACAAAGCATGGTTCTGTGGCCTTGAGTTCTTTGTTGATGAGCGTGTACTTGTGCCACGTTCACCAATCGGTGAGTTGATTCAAGCAGAATTCCAGCCTTGGTTGATTGAAGAGCCAACTCGCATTATGGACCTATGTACAGGCAGCGGCTGTATCGCGATCGCGTGTGCACATGCGTTCCCAGACGCGGAAGTAGATGCGATTGATATTTCAACCGACGCACTGCAAGTAGCAGAGCAGAATGTTCAAGATCACGGCATGGAACAGCAAGTGTTCCCTATCCGCTCAGATTTGTTCCGTGACCTACCGAAAGAGAAGTACAACCTGATCGTGTCGAACCCGCCATACGTGGACGAAGAAGACATGAATAGCCTACCAGAAGAGTTTACGCACGAGCCTGAACTTGGCCTTGCTGCTGGTACGGATGGTTTGAAACTGGTTCGTCGTATTCTTGCTAATGCGCCAGATTACCTAACGGATGATGGTATCTTGATCTGTGAAGTGGGTAACTCAATGGTTCACATGATGGATCAATACCCAGAAATTCCATTTACTTGGATCGAGTTTGAAAATGGCGGCCATGGCGTATTCATGATCACTCGTGACCAGTTGGTTGATTGTGCAGAAGAGTTCAAACTGTACAAAGACTAATTCTGCACAAACAAGCCTGTAAAAATCGACCAGTCGAAACAAATAATAAAGACACCGAGCCATGTGCTCGGTGTTTTTTTATCTGCTTGTCACGAATTACGTCAATTTAAGGACTTTTGTTTTTTCAGTAAAAACAGGCTTTACATCAAAACGTAATGACGCCACTATGATTCTACGAAGAATTGATAAGCAGTTGCACTTTTAGCTAAAGAGTGCGGCGACAATAATTTGAGGAAGTAATGGCAGGAAACAGTATCGGACAACATTTCCGCGTAACCACGTTCGGGGAAAGTCACGGTATCGCACTAGGATGTATCGTAGACGGATGCCCTCCAGGGTTGGAAATTACAGAAGCGGATCTACAAACGGATCTTGATCGTCGCCGTCCTGGCACATCTCGTTACACGACCCAGCGTCGAGAGCCAGATGAAGTCAAAATCTTATCGGGTGTTTTTGAGGGTAAAACGACAGGTACATCAATTGGTTTACTGATTGAAAACACCGATCAACGCTCTAAAGATTACTCAGACATTAAAGATAAGTTCCGTCCGGGACACGCTGATTACACTTACCATCAAAAATATGGCATTCGAGATTATCGAGGCGGCGGCCGTTCGTCAGCTCGAGAAACGGCAATGCGTGTTGCTGCTGGTGCTATTGCGAAGAAATACCTGAAAGACGAATTTGGTGTTGAAGTTCGTGCTTACCTGTCACAAATGGGGGATGTTTCCATTGATAAAGTCGATTGGAATGAAATAGAAAACAACGCGTTTTTCTGCCCTGATGCCGACAAAGTAGATGCTTTTGACCAACTGATTCGTGACTTGAAAAAAGAAGGCGACTCTATTGGTGCGAAAATTCAAGTGGTCGCAACCAATGTTCCTGTTGGACTCGGTGAACCCGTTTTTGATCGCCTAGATGCTGATATTGCGCACGCTCTAATGAGTATCAATGCGGTGAAAGGGGTTGAGATTGGTGACGGTTTTGATGTGGTTAAACAAAAAGGCAGTGAGCACCGCGATCCGCTCTCTCCAGATGGCTTTGGTAGCAATCATGCCGGGGGGATCCTTGGCGGAATTTCTACCGGTCAGGATATTGTTGCGAACATCGCGCTTAAACCTACATCAAGCATCACAGTACCGGGTGAGACCATTACTAAAGATGGTGAGCCAACGCAATTGATTACAAAAGGGCGTCACGACCCATGTGTGGGCATTCGTGCCGTGCCTATTGCTGAAGCGATGCTGGCAATTGTCGTTATGGACCACTTGCTACGCCATCGTGGTCAGAACCATGGCGTACAAACCGAGACGCCAAAGATTTAAGTTTGTATCTTAACTCGATATAAAAACAAAGGCTGCTCAACGAGCAGCCTTTTTAATTTTAGTGCGTTTCTTGAAATACTTGGATTCGAATTAGTGAATCGACCCTTCGGTTTCCAAATTGAAAGATGGCAGACGCCATTTAAATCGAACCGCTGCCATACGCAGCATGTAACCTGTAATTAAGGTAACAATCGTTGCCGTTACATCTGGTACGTTGAACTCTAAAAGCGTTAAGTAAAGACCTGATGCAATCAGGGCGACAGAAGCATACAGCTCTTCGTGCAATACGAGTGGTGTTTGACGACAAATTAAATCGCGCAGCAAACCACCGAATACACCCGTTACCAAAGCAGAAACCATGCAGATACCAGGATGCAGGCCCATCCCAATCGCGACTTTGGTACCGATAATGCTAAATACAATCAAGCCTAGCGCATCCAAACGAATAAACAGGCCTTTTAGTTTAATAACCCATTTTGCAAGGCCGGTAGTCAATACGCCAGCGACACAAGTGATCGCAAGAAACTCAGGGTTTTTCACCCAGCCTAACGGGTAGTGGCCAAGCAAAATGTCACGCACGGTGCCACCACCGATTGCTGTCGCACTTGCAACCAACATAACACCAAACCAGTCCATTTTTCTTCGACCAGCACTTAATGCACCAGTCATGGCTTCAGCTGTGATACCGATGATATACAAGACACTTAGCAGCATAAGAGATACCCAAAAATCAAAACGCACTGCGATTTCGCTTGATGATTTAGCGAGCAGTGGCAAAACTTACAAACAAGATTTGAGCAATTTGATGCCCCAACCTCAAAAAATGGCACTTAAATGACGAAAAATTCGCCATTGTTCCACTTAAAATAAGGCGTGAGTTTAGTGGGAAATGTGATCTGTGACGAATGAGAAATTATATGGAGAAAGCGGTTTTCAGATTAACTGAGCTAATAACCAAAACTGTTGTGCATCTTTACCTAACCTAGAAAAACGGCGACAATGCACCTTGCCTATCAATTTGAAGTACAGAATCGATGATCTCCCACGAATACCAAGACCTTATCACCATTTTTAACGATACCTTTCTTGAGTCTTTTAATACCCAATTAGAGCTCGGGGGGGATGAGCCAATTTACCTGCCAGCTGATGAGTTACATCCGCATCATCGGATTATTTTTGCTCGTGGTTTCTATGCATCGGCATTACATGAAATTGCACATTGGTGTGTTGCTGGCCCTGAGCGCCGTTTGCTTGAAGATTTCGGCTATTGGTATGAGCCGGATGGTCGTACCGCAGAAGTGCAAGCAGAGTTCGAAAAAGTAGAGATTCGTCCTCAAGCTTATGAGTGGATTTTGGCAAAAAGTGCTGACTTCCCTTTTAATGTCAGTTGTGACAATCTAAACGGCGATTTTGAACCGGATCGACTTGGTTTTATGCATAAAGTGCACAACGAAGTGATGGGTATTTTTGATACTGGACTTCCTCCTCGCGTTAAAATGTTGTCAGACGCGATGCGCACTTTTTATGGTATCCAACCTTTGGAAAAGTCAGATTTTATTGTTAAGTAACACTGAGAAACAACATGATTATTGAATTTGAAGAAAAACTTCTAGAGTTGATTGATGCTCGTATTGAAACGGCATCAGATGATGAATTGTTTGCTGGTGGTTACTTACGTGGTCACATTTCCCTTTCTGCGGCTTCTTGCGAGGAAGAGGGCATTAGTGATGTTGCTGAATTAAAGTCTCGCATTGAAATTAGCTTAGATCATGCACGCTCAGAATTGACGCCAGCAGATCGTGTGATCGTCAATGATTTGTGGCAAGAGCTTCAAGCGCAAGCATAATGCCGCTGTGCGAGTGAAATAAACTCCGTCGAATTATTTGAATCTCTCCTTAAAATTTTTGTGGTTGTAGCATGTTGGTTTGCCTCTTATTCTAATTGTTAGAGAAAGCAAACACAGGACTACAACCATGAAAATTATCGCATTCGGTGCTTCAACCAGCTCTACATCTATCAATAAAACACTGGCCACTTTTGCGGCAAACCTTGTCGACGGTGCAGAGGTTCAGGTATTGGACCTCAATAGCTACGATGTCCCTCTATTTAGTGAAGACAAAGAGAAAGAAATTGGCCAAGCTGATGGTGCAAAAGCATTTTTGAATGATATTGCATCGGCGGATGCGATAGTCGTTTCATTTGCAGAGCATAATGGTTCTTACTCTGCGGCATACAAAAATCTATTTGATTGGTCGACTCGTATCGAGCGCAATGTTTTCCAAAACAAACCTGCAATCTATCTTGCTACGTCACCGGGTCCTGGTGGCGCACAGACGGTGTTAGCAGCCGCAACGGGTTCAGCACCGTATTTTGGTGCAGAGGTTAAAGCTTCTCTTTCTGTACCAAGCTTCTATGACAATTTTGATTTAGAGACTGGTGAGTTCCGCAATGCAGAAATTGCTGAGCAGTTAAAAGCAGTCGTTGCTGCGTTGAAATAAGTGATAGATAAAGCTCTTTTCGTTTCGAGAGCAATGCAAAGTTTAACGCCTTAGTCATGGTCAATAATGACTAAGGCGTTTTTATGTTCGGGTATGAGACCGTATTGTAGAGCGGTGTTTTATAGGTTAGTCGCTTATAGCTCAGTAATCGCCTTACCTTTGCGCAGCTTCCTTACCCACATACGACTTGGATGCAGCTCAGTTAGCACATCTACAGGCAATGGCAATGGGTCGCCACAGATTTGCGATGCCAACACTTCTGCCATTAGAGGTGCTGAGCTTAACCCGCGTGAGCCTAAACCCAAGAAACAGAATAGGTTAGGGAACTGGTGAATCGCTTCAACGTCTTGTTCTTGTTGATTTTGCAGATCCACATATTGCGTTTTGATGGTTTCAAAGTCACCTATGTTACCAACAAACGGCAGATGATCACGGCTAACACAGCGAATGCCTTGGCGTGACAAGTTGCCTGAGGTATCCACCTCTTTCGTCCAAGTTTGATTCGGTAGACACTTCACCAATTTCTCTGCATTGTCTTTTTGTGCTTCTTCGTCAAACTCGTAGTCTAGGTGACTGCGGTCGTAACTTGCACCGATGCACAAATGTTGATTATTTGGGTTAACAGGCGTCATATAACCGTCGTAACACAGCACGGTTTTCAGCTTAGACAGTGTTTCCGTTGCTGGTGCGTGGCTAACTTGGCCTTTTACCTGGCCCATTGGTAGGTCCGCCGTTTGGCTTAGTGTTTGGAATTCACTGCCGTTAGCAACCACCACGGTTGAGTGCTCAAAGCGTTGACCATTCGTTTTTAATGTCCAAAGCTGACGCGCTTCATCCCAATCTAGCGACTCGATCTGATGCTCGAATTTTGCTTCAAAAAGGTCAGTCTGTTCTAGCTGAGAAATCAAACCGCGGGTGAGTTCAGCAGGACATAACCAGCCTCCAAGAGGGTAGTGAACCGACGCCATATCAATCGGTAGGCCAATCTTCTCGGCCGTCTCTTCAGCCGATAGCTCATGAATCAACTCAGGAGTAAAGTTACCCCCGAGCATCTTCTCCAGTTTTTCTGCGGATTTGTCATCCCACATCAGTTGAGTGATGCCACACCAATCGTGATCAAATTGGATGTCTTGTGCAGCTTGGTCAATAAACTGACGGGCAAACAAAAAGCCTGGAGCAAACACGCGGGAAACGCCTTTGTGAGGGCCATTTAATAATGGGTACACGGCACCTTGACGATTGCCCGATGCAGCCTCAGCAGGTTGAGCATCTTTGCAATAAAGCGTCACATTCTGACCACGACGAACCAGCGTTTTAGCTAGAGTAGCACTGGCGATGCCGCCACCAATTATTGCAATGGATTCATGGTTGCTCGACGCGGTGCGGTTGAACCAAGGCAAATGGTTTGAATGTGCTTCACGCTGTTCCATTGAACCGGCGATCATTTCACGTTTGGTGCCGAAGCCTTTGACTTTTTTCATCGCAAAGCCCGCATCATTAAGTCCGCGGCGCACAAATCCTGCGGCGGTAAAGGTTGCGACTGTACAATCCTGTTTCGCCAATTTTGCCATGCCGTTGAAGAGGTTTTGATTCCACATTTCTGGGTTTTTACTTGGCGCGAATCCGTCAAGGAACCAAGCATCAATCAAACCTTGTTCTCCATAAGGGACAAGCGGCATGCAGTCTTTGATATCACCAAACCAAAGGTCGAGCGTAATTGCGCCGTCTTCTAACACAATGCGATGACACTCAGGTACAGCGGCCGGGTAGTGTTGTTGCAACTTTTCGGCAAATTCTGCCAACTCAGGCCAAGATTGGTGTGCTTTTTCTAAGTCAGCTTTGCTTAATGGGTATTTCTCAAAGCTAACAAAATGCAGTTCTTTTAGTGTTGCTTCTGGATATTCACGACGAAATTCGGTAAACCATTGCCATACAGCTAAGAAGTTCAACCCTGTACCAAATCCGGTTTCACCAATAACAAAACGCCGTTGGTCAAATTCCTGCCATCTTTCTGGGAGATGATTTTGTTTGAGGAATACGTAGCGAGTCTCTTCAAGACCGTTTACATTGGAAAAATAAACATCATCAAATTGGTCAGAGACTGGCGTACCAGCTTCATTCCATGCAAGCTCAGCGTTTTTAATCGAAGTCATAATGGTGCAAATATGTGATTTGGCGCGGTTAGAATTCTCCGATTGTACGAATTTATGGGAAAGCTGACCACTTTTGTTGAATATCTTAGTTATTATCTAGCGGATTTTGAAATTATAGGAATGTCATAATGAAACGAGTCGTAATCACCGGTATGGGTATTGTTTCAAGTATCGGTAACAACGTTGAAGAAGTTCTTGCGTCTCTAAAAGCGGGTAAATCTGGCATCACAGCATCTGAGCAGTTCAAAGAACACGGTCTGCGTTCGCAGGTTTGGGGTGATCTTAAAATCAACCCTGCAGAGTTGATTGACCGTAAGCAGATGCGCTTTATGGGTGATGCGGCCGCTTATGCATACCTATCAATGCAGCAGGCAATTGAAGACGCAGGTCTAACAGAAGAACAAGTATCGAATGACCGCACAGGTATCGTTGCAGGTTCTGGTGGTGCTTCTGCATTAAACCAAACAGTCGCAACAGACACGATGCGAGCGAAAGGCGTAAAACGCGTAGGTCCTTACATGGTTCCACGTACGATGTCTTCAACGGTATCAGCGTGTCTGGCAACGCCATTTAAGATTCGCGGTGTGAACTACTCAATGAGTTCCGCTTGTGCAACGTCTGCACACTGTATCGGCCACGCAATGGAACTTATCCAACTTGGCAAACAAGACATCGTATTTGCAGGTGGCGGTGAAGAGCTAGATTGGTCTCAAACAATGATGTTTGATGCGATGGGCGCACTGTCAACTAAGTACAACGAAACACCAGAAAAAGCATCTCGTACTTATGATGCAGATCGTGACGGTTTTGTTATCTCTGGTGGCGGCGGCATGCTCGTTATCGAAGAACTAGAACACGCACTAGCACGTGGCGCGAAGATCTACGGCGAAATCGTAGGTTACGGCGCGACTTCTGATGGCTACGACATGGTAGCACCATCAGGTGAAGGCGCGATCCGCTGCATGAAGATGGCAATGCAAGACGTAGATGGCGTGGATTACATCAACACACACGGTACGTCGACTCCAGTCGGTGACGTGAAAGAGCTAGGCGCTATCCAAGAGCTATTTGGTGACAACAGCCCAGCGATCTCTGCGACAAAAGCGATGACTGGTCACGCACTTGGTGCAGCTGGTGTTCATGAAGCAATCTACTCAACGCTAATGTTAGACAACAACTTCATTGCACCAAGCATAAACATCGCAAACCTAGATGATGCAGCAAAAGGTCTAGATATCGTTACAGAAGCTCGCGAAGCAGAGCTGACTACCGTCATGTCAAATAGCTTTGGTTTTGGTGGTACAAACGCAACATTGGTCATCAAAAAGTACCAAGCGTAAAAGTGACTCAAAGCTCACTGAATTTGTTGGTCGGATTTTTACTGTGACTTCCTATGCAGCATAAACGGACCAACAAACCAGTTTCCAGAGCTTGATCAGGTTGACTGATCGAACAGACGCAGACTCTATCCCAAGGAGAGCGGGATAGGATCCTTTTGTTCTGGAACGTTGCCCGGCTAATTTAGCCGGGCTTTTTTTCTAACAATGTATTAGCTGTTGTGGCCAGAACCATCAGTTGCCATTTATGGTGACATCAATTATAAAATCGTATTCTCGACTTCTAGTTTCCTTTGCCAGAGTTCACTTATGCAAATTCCTCAAATCGATGTAACGTCGCTCTACATCCTTAAATACCTCTTAGAAGAAAAGCATGTTTCAAATACCGCTTTGTTGCTTAATACGAGCCAATCTTCAGTGAGTCGAGCGTTGCAAAAGATGCGAGTGTTTTTTAATGATGAGTTGCTTGTGCGTACGAGTTTTGGCTATGAACTTACCCCGAAAGCAGAAGCGATCAAGTTAGACATTTCATCTTTGATTATCAGTCTTGAGAAGCTATCGCATAAGAACTCATTTGACCCCGAGAAGGTGGAAGGAACGGTTCGATTCTATGGTTTACAGCCACAGATCAACACTATGATGCCCAAGCTCGTTGCTGCTATTCGAGAGCGAGCTCCGAATCTGGTTGTGAGCATTGACACAACACCAAAGCGCCATTTCGAAGAATTGGTGTCAGGTGACGTGCATTTCTCACTTTCTTCTCATGAGCCGCCGACGTCAGAGCAAAACATCTACCGTAAAGTTGTGGCAAAAAGAGACTTTCGTTTGTTGATGAGTCGCAACCATCCGCTTGCCGATCAGGAGTTAACGGCTGAGGCGTTGCGTGATTGTCACTTTGGACAAATCTCTCTACAAGGAGAGAAGACATTGTCGTTCGAGCATAAATTTATTGAATTGGGATTAGCAGATAAGAAGCAGCGTTTGTCGGCGCCGGTGCAGCTTACCAACTTTACTTCAGCGCCGAGCATTGCCGCGGAAACAGATATCATTTTCCATTTACCGACACCTTTTGCCGTAGCTGCTTGTCAGGATGAACGCTTAATTGTCCGTGAAGTGCCTGAACCATTGCGTTTGGGGTTTTCACACGTTCATCTTTACTGGCACAAACGTTTTCACGATGACCCAATGTGTATTTGGATTCGCGAACTGTTTAGCGAGTTGTTTGAAGATAATGGAATGTACGCATAAGTACGTGAATGGCTGTTCCAAATCAACATTGCAGATCCTGCATAACTGGATTCGATATTGTGCATACTGTATTCATTGAAAGCGTACGATAATGAGAGTTTGATTGATAACAATTATCACTTGTAAATAAAATTAGTTATCAAACATGCTCAAGAATATCCCTTTTAATTGTCGCACTGCGGTAAACGTTACCGCAGGTATTTCAGCGGCACTCCCTCTTGTTTCTTTTGCTGATTCTCAAATAACTGAAGACCACACCATCATGGAAACCATGGTGGTGACGGCCTCTGGTTATGAACAATCTACGTTAGAAGCACCTGCATCGATTAGTGTGATTGACCGCGCGCAAATCGAAAACCGTTCTTATAAAGATCTAACCGATGCTCTGAAAGACATACCGGGTGTTGTCATCACTGGTGGTGGTTCTCGTCAAGAGATCTCTCTGCGTGGTATGCCGTCAGATTACACTGCAATTCTCGTCGATGGACGTAAACAATCTGGGCGTGAAACGCAGGTTAGTAGCGGGGGAGGCTTTGAGCAGGATTGGTTACCACCGCTAAATGCGATTGAGCGTATTGAGGTAGTACGGGGTCCAATGTCGACTTTGTATGGCTCAGATGCCATCGGAGGCGTGATCAATATTATTACACGCAAAGATTTTCCAGAGTGGACTGGTAGCCTCCGCGCGGAAGCAACGCTACAAGAAAATAGTAAGTCAGGCAATTTCTATCAAGGCGAAATGTACCTCGCTGGTCCTTTAATTGACGGCTTGGTGAGCACTGCGATTTCAGGGATGTATCAAGAGCGTATTGAAGACGAAATACTTTATGCAAACGGCGGTAAAACGCTTGAGAACTATCGTGCGTCTGTGTATTTCACTCCAACGGAAGAAGACACATTCACCCTTGATTACACTCATCACGATCAAGAGCGAGTGAACACGGAAGGGAAGTCACGGACTAAGACCTCTGCGACCAACAATAACCGTCAATCGGTTGGAATTGCACATGATGCTAACTATGAGTCTGTAACTGGTTCTTCATACATCAGCACTGAAACGGTTGAAAATGTAGGGCGCGGTTTAGAAGTGCAAAACATCAACGCCAATACTCAATGGTCCAAGGCATTTGGTATGCATTACATTTCAATTGGTGCTGCATTTGAAAGTGAAGAGCTGGATAACGGTGATTTTGTTTTCAAGAACTCGCAATGGTCGGTATTTGCCGAAGATGAATGGTACCTGACGGATAACTTTGCGCTCACATTGGGTCTACGATACGACGACAACGAGCAGTTTAACTCACACTTTAGTCCGCGCGTGTACGGTGTTTGGACTCTTAATCCGGAATGGACCATGAAAGGCGGTGTTTCAACGGGGTATCGCGCACCAAGTTTGACCGAAATGGAGGAAGATTGGGTGCAAGAAAGCTGTAATGGCAAGTGTGAGGTTTATGGCAATGCAGACTTGAAACCTGAATCTTCCGTTAACACTGAATTAGGCATGTATTACTCCGGTGTGAACGATCTGAACTCCAGTTTGACGGTGTTTTACAACGATTTTAAAGACAAGATCGACACAATTAAACTAGATCCAAGCTGTACTGGACGTGCATGCGATGCTACGTATGTGAACATCGAAGATGCTATCACGTATGGTGCGGAAGGCTCGATTAGTAAAGGCATTACTGAAACGATCAATGTCGGTGCCACTTACACTTATACCTATAGTGAGAAAAAATCAGGTGAAGATAAAGGTCAGCCGTTAACACAAGCTCCAGAGCATTTGGTTGCGCTGAACGCAGATTGGGCGATTCGTGACAATATTAACTCGTGGGTTCGTGTGTCTTATCGCAGCGAAGAATCCGACCCAATTACTGTGGATTCAAGCAATGCCTCTGCTCCGTCAATTACTTATGTTGACTTTGGTGGTAACTGGCAAATCAATCGCCAATTTAAACTGATGGCAGGTATCTACAACCTATTCGATGCGGAAACAACATACGATGAATATGGCTATGTTGAAGATGGTCGTCGATACTGGGTCGCTGCAGAAGCATCGTTCTAATGGTGGACTTAAAATCAATGAAGAAAATCATGACTTTGCTTAGTGCAATTTCACTGAGTATGTTGGCTGTAAATGTAAAGGCGAACACCTTAGAAAGTGCAGTCGTTGACAAGGATATTGTATTTAAAACGGTGGAAGGTCGCGAGATTAAACTCGATATCTACAAGCCGAAAGTGCACAGTGAGCAACCTTATCCACTTTTGGTTTGGGTTCATGGTGGTGCTTGGAAGCGCGGGAGTAAGGATGCGATACCTACTAAGAACCCACTGTTATTGCAATCGGTCATCGAAAAAGGTTATGCGCTTGCTTCAGTCGATTACCGTTTGAGCGGCGAAGCCACATTTCCGGCGCCAGTACAAGACATCAACGATGCTCTTAACTTTCTTCATGATCATGCGAAGCAATACCATATTGAAGCAGATAACTTGGTGATGATGGGGCGCTCTGCGGGTGGGCACTTAGCGGGCTTGATTGGCACGACGAATGCGCACGGCGACATCTTACTTTATGAGAAGCCCAAATATCAGGTGAAAGCCGTTGTGAGCTTTTTTGGTCCGACAGACTTGTTAGCCCTAGGAAGCAAAGGCGGAAAGAATGCGAGTAAGAAATCATCGGTTTCTCGCTTTTTAGGTGACACACCGAGCAGCATTCCTGATATTGCGAAACAAGCATCCTCAACAACTTATGTTAACCAGAACACGCCACCGTTTATTCAGTTACACGGGACGGTAGATAAACGCGTCCCTTTATCACAAAGTGAGCAGCTTAAAGCCAAATTGGATGATTATGGTATTGAAAACCAATTGTGGATTGAAGAAGGGGTTGGTCATAGTGCGCCGATATTTGACTCCAAAAAATACGTTCCGCATGTAATGGCGTTTCTTGATAAACACTTTCCCGTGAGCCCTAAATAAAAGCAAAAACCGAGTTAAAGTCATTTAGCTCGGTTGAATCCCCCCAATAAGTATTAAAGATCATGTTTAGATCCTGACCGATTTAGTTTGCGCTAAATCTCTCTATTCAAATGTGCGCTACTTAATGATTTTTATATGACTCATATTTTCTGACGTGATGCAGATAACAAAATAGTCCGTATTAGGTAACGTTCCCTAAAAATTTATATATTATCTCCTCAGTGATAAAAGTACTGGAGATGCTCGGAGTCGAGCTCTCTGAAATTCTGACTTTAAATATCGTTTTAAGTCACCATAAGTTTGCGATTTATATTGGGAACGTTTGCAAAATCCTAAGCATAAATTTACGTGAGAATATGGAAATGAAACGACACACTTTGACAATGACAGTAGCGCTTGGACTTGTTACTGCACCAACATTCGCAACAACAAATGTTGATGCACTAGAAAAGCGAATTAATGAATTAGAACAGAGATTGGAACAAACAGAAAAAGTATCCATAGAAGCAAATGAGAAAGCCTCAAGCTTTGAGTTTCATGGCTACGCTCGTTCCGGGCTGCTCATTAATGATGATCTCAATGGTGCTGTTGGTACTGGTCCTTACATGACAGCTGCTGGTGCTATTGGCGCCCCAATTGGACGTTTGGGGGTTGAGGATGATCATTATGTGGAAGCAAACCTTATCCACAAACGTTTTGCAGATGATGGTTCCAGTGCTTTGTTCCGAATCATGCTGGCAGATAGTACGGAAACCAATAACGAATGGACGGCGAGTGAAAGTCAATTAAACGTTCGTCAGGTATACGCTGAGCTAAATAAGTTGGACATGTTCTCTGAATCAAGTGCTTTTGCCGACGCAACGTTTTGGGCCGGTAAACGATTTGACCGTGATAACTTTGACATTCACTTCTTTGACTCGGATATCGTTTTCTTATCTGGTACTGGTGCGGGTGTTTATGACGTCCAAATGAGTGATTCATGGAAAGCAAACTTCTCGATCTATGGTCGTGATTTCGGTGAAATTGATAGTTCGTCAACCGATGTTGAAAACTATATCGCGACAATGAATAACCGTTTTGGCAATTGGCAATTGATGTTGAGCGGCATGACGTCTGCTGATAATAATGATCGTGTAGAAGGTGCAGCTGAAAATGGTCTGCATGCAATGTTTGCTTACCATGGTGATAACTTTTTTGGCATGAGCGATGGTTTCTCCAAAACCGGTATTTTGATGGGCGATGGACTGGGTGCTGAGCTTAAAGGTATTGGTTCAAACGGTGACTTATTAGACGGTGCAAAAGCAGTACGTTTATTCAGTTATGGCGCAACACGTATTGGAGATAACTGGCGTTTGGCTCCAGCATTGTTAGCTGAGCATAGCCAAGATCGCTTTGCTAAAAATGATGAATTTACGTGGGCATCGTTCAACATCCGCTTAGCGCAAGAGTTTACGCAAAACTTTGAGATGGTTTATGAAGGGTCATACCAATATATGGACCTAGATAATGCGATTGATAAAGCAAGCGGTAGTTTCTATAAGGCAACGATTGCGCCAACGCTTAAGATGTCTACAGCCGCAGGTTTTTTTGACCGTCCAGAACTACGTTTTGCTGTCAGCTACGTTGATTGGAGTGAAGAGTTAAATGGTTATTCTATCAGCCAAGATGCAGATGCTTCAACGATGGGTGATGGCGGTGAAGTTCTGTTCGCATTACAGATGGAAACGTGGTTCTAAAGGCCTATAATCGATCTCTAAACGCAAAGAGTAATACAAAAGACGCCAACTGATTTCAGCTGGCGTCTTTTATTAACAAGATTGACGATCAATCGTTTTAAACGTTAAGACCATTTTACTCATTTCAAAACTTCTATTTTCTATTCTATCGAGCAACAACTTTGCGCCGTTTTCACCAGCTTTATCAAATGCATAGCTAAAGGTCGATAAGGTTGGTGTACACACTGATGCGAGTTCGTCATCACCCACACCCAGCACGAAAACGTCTTTTCCCGGTGTAAGCCCGAGCTCTTGAATCGCTCTCATCGCGCCTATAGCGATACGGTCGGTCGCGCAGAATAAACCGTCCAGTTTAGGGTTTTCCGTCAAGTGTTGTTTAGCAAGTAAGTAGCCAGAATTTATCGTAAAGTCGCCGCGAGCATGAAAGGCAAGGTCTAAGCCATGGTGCTGAAGAGCTTGTATAAAGCCGTCTGAGCGTAGTTTATCAACAGCAATATCGTCACCCTGAACACCAATGAAGCCCATGGTTTTACAACCTTTTACGACGAGTCTATTTCCGGCTTCAAATCCGACTCTTCCGTCATCATGAATGATGCTTGGAATATTAAACATAGAGCCATCTTGGCCGACAAGTACCACTGGTACCGCTGAACTTTGAATGGCAGTGACCAGTTTGGTGTCGAGGTGAGTCGCGTAAAGAATGATGCCTTCAACACGTTTTTGGTTAAAGATCTGAATATACTCCAGCTCTTTTTCATGAACTTGATGCGTGCTAGCAAGTAGGACGTGTTTACCTGCTTTTTCAAGAACATCAGTTAATCCATCCACGCCTTGAGCAGTTGCATGAGATGACACTCGAGGAACAATGACACCGACAAGGTTGGTTTTTTGAGATTTTAGATCTTTGGCGACTTGGTTGGGCACATAACCACATTCCGCTACCGCTTGGCGTACTTTTAGCTTGGTCGCTTCTTTTACACCATATTCATCGTTTATCACCCGTGACACTGTTGATTTTGATACGCCAGCCAGACGGGCGACATCATGCAGACTCGCCATTGTTCCTATCCATTGTGTTTTTCGTTTTTGGGATTGTTTGCAAAGAGAGGGGGAAATCTCTTTGATAAGTAATGATTCTAACCTCCTATGGGGCTCTTAGGGAGAGAATTTAACGATCACTCTCACATTCCCTCCGATTTTCCTTTGATCATTTGGCTTTATTGAGCAAAAATTACTCTTGCAAACGTTCCCGAAATTTCGCAAGCTCAGATTAGAATCCAATGGGGTATGAAATGAATTATCCAGCAGTAGCTAAAGAGTTGATAACTCTGTTAGGTGGTAAAAGCAATATCACCGCTCTTGCACATTGTGCGACACGCTTACGTCTAGCCGTTGCAGACGAGCAAAAGATAGATGAACAGGCGATTGATAACCTTGATGGGGTAAAGGGACAGTTTAAAGTTGCTGGCCAGTACCAAATTATTTTTGGCTCAGGCATCGTAAACCAAGTTTATGCAGAAATGGCAAAGTTAACGGGCATGAGTGAGATGTCAACCAATGATGTGGCATCTGCGGGAGCCGAAAAGCAAAACATCATCCAGCGTGCAGTGAAAGGGCTATCGGATATTTTTGTCCCGATCATTCCGGCAATTGTTGCTGGTGGTTTGTTGATGGGTATTTATAACCTGTTGACGGCTCAAGGTCTGTTTATTGATGGTAAATCTTTGATTGACGCCAATCCTGGATTGACTGATCTAGCGAACATGATCAACACGTTCGCGAATGCGCCGTTTGTTTATCTACCTATTTTGCTCGCGTTCTCTGCCACCAAGAAGTTTGGCGGTAACCCATATTTAGGTGCAGCTCTAGGTATGCTAATGGTTCACCCTGAGTTGTTGAATGGGTGGGGATTTGGTGGTGCATCGGTATCTGGCACCATTCCAGTATGGAATATTTTAGGTTTTGAAATCCAAAAAGTCGGCTACCAAGGCTCGGTGCTGCCGGTGTTGGTATCGGCATTCATTTTAGCGAAGATTGAGCTAGGGCTGCGTAAAGTAATTCCATCCGTTCTCGACAACCTTTTGACCCCGTTGCTTGCTATTTTCATCGCGGGATTGTTGACCTTTACTGTTGTTGGTCCATTCACGCGTGATATCGGTTTCTTACTAGGTGATGGTCTTAACTGGTTATACAACACAGCAGGTTTTGTTGGTGGGGCGGTCTTCGGTCTTATCTATGCACCGTTCGTTATTACAGGTATGCATCACAGTTTCATCGCGATCGAAACGCAACTTCTAGCAGATATTGCAACGACGGGCGGAACTTTTATCTTCCCAATTGCGGCGATGTCTAACGTTTCTCAAGGTGCTGCGGCGTTGGCTGTAGGCGTAATGAGCAAAGATAAGAAGATGAAAGGTATTGCGATTCCATCTGGTGTTACGGGCTTGCTGGGTATTACAGAACCAGCCATGTTTGGTGTTAACTTAAAACTACGTTATCCATTTATTGCGGCAGTGTGTGCGGCGGCGTTATCAAGTGCGTTTATAACAATGTTTAATGTAAAAGCGCAGGCGCTGGGGGCAGCAGGACTTCCGGGCATTATTTCTATCACGCCTGATAAGATTGGATACTACGTTGCAGGTATGATGATTGCGTTCGTAACTGCATTTGTTCTAACCATCGTGTTTGGTATGCGTGACCGCGCAAAAGTGGGTAAAAAAGCGACGGCTTAATCTGAACTCCTTAAGGGTGGGGTCCCCCAACTCCACTTCTTTTCCTAAATGTTTGGGGTGCTAGCCAAGCACTAATGGTTTGGCTAGCCTTTTTAAATTTTTACTTGGTGGTGATTGTGTTAAGCACGGTTAGCTATCAAGATTTCAATGTTAAGGTAAGCAAGATGAATCAAGTTTGGGTAACTGGAGATGCTGTCGTAGACTTAATCCCGGAATCTGAGACGACTTTACTTAAGTGTCCCGGAGGCGCGCCAGCGAATGTAGCCGTAGCGGTTGCTCGTTTATCAGGTAAGAGTGCGTTTTTTGGTCGAGTTGGTGAAGATCCGTTTGGCCAATTTATGCAATCAACCTTAGATCAAGAGGGTGTAAGCACGGAGTTTCTCGTCAAGGACCCTGAACAAAGAACGTCAACGGTAGTGGTGGATTTAGATGACCAAGGTGAACGCAGTTTCACGTTTATGGTGAAACCAAGTGCTGACCAATTTATGTCCGTTGAAGACATCCCAAGCTTTAAGCAAGGGGATTGGTTGCATGTTTGCTCGATTTCACTGGCAAATGAGCCAAGCAGAAGCAGCACATTTGAGGCAATCAAAAGAGTAAAAGCCGTGGGCGGTTTCATTAGCTTTGATCCCAACTTGCGTGATGAAGTATGGCAAGACCACTCAGAAATCCAAGCCGTAGTGATGAAAGCTGTTGCCATGGCAGATGTGGTTAAATTCTCAGAAGAAGAGCTTCTATTTTTAACTGATTCAACGTCAATGGAGCAGGGCTTACAAAAAATAGCGGCATTGAACATTGCTTTAGTTTTGGTGACACAAGGCGCGAAAGGCGTTTGGCGCGTCTTTGAAAACCAAGGTGAGTTGATCACTGGTCAAGTGGTTAGTCCGATTGATACCACAGGTGCGGGCGATGCTTTTGTCGGGGGGCTTCTAGCGAGTCTGTCTCAACAGTCTGATTGGAAAAACCATCCTGTTGTTAGCTCTGCGATTCAATGGGCAAATGGCTGTGGTGCATTAGCGACGACGCAAAAAGGCGCAATGACCGCGCTTCCGACCCAGACGGAATTGCTGCAATTTATTGGGCAATGATCTTCAGATCCAATTTCAGTTGAGAATAATTATGAGCTTAAACAACCGTTGGACTGTAGAGCAAAGATATCGCCGACTTGAGCAAATCCCTCAGTGTGATATCGAAGAAATGACACTTTCACGTCAGCAAGATAAAGGCTTTCCTAGTTTTCATATCGCCCCTAGATTTGGGCTGTTAAATGACCCAAATGGATTGTGCTATTTCAATGGTGAGCACCACCTCTTTTACCAGTGGACGCCTGTGGGACCAGTCCATGGAATGAAGTATTGGTATCATCTTTCTACTAAAGACTTCATCCATTTTACTGATCATGGCGTGGGTCTTCATCCCGACCAAGACTACGATTCACATGGCGTTTATTCGGGTGGCGCTTTGGTGGAAAACAACAAGGCTTTGCTGTTTTTTACTGGCAACAAGCGTGACCAAAACTGGAATCGAATCCCAACACAGTGTTTTGCCACCATGGATTCAGACGGCAACATTGAAAAGCACGGTGTAGTCATTGAGAACGAACATTACACGGAGCACTTTCGTGATCCAAAAGTTTGGAAGAAAGGCGACGACTACTTGATGGTGGTGGGGGCTCAAACCAAAACCGAGCATGGCTCAATGGCTCTCTATCAAAGCAAAGATTTAAAACGTGGGCATAAAGGTCCTATCAAGACCAAGTTTTCTGACCTTGGGTATATGTGGGAGTGTCCTGATTTCTTTGAGATTAATGGTCAATCGGTGATGCTGTTTTCCCCACAGGGCGTGAGCAGTAGTAATCCTTATGATTTCAAAAATATCTATTCTGTCGCGTATATCGTGGGTCAACAGCTGAATCTAGAGTCGATGACTTTAGAAAACCACCAAGAGATTTTACAGCCAGATTATGGGTTTGATTTCTACGCCCCACAAACCTATTTAGATGAGAATGGACGCCGTATTCTTATTGCATGGATAGGGTTGCCAGAAATTGACACACCATCGGTCACACACCAGTGGGCAGGAATGTTGTCTCTTCCTAGAGAGCTAACGTTGAAAGATGGTTTTCTTGTTCAAACTCCACTCCCTGAGCTGAAGAGTTTAAGAAAAGAAGAGGTAGTCTTTGCACAATCCCATACACTGGAAAGCACCAGTTGTTTGATCCAATTAGACCTTGAGTGCGATGGCTTTGAACTTGAGCTGAGTAACCTCAAAGGTGACAACATCGTCTTTAGTGCAACGGAGCATGAGTTTACGCTTGATCGTAGCCACATGTCACAATTGTATGCGGAAGAGTTTGGTTGTGTTCGAAAGGCGCCAAGATTGGATACCAAACAAACGGTCGAGATGTATATCGACAATTCAGTCATTGAGATTTTCATTAATGGTGGCAAACACACGATGACCAGTCGCTTCTTTATTGATGACCTAAAAACGGTGTCGTTAAGAGGAGTTGAACAAGCAAGACTTTTTCCTATGAAAGCCATCACGGGCTTGTTTGATTCATTGAAGTAACGCTTTTACTAGAGTGCATTTCCTTTTTATACATAACGCGATGTACTTTACGAGCAATGGCAGCTGAGAAGATAAACACTCACATCACCTCTTACTGTTTTGCTTTCAATACGAATCGGGGGGGAATAGGTATCACTTATTCCCTCATTTTTCATCTAGCTGTTTTCGCTTACAAGTGGCAACGTTGCCTTGTTGCTTGCTTGCCTCTAAAATCGCCGCGCGTCGCAAATGAAGCCATTTTCGCTGACCCTAGAATTCCGAGTTAAGGTTAACTAGATTCCCCTAGGTATATTTCTTGAGATTTTGTGGGAAAAGGGCACAATCGTTCTAATTTCGTTTCTTGCGAACAAATAAACTCACAAAAATGGATCTTAAAACGCTGGCGCTATGAAAATTATTGTTGATGAAAACATGCCGTACGCTGAAGAACTTTTCAGCCAACTCGGGGAAGTGATCTTAAAACCGGGCCGTACCCTTACTTCTGATGACTTAGTGGATGCTGATGCCCTGATGATTCGCTCTGTCACTAAAGTAAATGCAGAGCTGATCAGCAAAGCCAACAAGCTTAAGTTTGTTGGTACGGCAACGGCCGGTATGGATCATGTCGATCAGGCTCTTTTGAAAGAGAGAGACATTTTCTTCACCGCAGCGCCAGGTTGTAACAAAGTAGGTGTCGCAGAATACGTATTCAGCGTCATGATGGTTCTAGCACAGCAGCAAGGTTTCTCTGTCTTTGATAAAACCGTTGGCATTGTTGGAGCAGGCCAAGTGGGAAGCTACCTTGAAAAATGCTTGAAAGGCATGGGCATTAACGTGCTTATCAACGACCCATTCAAACAAGCAGAAGGTGATTCTCGTAGCTTCACACCACTACAAGAGCTCATTGAAACGTCAGATATTATCACGTTGCATACTCCAATCACTAAAGAGGGGCCGAATCCAACGCATCATTTGATTGATGAAACGGTGCTAAATGGTCTTCGTAGCGATCAAATTCTTATCAATGCAGCACGCGGTCCGGTTGTTGATAACCAAGCGCTGAAGCAACGTTTACTGAAAAACGATGGTTTTACTGCCGCATTAGATGTATTTGAATTTGAACCAGAGGTTGATATGGAGCTTCTGCCTCTGCTAGCATTCGCAACCCCTCACGTTGCAGGCTATGGTCTGGAAGGGAAAGCTCGTGGTACGACAATGGTTTTCAACAGCTACTGTGAGTTTCTAAATAACGAATTACATGCGCATGCCAGCGATTTACTGCCAACCGCGCCTGTCCCTACTATGGTTTTGGACAGAGCATGGGATGAAGCAACGCTGCACAACATCACACAGTTGATCTATGATGTGCGTAAAGATGACGCGCTTTTCCGTCGTGAAATCAGTAAGCCAGGCTCTTTTGACCTGATGCGTAAAAATTACTGGGATCGCCGTGAATACAGTGCTGTCACGCTAGTGGGTACAGAAACATGCAATCTTGCTCCATTAGCAGAATTAGGTTTTCAGGTTGAGGTAAGTCAATGAGCCAACAATACAATGTTGCCGTATTAGGTGCGACCGGCGCGGTCGGTGAAACAATTTTGGAAGTGCTTCAAGAGCGCAAATTTCCTGTAGGTGAAATCTTCCTGTTGGCAAGTGAGCGCAGCGAGGGTAAGACTTACCGCTTCAACGGTAAAACCATCCGTATCCAGAACGTGGAAGAGTTTGATTGGTCTCAAGCACACATTGCGCTTTTCTCAGCGGGCGGAGAGCTATCAGCAAAATGGGCGCCAATTGCGGCAGACGAGGGCGTTATTGTTATCGACAACACCTCTCACTTCCGTTACGAGTACGATATTCCTTTGGTTGTGCCAGAAGTCAACCCAGAAGCTATTGCTGAGTTTCGTAACCGCAATATCATTGCGAACCCGAACTGTTCAACCATCCAAATGCTGGTGGCGCTAAAACCGATTCATGATGCGGTAGGTATTGAACGTATTAACGTTTCAACTTACCAATCGGTATCTGGTGCAGGCAAAGGTGGTATTGATGAGCTGGCAGGTCAAACAGCGAAGCTACTGAACGGTATTCCTGCAGATAAGAAGCAATTCTCACAACAGATCGCGTTTAACTGTATTCCACAAATCGATCAGATGATGGAAAACGGCTACACCAAAGAAGAAATGAAAATGGTGTGGGAGACGCAAAAAATTCTTAACGACCCATCAATTACTGTGAACCCAACTTGTGTTCGAGTGCCAGTATTCTATGGTCATGCAGAAGCGGTTCATGTAGAAACGCGTGCTCCGATCGATGCGCAAGAAGTGATTAATCTGCTTGAGCAAACTGAGGGCGTTGAAGTGTTCCACGGTGAAGACTTCCCGACACAGGTTCGTGATGCAGGTGGCAAAGATCATGTGATGGTCGGCCGCATCCGTAACGACATTAGCCATCACAGTGGTGTGAATTTATGGGTTGTTGCGGATAACGTGCGTAAAGGTGCGGCAACGAATGCGGTACAAATTGCAGAATTGTTGATTCGTGATTATTACTAAGTAGTGTTTGCTTTTTCATTCAAGGCCTCGCATTAAGCGGGGCTTTTTTGTACGAACGGAGCAAATTTGTGTGAGATTAGTACGAATATGGTGAGAGCCACACATTTTTTATCCTCAAAGCTATAGTTTTGCGTGCTATATCCGATATATTTAACCGATCACCATTTCAAATTGTTACTAGCACCAAACTGAGCCTTCTATGCGTCAAAATTATAAGCGTTTATTAGCAACTCTCGTTCTAATCAGCGCTACTCAGACATCGTCAGTGGTTCAAGCCGAAAGAATTCGACTTGTAGGGCCCTCTGGTGAAGTACAAACATCTCCAAGCTATGCTGAGGAGATTGAAGAGCGCTACCAACGCCTCCTGAAAATGACCAGCCATCGCGCTTTTTTGGTCCAACAGATGGAAACGAGACTCTATGGTCTATCGCTTCTCAATTGCGACCGTCTCGTCAGGTTTCTGTACAGCAAACGCTACTTGCCATTTATCGAATTAACCCTCAAGCGTTTGAAAATCAAAATATCCACGAGCTTATTCCTGGAAGTCGTTTACGTGTCCCATCTTTAGATCAGGTGCAGAGCGCGACCACCGCACAAGCGGTCGCGATCATGAAAGCGCATGAAGCTAAGTTGGCTCAAGCCAAAACGAAGCCACTACAACCTAAACCAAAAGCGGAACAACCGAAGCCAGTTGTCTCGCCTCCTAAGCCGGTTGTTTCAGCTCCTAAGCCTAAAACTCCAACTCAGACTGTCGTTAAACCGCAAGCGAAACCTGAAGCGAAATCGCTAGATAGCTTAAGTGCACCTGCTGAGACAGTTAAGCCGATTCCGGTGGCCAATACCTCTCCAGAGGGGCAAAAACAGGTCTCGGCTCTTAAAGACAAGCTCGAAGTATCACAAAGTGAAATGGAGTCTTTAGAAGAAAAGAATCACCGTTTGCGTTTGATGCTGTCTGAAGTTCAGAATGAAGTTGAGAGTCTAAAGAACGAACTGAATGATGAAGAGCGCATTCGTACCGAAGTCGAGAAACTGCTTGAGGAAGAAAGGCAGCGCATCGCAGAGCAACAGCGCTTGCAGCCAAGCACCATGGACAAAATCTTGTCAAATGGATGGCTTGTTGGTCTTGCTGCCCTAATTCCAGGTGCGTTGATCGCCTTGCTCATTGTCATGTTAATGGGCCGTCGTAATAACGCGAAAGAAGAAGAGGCACAAGCGCAAGCTGAACAAGCACCGCAAAGCCTAGACCCTATGGCGGCGCCAATAGGTTTAGCGGCTGCGGAAGAGCTAGAAGAAGAGCTTAGCCTAGATGACGACTTATTCGGTGATGATGCGACAGAGAACCTGTTCGACCAGGAAGAGGAACAAAAACAAGACGATGTCTTTGGCAATCTTGATGAGGAAGATCTTGATTTCAACCTTGAAGGGGATGATGGTGATGATCCATTCGCAAGTATTGATGATGACGGCGATTTAGATGTTGGTTTTGATGAGTTTGATTCATCAAGCAATGGTATAAAAGTTAATGGTGATGAAAAAGCACTCGGTCTCGAAGAGATGGAACGTGCACTTGATGAAGTTTCACCAGAACTAGACATTGAACTTGGCGGCGAAGATTCAGACTTTGATTTGTCTGATGAAGACGAGGACGACGATCCATTTGCCGATTTGTTATCGGGTGATGATGTGAAAGAATCACTTGAAAACGATACGGTCGATCAAGCCATGCTTGATGATTTGTTTGCTGAGTATGCGACGGAAGACCTCGATCTTGATGTTGAGGGGCAATCTTCCTCAACAGAATCATTTGAGCAAACCGCTTCTTTGGATGACGCTTCAGATGACGACATCGATAAATTGCTGGCTGAATACCAACCATCAGAAAGCTCAGAATCTGATGATGATGTGTTTGAAGAGTTGGCATCGCTATCAGGCCTATCGGATACGGACTCAAGCGAAGAAGATGAGTCTGCTCTGCTGGATGAGTTGCTCGGTGAAGACGATGGCGCGTCTCTAGATGGATTGGATCCGTTAGAAGAGCTAGAAGATATTTCAGGCTTGAATGAAGAACCGTCCATTGATGAAGACAGCACAGAGTTACTTGATGAGTTGATCGGTTTTGATGATGAAGATTCATCAGACGACGACTTTGATCCACTGAATGAATTAGAGAAGCTGTCTGGTTTTGAAAGTGACGATGAACTGGAAGACATCGGCGAAGACAGTGTTGACTTATTAGACGAACTTCTGAGCAACGATTCTTCCGAAGAAACGCAAAGCGAAACCGACGGAGGCATCGATCCTTTTGATGACTTGATTCGTGAAGATGATGAGCCTAAGCAATCAGAACAATTAGAACAGTCAGAGCAACCTGAGCACACAGAAAATTCACTAAGTGATGACGAACTTCTTGCATCACTCGGTTTTGACAACCCAGAGTCAACAACGGAAGTAGAAGAAGCGCAAAAATCACCACCTCAATCTCCAGGAGGGGCTGAAACTTCGGCGGATCTTGAAGATGAAAAAGCGGCGCTTGGTCTAGATTCAGGTTTGGATATTGATGCGCTGTTAAGCGACAACCAACCGGTGATAGATGAGCAATCTGAGGTTGATGAGCAAGCGCAGGAAGAGCTGCCAAGTGCAGAAGTTGGACGTGCAGAGTCGAATGACGATCTTGATAGTGATGATTTCTTGTCTGAGCTTGAAGATATAGCTCCTCAGCATGAATCTTTGGTAGCGGAGCCAGACACTCGTGATTCTGAGCGAGAACCTGAATCCGATTTTGAACCAGAGTTTGATGCGTCTTTAGCGCAAAACGAAGACGGCCTCATCGAAAATGTTGATGCATCGGATGCTGAGTCAGAAGAAGTCACTGAATCACGTCAAACGGAAGATGATGTAGAAACAAAGTCTGAGGCAGCACAAGAACCTGCATTTACTCCGACGCCAAATACGGTTGAAAATGAATTTGGTATCCCTCAAGAAGAAGATTGGTTAGTTGATGAGATTGAGCCTGAGAGCAAAATCGAACAAGAGCCAACTGCGGCAAGCTCGAACGAATCGAAGCCGACTGAGGATGAAGCGTTTGATTTCGATGAGCTGAATTTACCAGAGTTCACCGAAGACGATGCTCGCGCATCAATGGCGGATGAGCCTGCGCTAGCCGCTTCAGAAATAGCAGAGCCTCAAGTTTCAGTTGAAAGCACAGCAGACGAAGACGATTTCGATCTTGAAGATTGGGATTTACCAGAATTCAGTGAAGAAGATGCGCTTGCATCAATGTCTGAAGAACCTGCGCTCACGGCATCTGAAATGACAGAGCCTCAAGCACCAGTTGAAAGCGCAGCAGACGAAGACGAGTTCGATCTTGAAGACTTGGATTTACCAGAGTTCACCGAAGACGATGCGCACGCATCAATGTCTGAAGAACCTGCGCTTGCGGCGTCTGAAATGGCAGAGCCTCAAGCACCAGTTGAAAGCGCAGCAGACGAAGATGAGTTCGATCTTGAAAGCTTGGATTTACCAGAGTTCACCGAAGACGACGTTCGCGCATCAATGTCTGAAGAACCTGCGCTTGCGGCGTCTGAAATGGCAGAGCCTCAAGTTCCAGTTGACAGCGCAGCAGACGAAGAAGAGTTCGATCTTGAAGATTGGGACCTACCAGAGTTCAGTGAAGAAGATGCGCTTGCTTCAATGGCAGAAGAGCCAGCGCTAGCCGCGTCAGAAAGGGCTGAACCTCAAGCGCCAGTTGACAGCACAGCAGACGAAGACGAGTTCGATCTTGAAGATTGGGATTTACCAGAGTTCAATGAAGAGGATGCGTTAGCCTCCCTCACTGACCAAGATGTAAAGGCAGAAGCAGAAGAACCTTTGACTGCGGCAGAGCCACTCATGAGCTCTCAACCTGTTATTCAAGCTGATAACGATCATGACGCGTTGTTTGACATGTTTGCTCAACCTGAAGCGTTTAGTGCAGAGGTTGATTCTAAACTAACGAATGACGACGCAGACGCAACCTTGAGTGACTTCGAAGAGTCGGCAATGGCAAATCTTTTATCAGAGGATGCTGAGTCGGAAGTTTTCGAAGGTAAGCTAGACAGCGATACGATCGCCAGTGCGGGTATGGATTTTGAAGCTATGCTCGATGTTGGTGATGACTGGGATGGCTTTAAATTACCGTCCAATAATGCAGTATCGGCAGAAGAGTTTCCGGAAGATCAGCGAGATGTGTGGGGCTCTGCTGAAGCGTTAGCACAACCACAGATCGCGCAAGAAAACTGGGCAGAACAAGATGATCTTACCGACTTTGATCCAAAGAAAAATCAGTTCATGACCATTGATGAGCTAATGGCTCAAGTGGATCAAGATAGTGGGGATTTTGAAGAGCAAGATCTTAAACTTGATGTTGGTCTAAATGAATTTCCTGATGTGATTGGGGATATCGGTGACTTTGATGTTGATAATAATGCTGAAGCCGCAGGTAAGCTGGACTTAGCAAAGATCTACCTTGAAATGAATGATCCGCAAGGTGCGATTAAGTTGTTAGAAGAGGCCATTGTCTACGGTGAAGATGATATTCGACGAGAAGCTAAGCGCCTCATCGATTCCATCCACGGTCGATAAATAAAAAATGGGCAGCAAATGTTGCCCATTTTTGTATCTGTCATGTCAGTCATATGGGCTGAAACTAGCAACGAGAGGTGACTTAGGTATATACTTCCCGCCCCATTTTAGAGTCCGAAGGTTAAAATGAGAATCGCATTAGGTATCGAGTATAACGGTACAAACTACTTTGGCTGGCAGCGCCAACGAGAAGTGAAAAGTGTCCAAGAAGAGCTCGAGAAAGCCCTCTCTATCGTAGCGAATCATCCAGTAGAAGTTCAGTGCGCAGGTCGTACAGATGCTGGAGTGCATGGCACAGGTCAGGTTGTCCACTTTGACACAAACGTGAGTCGAAAAATGGTGGCTTGGACCATGGGCGCTAATGCCAATATGCCGAGTGACATTGCAGTGCGTTGGGCCGCAGAAGTTTCGGATGATTTCCATGCTCGATTCTCAGCGACAGCGCGCCGTTACCGCTACATCATTTTCAATCACGCATTACGTCCTGGCATCTTAAATTCAGGTGTCAGCCACTATCATGGTGAGTTGGATGAGAAAAAAATGCATGAAGCAGGGCAGTACCTGCTCGGTGAAAATGACTTCAGCTCGTTCCGTGCGGCACATTGCCAATCATTGAGTCCATTTCGCAATATGATGCATTTAAACGTGACTCGACATGGTGATTATGTGGTGATTGATATCAAGGCGAATGCTTTTGTTCACCATATGGTACGTAACATTACGGGTAGCTTGATTAAAGTGGGGCGTGGTGAAGAAAAACCTGAGTGGATTAAGCAACTGCTTGATGCGAAAAATCGTACGTTAGCAGGCGCAACCGCAAAAGCTGAGGGTTTGTATTTGGTTGATGTCGACTACCCAGAAGAATTTGGATTACCACAAGTGCCGATCGGTCCGCTATTTTTACCAGATAATTTGAACTAAGTTTGCGACTTTGTTTCAAAATATCGGTACGTTAGGCGTAATTAATAGAAAAACAATGCGTTGTGAATGGTAGCAAAATAGGTACAACCAGTTTTTATCTACAGTCGCAGCAAGATATGTTTTAATCCATCTGTAATATTCCGAATTTATATCTTTCGCAATGAAGCGGAAGAATTGAAAGAAAAGGTCTTCCATGAGTTGGCTTGAAAAGATTTTAGAAAAAAGCAACCTTGTTAGTTCACGCAAAGCTTCTATTCCTGAAGGCGTGTGGACGAAATGTACCTCTTGTGAGCAGGTTCTATACCATGCAGAACTAGAGCGTAATTTAGAAGTTTGTCCGAAGTGTAATCATCACATGCGCATGAAAGCGCGCCGTCGTCTGGAAACATTCTTAGATGAGGGTGATCGTGTTGAGCTTGGTACAGAGTTTGAACCGCAAGATAAACTTAAATTCAAAGATTCAAAGCGTTACAAAGAGCGTATTTCTGCTGCACAAAAGAGCAGTGGAGAGAAAGATGCCTTAGTAGTCATGCAAGGTGAATTGCTTGGTATGCCGCTAGTCGCGTGTGCGTTTGAATTCTCATTTATGGGCGGTTCAATGGGTTCAGTTGTCGGTGCTCGCTTTGTTAAAGCGGTTGAAGCGGCAATTGAAAACAACTGCGCGCTTGTTTGTTTCTCAGCAAGTGGCGGTGCTCGTATGCAAGAGGCACTGATGTCTCTAATGCAAATGGCGAAAACCAGTGCGGCACTTGAACGATTATCAGAAAAAGGCCTGCCATTTATTTCTGTTCTAACTGACCCAACTATGGGCGGTGTATCGGCAAGTTTGGCAATGCTAGGTGACATCAATATTGGTGAACCTAAAGCGTTGATCGGTTTTGCTGGTCGTCGCGTTATCGAGCAGACAGTGCGTGAAGATCTTCCAGAGGGTTTCCAGCGTAGTGAATTCCTGCTAGATCACGGAGCGATTGATATGATCGTTGACCGTCGTGAAATGCGCCAACGTGTGGGTGGTTTAGTGGCTAAGCTAACTAACCATAAGTCGCCAATGGTGGTTTCGGTTAACGAATCTCCAAATGAAGAACCATATTCTGTACCAGAAGCGGACGAAAAAGGGTAAAGTAGCAACTAACATAAAACCAAAGAAATTAATGGTTAAAGTTAGATGACCCAAAACTCTATTCCTCAAGCCACATCCTCTCTAGCGATGTGGCTTGATTATTTAACAAATCTCCACACTTCAGCAATCGACCTTGGCTTAGACCGCGTTCAAGCGGTAGCACAAAAGGCGAACCTCACCAAACCAGCTCCTACTGTGATTACTGTTGCCGGCACCAATGGTAAGGGCTCAACATGTGCGTTAATGGAAGCGATTCTACTCGATGCAGGCTACTCAGTCGGTGTTTACAGTTCTCCACACCTAATTCGATACAACGAGCGTGTTCGCATTAACGGTGTAGACGCTGAAGACAAGAAACACTGTGAAGCATTCGACTATGTTGAGCAGCAACGCGGCGAAATCAGTCTTAGCTTGTTTGAATTCGGCACACTTGCTGCACTTCGTATTTTCCAAGTTGAGAACGTCGATGTAGTTCTGTTAGAAGTTGGCCTAGGGGGGCGTTTAGATGCGACCAACGTGGTGGATCACGATGTCTCAGTGATTACGAGCTTGGCTATCGACCATGTTGACTGGTTAGGTGACGACATCAATGTCATTGGTTTTGAAAAAGCCGGTATTTACCGTGCAGGCAAGCCCGCTATATGTGGTCAGCCAATGCCGCCAGCAACGGTTGCTGCGCATGCAGATGATATCAAAGCGGAGTTTTTCCAAGTTGGCATTCAGTTCGATTACCAATTGACAGAGAAAGGTTGGAAGTGGAGCAGTGGCGCATTTGATTTAGCGGATCTGCCGGTTCCGGCTCTTCCATTGCCTAATGCAGCAACTGCTCTGATGGCATTAGGGGCGTCAGAATTGCAAATCACTGATATTAACATTGTTAATGGCTTGAATAATGCTCGCCTAGCTGGCCGAATGCAGGTTCTGCAAACGGGGCTAGAAATCGTGCTTGATGTGGCACATAACCCACACTCAGCAGAGTATCTTGTTGAGAGAGTGAAACACCAATACAAGGATAAGAATATCCATGTCGTGGTGGCGATGTTGCACGACAAAGACATTAAGGCGACGATTGAAGCACTAACCCCAATCGCAACGCAATGGTACCCTGCATCGCTTACCGGCCCGCGTGCCGCAACAGCCGATGAGTTGTGCCAGCATTTACCTCAGGGACAAATTCAGTTCCAAACACCAGTAGACGCATTTGAGGCGGCGACAAATAACGCAGCGAAAGATGATGTCATTTTAGTGGTTGGTTCTTTCCATACTGTCGGTGAGGTATTGGAGCATTGGCAATCAAATAATGAGTAATCAAAGGTAATTTGATGGCAAGTAAATTCCAAAGTCGTTTAGTCGGCACCATCATCTTGGTCGCAGTGGGGGTCATTGTGCTCCCTGATGTTCTAGATGGTAAGAAACTGCACTATAAAGAAGAATTTGCCAGCATTCCTATCAAACCTGAGCTTGATAGTGATGTGGAAAATTTTGAAATACTAGAACCGGTGGAGGACGATATCACTCTGCCAGAGTCTCCGGTCTCTGCGACAGTGGATGAATCAGAAGATTCGACTATTGCTGTTTCTGACTCAAAGCCGGAAGTATCCACTCAGCCAAAAGAAGCAAGCCAACCTGAACAAGTGGAAGTGGCTGTTCGTCCGGTTGAAGAAAAAAATCAATATGAAGATTCGGCCTGGATCATTCAGTTGATGGCATTGAAAAACCATGAGAATGCAGTTGCATTAGTAGAGGATTTACAGAAGCGTGGCTATCAAGCTCATGTGAAAAAGAAAATACTTTTACTCGAGTAATTGTTGGTCCTGATGTGTCAAAAGTAAACTTGAACGACAGGTCAAGGAATTACAAAAATTACAGGCTCAAAAGGTCAATTGCTTAAATTTAAGCCATTAAATCCATAAGAAAACGTTTGCGTCAGCATTTTTTCTGTTAAAATGCGCGCCAACTTAAGATGAAGAAAACATGAATTGGTTAGATTTTGTCATTTTAGGTGTGATCGGATTTTCAGCTCTGATCAGTTTAGTTCGCGGTTTTACTAAAGAAGCTTTGTCTTTGGTGATTTGGTTCGGAGCATTTTTTATCTCCAGTAATTACTACGCCAAATTGGCGGTGTATTTTACCAACATCGAAGATGACATGTTTCGAAACGGAGCCGCAATTGCGGCGTTATTCGTCGCAACCTTAGTGGTTGGTGCAGTGGTGAATTACGTCATTGGTCAACTGGTACAAAAAACAGGGCTATCAGGTACTGACCGAATTCTCGGTGTTGTGTTTGGTGGTTTACGCGGAGTACTGATTGTTTCTGCGTTGCTGTTTTTTATGGATGCGTTTACTGCATTCCCAAGCTCGGATTGGTGGAAAGAATCACAGTTGGTCCCTGAGTTCAGCCGTATCATTGCCCCATTCTTCGAGCACTTACAAGCAACATCAAGTTTTTTGTCTGGCACTATTAAGTAGTGCCAGCTACTGTCGCAAATCGAGGATCAGGACATGTGTGGTATTGTTGGAATCGTGGGCACAACGCCTGTAAACCAGTCTATTTATGACGCGTTAACGGTGTTACAGCATCGTGGCCAAGATGCCGCTGGTATTTGTACCATAGAAAGCAATCGTTTTCGTCTGCGTAAGGCGAACGGTTTGGTGAAAGATGTGTTCGAAGCAAGACACATGCAACGCTTACAGGGTGAGGTTGGCATTGGTCATGTTCGTTACCCAACTGCAGGCAGTTCAAGTGCCTCTGAAGCTCAACCTTTCTACGTAAACTCTCCTTTCGGTATTACTTTAGCTCATAACGGCAACCTGACTAACGCGAATGAAGTTCGTCAGAAACTGTTTGAAAAAGATCGTCGTCATATCAACACCACCTCAGACTCTGAAGTGCTTTTAAACGTACTTGCACATGAGATCGATACGGTAAAGGGCAATGTGACGGCTGATGACGTTTTCCGCGCTGTCACGAACGTACACCGTACAATCCGCGGCGCTTATGCAGTAGCGGCGATGATCATTGGCCATGGCATGATTGCTTTCCGCGACCCACACGGTATTCGTCCTTTATGCTTAGGTAAGCGAGAAGTAAACGGTAAAACAGAATATATGGTCGCGTCAGAATCAGTCGCATTGGATGCGGTTGGCTTCGACTTTGTTCGCGATGTTGCGCCAGGTGAAGCGATTTACGCAACGTTCGATGGCGAGTTATTTACGAAACAGTGTGGTGACAATCCAAAACTGAACCCATGTATTTTCGAATTCGTTTACTTTGCCCGTCCAGATTCGTTTATCGATAAGATTTCCGTTTACAGCGCACGTGTAGAGATGGGTAAAAAGCTCGGTGAACGTATTCGTGAAGATTTCACTGAACTTGATATTGATGTGGTTATCCCGATCCCTGAAACATCGTGCGATATTGCGTTGCAAATTGCTCAAGCTATTGATAAACCATACCGCCAAGGTTTCGTGAAAAACCGTTACGTAGGCCGTACCTTTATCATGCCGGGTCAGCAACAGCGTAAGAAATCAGTTCGTCGTAAATTGAATGCCATTCGTTCTGAATTTAAAGGCAAGAATGTACTGCTTGTTGATGATTCAATTGTGCGCGGAACAACATCTGAACAGATTATCGAGATGGCTCGCGATTCAGGTGCAAACAAAGTGTTCATGGTTTCAGCTGCACCAGAAGTTCGTTTCCCGAACGTTTATGGTATTGATATGCCAAGCGCGACTGAACTTATTGCTCATGGCCGTGATAACGACAGCATTTGTAAACAAATTGGCGCAGATGCGCTGATTTATCAACGTCTTGATGATCTTGTTGAAGCTGTTGGCCTTGGTAACCAAGACATCAGTCAATTCGATACCTCAGTATTTAATGGCGAATATGTCACGGGGGATATTGACCAGCAATACCTCGATTTCCTTGATGGTCTGCGTAATGATGACGCGAAGACGCAAGCTGAAATTCAGCAAGATCTTGCTAATTTAGAGCTGCACAAGCGCGCTTAAATAGCACTTCTCAATATAATATGAAAACCAGAGCTTCAAAGGCTCTGGTTTTTTGTTTCTATTCGTTTATGTTTTTCAGCTTAGTGAATGTTGTAAGCAATCACGAAGTCGATGAACAAGCGCACTTTCTCTGGTAAGTGATCTTTGTGGTTGTAAAGCATGTAGATGTCGCGCGGGTTTGCACTCCAATCTGGAAGAATACGCACTAAATCACCACTTTCAATGAACTCCTTGATCATTACATCCGGCATTAACGTGATGCCTAAACCCTCAGAACATGAACTGCGAACTACATTCAGAGCGTTTGCTTGGAAACGGCCTCGTTCTACATTCACGACAGATTCCCCCTTGCTATTGATGAGTGTCCACTTAATGAGAGGGTATCCTTTAAGTAAAGAGTGATTGGACAACTCTTCTGCATGATTTGGTGCAGGGTTAGTGGCTAAGTAATCAGGGCTCGCGACCAAAATATCTTTCACTTCACCAATCTTACGAGCAATTAGACTTGAATCGCGTTGTGGACCAACTCGGAAAATAACATCCCATTCAGTTGGGTCTAACTGATCTGCATTACTTTCTGTCGTTAGCTCGATGTTGATGTCCGGGTATTGCTGCATAAAGCGATTAAACATCGGCATCATCATGCGCTTGGTGAGATTGTATGGTGCAGAAATTTTGATTTTTCCTGATGCGCCACGGCAATCATCGGTAATTTCTTCGGCAGCAGAAGTCAGTCTTTGTAAAAGTGGGGAACACTCATGATAAAAACGTTCGCCTGCTTCTGTAAGAGAAAGTTTACGCGCATGGCGGTTCAGCAGCCTTAGGTTTACTGAGTCTTCAAGCGCTTGAATGCGTCGAGTGATCGTCGCCACAGGAATCATGGTCTTACGCGAAGTTGCAGTATAGCTCCCATTTTCGACAACTAATCGAAACAGGTTTAAATCATCTAATTTCATATTTCCAGACACACTCAGTTACCATTTGGGCTAATTTATAACTAACTTTGCAATCAAAGGTTGCGTTAAGTCAACATGTTGCATTATTTGAACACACTACCCCTTAGTGAGTAAACACTGTTTAATAATCGAATATTTGTATATATGCTAATAACAAGCTACTTTTAAGGCAAGGTGAAAGGGCCTGATGTCTTGCTGCATAGCGATCTGTAAGATGTGAATAAAATAAGAATAAGAACTTCAAATTTGTTTTTTGACTGAGCTTTGTGAGGTAAAAGATATGTTTAAAACTCACAGTCAAACGGCAATGGTCTCGGCGCAGGAAGTGGTTCATCACAAACTGATAATGTTAGTTGACGATGATCCAGTATTTCGTGGAGTGACTGGTGCCTATCTAGGCAGCCAAGGATATAGCCTGGTAGAAGCTGAGAATGGCTTGGAGGCTCTTAAGTTGTTAAGAGAATACCATCCAGACTTAGTGATATGTGACTTGTCCATGCCTGTCTTAGACGGAATAGAGTTTGTTGAGGAAGTGAGCCTCGAATATCCATCTATGCCATTAATTGTTGTATCCGGAACGGATGAAATGTCTGACGTTGCTAAAGCACTGCGATTTGGCATTAAAGACTTTTTGGCAAAACCAATTATAAACTACGAGCACTTATCTAAAGCGATAGACAATGCGCTAGAGGACAGTGATTGTCATTTTTCAGAACAGCGTGATTTTGCCAGTCAGTGGTTTCGGGTTGATGACGGTGGGGAAATGCCTGATGAGCAAGAACTCTACTGGCATTTAGAGTATTTGCAGCAAAACCCTAATGCAGCTCGAGATTTATTGCATGCGTTGTTGCCAGAGAAAGACACATCTCAAGGCGATTGGAAGTGTTCTTACCGCTTGTTGCAATCGACTGATGTGATGCCACTTGTTTTTGATTACCGTTGGTTAATGAACGGACAGTTTGTTTTTTATTTAGTAGATTCAGCCTCGCTCGAACATGCAGGCGTCGCATCGACATTATTAGTTCGAGCATTGTTTGATGATTACTTAAGAAATCTCAATAGTTTTAGCGCGGATCTTAAAGATCTGGCAGGAATTGTAGAGAAAGGTATTCAGTGCTCGAACGGGACTGGTGCCGTCAACGCACTATTTGGTATTGCTGATTTGGCTTCTTCATCGGTTTCTATTTTACCAGCAGGGTTAGATAGCCAGTGGTCAGATGGCCATGATAACCAACACATCACGGCGGGTAATCAGTTAGGAAACGGTAGTATGAAGAACTTTATTACCAGAGACTTGCCGATTGATGTTACCGGACAGCTGACAATAGGGTGCTTAGGGTCATCGAGTTTTAGCTTGAATATCGTTCGTAAAAATCGGCTAGCGTAATATTTACTCACAAATTAACTAAGCAGCGTATTTGCGCTGCTTTTGTATAAAAATAATGCTACTGGGATCGCTTTAGAATAATAACCTTACTTTGAATCGGTGTTTAGAATACTTTGTTTACTGTATATTCTCACTTCAACAATAAAGACTCATTTGTGTAACGATGCATTAACTCTAAACAGGTTAACATTGAGGCAATGAGGGAAGTACAGTTAACTAGTGAGAATAAGCATCATGGCAGACAAAAATTTTAAAGAGCCTTATAATATTTTTACTTTTGGGTTTCATTGCAGTCCTTTTAATTCCAACTTTACCTGCAACGTTAACCTGGTTTCGCGTAATGAACAGTTACGCAGGTTTTAATCGCGTGTTTGTTTTGGAGTCCACCATTCGTATCAAGCGTTATTTCTTCAATGTTGCTGGTGGACTTTGTTTAATTCTAGGCATTTTGGGTATTGCCCTTCCACTCCTACCAACCACTCCTTTTATTCTTTTAGCTAGCGCATGCTTTATGCGAGGGAGCCCTGCATTTCACAGTTGGCTTCATGAGCACAAAACATTTGGTCCAATACTAAAAAATTGGCATAACAACCGTGCCGTCACCCGTAAAGTAAAACAGCGTGGTGCTGTATTTATCGTGCTTAGCTTCTTCCTTTCTATTGTTGTTGTACCTCTTCTGTGGGTGAAAATTGCACTTTTAGTGATGCTAATCGTTTTACTAAGTTGGTTTATACGCTTACCTGTGATTGAGTTGGTTGCTGACCGAGAAGAAAATCACTAAGATTGTAGAGAATAGTGTGCCCACTCTTCGAGTGGGCGTTTGTATTTTCAGCGCTTGTGACATTTATGAAAGTAAATCCATAGCGGTGAAAACCTATTGTTTGTTGCCCTCGTGATGTTGCGATAAGAATAGAGGGTGATAGACCAATCTAAGTAAATCGGTATTATGACTACAGAAACAATCTCACTGATCAAATCTAGCATCCAAAGCATTCAAGATTACCCAAAACCGGGCATTCTATTTCGTGATGTAACGAGCCTTTTAGAAGACGCAAAAGCGTATCAAGCAACGATTAATCTATTGGTTGAGCGTTACAAAGACATGGGCTTTACAAAAGTGGTTGGTACAGAAGCTCGTGGTTTCTTATTTGGTGCTCCGTTAGCGCTTGAACTCGGTGTAGGCTTTGTTCCTGTGCGTAAACCAGGCAAGTTACCACGTCCTACTATCGCGCAGTCTTACGAGCTTGAGTATGGTGTTGATACACTAGAAATTCATACTGATGCTATCGTTGAGGGCGACAAAGTACTTGTTGTTGATGATTTGCTAGCGACAGGTGGCACGATTGAAGCCACAACAAAACTGATCCGTCAACTTGGTGGTGAAGTAGAGCATGCGGCGTTCGTGATTAACTTACCAGAAATTGGTGGTGACAAGCGTTTAGAAGCGCTAGGCCTGAACGTATACAGCATTTGCGAGTTTGAAGGACACTAATACATTCAATGAGTTATTTAGCTTTAGCGCGAAAATGGCGTCCTAACAAATTTGAACAAGTCGTAGGTCAGCGTCATGTCCTTACTGCTTTAGAAAATGCGTTAGCGCAAAATCGCTTACACCATGCGTACCTATTTAGCGGTACTAGAGGCGTTGGTAAAACGTCGATTGGCCGCTTATTTGCAAAAGGTCTGAACTGTGAAACGGGGATAACAGCTAGCCCATGTGGTGAGTGTGATACTTGCCGTGAGATTGATGAGGGTCGCTTTGTCGACTTGTTAGAGATCGATGCTGCATCTCGTACTAAAGTTGAAGATACTCGTGAACTATTAGATAACGTTCAGTACAAACCCGCTCGCGGGCGCTTTAAAGTGTACCTCATTGATGAGGTGCACATGCTGTCGCGTCATTCTTTCAATGCGTTGTTAAAAACCTTGGAAGAGCCGCCGGAGTATGTGAAGTTCTTGTTGGCAACAACGGATCCACAAAAGCTGCCAGTGACAATTTTGTCTCGCTGTCTGCAATTCCATCTAAAACCAATCAGTGTTGATGATATTCATCAGCAACTTGATCATATTTTGGAAAAAGAGCAAGTCTCTGCGGATGCTAGAGCGCTCGGCATGATTTCTCATGCAGCCGATGGCAGTATGCGTGATGCTTTGAGCTTGACCGATCAAGCGATTGCTTTGGGTAACGGGTCGATTCAAACCGACATTGTTAGTCACATGCTCGGTACGATTGATACAGACCAAGCTATTCATTTGCTTGAGTCGATCAGCAGTAAGCAACCTCAACAAGCAATGGATAAGATCCAACAACTTGCTTCGAATGGTGTTGAGTGGGATGGTTTGCTTCAGCAAATCGCTACGCAATTACATCGCGTGGCAATGTATCAGGCACTGCCATCGACGTTGGATCAAGCTCAACCTGACGCTGAAAAAATTGAATTATTGAGTAAAGCGCTGACACCTCAAGATGTGCAGCTTTACTATCAAATTGCTCTAAAAGGCCGTGAAGACTTAATCCTGTCGCCAAATGGCCGTGTCGGCATGGAAATGATCGTATTGCGTATGATGGCATTCCGTCCCGCGACGAACACTCATGCGAATATTATTTCGACGGCTTCACCGTCTCAATCTGTTCCGGCTCATGGGGCAAATCAAGTAAGAGAAGTGTCGCAGCCAACGCCACAAGCATCATCTTCGCATGCCCAAACGCAGCCTTTACAGGATTCGCAACGAGCGAGGGGCGATGCTTCTAACATGGCAGCATCATCACTTCCTCCCGCTGCGAACCCACAAGTTCCCCCGATGCCTGATGTCTCGCACTATTCGTCGGAATACCAGCCTGGACATGATGTGGCACCGCCACAGTATGATATGGCACCACCAGTGGGTGAAAGCTCTACGTCCGTAGAACATGCGCCTCAGCAGCCTCAGGCAGCGTCTGAAGCACCTGTACGCACTGGCTTAGGCGGACTTCGTCATCAGCTTCGCTCCCAACGGCAGGGGCAGCAACAAGCGACAAGCCAAAGTGGTGGCCCAAAAAAGTCTAGAACGGCATCTGTAAGTAAAGACTCGGTTATCGACCGTGTAGCGCAACTTCATGGCAATCCTGCGCAGGTGTCGTCGAAAGCTATCCCTCAAGCTGAAAAGCAAAAAATTGAGGATGAAGCATACCGTTGGCGCCCTAGTAAGCCAGTAGAAAAAAAAGCCAAAACAGAACTGACACCGACACAGCTCAAGCAAGCTTTAGAGCATGAAAAAACGCCAGAGATGGCGCAAAAATTGGTTGATGAATCACTCGAGAAGAGCGAATGGGCGAAGTTGATTAGCCAAATGGAGACACCTAAATTGGTGGAACAATTGGCCCTAAACTCGAACTTTGACAAAACAGGCTCGAGTGTTTCGCTACAATTAAGAAGTAGCCAAGCACATTTAAATACTGACAGAGCACAAAGTGAATTGCTGAGTGCGCTGAATACAGTGTTAGGTGAAGATTGCCACCTAAGTGTCGATATAAGTGAAAATGGTGAAACGCCTTTAGAGCTTAGAGATAGGCTCTATCAAGAGAAGTTACAACAAGCTCTCAACAGTTTAGAAAGCGATCCACATGTTCAATTTATTGAACGTCGATTCGCCGCAGAGCTTGATAAAGATAGTGTACGTCCTATCTAAAAATTGAACGGAGTGGGGTTGAAAATGTCTATTGATAGCCCCATTTACAGATGCAACACCTAATGAAACCAGAGAGATAAACATGTTTGGTAAAGGCGGTATGGGCAACCTAATGAAGCAAGCCCAGCAAATGCAAGAACGCATGCAAAAGCTTCAAGAAGAAATCGCGAATATGGAAGTAACCGGCGAGTCTGGTGCTGGTCTAGTTAAAGTAACGATCACTGGTAGCCACAGCGTGCGTCGTGTTGACATCGATGAAAGTCTGATGGAAGACGACAAAGAGATGCTAGAAGATCTGATCGCTGCTGCGTTCAATGATGCTGCTCGTCGCGTTGAAGAGACACAAAAAGAGAAAATGGCTTCTGTTACTGGCGGTATGCAATTACCACCAGGCATGAAAATGCCATTCTAATCTGCTGAACTCTAATTAAGCGGATTTTAAATGCGTACCAGCCATATGCTGGAACAATTGATGGAGGCCTTACGTTGTCTACCTGGGGTTGGCCCCAAGTCGGCACAGCGTATGGCCTTTCATTTGTTACAGCGTGATAGAAAAGGCGGTCTGCAACTTGCAGATGTGCTGAGCCAAGCCATGACGGAAATCGGTCATTGTAACGAATGCCGAACTTTCACTGAGGAAGACGTCTGCCATATTTGTGCCAACCCAAAACGCCAAGAAAACGGCCAGATTTGTGTGGTAGAAAGCCCGGCGGACATTGCGGCAGTAGAAGCTACTGGACAATATTCTGGTCGATACTTTGCGCTTATGGGGCATTTGTCGCCGCTAGATGGCATCGGTCCAAGTGATATTGGGCTTGATGTATTGGATTATCGTCTTCGTCGTGGTGATGTTACGGAAGTGATTCTTGCCACCAACCCAACGGTTGAGGGTGAAGCAACGGCACACTATATCGCTGAACTGTGCAGAGAACATCAAGTTGAGGCGAGTCGCATCGCTCATGGTGTTCCTGTTGGTGGTGAGTTGGAGCTTGTTGATGGGACAACGTTGTCTCATTCATTACTGGGTCGACATAAGATTTAATAAAAGCCGCTTTTGTAAAGCGGCTTTTTTGTGCGAGAGCGTTTGTTTTATACAAGAAAGCAAGTTTTATTCGAGGTAGCTAGGTTTATTCGCAGTAGCTAGTTTTATTCGAGAGTGCTAGTCGTTTGATTCACCAGCGAGAAGATTCTTGTAAATCAGCGCGCCGAGAATGCCACCCACGATTGGTGCAACCCAGAATAACCAAAGTTGGGATACAGCCCAATCACCAACAAATACAGCGACACCCGTACTACGTGCAGGGTTAACGGAGGTATTGGTTACAGGGATGCTGATTAAGTGGATCAGAGTTAAACATAAGCCAATCGCGATAGGTGCAAACCCTTGAGGTGCGCGTTTATCTGTCGCCCCCATAATGACGATTAGAAACATCATCGTCATGATAATTTCTGCTACGAGTGCTGCTGTTAAAGAGTATTGACCAGGAGAGTGCTCACCATAACCATTCGCAGCGAAACCTGAGCCAACCACATCAAAACCAGCTTGCCCGGTCGCGATGACGTAAAGAATACCACCTGCGATGATGCCTCCGATCACTTGTGCGATGATGTAAGGCACGACATCTTTGGTATCAAAACGACCACCGGCCCATAAGCCGACAGTAACAGCAGGGTTCAAGTGGCACCCAGAAATATGACCGATTGCGAATGCCATCGTTAAGACGGTTAAACCAAAAGCAAGAGAGACACCGAGTAGACCGATACCTAAATCGGGAAAACCTGCTGCCAAAACCGCACTACCACAGCCACCAAGCACCAACCAAAACGTGCCAAATAACTCTGCCATATACTTATTCATATTGTTTCCTATATTCGGGATGAGATTACCCGCTGAACATAGTTGAGAATTGTCAGCTGCGTGTGAGTGGAGATAGGAAAGTTGGATGAAAACAGTGATATTGAATTGGTTGTTTCATAATTGAGACGTATTTAAAGGTATATAGAACGCAGATAAGCGGTCTACTATCTCATCAACTTAACTGAAGAATTAGGTCATTTGTTCTAGTTTGGTAATATTCGTCAGTGCTTCTTGATTGCTTTTGCCACATACGATAGGGCATGGCTTAAAGTCATGACACACTTTTGGGCGCTCTGGATTACCAAAGAGTTTGCATAGATTATCGTCATTCAATTGAATACAACGTTCACCTGCGAGTTTGCCGTTTGGCATCCCAGGAATAGGAGAGGAAATACTCGGTGCGATACAGCACGCCCCACAACCCAATCGACAATCCATCATAAAACCCTCGCAAAAAATAAGGGGGCATTATGGCGATTTCTGACTGGATTGGAAGCGTTATCTATTTAAGTCGTGTCAGTTTGGGTTAAGCTTAGACCTATGCGGGATATTCAGCAAAACTTGAACTTTTTCTGCCAGAGGGGTATAAAACGCACCCAATCCCACATCGTAATAAGTAGTAAATGTAATGAGTACTCCATTTTGGCAAAGTAAATCGTTGGAACACATGACAGAAGAGGAATGGGAATCTCTCTGCGATGGTTGCGGTAAATGTTGTCTACATAAACTGATGGATGAAGATACGGATGAGATTTATTACACCAATGTGGCTTGCAGTTGGCTAAATAGTAAAACGTGTTCATGCAAAGATTACCCGAACCGTTTCACATCGGGTGAAGAGTGCACCAAGTTAACTCGAGAAGATATTGAAGACTTTACGTGGCTACCTCATACCTGTGCGTATCGTTTACTGGCAGAAAAACAGCCTTTGCCAGAATGGCATCCTTTGATCACCGGATCGAAGTCGGCAATGCATGCAGCAGGTGAAAGTGTGCGAAACAAAGTGGTGTATGAGATTGATGTGGTGAACTGGGAAGATCACATTTTGAATCACCCAAATCGTCAGTAGCTAAAAACGAGAACGTTAAAATTGAAACGTTAAAACGGAAATGTTAAAACAGTGATTCAAACAATAAGCCTTCAACGGTACCTAAGGTCATTTACAGGTCGCGATGTGAAAGGCTTATTTGTATCGAATTTTTTAGTGAGCCCGGCTAACCCCGGATAAATCGGTTATAAACAAACAGAAGAACGAAAGCACCTAATGTCGCAGTGACGATACTGCCGATATTCACGCCATCAGCACCGCCTAGACCAACAAAGCTGCCCAAGAATCCACCTACAAACGCTCCTAAAATACCGAGAACCATCGTAGCTATCCATCCACCACCATCGTTACCAGGCATGAGCCATTTTGCTAATGCGCCGGCAATCAGTCCCAAAATAATCCAAGATAAAAACCCCATAAATACTCCTTTTCAATGATTCTTACGCTATCAATCATAGTTCATATTTAACTATTTATTTGAAACAATGATTAACTGATAACCAATAATTAACTGATAACCATAGCAATATAGCCAAGGATAAGAACCAGTACCGATGTCAATGCATAGGGCACAGGGTAGCCAATGGCAGGCATATCACTATGGCTTGCATCTTGGGCTCCTTTCATTGCTGGTGTGCTATTTCTTCCTCCAGCACAAGCGCCAGCAAGAATTGCCGGGTTCATTTTCCTAAAATACAAGCCATAGAGCCAAGCAAGAAGAGGTGGCACCAATGCTGCTGTGACCCCTAATATTGCAATTTTAATGACGACGATGCCTTGAAAAGAGGCCAGAATTTTTGGTCCTACGGTCGCGGCTAATACAGCAACAAACAGGTTTAGCCCGATGTCTTGTAAAAAACTTCGCGCGCCCTCACTCATAGGGCCTCCAAACGCTGGATTACGAGTTCTAAGGAAAGAGAAAATAATACCAGTGAGCATACAACCCGCAGAGGTACCTAACGCAAAAGGAATGCCGGCTATGGTTACGCTAAGATGGCCGAATAGGTACCCTATGAGCAGTGATAGCGCTAAATAAAATGTCTCTGTGATGGTGCTCTCGACGATGGGAACGCTATTTAAATTGGACGCAGTTTGTTCGACACACCATTGAGAACCAGCGACACGAATAACGTCACCAACTTCCACTTTTGTTTGTGGCATCAAAGGTTGTTGGTGTCCTTGTCGAAAAAGGGCTTTAAAATAAACGCCAAATCCCACTTCTGCATGTAATTCGGCGATGGTTTTTCCTGCATATTTAGACTTGCCCACATGGATGTCGGCGACCTCAATGTCGACGTTGCGTGCTCTTGGCTCATCGACTTCGTTGCCAATATCGGATTCTCCCTCAGAAATGAGTACATGATATTCACCACGCACACCGATGATGTCATTTAGAGCAAGAGTTGGGTTGTCTGATGCATCAATAACTTGATCACCTCTCACTACTTTGAGTACTGCCGCGTCCGGGAATTGTTGGTAAAGTTCTTGTACTGAACGTCCTACCAATTCTTGATGGGTTACTTCATAGGCGCGAACATCGATGGGTAGAACGCCTACGTCTGAGAATCCAAACGTACTGGGCAATTTTTCATTGTCGTCGCCCGCTGAATATTCTGTTTCTGCCTCTTTTCCTGCCTTGATTGGGTCAATGCCAAAAAGTGAAGGAAGATATTTAATAAATAGAATAATGAGGACAGTAGATAATACATAACTGATCGCGTAGCCTGCTGCGATATTTGCGCTTACATGGTCGACGCTCATGCCCTCTGGTGGGGTGAATGCACCTGAATTGATTGCGGATTGAGCCACGCCCATTACTGCCGTCACAGTATAGCTACCAGAAATGATTCCAGCCGCATACCCGGGTTCAAGCCCCATCAGCTTGGCACCGATGACGACGATAGCAAAATTGCTGAATACGACAATTAAACCGATAACAACAAAGTCAATTCCGCCTCGAGCGAGACCAGAAAAGAATTGTGGGCCAACTTTCATGCCAATCGCATACATGAACATCATAAGGAAAATGTCTGAAACTAAGCCTGGCTCTTCAATCTTCAAACCGTAAATGGAGAAAGAAGTGAGTGCCAATGCGACCCCGACGACGAGTGTTCCTGCCGTTGTCCCTAAACTCACGCCTTTAACGCTAAGGCGACCTAAAGGATACCCAATCGCAAGTGAAAGGAAGAGAAAGACAAAGGGGTTTTCTGACAAGTAACTAAAAATAAAAGACATACGGTTACCCTGTTGCTCTGAGGGAGAAAGAGCAAGGTACTTCCTCATCCTTTGCTCTCTAAATAGCATCAATCAGTATTATTTATCCATACAGTCAATATGAGCTTGGAGTTATACAAAGCTAGATCTATGCAAGCCTAGATCTATGTAAACCTAGATGCACATGGACTTAGATAAATACAAACTGGTATGACGCTGGATTACCCATGATTAAAGTTAGAGGACTCATCTTCATTACTACCGTTAACGACAGGATGCTTGTCGAAGAAATCCACACAGTGTTTTAAATCAGAAATCAATAAATCGGCCATGTCGCGACTGAATCCGTGACGAACTAAGATACGCATTATGACGAGATCTTCCCTTTCCGCAGGCATTGCATAGGCGGCGATTTGCCAACCACGAGAGCGAATACGATCTGATAGATCGTAGAGATTGAAACCAGGTTTTGTGTCATCTTTTAAGGACCAACTTAGGGCTGGAATTCCCCCGTGGCCGTTGTAGATGATTTTAAACATACCCATTTTTTCTATCTCTTCTGCGAGGTAATGAGCAGTTTCATAGCAAGCTTGGTGGATTTTTCGATATCCTTCTTTACCCAAACGTAGGAAGTTATAGTACTGAGCAACGATTTGTCCCCCAGGGCGAGAGAAGTTAAGAGCAAAAGTTGGCATGTTACCGCCCAAGTAGTTCACGTTAAATATCAGATCTTTATGTAATGCATCGGCATCACGCCATACCACCCAACCTACTCCGAGAGGGGCAAGCCCGAACTTGTGACCGGAGGCATTGATCGATTTAACGCGGGGTAATCGGAAATCCCACTCTAAATCGGGGTCACAAAAAGGAGCCAAGAAAGCACCGCTAGCTCCGTCAACGTGAATTGGGATATCTAAGCCAGTTTGTTCTTGCAGTTTGTCTAGCGCTTCATGCACCGCTTTTACAGGCTCATACTGACAAGTAAAAGTTACACCTAAGGTAGGTACGACACCAATAGTGTTCTCATCACATCGCTTTATGACTTCTTCCGGCGTCATAATTAAACGGTCGCCTTGCATCGGTATTTCACGAAGTTCAATATCCCAATATCGTGCAAATTTGTGCCAGCATACTTGAACCGGTCCACATATTAGGTTTGGTCGATCAGTGGGTTTGCCGAGTTGTTTCATCTTTTCGCGCCATGCCCATTTTAAGGCCATTCCTCCTAGCATTGCCGCTTCACTTGACCCTGTTGTTGAGCATCCCATTGGGTTTTCGGCCTCAGGAGCATGCCAAAGGTCAGCGAGCATATGAACACATCGAGACTCTAGCTCAGCAGTTTGTGGGTACTCATCTTTATCGATCATATTTTTATCGATGCATTCATTCATGAGTTGATGAACCTCATCCTCCACCCAAGTTTGGCAAAATGTAGCTAGGTTTTGTCGTGAGTTTCCATCAAGCATTAACTCATCATGGACCACCTGATAAGCGTTATGCGGGGAGTGCTCATTTTCGGGAATGCGATACTTAGGCATGACGACAGATAAATCTTTTGAAGAGTAAACATCATCGAGGATTGAGCCGCGTACGGCTGATTTTTTGTGCAGAGGCATATGCATTTCCTTCGCGTTTGGTATTTTGTGATTGAGTGCCTAGCAAGAATAAATTGCTCAATATTCCCAAATGAGCTCAAAATGTTGTGACCTCATATTTTTAAGTCATAAGGGTCTATTTACTGTAGTAAAGTTTATTAATTACTGCTGTGTTGGTTCATTTATTAAGTACGTCTATTTTGAGAGTGAGACGCAAAGGCCTCGGTAAATAGAGGCGTTAGCGCAAGTTTGACAGTTTAATTACGAATTACCGCCCAGCGTGCTTATTGATGTAGTAAACTCTAGGCATATGTTTTCACTGCCTAATAGGCGAGTTTTAACTCGGTGACCGTCTCTTGTGAGGTAAATATGACCTATCGATATTCTTTTACACCGCGTTCTTGTGCGGCCGCACTTTTCAGTTTTTTGCTTGCTTGTGTTCTGAGTTTTGGGCCTATTACGATTCATGCAACAGAGGCGAATAGTGAACAACAAACCTCTCTTGCAGAGCGGACGATTGATAATATTAATCAAGATATTTTGGATTTGTCTGCCACGCTTAAACAAGCCATTGGAGATGAGCGAGATGCTTTGCAATTGCAGCTTTTTCAGAAAAATGAAGAACTGAGAAATCGCCTTTCAGCGGCAATAAACAGCAAATCCATTCCCAACGAAAAGCTCATTGCACTCGTTAGAACGCAGCAAAAATATTCAGATGGTTCATTTGCTTATTTAGATGATCGTGTCAAAGTGCTAAATGAAAAAATCAACACAGCGAAAGAACAAGATAAGCTCTCTCTAGTGAATGTTTACCGCGAGCTTCAACAGTACTTAGATGTTAGTTTCGAAGCCGGTTCACAGAACTTAATTTGGCTGAAAGAACTGGGTGTTCAAGATAATGAAGCAGAGCAAATATTTAAAGATAGCGTTGATAAGCGCATGCGTCTGCTGTCGGCTTCTATTGAGTACCTAAATCAGCAAAAAAAGTTTATTGGTGCGCAAATATCGTCAAGCCCTGAGTCAGAAAAAACCGCGTTGCAGTTGAATGAACTGATCCTCAAGCAAAGGTTGGATATAGCGACGAACAGTTTGCGTTCTTTGATTTCGATAGGGGATGGGTTAGGGCTAGAGACCTCAGAATACAAACGCCAGATCTTTGAAGTAACGGGCAGTATCACGCACGATCTGCTCAATGCAAAAGTGGTTCTGTCTATTCTAAGCCATTGGTCTAGTTCCGCAGGGGATTGGTTTGCAGAAAATGCTACACAACATATATTCCAGCTTTTTGTTTTTGCCTTAATTCTTTTGATCGCACGAGCGCTCTCGAAACTGACACGAAAAGTGGTGAGCAAAGCCGTCGCATCTAAGAATTTAAAACTGTCCCATCTCATGCAAGATTTCTTTATTTCGATGTCTGGCAAGGCAGTATGGGTGATTGGTATCATGGTCGGCCTGTCTCAGATAGGCTTGAATCTCGCGCCTATCCTGACCGGTTTCGGTATTGCTGGTGTGATCATTGGTTTTGCATTGCAAGATACACTATCAAACTTTGCGGCAGGCATGATGTTGTTGATTTATCGCCCGTTTGATGTTGGCGATTTCGTTTACGCGGGTGGCGTAGATGGTAAAGTAAGCCACATGAGTTTGGTGAACACCACAATTCGTACGTTCGACAACCAGATCATTATGGTGCCAAACAGTAAGATTTGGGGCGATGTGATTAAGAACGTCACGCATGAGCGTATTCGCCGTGTTGATATGGTTTTTGGTATTGGCTACGCTGACGATCTGTTGAAAGCCGAGTCTGTGTTGAATGACATCATCACTTCCCATCCTGCGGTTCTTCGCTCCCCAGAGCCAATGATTAAAGTACACACTTTGAATACATCTTCTGTTGATTTTATTGTCCGCCCTTGGGTAAAAACGGATGATTATTGGGATGTCTACTGGGACGTAACCAAAGAAGTGAAGTTGCGCTTTGATCGTGAGGGGATCTCTATTCCTTTCCCTCAACAAGATGTTCACTTGCACATGGTGAGCAATGATAAGCAAGATGCCTGATTAGTCTGAGAAAACTATTTAGAACCACATTGGTCATTATAATGGGTGGCATATGTGTGAATGATAAAAATAAGGAAAGTAAAGTGGCTGAATTTAAATACAAAATCTAACGCAAGAAGAGCAAGATAAGCTGGATGCAGCAACATTTCGTCGTTTATTGGCGCACTTGGATGCTAACAAAGATGTGCAAAATATCGATCTGATGATTCTTGCGGGATTCTGTCGTAACTGTTTTAGTAAATGGTATAAAGCAGAAGCGGAAGATCGTGGTATGGATATCAGTATTGATGACGCTCGTGAGCGCGTATACGGTATGACTTATGATGAATGGAAGCAGAACCATCAGCCTGAAGCTACACCAGAGCAGCTTGCCGCATTTGAAGCGCGTCAAAAGAAGTAATACCAATAATAGTGAATAGTGAATAGTGAATAGTGAATAGTTAGTAGTAAATCACTAGTCGTAAATAAAGGGTCATCCTAGTTTGTTATCATGCTTGATAACGTCGTTTGAACGCCGGTTAGTATCATTCTACATCAAATACAAAACAGCCCGCTTACTTGCGGGCTGTTGTTTCTCTAGCGTGTTCGTTTTACTTAGTAACTGGGCCGCAGCATGCTGGTTCGACACAGCCTTTTGCTTGAATGATTTCAAGTTGAGTCAAGTATGGCTGGATATCACCAATGTTTGTTTTTACCCATTCTGCGTCGTAGTACGTATCTAGGTAACGCTCACCAGAGTCACAAAGTAGAGTCACGATAGAGCCATTTTCGCCGCGTTGTTTCATTTCGCATGCAAGTTGAAGAACGCCGTAAAGGTTAGTACCCGTAGATGCGCCAACCTTGCGACCAATGAGTCCTGACACCCAATGCGCTGTTGCAACACTTGCTGCATCCGGGATTTTGCGCATTTCGTCAACAACGCCAGCAATGAAGCTAGGCTCAACGCGTGGACGGCCAATGCCTTCGATTTTACTTCCGTTCTCACCTCGAATGTTCGCATTACCTGACTGGAAAGAGTCAAAGAATACGGAGTTATCAGGGTCAACGACACACAGTTTTGTATCGTATTTTTGGTAACGGATAAAGCGTCCGATGGTTGCAGATGTGCCACCTGTACCAGGGCTCATTACCACCCAACTTGGGATAGGGTGATCTTCTAGTTTCATTTGGCTGAAGATGGAGTTAGCGATGTTGTTGTTACCACGCCAGTCTGTCGCGCGCTCTGCGTAGGTAAATTGATCCATGTAGTGACCGTTAAGTTCTTCTGCGAGACGGCGAGACTCATCATAGATTTGGTCTGAACGATCAACAAGGTGTGCTTTACCGCCATAGAACTCGATCTGCTCAATCTTTTTACGAGCAGTGCTCTTTGGCATCACCGCAATAAAAGGTAAACCAAGAAGGCGTGCGAAGTAAGCCTCAGAAACGGCAGTGCTGCCTGATGAAGCTTCGATAACCGTTGTCTCAGGACCAACCCAACCATTACAAATCGCGTAAAGGAATAGTGAGCGTGCTAATCGGTGCTTCAATGAACCCGTTGGGTGCGTACTTTCATCTTTCAGATAGATATCAATACCTTCTAAAGATGGAAGATCGAGTTTGAATAGGTGTGTATCGGCAGAACGTTGGAAGTCAGCTTCAATTTTACGGACTGCGTTATTGATCCAGTTGTGGTCTGTGCACATAACATGGCTCCTTGGAAATTTGTAGGGTATTTTTTCTATAAGGCTAATCTACCTATAAACTTAGAGAAAACTTTGCTAATATTGCTTTGTTATTCACCAATAGTAGAAAATTTTTCTCCTAAATGCGGAAGTTCTAGGAATGAGCTTAGATAAATTAGATAGGCAGTTACTTTCTTTACTCCAAACCGATGCTACGTTGTCTTTGAATGACTTAGCTGAACGCATCAATTTGACCACCACGCCATGCTGGAAACGCCTTAAAAAGCTAGAAGATGAGGGATATATTGAAAAGCGAGTGGCATTGCTCAACGCAGAAAAACTCGATCTGTCTTTTATTGCTTTTGTGCAATTGAAAACCAGCGATCACTCAGAGGATTGGTACCATCACTTTGTTACGACAGTGAGTGATTTTCCAGAGGTGATGGAGTTTTATCGTATGGCGGGGGAATACGACTATATGATGAAAGTGTTGGTTCGGGATATGAAGCGTTTTGATGAATTTTATAAACGCTTAGTGAATAGCGTGAGAGGCTTATCTAATGTGACCTCTACCTTTGCGATGGAGCCGATTAAGTACACAACAGAACTGCCTATTAGTTTTTAATAGGACGGGATTGAAGAGCGATATCAAAGGTGTAAAGAGGGATAATAAGGGAGTGAAGACGCTCCCTTACTTATTCATCACGCGGACTATTGCATCACGTAGACTAACGCATCATGTTGGTTTTTACATCATTTGGATCGGTACCATCGTATGCCGTTTATTTGGTAAAACGCATAACACCTTCTTGCACAGCTGTGGCGACAAGGTGACCTTGTTGGTTGTAAATTTCGCCACGCACCAAGCCTCTGGTATTACTCGCTGTTGGGCTTTCGATCACGTAGAGAAGCCATTCATCCATTCTAAATGGGCGATGGAACCAAATGGAGTGATCGATCGTTGCGACTTGGAAGTTTGGTGTCATTAGTGATACTTCATGGGGGAATAGCGCTGTCACTAAAAAACCCCAGTCTGAAGCATAACCAAGCAAATATTGGTGAATCAATTGGTTCTCTGGCATATCACCATTGGCACGTATCCAAAGGTACTGTTTTGCTTCTGTTTTTTTTGGATTGAGTGGGTTAATGATATTGACTGGCCGTGTCTCAATCGGCTTTTCACCACAAACAGTTTTGCGAAGTTTCTCTGGCAAATACTCGGCAATGTGACTTGCAAGTTCGGTTTCTGATGGGAAGTTTTCTGGTCCGGGAATGTCAGGCATTGTATTTTGGTGATCAAAGCCCGGCGCTTCTCCATGATATGATGCCGTAAGATAGAAGATCGGGCGGCCATTTTGGATGGCCTTAACGCGTCGAGTACTAAAACTGCGGCCATCTCTTAGGTTCTCTACATCATAAATGATGGGTTTTTCCGGATCGCCAGGGTAAAGAAAGTAGCTATGAAAAGAGTGGACAGTACGTGTTTCCTCGACGGTATAACGTGCTGCTGATAATGCTTGCCCAATCACCTGACCGCCATAAACTTGAGGTAAACCTAGGTTCTCGCTTTGTCCACGGAACAAGCCTTCTTCTAATTTTTCGAGTTGTAATAGGCTAAGTAATTCTCGTAGTGGTTTACTCATGATGTTTCCTCACCGTTGTGACTTTAGTTGCTTCAATTATGAAACAAATTCAATTGTTTGATAATGCCTATACCCAAGTGACTTCAAGATGCAGGGCTCAGAGCTTTGTCACTGATTCCCTGTTTACCGAAAGTAAGCAAGGAAAATAATGCAGCGAAATAGTATGCTCTTTTCAAGTTATTTGACGATGAAATTGTGTCAGTGACAAGCTCCCAAAGGGCGAGTTGCCTTGGCTTGTATGCTTCGTTAACTATTTTCGATTTAGAACCACTAGATCTTCAAATTGTTGCCTCGCTTCCAAACCAAGGCATTCTCGCTGAGCTCTGCATCTCGAGGTTACTTGGGTATGTTAGTTAAACTATTGTCAAATAAAACCATTTCGTGCAGACAGTTTAATAAACAATCTCTATACTTAGCGCGAATTGATACATGCTATGAGGCTAATATGAAAAAAACGCTACTACTTGTTACTTCTTTATTGTTTGGTGCAGCGCTTGTGGGTTGTCAATCATCTCAAGTGACTGAAGTCGAATCCGCGGAGGCATCAATGAATACAATTACAGGTACAGTGGCATACCGAGAGCGCATTGCATTACCTCCCCATGCCGTTGTAACCGTTGCGCTAGAAGACGTGTCTTTAGCTGATGCTCCAGCAAAAGTGCTAGCAAAACAGACATTCGAAACCGCAGGTAAGCAAGTGCCTTTTGCATTTGAATTAAGCTACGACAGCAATGATATCAAACCAAATCATCGTTACAGCTTACGCGCTCGTATTGAAGTTGATGGCAAACTGCGTTTTATTAATGATACTAGCATTCCAGTGATTACTGATCCTGAGCAAACACATGAAGCGAATATCCGCCTAGTGGGTACGCGTTAATTGTTACCAATGCAGAACTACAAATGGCAGCTTAAGGCTGCCATTTGTACTTTCTGAGAGATACTTTCCCAATTTCAGACACTTCAACGCCCTCAGCTTCGAGCTTGCGTTTCTGCCGTTGAAGATCCTCACCTTTCAGAGAAATTTTACCCTGACTATTAATGACACGAAACCAAGGTAACTGACTTCCCTCTGGTAAGTTACCGAGGGCTTTCCCTACATGTCGAGCATAGCCTGGGTAGCTTGCTAACTTTGCAATTTCCCCATAAGTGGTCACTTTTCCTTTTGGAATTTGGTGAATTACAGCAAAGATTTGCATTAAAAATTGGTCCATACTCAAAGTATCCACTGTGATTTACCAAGGAATGGTAATATACATGGCTTGTACTTTTCTATTGGATATTGCTCCTTAACATCACCGGCTACTCATCATTTTATTTAGTACTTTCGCCTTTTTTGAGTAGGTTGTTGATTATCTGAATAATTGTAAAGTACAAATAGGAGTTTGAGCTTAGCTCAAAGCAAAACCCACTCAATCGCCGTTTTTATTTCGTTTTATATGCGGTTGGGTTACCAAGTCGGTTGGGGAAGCCAGGAGGCATTATGATTTTTTCGACACTTCAATTTTTGGTTACCACATTACTAGCGGTCGTTTGTGCACGCGCGATCAGTCTAAGTGATGGGGATATTCCCGTTCTCGCGTTAATGATTCCTGCGTTATGGATCCTGCCTCAAGGTGGGTTAGCAGGATTATTATTGCTTGGTGCAATGACAGTTTATGGACTCACACTGTCAACACAGCCTATCGCACTTTCGATTGGTATATTGATTCTTTTTCCACTTCTCATGGTCGTGTTTTCTCGACGCAGCTCTTTCGGTGTATTGCTCACCGCAGGCTTAATTGTTGTCACGCTTCAAATCGGTATTATGGTGACACAACAAGCGGGTAAGCTGGGAGGATCGGCATGGTTGACCATAGTACAAACGGTCTCTGTAATTCTCATGTGGTGGGCTGCAACTCAATGGAAGCCATCTTCGAAACATGGTTGGTGGTCATTGTTGTTACTGTTACCTCTCTGGCTGGCCGATTTGCCTTATGCGGTACTTATCGCGCTTAGTATCACTGGAATATTGGCCTCAGTGGAAGTACTGACCAGAATAAAAAATCCAATGCGTTGGGGGAAACTATTGTGTTGGACTCTACCAACGGTAGGCTTTGCCGTGCTAGTCGTCAGTCCTAATATTGAAGTGCCGAACCCGGTTTTTGTTGTTTGGTTATGCTTGCTTGGCACGGCTTGGATGACAGACTACATTCTTCGCAGTAACGATGAGCAAGCGGAACTTTGACAATGAGTTGTTGATATATCATTGAATAGTGACAGAAGCGACACTCTATTGATTTAGTTATGCATTAGAGATAGTAATGCTATATGGTTAGTTATTCATAATGAAAAAATCACTTACAATAATAAATATACGTCGCCACCTATATAATTAGTCAGGTCAATGAGTCTGGAGGGCATAGCGTTATCCGGACACTGTATCTATCTTTGTTTAGACACGTTTCCAAGCTGTTATGTAGGTAGATAAGTATTAGAAATGTCTATCATGGTTAAAGTTGTGCGAAGTTTGTTGTTTTTGGCTTGCTTGTTGTTCAGTTTATGCGTTAAGGCAGAAGTAACAACGCTAAGTACTTATAAAGTGGCGACAGAAGCAGACGATGTTGTTACACGAGTATTGTTTGATGCGATTGCCAAAGAATTTAGCATTCACATCGAATATGTTACTTATTCAAATTTTGACGCGATTCTTGAAGCGGTCGCAAAGGGTGAGGCTGATTTTGCTGGCAATATCACCTATACGGAGGCAAGGGCAAAGCGCTTTAGTTACTCTAGGCCAACCAATATTGAATATACCTACCTTTATGCTATCAGTGACGTCTCGTTGCGTGATGCTTCCGTTATTGGCGTTCCGCACGGCACTATCTATGCGGATCTTATTACAGAGAATTATCCATATATCACGTTAATCGCTTATCAAGGTCATGAAGAAGCCGTCGCACTAATGCGAGCGAGGCGAGTCGATGGTGTTGTCGATGCAATCAATCAGCTAAAACCAATGTTGCTTGAGGGGGTTGAAGCGACACTACTTAATGATCATATCTCCATTAAACCGGTGTCGATTGTCAGTCGAAAAGGGACTCACATTGATGAGCTAGAGAAGTTTTCCTCATTTATTCATAGTGAAAAAGTTCAAAAGCTGTTGCGACATGAAATTACGCAATATCAATTTGAATTGCGTCAAACGGCATTACGAGAATCGATCAAAACACTACCTTTTGATTTGGATAAGCCGATCACAATTAAGTTTGAGCCACTTTACCCTTATGTTGTTTATCAACCAGATGGCTCAGTTAACGGACTGACCGCAGATGTTGTGTTGAGAAGCTGCGATATATTGGCGCTGAATTGTCAGGTGATCAGTAAACCTGACGAAAGTTGGGAGTCAATGTACCAAGAGTTTATCAAAGGTGATTTTGACGTTCTTGCTCCATTTACGATTAGTCAAAAACGCCAACATTTTAGCCACTTCCCACAACCTCATTATTCTCCCGCAGCGGTTATGGTGAAAAGACTGGGGTATAAAACCAACGTGTATTCCCATGTGTCGCAATTGATTTCTGAGCGTATTGGTGTCGTTAAAGACGACTTTTTTGATCAGATGCTAACCAGAATGTTACCGCTTAAAGACATTCATCGTTACCCATCTCAGACTGAGCTCCTCGATGCCATGCTCGCAAAAGAGGTGGACTATATTCCGATGGATACGGCGATGCTGAACCATTTATTGCGCCAAAGTGAGCTGATCCCAATAGAGCAGGACAACGCGATAGGTGAGTTTTATCATTCTCAATTGTCCATTGGCTTGGTGGACAATGAACGAGGCGGATTATTAGCACCATACTTTAGCCGTGCGATTTCAATGTTGGATTTAGAAAAAATCATTGCAACGTATGATTTACGGCCAGATTGGCGAACCGCGTTGGAATATGAAATTCGTTTAGCCACACAGACGCAGGTGTTGTTCGTCTCCGTGCTTGTCGTAGCACTTGGTATCACTTTATATCTCTATCGACAGTCAAATACAGATAACCTGACGGGGTTAAGGAACCGACGTGCATTGCAAGTTAAGTATCGTAATGGCTTTTCTAAAGACCTGACCATACTTTATTTAGATATCAATAAGTTTAAGAAAATCAATGATACTTATGGTCATCAATCAGGGGATGAAGTGCTAAAACTTATCGCTGCAAAAATACGTCGGGTATGGGATGGAACAGGTTATCGGATTGGTGGTGATGAGTTTATTCTCCTCGGGTATCCATCAGACGAGCAGTTAACGTTGGCATTGAAAGAGTTACGCAAGTTGGGTGCTAAAGATGGCCTCGTTGGTGATGTTAGTAATGTAACTATCTCGGTTGGCGTGTCTAGGCAGCGGGAGCGTTTTGTTAGCTTACAGAAAGGCTTGCACTTAGCAGACGCTGATATGTACAACAGCAAAATGAGATCAAAGCCAGTGAACACCAAGCAGGCAACAGCATGCGAGGCGGTAGGGGAATAATTGAATGACTTTTGTTCAAACAGAAGTGAAAACAACAAATTCATCGTTTTAGCACTTGCAATCTATGGGGGGATACTGAATAATCCAACCATCATTTGAGACAAGCTCTCAAAACAGAATTATGGGGCTCTGGTCCTCTCGCAACAATAGCTCGTGAACTCGGTCAGGTCCGGAAGGAAGCAGCCGCAGCGGGTGACTTGTGTGCCGGGATGTGGCTGGGGTCCCACCTTTGAAAGCCTCGCTATGACAGCGAGGCTTTTTCGTTTCACGCATTTCTTTCTGTTACTTTTACTTTATTCTATAATTTGGCGCTCTTCTTTGTTTACATGCCATTTTCACCTGGGATATTTTCATGATTTCAAAAAACCAATTAAAACTGCTTCGTGCTTTGGGTCAAAAGAAGCAGCGTAAAGCGCATGGCTTATTTCTGGTTCAGGGTGAAAAGAACGTACTGGAGCTGGCAAACAGTTCGCTAACGGTAAAACAGATCTTTGCGACAGCTGAATTTTTAGAGCAGCACCGCCAAGAGCTAAACGGATTCGAATGCATTGAAGCGTCACTTGATGACTTAACTAAAGCCAGTACGTTGGTCAGTAACAATGCAGCTATTGCTGTGGTTGAAATCCCGAATGTAAAAGTACCACAGGCAAAAGGAATGATGATTGCGCTGGATGGCGTGTCTGATCCGGGTAACCTTGGTACGATCATTCGCGTAGCCGATTGGTATGGCATTAAGCATATTGTTGCGAGTACGGATTGTGCTGACCCATACAACCCAAAAACCATCAGTGCCACTATGGGTAGTTTTGGTCGTGTGCAAGTTAGCCTTGTGGATCTGCCAAGCTATTTAGAAGACGCGAATTTGCCAGTATATGGTGCATTCCTTGAGGGTGAGAGTGTACATAAAACAGAATTTTCTGCAGAGGGTATTTTGTTAATGGGCAGTGAGTCTCACGGCGTGCGTGAAGCGGCATCAAAGTTTGTGACCGATAAGGTTACTATTCCAGCATTTGGCGGTGCAGAGTCACTGAACGTAGCAATGGCGACAGGTATCATTCTGGATAACATGCGTCGTCAACACAGCTAAGTGAATCGGCGAATTTCAAATACAAAAAAAGCGTAATGACTCAGATTATTTCAAATTGAGGTTCATTACGCTTTTTTTGTTTTAATGCGCTTATTTTTCTAACATGTCCAACTTGTTTGGCACGCCATTCCACTTTTCCGCTTCATCCATCGCTGGCTTCACTTCGGTCTGTACTGGCCAGATTTCCGCAAGCTCCGCGTTGAGCTCTTTGTAGATCGCTTGATCTTCTGGTAGCTCGTCTTCTTGGAAGATGGCAGCTGCAGCACATTCATCCACGCACAAGCCACAATCGATGCATTCAATCGGGTTGATTACCATAAAGTTTGGGCCTTCATGGAAGGCATCAGCAGGGCATACCGCGACACAGTCAGTGTATTTACATTGGATACAGTTATCGGTTACGACAAACGCCATGATAATCCGCTCTTAAGTTAGTCAAAATTGAAGAATGGGGATAATACTCGTCCCAAAGCAAAATTCAACATTCGAGGTGTGAAATCCGCCAAGCAACTTGGATTTAGTATGACAGACAAATCAATTTCTCGTAAAATGCGCGCCATTGTGAGCTGAACCCTATTATTTCTCAAATATGATGAGAGAGCGTGTGGTTTGGCTAAGACACCTACTACATCGAGACATCACATGATTCGTATTAATGAAATTAAGCTTCCTCTTGATCATGAGGAAGGCGCGCTACTTGACGCGATTACTAACAAACTTGGTATTGCTGCCGAGAAAGTTATCTCTTTTAACGTCTTTAGACGCGGCTACGATGCTCGTAAGAAAACCAATATTCACCTGATTTATACGCTAGACATCATTGTTGAAGGTGATGAAGAAGCGTTGCTAGCAAAATTTGAAAAAGATCCGCACGTTCGCCAAACGCCAGATATGGAATACAAGTTTGTGGCGAAAGCTCCAGAGAATCTAACTGAGCGCCCAGTGGTGATCGGTTTTGGTCCTTGTGGTCTGTTTGCGGGCTTGGTTTTGGCTCAAATGGGCTTTAACCCAATCATCGTTGAGCGTGGTAAAGAAGTGCGTGAGCGTACTAAAGACACGTTTGGCTTTTGGCGTAAGCGCACACTTAACCCAGAATCAAACGTACAGTTTGGTGAGGGCGGTGCAGGTACGTTCTCTGACGGTAAGCTTTACAGCCAAGTGAAAGATCCAAATTTCTACGGTCGCAAAGTGATCACTGAGTTTGTCGCGGCTGGTGCACCAGAAGAAATTTTATATGTAAGTAAGCCGCACATCGGTACCTTTAAACTGGTTACTATGATTGAGAAGATGCGCGCAAAAATCATCGAGCTAGGTGGGGAAATCCGCTTTAGTACGCGCGTAGATGATCTACACATGGAAGATGGTCAAATTACAGGCGTAACGCTATCAAACGGTGAAGAAATTAAATCTCGTCACGTAGTGCTAGCAGTAGGTCACAGTGCTCGTGATACGTTTGAAATGCTGCATGAGCGCGGTGTTTACATGGAAGCAAAGCCGTTCTCTGTTGGTTTCCGTATCGAGCACAAGCAAGCGATGATCGATGAAGCACGTTTTGGTAAAAACGCAGGTCACCCAATTCTTGGCGCGGCGGATTACAAGCTGGTTCACCATTGTAAGAATGGCCGAACGGTTTACAGCTTCTGTATGTGCCCAGGTGGTACTGTGGTAGCGGCAACGTCTGAAGAGGGTCGCGTAGTAACTAACGGTATGAGTCAATACTCACGTGCAGAGCGCAACGCGAACAGTGCAATCGTTGTGGGTATTTCTCCGGAAGTGGACTACCCTGGCGATCCACTAGCAGGTATCCGTTTCCAGCGTGAATTGGAATCAGGCGCTTACATGCTAGGTGGCGAGAACTACGACGCACCAGCACAGAAAATTGGTGACTTCCTGAAAGGTCGCGATCCAAGTGCACTTGGTGATGTGGAGCCATCATTTACTCCAGGCATCAAACTGACTGACCTGTCAAAAGCACTGCCAGCATTTGCTATCGAAGCGATTCGTGAAGCAATTCCTGCGTTCGATCGCAAGATCAAAGGTTTCGCATCGGAAGATGGTCTTTTAACTGGTGTTGAGACGCGTACATCTTCGCCAGTTTGTATCAAGCGTGGTAAAGATTTCCAAAGTGTTAACCTAAAAGGTTTCTTCCCTGCGGGTGAAGGTGCAGGTTACGCTGGTGGTATCCTATCTGCAGGTATTGATGGCATTAAAGTGGCGGAAGCCGTTGCTCGTGACATCGTTGAAGCGATGGAAAATGCATAATTTCTTTGCGTAATGATGCGTCGAAAGCCAGCCAATTTTGAGGCTGGCTTTTTATTTCGGCTGCATAGCTAGTTGATCATTTGTCGCTGTGAATAAATTGGGGCAACCGTTATCAGATATATGTTCAAATCTTTTCTTCCCTTTGTCTCCTAAGAAAAACCTCGCTTTTTACTAAATAATTATGCAATTATATATTTATTGTTTTACCTTATGGATTCGTTGTGATGGCGATTAATAGGCACAATCTATAAATAAAATTGCCAATTTCAATTTAGTAAAATCAAGAAATTAGACGACACTTATCCTAAAGGCAGCTAAAACGTGCCGATAAGGAGATAAGCATGCACTCACTAAAAGTAAAAGATTACATGACATTACAAGCTGTGACCTTTACACCAAATCAGTCATTGACTGCTGCACTCGACAAGGTGATGCAAAGTGTAACGCTCGGTGGTCCAGTTATTGATGAAAATGAGAAAGTGATTGGATTCCTTTCAGAACAAGATCTTTTAGATAAACTTGTCAAAGCCAGTTACCATTGTCAGGATACGCATACCGTGCAAGAGTGTATGCACGATGATGTATTGTCTGTCTCTCCTGAAATGTCGATCATTGAATTGGCTGATATGATGCAGATAGGTAAGCCGAAGATGTATCCAGTTGTGGACGATAAAGAGAAACTTGTTGGCGTAATCACGCGTCGTGATGTGCTGCGTGCTATTGGTAAAACGCTCAACGAGTGCTTTAAGCACCCTGTTTAATCCCCCAAAATTAAGATATTTGATGAAAGGCGCTTCGGCGTCTTTTTGTTGTTGAGGAAAAATATGTCCACGCAAGACGCTAAGTTTGTTCAAGGTTCTACGATGCGCCACATCTTAGTGATGTCTGGAGCAGGCTCTGTCGGCTTGATGGCTCTGTTTATTGTTGATCTGCTCGATATGCTGTTCATCAGTATGCTAGGGCAAGTAGAACTTGCTGCTGCGGTCGGGTTTGCAGGCACGTTGATTTTCTTTTCAACTTCCGCATCAATCGGTACGTCAATAGCCATGGGTGCTTTGGTTTCTAAAGCCATTGGTGCAAAGGATTTTGAGCGGGCAAGGTTGATGAGTGGCAGCATCATGCTGGTGGCCTTTATGATCAGTTTAGTCATCACCATCAGTATGTATATCCATATCCCAGAACTACTGGCTGCGATTGGTGCGGAAGGGGTCGCGGCAGAGCGCGCGGAAGCTTACCTGAATATTCTTCTTCCGAGTGCGCCGATCCTTGCTTTGGGAATGTCGGCTGGTGCTGGTTTGCGTGCAGCGGGGGATGCAAAGCGTTCCATGTGGGCAACATTGGCGGGTGGGATAGTTAATGCCATTCTCGACCCTTTGTTTATTTTTGTCTTCAAATGGAATGTGGAAGGGGCGGCTGCGGCATCCGTCATTGCACGATTTACGGTTTTAGCTTTTTCACTATACCCACTGGTTAAAGTGCACAACCTCGTCTCTTTGCCGAACTTCACTATCATTAGAAGTAACTTAAAAACCATTTTGGCGATTGCTGTTCCGGCGATCATTACCAATACCGCGACCCCAATAGGTAATGCCATTGTCACCACTCATATCGCACAATTTGGTGAGAACTTTGTGGCAGGCTTTGCTGTCATTGGCCGTTTGACACCTGTCTGTTTCGCGGTCATCTTTGCGTTATCTGGCGCCGTAGGGCCCATTATCGGACAGAACTTTGGTGCAGAGCGGATGGATCGTGTGAAACGAACATTAGGCGATTCTTTACTTGTTACGACGGTGTATACGCTAGGCGTTTGCGTCTTGTTATATCTTCTTCAAGATTACATCGTGGCAATGTTTAGTTTAACCGGTGATGCGGCGATCATCGTTTCAGCGTTTTGCACATACGTGGCCATTTCCTTTGTGTTTAATGGCACTCTGTTTGTGGCGAATACTTCTTTCAATAACTTAGGTAAGCCACTGTATTCAACGGCACTCAATCTTGGAAAAGCAACCCTAGGTACATTACCTTTCGTTTATTTTGGTTCGCAATGGTTTGGGGCATTGGGGGTTCTATACGGGCAAGCAGTCGGCACTATTATATTTGGTTTGCTCTCTTTGGTTGTTTTAAACAAACACATCAAGGACCTAATGCAGAACTTTGGCGAGGAAGCGATCGATGATGATCCTGCAATCACATGTGTTAACTCTCAACCATTTTGTTCCCATGATGCTGTGTTGATTGAAGATGTGGTGACTGTGCTCGAAGAAGAAAAAACATAAATTACACAAATTGCACATAAATACGCTTGACCTTAGAGTTAGCTCTAAGGTTTATGCTTAGTGGTAGATAGAGACTTATCACCAATAAGGAAAGTGAATTATGTGTACAAAACATCAGGGCTGCCAATCTGGCAAAATCAAATCAGCGGTGGCAGTAGGTGCAAATGACGCTTGCTGCGCATCGGTGAAACCAACACTTAACATTACTCAAGCAAGCGTGATTCCGTCAGAGGAGTCTTGCTGCAGCAGTGGAGGTTGTAGTACGGATCCTGCTGAAGAAGAAGGCCCTGCCGAACCCCTCGAATCTACCGTTCGTAATAGCTGGTTGGTTTCTGGCATGGATTGTCCTGCCTGTGCGCAGAAGCTAGAAAAAGCAATCGGTTCTGTTGATGGTGTCATCAACGCTAAAGTACTCTTCGCGACAGAAAAGCTTGTGGTGGATTTTGATAACCGCGCACTGGCTTCTGTAATTGAACAAATCGCGCAGCAAACGGGTTTCCCACTCACTTCTACCGATGCACCTCGTCCAAAAGTGGAAAAGAAAGGTTGGCTAGGCATTGTTAAAGACAATGTTCAAATTTTGTCAATTGCCGGTGCAATGGCGTTTGCCGGCGTCATTTCTGATTTCAATCCAACACTAAGCACTTGGCTCTTTACGTTAACTTGTTTGCTTGGTTTGTATCCGGTTGCCATGAAAGCGGCTAGGCTCGCTCGCAGCGGAACTCCCTTTGCAATAGAAACATTAATGAGCGTTGCAGCGTTAGGCGCACTTTATCTTGGTGAAACTGCAGAAGCGGCGATGGTGCTATTGCTTTTCCTTATTGGTGAAAAGTTGGAAGCATATGCCTCATCTCGCGCTCGCAGTGGTGTCCAAGCTCTGATGGATCTCGTTCCAGAGAATACAACGCTGATCGTAGATGGTAAGCGTCAAGAAGTACCAGCGTCACAGCTTCAACCGGGTGATGTTATTGAAGTTGCGCCTGGTGGTCGAATGCCTGCAGATGGATTATTGATGACCCTTGCTGCGAGTTTTGATGAAAGTGCTCTGACAGGAGAATCGCTTCCGGTTGAACATAGTGAAGGCGGAAGAATCATGGCCGGCGCTGTGGTTGTTGATAAAGTTGTGCAAGTTAAGGTGACATCTCGTCAAGGTGAAAATGCGATTGACCGTATTTTGCATTTGATTGAAGAAGCAGAATCACGCAAAGCACCGCTTGAACGCTTCCTCGATAAGTTCAGCCGTTGGTACACACCGTTGATGATGCTTGTTTCTCTATTAGTCATCATTACACCGCCATTGTTGTTTGCTCAACCTTGGGAAACATGGGTATACCGTGGATTGGCATTGCTATTGATCGCGTGTCCATGTGCCTTGGTTATCTCTACGCCAGCTGCGATAACTTCTGGCTTAGCGGCGGCGGCAAAGCGAGGCGCACTGATCAAAGGTGGTGCGGCACTAGAGTTGCTTGGTCGTGTGGAATCGGTCGCTTTTGATAAAACAGGTACACTGACACAAGGTAAACCACAAGTGACTGACGTGGTGCCATTTTATGTGACGGAAGAACAACTACTGAGCTTGACCGCTTCGATAGAGATTGGCTCAAGCCACCCTTTGGCAATTTCTCTAGTGAATAAAGCACAAGGGCAGGGAATCATGATTCCGGAGGCCGATGATAAAACCGCTCAGGTTGGCGCTGGTGTAACAGGTGTGGTCGATGGTAGGTTGGTTCAAGTTATTGCACCGTCAAAAGCCGATTTCCCTCTGTCATCTGTGATTGAGAAGCAAGTCGTGGCGTTGGAAGAGCAAGGAAAAACGGTGGTCATCGCCCGTTATGACGAACAAGTGATTGGTTTGATTGCGTGGCAAGATACCCTCCGTCAAGATGCTCAGCAAGCAGTAGCAGCACTGAAAAAGCTGGGAATCTCATCTGTGATGCTAACCGGTGACAATCCTCGAAGTGCTGAAGCGATTGCTAACCAAATTGGTCTTGATTACAAAGCCAGTCTGCTACCAGCAGATAAAGTGCACTATGTGGAACAGATTTCAACGCAGCACACAGTCGCGATGGTGGGTGACGGTATTAACGACGCACCAGCGATGAAAGCATCCAGCATCGGTATTGCGATGGGTGGCGGTACTGATGTTGCACTAGAAACTGCCGATGCTGCGCTAACTCATAACCGTTTGATTGAGCTTGCAGCAATGATTGAGTTATCGCGTGCGACTTTAAACAACATTCGTCAAAACGTTGCATTAGCGCTCGGCTTGAAAGGCGTGTTCTTAGTGACGAGTTTACTTGGTATTACTGGCCTTTGGGTCGCAGTACTCGCCGATAGTGGCGCAACTGCACTGGTTACGTTGAATGCTTTGAGATTGCTTCGTTTTGAATCTAAGCAAGTAAAATAGCAAGATAAGCCCTTTAATAATTAGCCTGAGGTTTAGATGCCTCAGGCTTTTTTGTAACCGCTAAACAAAAAATATCTTTGTTGAATGTTTCGTTTGGTAAATCACTCATTCTTATGCAACGAAGTGATTCCCCCTCTAACAAAGTGTGATGTAAACCGTTTTATTTGAAAGTGTAGATTTATTACATTGTTTCATTGTGACTGTGATCACTCAATGTTGAGGAAAGGTTCGCTACAGTGCTTCTGTACCCAACAACTTATTAATGAGCTTATTGTTTACAAAATAGGCCACAACAAGGAGCGACTTATGTCTCAAGCTGTATTCCATTTAGGTGTTACTGAAGCGGATCTTAATGGTGCAACGCTAGCCATCATTCCAGGCGATCCAGCACGCGTACAAAAAATCGCAGAAGAAATGGAAAATCCAGTATTTCTAGCAAGTCACCGCGAATATACGCTTTACCGTGCAGAGCTAGATGGTAAACCTGTTGTGGTTTGTTCTACAGGTATCGGTGGCCCATCAACGTCTATCGCAGTGGAAGAACTCGCGCAATTAGGTGTTCGCACTTTCCTACGTGTCGGAACAACGGGCGCAATCCAGCCGCATGTTAATGTCGGTGACATGATCGTGACCACAGGTTCTGTTCGCCTAGACGGTGCGAGCTTGCACTTTGCTCCTATGGAGTTCCCAGCAGTAGCAGATTTTGAAATCGCAACCGCAATGAAAGCAGCAGTTGAAGAATCTGGTGCAACTGTTCATATGGGTGTGACTGCTTCAAGTGATACTTTCTACCCAGGTCAAGAGCGTTACGACACGTTCTCCGGCCGTGTGGTTAAGCGTTTCCAAGGCTCTATGCAAGAGTGGCAAGACATGGGCGTTCTGAACTTTGAAATGGAGTCAGCAACACTGCTAACCATGTGTGCAAGTTCAGGCCTTAAAGCGGGTTGTGTAGCTGGTGTTATCATCAACCGTACACAAAAAGAGATTCCAGATCATTCAACGCTGAAAGAAACGGAAGCTCGCTCAATTAAGGTTGTAGTTGAAGCGGCTCGTAAGATGCTTTAATAACCGTAAGATGCTTTAATAACAACGGTTAGTTGACATTTAAACAAACGGGAAAAGCCAGAGGTTGCCTCTGGCTTTTTCTATCTGCGTTTTATTCGAAGGGGCGTTGTAACAAGCGAGAGTGAGCCGTTATTTTCTACAATTAGCATTACCTTTTGTATTCGTTTGTTGGGCCCATTCACGAAAAAGCAGCCACGAGAGCTGCTTTTGATAGTGATCAGAGATTAGATTTCGTCAGAACCGCCAGCGGCTTTAAACCAAGCACTTAGGTGTGTTTTCAGGTCTTTTAACTCATCCGGACCGATTAAGGCTAACCCTAAATCCTCTGCACGAGTGATGTCGTTGTGGCGCAGTGGACGGAAGCTGACGAGCATGGCTCGAGCTTGTAGACCGCCTAGTAAGTCACGTAATGATTCCAGCTTGTAGAGTGTATCATCACCATCATCACGCATGCCTTTAGTTTTACATTCGATGATGTGAAGCTTGTTGTTCACCACCGTCGCAACATCAAGCTCATTGCGAACTTCGCTTTCACCGAGTTTGCGATAAACCTGAACATTTAATGAGCGATCTTGAATGGTCGGCATACTATCTTGAATTTGTTTTACCGTGCTATGCACCAGTGTTTCAAGCCATTCACCGTTAGAGAAACGACGAGCGTCCTCATTCGTGAACGTTAAAATACCATTTTCGTAAGTTGCAATTTGTGCCTCAACCAAATCACTCAGAAGCATATTGAGCTCACGGTAGCCTTGCTGCTTTTCAGACAACTCCACATCAAGCTTCTGTTCTTTACGACAAGTCGTCGCAAGGTAGTTAAGCGTCGCAAGCCCAGGGCCGAGTTCTAATGCATTTGATGCCCATCGTTCACCAAGCTCATAGAGTTTTAGGTCTAATTGAGGAGGGAGGTCAACGTGGTGGAATTCACCGCGTGCACCGAAAATGGTGAGGTAATCAGCAATCGTAATGTGGTCTTCAACTTGAGAGTCTTCTTTGCCATCTGGGTATAGCCAACATAACTTATCGCTGTTTGGTTCCACAACAAAGATAGGCCAATGGTAAGTACGGAAAACTTCATAAACTGAGAGTAAGCGATGACGAAGACCACAGCTTGCATTGAGCTTAACTTCTTCGCCGCGGCTGTGTAAATCTTGAGCCAGAGTCTGAATTGATTGTTTGATCAGAGACGTATTGACAACAGAAGGAATCTCAAAAAATTCAGAGGTAATTTTTCGCTGTTCTAATACGGCACTCAGTCGATGGTAGGCGTCTTCTTGGCTCTTGTCACCGATGAATACGATATGAGTACTGATTGTACGATTATCTAAAAGCGGAGTGACCAATCTCACGGGATCTTGGTCGATTATACCAACATGAACAGCCATAAGTTTTCCTTCATATTTGGCTTGCTCGAAAATATAAATGAAAAGGATGAGCAAGCCATAATAACCATATGTAGACAAGGTCATAAAAAAACAAGGGCGACTTGGTAAAAAGTCGCCCTTGTACAGTTGGTTGTATGGATTCTCAGCGTTATCTATTTCAATAACTATAACTTAAATCGATGAACCAATTCGTTTTGCTGATGTGCTAACTGTGTCAATGACTCGCTGGTTTGTGCGATGCTCGACATTGCGTGATAGCTCTCGTCAGCAATACTGTTGATTTCTTCTATGTTGCGGGCAATATCTGTTGATGTCGCACTTTGCTCCGCCGCCGCATGAGAAATATGCGTACTCATTTGACTAATTTCCAGGATGAGGGCTTGGATTTCTTCCATCGAACTGTTGGCTTTCGAGGCTTGTTCTACGGACATCTCCATATCATTCATACAGCTTTGAATCACTTGGTTTGCTGATTGTGAACTTGATTGTAAGTTACTGATCATAGACTCAATCTCGGTGGTTGATTGGGTCGTTTTAGAGGCCAGAACACGAACTTCATCTGCGACAACCGCAAAACCGCGTCCCTGCTCACCTGCGCGGGCTGCTTCTATTGCCGCGTTGAGTGCAAGTAGATTGGTTTGCTCAGCAATATTACGAATCACGTCAAGAATAGAACCGATTTGACCACTCATTTTTTGTAATTCAGATACCGCAGAAACGGATTCATTTAAACGGCTCTCCAATTGATTGATGGTCGAGATATTACTGTTCATCACATTGCGGCCTTGATCCGAAGCCGACTCAACGCGTTGTACCATTTCTAACGAGCTTTGTGCACTTTGCGCGACTTCTTGCACAGAGTTAGACATCTCCGTCATTGCAGTGGCAACACTGGCGGTTTGGGCACGTTGTGAGTTTAGCTTCATTTGTGCAGATGAAGAGGTACTCTCGTTGTTGGATGCAGTGGTGGTTAAGTTTTCTGATGCATCGTTAATTTTCACCAAAATGTCGTGAAGACTGTCGGCGAGTGTATTGATATGGCCACTCACGCGGCTGAATTCATTGTTGTAACGAATATCGATGCGCTGTGTCATGTCTCCATTGGCTAAACTTTCTAGCGCTTTCAAAATGCGAGTCAGAGGTTCACGAACGCTGTTTGCGATGTGATAGCCAATCGCAGTAGCAAAAATAACAACGATGACTCCGATAACCATCGCTTTTGTCACCCCCTGAGAATAAATCGCCCCAGCTTCTGTCAATGATTCGTTCAATTTGTCAGTCGCCGTCGTGTTGAACTGCTCAAGAATAGTCATTGTGGAATCGACTTTTGCCGCTAAGTTGGCAATGTTGTCATAAAGTGCTGCGCGAGCGGCTAAGTAGCTGTTGTGTTGGTCCAATACACCACCACGTTGACCAACGTCACGAGTAAACTGCGCAACGGTTTCTCCAAACGCCTTTTTTAACTCCGGAAGTTGAGTCACAAGGCCGTTAAATGCGTAATTTAAATGAGTCACAGCCTTACGGTTTTTAGCGAGCGCTTGCATCACTTGTTCAGGGTTTGTACTGGCGAGCGCATCAGAGGTAATAATTTCTGCGTCATTGAGTTTTATGAAATAACTCTTAGCCATGACTTTGACCGAGATACTTGATTGATCAGCTATATACTCTTTTAAGCCAACAGACAGCTCGGTATTTAATTGCTGGAATCGACGAGAAGATTTTTGTACTTCTTCTTGGGCAACGAACATCGCTTCGTAATTGTTCATGGCTTCCAGCGCTTCGTTGAAGTAGCTCTGCTCTAGTTCTTTCAATTGAGAGAAAGGTTCAGCAAGAGATGGATAGATCTGGCTCGCCACTTCAAGTTGATTTAGCGTTGCGGCAAATTGTTGCTGAGATTTGGCAAATTCTTGACGCATCTCCTCCATGCGTTGTTTATTCTCAGTGGTTAGAAAGTCTTTAAATGACTTATCGGCAGAAAGAAGCTCTACACTGGTTTGGTTAGATAGTGATACGAGTGGTAAGGATGACTTGGAAACATTCTCGAATTTTCCATGAATGTCATTCATACCTCCCATCATAATGGCAATTGTGACAGCAAATAAGATGATGATCAGAGCAAAGCCTGCATACATCCGTTTAATAACTGAACCCCGCATAAGTGAGCGTCCTCTCCCAAAAATAGCCAAATAAATAAGAAATAACAAAATTTACAAAATTCTCTGGATTGTATTGAGTTCATTGCGCACGTTTTATGACGCACACGACAAAAAAAGATTCTCTGATTCGCGTTCTGCTGATAGTGTTAAGTGAACACTGTTTTTTATTGAGCTCAATCTTGGCATAGCGCATACTAAGTAGGTAACACACCTATATAAAATGGAGTTCCCATGGCGGAAGAAACAATTTTCAGCAAAATTATTCGAAAAGAGATTCCTGCTGATGTTCTATATCAAGACGATTTAGTTACGGCATTTCGCGATATCAACCCTCGTGCGCCAAGCCACATTCTTATTATTCCAAATAAGCTCATCCCAACATCAAACGATGTAGAGGCGGAAGATGAAGCGATGATGGGACGCTTGTTCACAGTAGCGAAGAAACTTGCTAAGGAAGAGGGCATTGCCGAAGATGGTTATCGCCTTATCATGAACTGTAATGCCCATGGTGGACAAGAGGTTTACCATATCCATATGCACTTGTTGGGCGGTCGTCCTCTTGGGCCAATGGTGTTAAGCTAACTCGCATTTAAATGACGTCTGTCGCACGGCTCAGTACGTAAAAATGCCGTAGCCATGAGGCATAACGTGATTTTGAATGTGAAGTGTGGATGGTTCAATATGCCATCCACTTTTCAGTTTGGTCGAATAACACATTTGTGGAGATAAATGTGAAATATGCTTTGAAGCTATTCGGTTTGATTAGCTGGGCCTTGTTGGCGACAGGGTGTGCGAACTTATCTGCAGGTAGCCTGTTTAGTCATTACAGCGATCAAAACCAAGAAGTGTATCAAGCCGTCGTGGCGGGCAATTATGCGCAAGCTGAGCAATTGCAATCGAGTGATGTCGGCGGTGAAATTCTTGGCAATTTCGAATTAGGCCGTATTTCTTTTCTTGCTCAAGATTATCCCAAAAGTTTGAGTGCATTGGAAAACAGTGATCGAGCTGTACGCAAACAGCAAGATCGAGCGACCATCTCCGTATCAGAAACCGCAACAAGTGTGGGTTCCCTCGCCATTAACGATAACTTAAATGATTACCAACCTGCCGATTATGAACTCGGCTTTTTGCATTTGTATCTTGGCCTGAACTACCTACAGAAAAATGATCTTGAGGGAGCGTTAGTTGAGGTGCGTCGTGCTAACCAAGTACAAGAAGCGGCTAAAAAAGCTAGGGAAAGGGAACTAAAGCAAGCGGAGAAAGATCTTAACAAACAAGGGATGTCGGCTAACTTGGGTAGTGTATTAGCGAACTATCCAGACGCAGGGAAAAAGTTAAGTTCCGTTCAGAATGGTTACTTGTTTTATCTCTCTGGCTTGCTTTATGAAGCATCACGAGATTTGAACAGTGCGTATGTGGATTACCGCCGCGCATTGGCGGTTATGCCAGACAACAAGCAAGTGATTGAAAGTACCATGTACGCCGCGAAAAAATTGGGTATGAACCAAGATTTGCGTATGTTGGAAAAACGTTATGGTAAGGCCCCATCAGCTCTAAGCAAATCACAAGGTCGTGTGATTGTGATAGATGAGCAAGGAGTGGTGGAAGCGTTGCAAGGTTGGCGTATTGACTTACCTATTTATGACAGTCGAGGGAATGGGGCCATTTACTCATTAGCGTTACCTTATTATCCCAAGCGTGGCACACAACGCTTTGGTGATGTTGCTTTGAACGGTAAGAAATTACCATCAAGTACGTTAGTGAATGTGAACGACATGGCACAGAATGACCTAAATGAGCGTTTAACAACCATCATTCTACGTCAAGCCATTCGTGTTTGGGCAAAAGACCGTATTCGTAAAGAAGCGGTACAAGGAGATGACGTTGGAAATCTTATTTTCAACGTATGGAACACATTAACTGAGCAACCTGATACCAGAAGTTGGCAGACCCTACCGGGGACGGTGAAAACTGCTTCAAAAGTGGTGAAACCGGGTCAGCAGAGCCTTAATGTTGGCGATCAGGTGTATCAATTCGAAGTGCTAGCACAGCAAACAACGTTGGTTTGGGTCTCTCGTCAGGGAGCGCATTCAACCGTGTGGCATAAACAACTGGGGAGGTTGTAATGAGAGCGTGGCTTATTGGTTTTGCAATGATGATTGGTTTAGTCGGTTGTGCTGACAACACCGCGGGTATTCGAATCGATGGTCAAACCCAGAACGTATTTTTTGGTGACAATGTATTGGGTAGCCGTTTACTGATTGACGAGATTAGAACAACGTATGTTGATGATCGGCCTCGAGGCGTGGTGCAACTCACGAGCAATTACAAAGGCGACCAGCACATTCTTTACCGTTTTTACTGGTACGACAATTCAGGTTTGGAAGTGAACACAAAACCGGGTCCGTGGCGACAAATGACCGTGCGAGGATTTGAACAAGTTACGTTATCTGAGGTAACCGTAAATCCAAATGGCACTCAATTTCGCGTTCAAATCCGTGAAGCACAAGATGATTAACCCACTCTTCGGTGGATACAATTTTTAGCGGTTATGCTGCTTTACCAAGGTGGAAACGCCTTGGAATGAAACACAAACTAAGGAACTCTCATGAAGAAAAGTGTTATTGCTCTGTTAGGTCTTGCCGTCATTTTAGGTGGTTGTTCAAACAAAGTCTCTTATGGTGATGCGCAAGCGGTTGAAACGACGACGATTGATTTTGGTTCAACCGATCTACAAAAAATTGCCGGTGAAATGGTCGACAGCATGATGATGTCAGGTTCTGTGGCAGCGATCACCCGTGACCAACGTCCAATTGTGTTTGTTGAGCGCATCAAGAACAAGACAAGTGAACACATTGATACAGAATCGATCACGGATTCAATCTCAACCAAGATGCTGAACTCAGGTAAGTTCCGCTTTGTTGACATGGACCGTGTAGAGTCCGTTCGTGAGCAGTTGAACTTCCAAAATTCAGATCAACTGGTAAACCAAAGCACGGCGATTCAATTCGGTAAAATGGTCGGTGCGCAATACATGCTTTACGGTAACCTTTCAAGCATCGTGAAAAATGCAGGCAGTGACAAAGACGTATACTACAAAATGACCATGCGTTTAATGGATTTGGAAACGGGCTTGATTGAATGGGCGGACGAGACAGAAATTCGCAAAGAGCAATCTAAGAGCCTATTTGGTCTTTAATGAGACTTTCACGCTATTGATCTCTTGAACGTTATTAACCTAATGTGGATAAGTCATTTATGACCAGTGTTTCTTGGCAGCAAGCTAAACTCTTAGAGCCGAGTTTAAGCGCGCTGGATGGCTTTTTCGCGTTACCACCAGTGAGAGCTCACGCACTCACTGGTGGATTAACCAATCGATGCTGGCGATTGGTTTCTTCCGACGGATTGGAGTATGTCTGGCGTCCAACCAGTCAAATATGTGAGGCGTTTGCTATTTCTCGTCATGAGGAGTATCAAGTTCTTACAGCTATCTCGCCACTCAACCTAGGCCCCAAAGCGGTATTTGTTGATGAGCAAGGGTTATTGGTGGAATGGCTAACAGGGTATACGCCAACGCATTCTGATATCAATATTGATCAAATTCTGGCGGTTGCGGCGGAAATTCATGGCTATCCGTTGACGTCATTAACGCTTGGTACCTTTTCATACTTAGCGAAGGTTGACCACTATTGGTACGGTTTGAACGGCGAATTTTCAGGAACAGAATTTGAAGCCTTGTATCGAAAGTGGCGCTCTGAGCCACATATTGACTCTATTCCGCTAGCGCTGTGCCATTTCGATTTAGGCAGTTACAACTTAGTTTGCGGCGATAATGAGATAAAAGTGATTGATTGGGAATACGCAGCTATAGCGGATCCGAGACTTGATCTTGCCCTTGTTTTGCAACTGGCTGATGTCTCTATTGAACAAGGTGTCATTCAATATTGCCAAGCTCGCCAAATAGAAGAAGTGACGCTATGGTTGGATGGTGTCTTAGCCTGGATACCAAGGACAAGGATGATGGCAATGTTATGGTATTTGCTTGCCTACAAATTGTGGGGTGATGAACAATACTTACACAGTGCAGACGAGTTTAAAGACCTATTATGTATGGAAGATCACTGTTTTGAGAATCGATGACGTTTTCTCCTTTAACCATAAAGAAATAGTGGTAGTTTAAAGTGAAGTACCAAATATAGGATATAGGGAGAGGTACACATGATTATTTATTTGCATGGTTTTGATAGCACAAGCCCAGGCAATCACGAAAAAGTGCTTCAACTGCAATTCATCGATGATGACATTCGTTTCATCAATTACAGCACACTTCATCCTAAGCATGATATGCAACACTTATTAAAAGAAGTGTCTAAGGTGATTGATCAATCGGATGATCCAAGCCCGTTGATTTGTGGCGTGGGTTTAGGCGCTTACTGGTCAGAAAGAATTGGATTCCTATGCGGTATTAAGCAAGTCATGTTTAATCCAAATTTGCACCCAGAGAATACCATGGCAGGCCGTATCGATCGTCCAGAAGAGTATGAAGACATTGCAACCAAGTGCGTCGAGAAGTTCCGCACTAAGAACCAAGAACGATGCTTAGTGATTTTGTCGAAAGAAGATGAAATTCACGACAATACGAAAACAGCGGCGGAGTTAGAAGCGCATTACCAAATTATTTGGGATGACACTCAAACGCACAAGTTCAAAAAAATATCCCATCATTTGCAAGCGATGAAAGCGTTCAAGAACGCATAATTTTCATTTAAGCAATGCCTTTCTTAACAGCACTTTTCGAAGTGCTGTTTTTGTTTCTGCACGCCACTAGATCGTTGAAAGAACGTTTTGCATTCTTACATCCTTGCATCCCTGCATCCCTGCATCCCTGCATCCCTGCATCCCTGCATTCTGAAATGATTGAATGGCTTAGTGGGCTATCTTGAGTTGAGGTTATTTAGCCTTTTGTAGCACGAAAACGGCGCTGTAGAGCAGGCAAAAAGTAACCAATCCGTATCCTTGGTAAGGATTTTTGTTGCCAATAAAGGAATGCCCTATATAATGAACTCAGTAAAATAATTTGATAAATATCAAAAATTGAGAGCAAGGAAATAACTTGCCCATTTATTGTCTGAGATCGTGTTTTCAGACTATCAGCTGATGAGCGTCTCCAAGTACAGCGTTTCGCTGAACTAAATAGCAAAGCGTAGAGAAAAAGCGCAAAGCAATGGCATCGGCATTTATCCAAAAGTGAACTACCTCTAGAGCCCCAAGAATTCATCGGTTGGGTGCAAAACTTCGCAAGGCGAAAGTGTGCATCGGGCTGACCCCATATATTCATTTTGTAGAGGATAATCATTGTGACACGTATTATCGTTGTTGGTGGTGGTGCAGGTGGCCTTGAGTTGGCAACCAAACTAGGCCGCACTCTTGGTCGTAAGAACCGAGCACAAATTACTTTAGTAGACCGCAAAGCAAGCCATTTGTGGAAACCGTTATTGCATGAAGTTGCCACGGGTTCACTCGATGAGGGTGTGGACGCATTAAGCTATCGTGCGCATGCTAAGAACCACTGCTTTGACTTCCAAATGGGCAGTCTGCAAGATATCGACCGTGAACGTAAAGTGATCGTTTTAAGTGAGCTTACAGACGATCATGGTGAGCTTCTAATGCCAAGACGTGAATTGGAGTACGATATTCTGGTCATGGCGATTGGTTCTACATCTAACGATTTCAACACACCAGGTGTGCGTGATAACTGTATCTTCCTCGATAGCCCAGAGCAGGCGCACCGTTTCCGCAGTGAAATGAACAATGAGTTCTTAAAGCTGCACGCAAAAAATGGTAACGGAACGGTAGACATTGCGATTGTTGGTGCTGGAGCGACTGGCGTTGAGCTTTCTGCAGAGTTACACAATGCGGTCAAAGAGCTAAGAACGTATGGCTTTGGCGATCTCGATTCAAGCAAGTTAAATGTCAGCTTGATTGAAGCGGGTGAGCGTATTCTTCCTGCTTTGCCTCCGCGTATTTCGTCTGCAGCACACCAAGAACTCGTGAAGTTGGGCGTAAATGTCCGCACTGCGACAATGGTAACACAAGCAGAGAAAGACGGTTTGACGACAAAAGATGGCGAGAAGATCCCGGCTCAAATTATGGTTTGGGCTGCCGGTATTAAAGCGCCTGATTTTATCAAAGACATTGCTGGTCTAGAAACTAACCGTATTAACCAGCTCGTGGTGAAAGGCACGCTGCAAACGACACGTGATGACGATATTTTCGTTATCGGTGATTTAGCTCAATGTACTCAGCCGGATGGATCATTTGTACCACCTCGCGCTCAAGCAGCACACCAAATGGCAAGCCAAGCATTCAGCAATATCGTAGCGAAGTTGAATGGCCGTGAGTTAAAAGAGTACGTCTACAAAGATCATGGTTCTTTGGTTTCACTTAGCCGCTTCTCTACGGTAGGTAGCTTGATGGGTAACCTAACCAAAGGCTCTATGATGGTTGAAGGTCGCATTGCTCGTGTGGTTTATATCTCATTATATCGCATGCACCAAATGGCGCTGCATGGTGTGATTAAGACGAGTCTAATGATGCTGGTTGGCCGAATCAACCGCGTACTTCGTCCAAATCTAAAGCTACACTAATTTAAACTGGGTTTCTCTATCGCTGGTCTCGTAATATAACGCAGAGTCGGTGATGAAACCCAAAGAGATATAAAGAGAAGCCACCGCATGTCGGTGGTTTTTTTATTCTAAATCAATCGGCAGCAATGAATACACCACGCCATCTTTGGGTTTTCCGTGAAAGATAAAACGATTTCTAGCAATCGCCTCTCTTTTCGCTCCGACAGACTCAATTAAAGCTTGGCTTGCGGTATTGTCAGGATCACAAACGATCTCAATTCGCGTTAAACTCAATTGTGCAAAGCAAAACTCAGCCAAAGCTGCGATTGATTCTTGCGCAAATCCTTTTCTTTGGTACTTATCTGCAACCCAATACCCAATACTTGCCATGTTGAACGTATGGTATAGCTCATTGACAGCAACCATACCCACGAGATGATGGTTTTCTCGTTCATAGATACCAAACCCAAAAGCCTCGGTTTTTACCCAGTTTAAACGTGTTGCGAGTAAGAAATCTTGCGCATCTTTCAGTGTCACGCTTGGGTTACACCAATCAAGCCATTGATGTAAAGAGGGCGATTGGACGATCAGTGCTTGTAAAGCATGTGCATCTTCTGCGGGAATGAGCTTTAAGGCTAGGTGAGGAGTAATGATTTCAAAATCCGGACTCATAAATTGAGATACCTAAATGATCATTTCTCACCCTAATAACTTGAGGTTAAAAGGGCTCGGACGTTAGATATAACAAAGCGCAGCATTTGCTGCGCTTCATGTTAGTGCGAATTATTATTGCACGCGACGAACTTGAATGATCATTCCCATCAATGGGTTGTCTAAGTAGTGAGTTTCACCGCTACGCATACGACGTTTCTGATCGAGTCGGTAGCTCTTCAAGAATGTTTCTTCAGTCACCGTTGGAGAAATTTCCGCTAAGTTACCTACTTGGACATTACCATCGACTTCACCAAGTGTTTCTGTTTGTTGGTCAACAGGTTGAGCTTCGATACGAACCTCACGCACACTCGGCTCGCGAATATCCAGTGTGGTTTCCGCGAACAGATAGTGCTGAACATAGATTTGGAGTTTTCCGTCCAGTTCGTAAAGCGGACCGGTGACTGTTTCTTCGCTATAGCCATCTGTATCTAGTGGTTGTGTACTTCCGTCTTTAGCGCGGCCATCAGAGTAGTAACTGCCTGAATAATCACGGCCTCCGACAAAGCGGAAAATGGGGGCGCTTGCTTTACCGCGATCGCCTTGTCGCCATGCTACGTGTTTTAAAACCTTGAAACCCGCATGCTTACTCAATGCCGTTTCTTGTGCATTTAAGCGGAAAGAAGAGCGGGGCAGCAATGTTACGCCTTTTGAATTTCGGTAAGACTCACTCTCTAGGCTACCGACATTGCTCATCTCAATCGTTGGCAGGGTATTTGGCCATGATTCAGTAGTGCTTTCAGGGTCGACTGCTCGTTTGAAAATAATTACTTCAATATCAAATTGACGCGCAGCCCAAGATGGCATTGAGACACAAAGAAGCAATAATGGGATCAGTATTCTCATTCGACTATTAGCTCGTTGGTAATAAATTCTGTTTAAAATCATTCAGTAAGTCTTGGACAAATTGAATGCGTTTACGTCGGTCCGTCAATGGTACGCTAAACTTGAACTTAGTTGGACCTTCCATTGCAAATTTTTGCGGCTGTGACTGCAGGAGTTTAACCAAATACGCTGGGTTTATGTCAGCATCTGGGTAAAACTCGATGAATCCGCCTTTATCATGTGCCTCGATTTTCTTCGCTTTAAGGCACGCGGCACCAATTTTTAGTTCAGAAATGGCAAGCAGGTTTTTCGCAGCATCAGGTAACAAACCAAAACGATCAATCAACTCCACTTTGAGTTCAGATAACCCATCGAAGTCCGTCACACTGGCGATGCGTTTGTACATAGACAGGCGAGTATTAACGTCTGGTATATAATCATCTGGCAGCAGTGCAGGAATTCGCATTTCAATCTCTGTCTGCTCACGCAGTAAATCATCCAGTGATGGCTCTTTCCCCTCTTTCAACGCTTCAACGGCTTGTTCAAGCATTTCCATATACAGTGTAAAACCAACAGATTGAATTTGACCACTTTGTTCATCACCCAGTAGCTCACCAGCGCCACGGATCTCAAGATCGTGCGTAGCCAGCGTAAAGCCCGCCCCCAGATCTTCGAGTGAAGCGATAGCGTCGAGGCGTTTGATGGCGTCTTTCGTAATGGCTTTTGGATGAGGGGTCAATAAATATGCATAAGCTTGGTGATGCGAACGCCCAACTCGGCCACGTAATTGGTGAAGTTGAGCAAGACCAAGATTGTCGGCGCGATCCATAATGATGGTGTTCGCGGTTGGAACGTCAATGCCGGTTTCGATGATGGTCGTACAAACCAACAAATTGAAACGTTGGTGGTAGAAGTCGTTCATGATGCGCTCTAGCTCGCGTTCACGCATTTGACCGTGGGCAACCGTTACGCGTGCTTCTGGAACCAGTTTTTGCAGGTCTTCCGCCGCTTTTTCGATGGTCTCGACTTGGTTATGTAGGAAATACACCTGACCACCACGCATGATTTCACGTAGTACCGCTTCACGAATCACGGCGTCTTCACGTTGGCGTACAAACGTTTTGATTGCCAAACGGCGTGCTGGCGGTGTCGCGATGATCGACAAGTCGCGCATGCCACTCATCGCCATGTTCAACGTTCGCGGAATTGGTGTCGCGGTAAGCGTTAGAATGTCGACATCCGCACGCATCGCTTTCACTTTTTCCTTTTGGCGCACACCAAAGCGATGTTCTTCATCGACGATCAATAAACCAAGGTCTTTGAACTTGATATCGCTAGAAAGTAATTTGTGAGTGCCCACCACGATATCGACTTTGCCGTCAGCAACGTCTTGAAGAATCACTTTCTGTTCTTTAGCAGATTTAAAGCGCGATAGGACTTCTACTCGGATTGGCAGATTGGCAAATCGGTCACGGAAGTTTTCAAAGTGCTGCTGAGCAAGCAGGGTCGTGGGCACCAACACCGCAACTTGCTTGCTGTTGTCTGTGGCAACAAAAGCCGCGCGCATGGCCACTTCAGTTTTACCAAAACCGACATCACCACACACGAGGCGGTCCATGGCTTTAGCTTGACACATGTCAGACAAGACAGCGTTGATTGCCATAGATTGATCATCGGTTTCTTCAAACGGGAACGTCGCTTTAAAGGTAGCGTACTGGCCGCGATCGAGTGCGAATTTATAACCTGGTTTTAACTCACGTTTAGCGTACACATCCAGAAGCTCGGCAGCCACATCGCGGACTTTTTCCGCCGCTTTACGCCGAGCTTTGGCCCATGCTTCCCCGCCTAACTTATGTAGAGGTGCACTTTCTTCTGCTCCACCTGAGTAGCGACTGATTAGGTTTAAAGAGGATACGGGAACATAGAGCTTGGCATCATTTTGATACTCCAACGTCACGTATTCGGTTTTCATGCCGCCAGCTTCGAGGGTTTGGAGGCCAAGGTATCGACCGATACCATGATCGATATGTACGACGGGTTGACCAGGTTTGAGTTCGGCAAGATGGCGAATCACGGTGTCGCTGTTGACTGCTTTCTTATCTTTGCGACGACGTTGGATGACGCGATCACCCAATAAGTCGCTTTCACAGATCAGAGCGAAGCCTAGCTCATCATGAACAAAACCATGTTCTGCCGCACCGAGGATCAAGCTAAAACGGTCATCAGAACCGAGTGCTTTGTAGAGCGAGTCATGCACTACGGGGCGAACTTTAATTCCTTGCAATAGCTCTGTGAGCGCTTCACGGCGACCCTCTGACTCTACAGAAAAAACAATTTTACCGGTGAATTGCTCGCTAAATTGTCGTAATCGAGCAAGTGGCTCTTTGTTTTGCTGCTGAACACCAAGTTCAGTGAGAGATCGCGCGGCTAGGTTTTCTCGACCCGCACGTTTTACGATTTTTTCTGAACTTAATTGAGCTTGAGGTAACTGTTTGAAGTACGTAAACAGTTCATCTTTCTTTAACCACAATTCATGGGGAGCAAGCAGCGGACGTAATGGGTCAATTTTCTTTTGATCGTAACGGTATTCAACGTCATTTAAGAACGTATCGATTGCCGTTTCAATATCACCATAGGTGATGAGTAGGGAATCATCCGGCAAGTAATCGAATAGGGTTTCAGTATGATCGAAGAAAAGGGGTTGCCAATACTCGATACCGGCAGGCCAAGTTCCTTTTGTCACTTGCATGTAAACAGATTCAGGCTCACGTCTTGCTTCAAATTGAGAGCGCCAACGGGTGCGAAAATCTTCTATTGCGGATTTTGTGGTTGGGAATTCATGAGCAGGTAGTAATTGAATTTGTTCAATGTCTTCAACGGAGCGTTGATTTTCGGGATCAAACGTACGAATGGTATCAATTTCATCATCGAAGAAATCAATGCGGTACGGATCGGAGCTGCCCATTGGGAATAAGTCAAGAATTGAACCGCGGCTTGCGTATTCACCGGGACCAAATACCTGATCAACATGGCGATAGCCAGAGTTTTCTAACTGGACACGCAACTTATCTAATGAAAATTGATCACCTGTTTTGACCATCAAAGTGTGTTGCAGCAAGAAGTCGCGTGGTGATTGACGTTGTAACACCGTACTGACTGGCACAATCGTGACACCGTCGCGTTGATGAGGCAATTGATATAAACGAGCGATACGGTCGGAGATGATTTCTTGATGTGGTGAAAAGTTGTCGTAAGGTAATGTTTCCCAATCTGGAAACAGACTAACAGGCTTATCAATAAACTGTTCGATTTCGGCTTGCAGTTTTAGCGCGATTTGAGGGTCGGGCACGACAAGTAAAGCGTGGCTTTTATGCTGTTTAGCAAGCTCAGCAATGGCCATCGCTAATGCCGCCCCTGGGAGGTTGCCAAGTTGCTTTTTGTCACCAGAACCTGATGGGTTTGTGACCGATAGAATCGTTGCTTTTGTCATGATAGTTATTTTTTTGTCATGATGGTTATTTGATATTTCGCTCTAATGAACGCTGGCGTAGTAGTTTTTGTTGTTGATATAACGCGGCTTTGATCAGTAAATCTTGGTCGGCTTCTCGGAGCAATTTGTATTTTAAAGTCACCACATATCCTTGCTCTTCTGGTTGACAATCTATTACTTGAGCGTAGCAGTAAATAGCCGCAGCAGGATGGTCTAAGAACAGTTTGACTCGCACCAATTGTTCGAGATTGGCTTCGAGGTGACTACGATAACTTAATTGACTGGCTCCAAACTGTGTGGTCTGAAAGCGAGCGTCAGCGTTATCTTGCTGGGAAAGCATGAAACTTAAAAGCAGATTGAGCTTTGAGTTTTGGGTGTCGAGTAAATTGATGACATGCTTGAGCTCTTTCGTTTGTAACTCTAAGCGTGCTTTGTCGGCCTGCATATCTAAATGGCTGAATTCGCTTGCAACGATAAATGGTGCTGGGATTTCTGATTCAAATGTCTCTTCATTTGGCAGAATAAAGCCTGTTGCTAACGTCTCCACGTTAATGGTTAGGCTGTGATGTACAGTGAAATACTCTTGCTCTGTCATTATTCGGTCCTTTCTGCCACGAGCGCTCTCATTTTATTTTAGAATGAGCCAGATAGAGCACTGATTATCGCTAATCAGGGTAAGTTATCAAGTTTCCCTGTTTTTCTTGCTGAACTTTTTACGGTAAATGCGGACTTATTGCATGTCGTTGACAAATTTAGCGATTATCTTGTCTTCTTCATGTAAAGAGTAAGGTAAGATAATGCTTATTAATTAGCTAAGTTGTAGCTTCATAATTAGATAACCAAGTTGGTTTGTTCTATATGTATCATCCTATCTCTTTATTCATTGGCTTGAGATATCTTCGGGGACGCTCCGGAGATAGATTCAGTCGGTTTGTGTCTTATATGTCGACAGCGGGCATCACTATTGGTGTGATGGCGTTGGTGACGGTGCTTTCTGTAATGAACGGCTTCGAAGCACAGTTAAAAGATCGCATTTTGGGTGTGTTACCCCATGCTGTTATTTCCCAACATGATGGTAAAACACCACTTTCCGAGACCGCTCCTCAGTTTATACAAGATATGTCGGTAACGGCGAAGCCGGAGCCTATTGTGCGTGGTGAAGCCGTTATTCAAAGTTCAGCACAATTGACGGCAGGTTATCTAATTGGTATTGAGCCAAAACAAGGTGACCCGATTTCTAATCACTTGATTGCAGGCCGTTTATCTTCGCTGCAAGCTGGTGAGTATAGAGTTTTGCTGGGCCACAGCTTGGCGCGCTCTCTTAAAGTGTCGATGGGTGATAAAGTCCGTTTGATGGTGACCAATGCCACTCAATTTACGCCATTTGGACGTATCCCTAGCCAACGTAATTTTACGGTTGCGGGTATTTTTAATACGGGTTCGGATGTTGATGGCCAACTGATGATCGTCAATATGACTGATGCAGCGAGACTGATGCGCTTACCGAAAGATACGATTTCAGGTTGGCGTGTTTTCTTCTCGGATCCGTTTATGGTGACAGACTTTGCTGATGCACCAATGCCAAATGGTTGGGAGTGGAGTGACTGGCGTGCACAACGTGGTGAACTTTTTCAAGCGGTTAAAATGGAGAAGAACATGATGGGATTGATGCTCGGTTTAATTGTCGGTGTCGCTGCGTTTAACATCATTTCTGCGTTGATCATGGTGGTGATGGAGAAGCAATCTGAAGTCGCGATCCTTAAAACCCAAGGGATGAAGCAATCTCAAGTGATGGCCGTTTTCATGGTGCAAGGCGCAAGCAGTGGTGTGATTGGTGCGATTGTTGGTGGTGCTGTCGGTGTTGCTTTGTCGCTCAACCTAAACGCGATTCTGGAAGCGGCCGGCGTTGCTTTGTTTAGCTTTGGTGGTCATTTACCAATCGTGATCGACTCATTCCAAATTTTATTAGTGGTAGTGCTGGCGATTGCTCTGAGTCTAGCTGCAACTGTTTACCCGTCTTATCGAGCATCTTCTGTTAAACCTGCTGAGGCACTTCGCTATGAATAAGCTATTAGAATGTCGTGATATTCGTAAAGTCTATCGAGAGGGCTCGTTAGATACGGAAGTGTTGAAAGGCGTCAGTTTTGATATCGATAAAGGTGAACTGGTTTCTATTGTCGGTTCATCGGGTTCTGGTAAGAGTACGTTACTTCATATTCTTGGCGCGTTAGATGATGCGACTCAAGGGGAGGTGGATTTTCTTGGTCAGAACTTATCGGCGTTGAGCTCAAATAAACAAGCGGCACTTCGTAATAAGCACCTTGGTTTTGTTTACCAGTTTCATCATTTGTTAGCTGACTTTACTGCCATTGAAAACGTCGCAATGCCACTGTTGATTGGTGGGATGAAAGTGTCAGAAGCCAAAGCCGCGGCAAAAGCATTACTTGAGAAAGTGGGATTAGGCCATCGTATGGAGCATCGTCCATCTGAGCTTTCTGGTGGTGAACGACAACGTGTTGCGATTGCACGAGCTTTAGTGAACAAGCCTGATCTGGTATTAGCGGATGAGCCTACGGGCAACCTTGATCATAAAACGGCTCTAGCTATCTATGATTTGATGCGTGAGTTAAACCAAGAGTCGAATATCGCGTTTTTAGTCGTGACGCATGACAATGCATTAGCAGCAAAAATGGATCGTCAGATGCACATGCAAGACGGTTTGCTGGTCGATCGTTTTACTACTGAACCAACGGTCGCGGAGGGCTAATTTTGTTTTCATCTTTAGCATTGATGATCGGTGGTCGATTCAGTCGCGCCAAAAAGCGTAATAAGATGGTGTCGTTCATCTCTCTTTCGTCAACAATTGGTATCGCTGTTGGTGTGGCCGTGATTATCATTGGTCTTTCTGCAATGAACGGTTTTGAACGTGAACTGCAATCTCGGGTGTTGTCGGTAATTCCACATGCTGAGTTAGAGGGGGTCAATGGTCCTTTGCATAATTACAGCAAAACCATGAACCAAGCAGTCAGCCACAAGAATGTTATCGCTGCTGCGCCTTATGTTCGATTTACAGGTTTGGCTGAAAAAGGCAGTAAGTTAAAAGCAATTGAAGTGCGCGGTGTGGATCCTGCTTTTGAACAAGCGGTCTCCAGTATGTCAGAGTTTATCGATTCAAAAGCGTGGCAGAGCTTCTATCCGGGACAACAGCAAGTCATTTTAGGGCGTGGCGTTGCGAATGAATTAAATGTAGGTGTTGGTGATTATATTACGCTGATGATCCCGCAAACGGGGGTTTCAAATAAAGTTCAGGCGCCAAAACGTGTTCGGGTAAAAGTTTCAGGTTTCTTGACACTTAATGGGCAAATTGATCATTCTCTAGCATTAGTTCCGTTACAAGATGCTCAACAATACGCTCGTCTAGGCGATGGTGTTACAGGCATTTCTTTGAAAACCAATGATGTTCTTGATGCACCATCGATTGTCCGTGAAGTCGGGAATAAGATTGATGTTTATGTTTACTTAAAGAGTTGGCAACAACAATTTGGGTTCTTGTATCGAGACATTCAATTGGTCCGCACCATCATGTATTTAGTTATGGTTCTGGTGATTGGCGTCGCGTGCTTTAATATTGTTTCAACGCTTATGATGGCCGTAAAAGACCGAGCGGCAGAAATTGCTATTCTGCGCACAATGGGAGCAAAAGACAGCCTTATTAAACGTATCTTCGTTTGGCAAGGTGTTTTTTCTGGTGTCTTCGGCAGTATTGCAGGCAGTGTTGCTGGGGTGCTGGTGGCTCTGAATTTGACCCCAATAATCAAAGGAGTAGAAAGCCTGATTGGTCATCAGTTTTTGTCGGGCGATATTTACTTTGTTGACTTTTTGCCCTCTCAGCTGCATTGGCCTGATGTGGCACTTGTATCTATCACTGCAATTGTGTTGAGTTTGCTGGCGACGTGGTATCCGGCATCTCGTGCAGCAAAGTTGAATCCAGCTTCCGTTTTGAGTTCTAAGTAAACGAGAAATATCATCCCTTTAGAGTACCAACTCATAAGCAACAAAAAGGACCGAAAATCGGTCCTTTTTGCTTTTATCTTTTGCTTGGCGATGTATGCGATAGCTCAGCGCTTTTCATACTTGAGTTGCATTACCTATCACAACTAACGTTAACTATTTTCCATTCAATGCCTTGTGAACTGCTTTTTGTTTCACAAGGTATTATCGTATTTTGCGTTTTTGCCAGCTTCGCACTACAGAATAGCGCCACAGTCCACGAATGCCAAAATAGCCAAGCATTGCAGATACGACGCCACAAATAGCACAACCCAATAGGAATGGAGGCCCAATGGTGTTCATTTGCTGCATGATAAATTCCCACGACAGTTCAAAATGAAAAGGTTGTGGTGGAACATGCATGACTAATGCGCCGAGTTTATAAGCAAAATAAAACAGCACGGGCATGGTGATTGGATTACTGATCCACACTAGGGCAACAGACAGGGGTAAGTTTACTCCTAATAAGATAGCAAGACCTGCCGCCATGATCATTTGGCTAGGAAGTGGAACAAATGCCATAAACAAGCCTACGGCAAACGCCCCAGACGCAGAGCGACGATTTAAACACCACAAATTAGGGTTGTATAACACGTTGCCGAAGACTTTCAGTGCTTTTTGGCGTTTGATCATTTCATGATCTGGCATGAAGCGTTTTATCAGCTTTCTAGGCATAGGACGACATGACTCTCTCAGATAAAAGTTGGACCTTGGTGTTATTTGTAGTAACCGTTATATCGTCAGCATGGTGGCCGACAATGCCAGATTGGCGATGGACGCTATTGGGAATGATTACTATCGGTTCAATCATAAAATGGCGTCAGGGCGTAATCTGCATAGGAGCAATTTTGGGCGCTATGGTTGTCGTCGTCCATGGCAATATCATGGAGCATCATAAACAAGCCCTTTTTCAAGCAGGTGAGGATCTTACCATAATTGGCACAGTTGACAGCCCTTTTACGCAAATAAGTCACGGATATGAAGGAATTGTCTCTGTTAGTCATGCTGATTCAAAGAGTTTATTACCTTTTGCTAAACCTAAGATCAGGTTGATAACGCCATTTCCGTTATCTGTTAACAGTCACTTTACGACACAAGTGTCGATGAAGGCCATCACGGGGTTAAGGAACGAAGCTGGATTCGATATAGAACAACAATCGTTGGGAAATGGTGTTCTTGCTAGAGCGGTGGTTTCTTCACAAGCGCGATGGATTATTCGGACTCATACTTCTGTTCGGCAAAGTATTATTCAATCAGTTAATCGCGAGATTAGGCATCTGTATCATTTTCCGCTGATAAGTGCCTTGGCATTCAGTGATCGTACTAGGTTGACTCACCAGCATTGGCAGCAGTTACGTGACAGTGGTTTGCTCCATTTGATCTCTATATCCGGTTTGCATATTGGGATGGCGTTTGCTTTTGGCGCATCCATCGGTGTATGTGCCCGTTATATTGCATCAAATTTGTTGTATTTACCTGCGGTTATAGGCTTGATAGTGGCTTTCTCTTATGCATGGTTAGCCGATTTCTCGTTACCAACAACGCGTGCTTTTTCTGTATGTGCGATATACGTGATGCTCAAGTATTTCCTTGTTCATTGGAGTGCTTGGCGTGTTTTATTGCTCGCTGTCGCTATTCAATTGAGTATGAGTCCATTTGCTTTTCTTAGTATGAGCTTTTGGCTTTCATACCTTTCTGTTGCCGCTGTTTTGCTCGCGGTGAATGAGATGCAGCAGGGCAGCAAGGGTAGAAAACAACCGCTTCTAGCGTTACTTAAAGTTCAGTTTTTGCTGACACTTTTGATCATGCCTATTAGCGGCTACTTTTTTGTAGGAACAAGTCTAGCCTCTATTTTCTACAATCTTGTTTTTATTCCTTGGTTTGGTTTTGTGGTTGTTCCAGTGATGTTCCTCGCTCTTGCTGTGTCATCGTCACTTATGACCTCATCAATCACATATTGGTTTCCCGGGGTGCTATGGCAATTATTGGATTGGCTGCTTTGGCCTATGACGTGGGCGTTGGAGTTTGCGCAAGGCAGTTGGCAACCGCTTAGCGTTGAGCAATCATCGTTAGTGTTACTTGTTTGTGTACTTTTTATTTTGAGGCGCTTTTTTGACCGGTCTGCGTGGATGCTATTAAGTGGTGTAGCGGTCATGCTTACGTTGCCATTTTCAAAAGAGAGGCAAGGGTGGCGATTAGACGTACTCGATGTCGGGCATGGGTTAGCAGTACTCATAGAAAAAGACAGCCACATTATGTTGTATGACACAGGTAAAGCGTGGGCAGGTGGCAGTATTGCTGAACAGGTGATTCGGCCTGTATTGCATCGCCGAGGCCATAACTCTATCGACACTTTAGTTTTAAGCCATACTGATGCCGACCATGCTGGCGGCCGACGTTATCTTGAGTCCCAGTTTGAACCGAGCAGGAAATTGAGTAGCCAAAAATTGCTTAATTATCAGCCATGTGTAGCGAATAATAATTGGACTTGGCAGGGCTTAATGGTAGAAGTGGTGTGGCCACCTAAGCTTGTCAATCGTGCCTATAACCCTCATTCGTGCGTTCTGCGTATCACGGATCCTCAAACCTATTTTCGAGTCCTACTCACTGGAGATATTGAAGCGATAAGTGAGTGGTTGTTAACTCGGCAGGCTGAGAAGATAAATAGTGATGTGATGCTCGTCCCTCATCATGGCAGTAAAAGCTCATCTAATCCCAAATTTATCCATGCTGTGAATCCGACATTAGCGATTGCGTCACTAGCAAAAAACAATCAGTGGGGTATGCCAGCAGAAAGTGTAAAAGCGGCATATCAATCTGCAGGCATTGAATGGCTGGATACAGGACATGATGGACAAATCAGCGTGTTTATTAATCAAGATAATTGGTATTTTGATACTAAACGTAGAGAGTCATTTGAGCCCTGGTATAGGCAGATGCTGCGTAAGGGAGTAGAATAAGAGTCTTAATGTAAGAAAATAAAGCACTTCTATGTCAATAAATACTGATGAAACGACCTGGCAGACGTTTAAGCGTCTTTGGCAATTTATCCGCCTTTATAAATCCGGCCTGATCGTCGCTGTCATTGCATTAGTGATTAATGCTATCTCCGATACTTATATGATTTCGTTACTAAAGCCATTGCTTGATGAAGGTTTTGGTAATGCAGAATCTGATTTCTTGCGCACTCTTCCTTTGATTGTGTTTGGCATGATGTTTGTTCGAGGGGTGAGTGGCTTCGTCTCGACTTACTGTTTGAGTTGGGTATCCGGCAATGTGGTCATGCAAGTACGCCGAATGGTGTTTAATCACTTTATGCACATGCCCGTGTCTTATTTTGATAAAGAGAAAACCGGTAATTTGCTTTCGCGCATTACCTACGATTCTGAGCAAGTATCAGCAGCAACCAGCCAAGCCTTAGTGAGCATTGTGCGTGAGGGTGCAAGCATCATTGGTTTACTCGTACTGATGTTTTATAACAGCTGGCAACTGTCATTAGTGCTATTCGCTGTTGCGCCGCTTGTGGCCTGGGGAATTGGTGTTGTTTCTAAGCGTTTTAGAAAAATCTCTAGAAACATGCAGACCATGATGGGCAATGTGACGGCATCGGCAGAGCAAATGTTGAAAGGTCACAAAGTCGTATTGAGTTACGGCGGCCAAGACATCGAAGGTAAACGTTTCGAGAAAGTCAGTAACCAGATGCGTCAACAAAGCATGAAGCTAGTGACGGCTCAAGCGGCTGCTAACCCAATCATTCAAATGATTGCTTCAATTGCCATTGTGGTTGTCCTTTATTTAGCAAGTATCGACTCGATTAAAGATCAGTTGACGCCAGGTACGTTTACCGTCGTCTTTTCTGCGATGTTTGGTTTGATGCGCCCACTTAAAGCTCTGACTAACGTGACCTCCCAGTTCCAACGTGGTATGGCGGCGAGCCAAACTTTATTTGCCCTTGTGGATCTTGAACCCGAGAAAAATGAGGGTAAATTTACCGTTGAACGTGCGAAAGGTGATGTATCGGTTAAGGACGTGACGTTTACTTATCTAGGTGCGGAAAAACCAGCACTTGAAAATATCAGTTTTGATATCCCACGAGGCAAAACGGTTGCTTTGGTTGGACGTTCTGGTTCTGGTAAGAGTACGATAGCGAACTTATTCAACCGCTTCTACGATGTCAACGCCGGTTCTATTACGCTTGACGGTCATGACATTCGCGATTACGAGTTGAAGAATTTACGTGAGCAATTTGCGTTAGTTTCGCAGAACGTTCATTTGTTTAATGACACTATTGCAAATAACATCGCGTACGCAACAGAAGACAAATACACGCGGGAAGATATTGAAAGAGCGGCGACTCTAGCTCATGCAATGGAATTTATTCGCAAGATGGATGGTGGCTTAGATGCCATGATCGGTGAAAACGGAGCGAGCTTGTCTGGCGGTCAACGTCAGCGTGTGGCGATAGCACGAGCATTGTTGCGTGATGCACCTGTTTTGATTCTGGACGAGGCGACGTCAGCCTTGGATACGGAATCTGAGCGTGCCATTCAATCTGCTTTGGATGAACTGCAAAAAGATAAGACTGTGCTTGTGATTGCTCACCGCCTGTCGACCATTGAAAATGCAGATGAAATCTTAGTTGTGGATGAAGGTGCAATTGTCGAACGTGGCAGTCACGCTGATTTGATTGCTAAAGATGGCGCTTATGCTCAGCTTCATCGCATTCAATTTGGTGCGTAGTCGCTGTGGTTGAAAAGATTTGGTTTGAAAACCATCCGCTTAAATATTTGCTTTGGCCACTGTTGTGGCCACTGAGTTTGTTATTTGGCGCAATTAGCAAATCTAAGCGTCGTCAATATCAATCAGGTAAAAAGCAAGTTTATAAAGCGCCTGTACCTGTTGTCGTAGTCGGTAATATTACGGCGGGTGGCAATGGTAAGACGCCTGTGGTGGTATGGTTGGTAGAACAACTACAGCAACTTGGTTATAAACCAGGCGTTGTATCTCGTGGTTATGGAGCGAAAGCGCCACAATATCCTTTGGTGCTTGATGCCAATACATTAGCAAAACATTGTGGTGATGAGCCTAAGCTTATTCATCGTCGAACGGGGGCGCCCGTTGCCGTGGATCCTGTTCGTGCTAATGCAGTGCAAGCATTGCTCCTAATGGGTGTTGATATCATTATCACTGATGATGGTCTGCAGCATTACGCGCTAGAACGTGATATTGAATTTGTCATTGTTGATGGAAATCGCCGTTTTGGGAATGAAAGTTTGATTCCACTGGGACCGCTTCGTGAAAGCATGGAGCGTCTCAAAGAGGTCGACTTTATTATTACCAATGGTGGTCATGCACAATCAGGCGAAATGCCAATGTCTCTTGCGCCGTCAAAGGCGATTAATCTAAAGACAAAGCAGCAAATTGATGTGAACGAGCTGAACGAACTCGTCGCATTTGCTGGGATTGGGCATCCACCTCGATTTTTTAATACACTTATTGCGATGAATGCGGATGTCAAAGTGACGAAAGGCTTTGCCGATCATCAAGACTTTGACCAACAAGAATTAGAATCATTGGCTCAACAAGGGGCCAATGTGATTATGACAGAAAAAGATGCCGTCAAATGCGATCGTTATGCGCAAGATAATTGGTGGTATCTCCCTGTTTCTGCTCAGTTTCAATCAAACGATGCAGAGCGAATTTTAAATCGAATAAAAGAGGTTAAAGCGACTTATGGATCACCGTCTGCTTGAGATTGTAGCTTGCCCTGTGTGCAAAGGTAAGTTGACGTACGATAAAGATAATCAAGAGTTGATCTGCAAACTGGATCGCCTTGCTTACCCAATCAAAGAGGGGATCCCTGTTCTGATTGAGCCTGAAGCAAGAACCATGAGCATGGATGAGGGACGCTAATGTCTTTTACGGTTGTCATTCCCGCGCGTTATGCATCGAGCCGTTTACCGGGTAAACCATTAGCGGACATTGGTGGTAAGCCGATGATTCAATGGGTTTACGAGCAAGCGATTCAAGCGGGTGCGGAAGATGTCATTATTGCTACTGACGATGAACGTGTTTCCGAGGCCGCAAAACAGTTTGGCGGTAAAGTGTGCATGACATCTCCGAACCATGAATCGGGCACTGAGCGCTTAGCTGAAGTCGTAGAAAAGATGGCCATTCCTGCGGATCACATTATCGTGAATGTTCAAGGCGATGAGCCTCTTATACCACCCTCAATTATCCGACAAGTTGCTGATAACCTAGCCGGTTGTGATGCACCGATGGCGACGCTTGCGGTTGAAATCGAATCAGAAGAGGAAGTTTTCAATCCTAATGCGGTGAAAGTCGTCGCTGACGAGCGTGGTTATGCAATGTACTTTAGCCGAGCAACGATTCCTTGGGATCGGGATAACTTTGCTAAGCAAGATAAAACGATTGTGAACCCACTGATGCGTCACATTGGTATATATGCTTACCGCGCAGGATTCATTAATACCTATGTGAATTGGCAGCCAAGTGTTCTTGAACAAATCGAGTGCTTGGAGCAACTTCGAGTGCTTTGGTATGGTGAAAAAATCCATGTAGCGGTAGCGAGCGAAGCACCAGCTGCAGGGGTGGATACTCAGGAAGATCTCGATGCTGTGAGAGCAATTGTTGCACAACGAAAGCAATAAGCGCATTAAGACTCTTTTACGTTTCGCGTAACTCACAACGTATTTCGTACACTTCATTACGCAGTGTCAATTATAATAAGGCTCCTAGTTTAGGAGCCTTATTATTTTTTGAGGTAGGTTGTTTTCAGAGATAGATTGCTTTCAGAGATAGATTGCTTTCAGAGATAGATTGTTTTCTACTAAAGATTAGTATCTGAAATAGATAAATACCTAAGCCAGATAAATACCTGAGATAGGGCGAAAACGACACATCATTGATGGCTAAATATGTGTGTCATATTGATTGCGTTTTGGACAGGTTGATAAAATCTCTCTGTGTCCGGTATCTTTCACCTCTTCTAAAATGACATCAAATCCCCACAAACGGTAGACATGTTTTAAAACTTCTTCGTAGCTGTTATCGAGAGGAATACGGTTGTGAGGTACGTATTGAAGCGTGAGCGAGCGATCACCTCGGACATCGACATTAAATACTTGAATGTTCGGTTCAAGGTTCGCCAGATTATATTGCGCAGCTAACGCTTCCCGTATGTGTTTATAGCCCATCTCATCGTGGATCGCCGACACTTCAATAAAGTTTTTGCGGTCATCGTCATCAATGGCAAACAGTTTAAAATCTCGCATCAACTTAGGTGATAAATATTGGCTGATAAAGCTTTCATCTTTAAAGTTGTGCATCGCGAAATGCACCGCATCTAACCAATCAGTTCCCGCTAACTCTGGGAACCATTCTTTATCTTCATCCGTCGGTTCCTCACAAATGCGTTTGATATCACGAAACATCGCAAAGCCAAGTGCATAAGGATTAATGCCACTAAAGTAAGGGCTGTTATATGGTGGCTGTGCAACAACACTTGTGTGACTGTGTAAAAACTCCAAGATAAACTTCTCAGACACACTGCCCTCATCATAGAGGTGGTTGAGAATCGTATAGTGCCAGAACGTGGCCCAACCCTCGTTCATTACCTGGGTTTGTTTTTGAGGGTAGAAATATTGGCTGATCTTTCTGACAATTCTGACGACCTCACGCTGCCAAGGTTCAAGAAGTGGGGCGTGTTTTTCAATAAAATAGAGTAGGTTCTCTTGTGGCTCCGATGGGAAGCGCTCTTTAATATCTTCCTCTTTGGTTTTCGCTTGAGGTACGGTTCGCCATAAGTCATTCACTTGTGATTGCAAGTAGGCTTCACGTTCTTCTTGGCGAGCTTTTTCTTCATTGATCGAAATTTTTTCCGGACGTTTGTAGCGGTCTACGCCGAAATTCATTAAAGCATGACAAGAGTCGAGTAATTGTTCGACCTCATGGGCGCCGTAACGCTCTTCGCACTCAGCGATGTATTTTTTGGCGAAAAGCAAATAGTCGATGATGGAGCTGGCATCTGTCCATGTTTGGAATAAGTAATTGCCTTTAAAAAACGAATTGTGACCATAACAAGCATGGGCAATGACGAGTGCCTGCATTGTGATGGTGTTCTCTTCCATTAAATAAGCGATACAAGGATTGGAGTTGATAACGATTTCATACGCCAAACCCATTTGGCCATGTTTGTAGTTTTGCTCAGTTTGAATGAACTTTTTACCAAACGACCAATGGTTGTAATTAATGGGCATCCCTATGCTTGAGTACGCATCCATCATTTGCTCTGAGGTGATGACTTCAATTTGATTTGGATAGGTATCAAGACGGTACTGTTCCGCGACCCGTTTTATTTCTTTGTGATAGCGTTCGAGTAGCTGAAACGTCCAGTCTGGTCCATCAGGTAACATTGACTTGCGTCGCTGCGATGCGCCCCCTGTGAGATTATTTGTCGCTGTATTCATCGCTAGCCTCCTTACGCCGTTTCTTTTTGGAATAGTTCACGGAATACCGGGAAGATATCTTCCACAGAGCGGATGTTTTTCATGGCAAAGTTCGGAAAGGCTTGAGTTAGCTTTTCATATTCGTGCCATAAGGTTTGGTGCGAACGTCGTGTGATTTCGATGTACGAATAATACTGACAGTTAGGTAGTAACCTATTCACTAACAGATCGCGGCATCGTGGAGAATCATCGGCCCAGTTATCACCATCTGAAGCCTGTGCTGCATATATGTTCCACTGACCTACGGGGTAGCGATCTTTTACGATTTCATCCATCAGTTTCAACGCACTTGAAACAATGGTACCGCCCGTTTCTTGTGAGTAGAAAAACTCATGTTCATCGACTTCTTTAGCTTGGGTATGATGGCGAATATAAACAACTTCTACGTTTTCATAAGTGCGAGTTAAAAATAGGTATAACAAGACATAAAAACGTTTCGCGATGTCTTTGGTTGCTTGGTCCATCGAGCCTGATACATCCATCAAGCAGAACATGACTGCCTGACTCGATGGTACAGGGCGTTTTTCATAGTTTTTAAATCGTAAGTCGAACGTGTCAATAAAAGGTACGCCCTCGATTTTCTTGCGAAGTTCCTCGATCTCTTTTTTTAATCGATTCTCTTCCAGTTTTGAACGGGTTCAGTTTGCTCGATTCTTTGTAATTCAAGTTCGAGCTCATTTAAAGGCGTTTTTACCCGCGGTCATCGCGGTTCTTCTTGCGAGCGATTGCTGCAATGAACGAACAATCGCGATGTTTGATGGAATCCCTGCGGTTTGGAAACCCGCACGGTGTGTTTTCCACTCGGTGATCTTGGCAACTTGGTTCTTTTCTAAGTTTGGTAGTTCAAGATCTTCAAATAAGATATCGAGATACTCATCTTTTGATATTTGAAATACAAACTCATCTTGCCCCTCGCCATCTGGACTGGCATTCCCTTCTCCAGCGCCGCCGCCTTGTCCTCCGCCTTTAGGGCGTTCGATTTTATCACCAGTAATAAATTGGTCGTTACCAGGGTGTACTCGTTCGCGCACGCCCCCTTTACCCTGATGAAACATAGGTTCGTTAATGTCTTTGTGCGGTATAGATACGTCTTCGCCCGTTTCCGTATTGGTGATCGAGCGTCGATTCACTGCGTCTGCTACCGACTCTTTGATCTGCTCTTTATGGCGTTTCAAGAAGCGCTGTCTATTAACAGCGCTCTTATTTTTGCCATTGAGCCTTCGGTCTATAAATTGCGCCATGAAATAGCCCTCTTCATGTTTCACAAACGACCTAACTCATACTGGTTAGGAAGACTTACGTACTCGTAGATACCATTCAGAAAGTAGGCGAACCTGTTTCTCGGTGTAGCCTTTTTCCATCATGCGCGCGACAAAATCGTCGTGCTTCTTCTGATCTTCAGAAGACGTTTTCGCGTTGAATGAAATTACCGGAAGAAGTTCTTCAGTGTTAGAGAACATTTTCTTCTCGATGACTGTGCGCAGTTTTTCGTAACTGGTCCAAACCGGATTTAGGCCATTGTTGTTTGCTTTTGCTCTAAGCACGAAGTTAACGATTTCATTTCGGAAATCTTTAGGGTTTGAAATACCGGCGGTTTTCTCAATTTTCTCTAGCTCTGAGTTGAGTGAAGCTCGATCAAACAACTGACCAGTTTCTGGATCGCGGTACTCTTGATCTTGAATCCAGAAGTCCGCATAACTGACGTAGCGGTCGAAAATATTTTGGCCGTATTCAGAATAGGACTCGAGATAGGCCGTTTGTATCTCTTTGCCTATGAACTCGACATAGCGTGGGACCAAATAACCTTTCAAGAACTCAAGATACTTTTCAGCCATTTCTGACGGGAACTGCTCACGTTCAACTTGTTGTTCGATCACGTAGAATAGGTGTACAGGGTTGGCGGCGACTTCAGTTTGATCAAAATTAAACACACGCGAAAGAATTTTGAACGCAAATCGTGTCGATAGACCATTCATGCCCTCATCCACACCTGCATAGTCGCGGTACTCTTGGTAGCTCTTAGCTTTTGGATCGGTGTCCTTAAGCGTTTCACCATCGTAGACACGCATTTTGGAGAAAATAGACGAATTTTCCGGCTCTTTTAATCGAGACAGAATACTAAATTGCGCCAATGTTTCCAGCGTGCTTGGCGAGCAAGGGGCCGCGGAAAGTTCACTGTTCTCAAGCAGTTTTTGGTAGATTTTCACTTCTTCCGAAACACGTAAACAGTAAGGCACTTTAACAATGTAAACACGGTCAAGAAATGCTTCGTTATTTTTGTTGTTTCTGAATGTCTGCCACTCGGATTCGTTTGAGTGGGCGAGGATCATACCGTCAAATGGAATGGCAGAAAGCCCTTCCGTACCGTTAAAGTTACCCTCTTGAGTTGCAGTTAATAGAGGGTGCAGCACTTTAATCGGTGCCTTAAACATTTCCACGAATTCCATCACACCTTGATTCGCTTTACAAAGTGCACCTGAATAGCTGTAAGCATCGGGGTCATCTTGTGAAAAGTGCTCAAGTTGGCGAATATCAACTTTACCGACCAAAGATGAAATGTCTTGGTTATTTTCATCGCCAGGTTCAGTCTTCGCAATGGCAACCTGGTCCAAAATAGAAGGGCGAACTTTAAGAACTTTGAATTTTGTAATATCCCCACCAAATTCATGCAAACGTTTTGCCGCCCATGGAGACATAATCGAACGTAAGTAGCGCTGCTCAATGCCATAATCTTTTTTGAGAATTTCGCCGTCTTCTGTCGCATTGAATAGACAGAACGGGTGATCGTTAACAGGACTGCGCTCGCCGTTAGCACTCAAGATATAAACGGGCATTTTTTCCATTAATGCCTTTAGTTTCTCGGCAAGTGATGATTTACCACCACCAACAGGGCCGAGCAAGTAGAGGATCTGTTTGCGCTCTTCGAGGCCTTGAGCTGCATGTTTTAGATAAGAAACAATTTGTTCTATAGCGTCTTCCATACCAAAAAAATCTTTGAATGTTGGATAACGCGATATAACTCGATTCGAGAAGATGCGACTTAATCGAGGGTCCTGAGCCGTATCAATAACCTCGGGCTCACCAATGGCCATAAGCAGTCGCTCTGCTGCGTTTGCATAAGCGCTCTTGTCGTCTTTACACAGGGATAAAAATTCCTGTAACGACATCTCTTCATCTTTTGCAGCTTCATATCTGGATTGATAGTGGTCGAAAATACTCATGTCGCTTTCCCCTTTAATAGTCAGTCTACCGACGAACGTTGAAGCAGGTTTACCTATCACTTTAATTGTCTATCTCTAAGTAAAGTTGTACGCCCAGTAATCTTGTTTGGTTCGCTCAATTTTGAGTCGGACTTCACCAAAGGTGTTGCTTTATAGGCGTTTTCTTTCTATGACAAAAGTCGGTGAATAGGGACCTTTCAATCACTCCCTTTCTCCTTTTAAGCCTAGTCGGGGATTTTCAATTTTGCTTAACAATTATGAATTTATTGCAGAATTGACAATTGAATCACTATTTAACTAAATGAGGCCAAGTACTAAATGAAGTTCATATAAAAGGGAGAGAATACGCTTTAATTTTCAGACGATGAAATCTTAAGGCCCTTAAAGAATGGCAACCTAAGTGCTAAACGAGTGTTAGTAGAGGAGATGTTAGAGAGGGTTGCAAACAAGCGCATAAACAAAAAAGAGAACCGAGGTCCTCTTTTTTAATCGAGCGATGGGTTAATCCCATTTATTCGCTAAAAATACCGTTTAAGCGCTAAAAATTTGTGCAAGTTCATTTGCACACAGGTGGTATTGGCGAGGGCAGTTACGCCATGTTCTCAGCATTCGACGATACTTCTCAAGCATTGGCATTTGACTATTGAAATGGTGGTCAGCTTTGTCAAATTGAGGGTAAAGCCCTTCTGAATCGACTAAGAAGCGCACATAGTGGACTTGCTGTGCCTCGGTCGCGATATCAAAACCTAAGAATTGAAGGCGACGCTGGTCTACGTTTTGGCGCTCATCTTCTTCTAACATTTTGTTTGATTCTTGCATCGCGTGATACATTTCCAAAATATCAATGATTTCACGACATTCTGCTTCAGTAATGCAACCAAAATCTTTGTTTAGCTCTCGCATCTGCAACTCATAACCACGTTCAACAATGGTTTGTAAGCGTTTGTATTTTGCAGAATTACTTGGATCAAGTTGAGACATTAAGTTGTATTGGTTTGATAGAATCAAACGTTGAGCGTTTGACATTTCCATGATGACCTCACTAAATAATCTAATACATTTTAATGTGCTTAGGTTAACGTTTTGGACTAGGTTGAAACATGATCTCAACACATATTTAATATGAAAAATGGCAAGAATTCGTCGATTTAGCCAGTTGAATCATCATTCGTTTGTTCAAGCTTCGGTTTCCTTATCGCGCCGAGTGAAAGAGATTAAGTCAATACCTTGAGGTTATTTATGATGATTGTAAATGTAGTCACGATCGGAGAAAACGCGTAACCACTCGGGCTTGAAAACAGAGAGGACAGCAAGCGACATGCCATTGAGTAGCCCCTCAGGGAAGGCAAGCAATGGTGCAAACACAAAGTAGTTGTCGAGAATGGTTTGCCAATCATAATGACCGCTATACAAATGATATATCGCGTTAAGCAATAAATGGAGGCTGCCAGTCAGAGCGCCGTTAAAGAAGCCGGCAATAAAAATGAAAACGAAAATATTTCTTGGCAGAAACTGATAGCTAACAACAAAGACTAAATAACTGATCAGAATGGGCAGCAAAGCCGATAACATGAGTGCACTAGGAAGTGCGAGCAGTGAAATGTTGTGAATGACGTGATGGATCAACATAGCAGGGATACAGAGCAAAAAGGCCATACGCCAACCGTACATCATTGTGAGTGTGGTAACGGCAAGGAAATGGATCTGTAAGCCATCTTTCACGCCCGCTTGCGCTGACCAGAGAATACTAAGGATAAACAACGTTGCACAAACGAGGTGTTGAAATGATTTTTCCTGGAGTAGCTTTGGCCAAACGGTGTTGCGCCAGTCAGGTAAGCAGTAAGTAATCACGACCAGAAAAATGATAATAGCGGACGCTAAATTAAACCAATCCATGTTTGAACGCCTTAAGTCTTTCCCTAAGTTAAATACAAAAATACCAGCAAAACGCTGGTATTTTTAGAAGATTCTTTATATCTGAATACTTAGTATTTCACATTTGAGTGGTACTGAGAAAGGATAGCTTGGATCTCATCCATTGTCTCTTTTGGCGGCGGATTCACACCCTCTAGAGGGTATTCTAAGCCAAGAGCTTCCCATTTATGAGCACCTAGCTTGTGATAAGGCAGTAACTCAACTTTTTCGATATTGTCCATATCTTTGATGAACTCGCCAAGCATATGGGCCGCCTCTGGTTCATCAGTGTAACCAGGAACCACAACATAACGAATCCAAGTCTTTTGACCGATTTTATGCAGATAGCGAGCAAAGTCTAATACACGACGGTTAGACACACCGATAAAGTCTTGGTGAATCTCATCTTTCATGTGTTTAAGATCCAACATCACAAGATCGGTTGCGTCTAGAACTTCGTCGATAACATCAGTATGTTTGCGAATGTAGCCATTGGTATCAAGACAGGTATGGATACCCTCTGCTTGTGCTGCACGGAAGAAATCACGAACAAACTCAGGTTGAAGCATTGCTTCACCACCTGAACATGTAATGCCGCCGCCGGATGCATTCATAAAGTGGCGGTAAGTTTTTGCCTCTGCAATGATCTCTTCTACAGTGACTTCTTTACCATCATGCGTGTCCCAAGTGTCACGGTTATGACAGTACTTACAACGCATTAAGCAACCTTGCAAGAAGACGATAAAACGGATACCAGGTCCGTCTACGGTACCACATGACTCAAACGAGTGAATACGACCAGTTGTTGACATCTTTGCTCTCATTTGTAATAAATTATGCTTGCTATTTTATTACAAATCGCAGGGTTAAAACAGTCTTGGAGGGTTTTCGTTGCCGAGATAGTGAGAAAGAAAGCGGCGAATGAAAGCTCACTCGCCGCAGAATGGCGTTTATTTAAAAGAATGCGAATAAAGACAGCGAGCCCGTGCCATACACATCCGTTTGCGCTTCTTTATAGTCTGGTGTCTTAACGGTGAATGTTAAGCTTGCACCATAATTTTGATTGTGCCAAGTCGCCCCCGCGACCGCACTGGCTTGCCAGTTTTGCAAGGTCACGTCATAAGGTTCTGAGGGCTCAGGGATACCAGAGCGATCGCCTTCAATCGTGATGTCATTGAAGCGGTAGCGTCCCTCAAAGCCAGTAAATAGAAACCAACTCGATGTACTTTTTGCGATCATGCTGGCATGAAAAGGGCTTTCAACACTAATGTTTGCTGCACCAATGCTATTGGCGAGGTTCGTACCCCAACGGAACATCACACCTTGAGAAATGTCACTGCGGAAGTTACCAGCGTTGATATCCGTGACATTGGTGATTTCCCATTGCTGAGTTGAAGCTTCACTGCGCATTAGCTTGTTGAATGCGCGGTAACCGACACTAAAGGCGATTTCATCATCGATTTGATATTCCCAACCTTGTGGATCGGTCGAGCCCGTGATGCCGTGAACAATATCTTGCGCCTTATCAGACAGTGAGCTTTCACCGGTAGCACCAATGGTGAAGTTGTATCGTACCGCACGGTCGGCAGTGAGAGTCAGGTAATTGATCTCAGTGTGTAAGTAGCCAGCGTAAGGGCGGTCGTTGACCAAAGGGTAGTCGGCTTCAATATCGCTTGGTGTCCACATTTTGTGGCCAAGCACCAACTCAATTTTGTCTACGTTGGTCTGGTTACTGCTTTCATTCAAGCTCAACCAACGCCATTCAGCATCACGGCGCAGTTGTTCGGTCGCATACGAAAGGAAAATACCATTGGTATAATCTTGGTCGACGCCGAATATACCATCGTTATCTAAGGTAAATGAAATGGTTGATTTTGTAGAGGCAATCGCAACGGGCGAGAGTAAGGCAAGGGCGAAAAGTTTACTGAGTTTCATATCGATCATTTGTTAGCTTTTTCCGCATCATACGGAAGATCAAAAACAAAATCAGATGTCATGTCACAACTTTAGTTCAAGGTACAAAAAAAGGCCGATGCGTTACCGCACCAGCCTTTGTTGTATCACTTATTGTGCTAATTCAGAGGGTCTTATAGAGACTCAGTGAATGTACGTGCGATTACGTCAGCTTGTTGCTCTGCAGTTAGAGAGTTAAAGCGTACAGCGTAACCAGAAACGCGGATTGTTAGCTGAGGGTATTTCTCAGGGTGCTTAACTGCGTCTTCTAGAGTAGAGCGGTTAAGAACGTTCACGTTTAGGTGTTGACCACCTTCGATGCCAGCTTCGTGGTGGAAGTAGCCATCCATTAGGCCTGCAAGGTTAGCACGTTGGCTATCTTCTTCTTTACCTAGCGCGTTTGGTACGATAGAGAAAGTGTAAGAGATACCATCTTGAGCGTCAGCAAACGGTAGTTTACCTACAGAAGTTAGTGATGCTACAGCACCTTTCTCGTCACGACCGTGCATTGGGTTTGCACCAGGAGCGAAAGGAGCGCCAGCACGACGACCGTCTGGAGTGTTACCAGTTTTCTTACCGTACACAACGTTTGAAGTGATAGTAAGGATAGACTGAGTTGGGATTGCATCACGGTACATCTTAAGTTTACGGATTTTGCCCATAAACGTAGAAACAAGTTCACATGCGATGTCATCAACGCGTGCATCGTTGTTACCGAATTTAGGGTAGTCGCCTTCGATTTCGAAGTCGATTGCAATGCCATCTTCGTCACGAACTGGTTTAACAGTTGCGTATTTGATTGCAGATAGTGAGTCAGCTGCAACAGATAGACCTGCGATACCACATGCCATTGTACGACGAACGTCACGGTCATGAAGAGCCATTAGAGACGCTTCGTAGCTGTATTTGTCGTGCATGTAGTGGATGCTGTTTAGTGCAGTCACGTATTGCTTAGCCAGCCAATCCATGAAGTGATCTAGACGATCCATTACTTTAGCGTAATCAAGAACTTCATCAGTCATTGGCGCTTCTTTAGGACCAACTTGCATTTTTAGCTTCTCATCAACGCCGCCGTTGATTGCGTAAAGCATAGTTTTAGCAAGGTTAGCACGAGCACCGAAGAACTGCATTTGCTTACCAACAACCATTGGAGATACACAACATGCGATTGCGTAGTCGTCAGATTGTAGGTCAGGACGCATTAGATCGTCGTTTTCGTACTGGATAGAAGAAGTATCGATAGATACTTTAGCACAGAAACGTTTGAAGCCGTCAGGTAGCTGCTCAGACCAAAGTACAGTGATGTTTGGCTCTGGAGAAGGACCCATTGTGTATAGAGAGTTTAGGAAACGGAAGTTAGTACGTGTAACTAGTGTACGACCGTCGATACCCATACCACCCATTGACTCAGTAGCCCAGATTGGGTCACCAGAGAACAACTCATCGTATTCAGGAGTACGTAGGAAACGAACCATACGTAGCTTCATTACGAAGTGGTCGATCATTTCTTGAGCTTGAACTTCAGTGATTTTGCCAGCAGCGATATCACGCTCGATGAAGATGTCTAGGAAAGTCGAAGTACGACCTAGAGACATTGCAGCACCGTTTTGTGATTTAACAGCAGCTAGGTAGCCGAAGTAAGTCCATTGGATAGCTTCTTGAGCAGTTGTTGCAGGCTCAGAGATATCGTAACCGTACTTAGCAGCCATTTGCTTGATTTGACCTAGAGCGCGGTGTTGCTCTGCAATTTCTTCACGAAGTTGCATCGTTGCAGTTAGGTCTTCGCCGTTCTCAAAACGCTCTTGAAGAGATTTGAATTGAGCTAGCTTGTCCTTCATTAGGAAGTCGATACCGTATAGTGCAACACGACGGTAGTCACCGATGATACGACCACGGCCGTAAGCATCTGGAAGACCAGTCAGAACACCAGACTTACGACAAGCTAGGATATCTGGAGTGTAGATATCGAATACGCCAGCGTTGTGCGTTTTACGGTACTCTGAGTAGATTTTTGAAATCATAGGGTCAAGAGTTTCACCGTATGCTTTACAAGAACCTTCAACCATACGTACACCACCGTTAGGGATGATTGCACGTTTAAGTGGTTTCTCAGTTTGTAGACCAACGATAGTCTCTAGATCTTTTTCGATGTAGCCTGCATCGTGAGCAGTGATGGTAGAAATAACGTCAGTATCGAAATCAAGAGGTGCTTTTGTAGCGTTCTCAATTTTGATGCCTTCCATTACTTTAGCCCAAAGCGTGTTAGTTGCTTCAGTACCTTCAGAAACTAGGAAAGATTCGTCGCCTTCATATGGAGCGTAGTTCTTCTGAATGAAATCACGAACGTTTACTTCGTTTTGCCAGTCGCCTGCAGCAAAACCTTCCCAAGCTTTAGCAAATTGCTCTGCCATGACATACCTACCTTTTTAGTAGAAAAAAATACGTACTGCTTCGCCGTTGAGCCAGCTATCTCCACTTTGACATGGAGAACAGTACACTCTTAATGAATAACAATATTTATAGTCTTAAATGAAAAGTTTTGGGTTATAAAACTATAAATATTGTCACTGCTATTAATGTGGGTTCTATCTTACTACATCTCAAGGCTACACTAAACTTTTTGCAAACCTTAAACTAAATCAATAAACGCTAAAAATATTTAATAAAAATAGGGTAGCGACAAGCGCTACCCATAAAAATTTTGAGTAAGTAGCTTAAAGCAGAGCTGGGATACCAAACTGAGCTTCTAGCATACCTACAGCAAGCATAGCGACCAAACAGATAACTAGCACGCCGACAGGGATAACAATCTTGTCGACAAATGATAGACGTGAAGCACGCTCTTTGTCACCAATTAGACCGTTATTATCAAGAAGCATCGTTAGAGCCCAAGCCAACACTGGGTTAACTACGGCACTACCGAAGATACAGATACCCGCTGCTTGTGAATCTTTCGAATCTCTTACCATCTGCATACCCGCTTCAAGAAGCGGTAGAGATACACCTACTAGAAGCGCAACGCGCATTACTGGTGGCCATACCGCAACGTCCATAGGGAAACCAAGAATCGCAACAATCATTACGATTAAGCCGAGTAGGATAGAACCTGCAGGGATTGGACGTTTCGCAATTGCAGCTGGGATCATGTAAGTACCCCAAGATGAAGTGATGTTACCACCACCTACTGCCGTACCAACCATTTGACGGATAGAACACATAGTCATTGTGTCATCAACGTCCATCAGTACTTTTTCAGTCTTTTTAGGGTAGTTCAATTCTTGGAAGATACGGTGACCAAGGAAGTCTGGTGACCACATTGCTACTGCAAGGATTGCAAATGGTAGTGATGCAATAAAGTGCTCCATGTTTGGAAGACCAAGCATCCAACCTTCTTCTGTGCTGCCCCACCAGTAAACTGGGTTTAGGTTAGGAAGACCAGTCTCTGTTACGAATTTAATATCAAAACCCGCACCTAGTACTAGCGCAATTGAAAGGCCAGTGAAAGCACACACAGGGATTGCTAGCCAACGCTTGTTTACTTTCGCAAGGTAAGCGTAAAGAACGATAGTTACTGCAAGAACGATAAGGCCTACATAACCCATGCTACCCGCAGCTACCGTGTCAGATTGAAGACCAACCGCCCACTCCTGAATTGAGGTAATTTGGCTCATCGTACCCGTTAAACCTAAGAAGATAAGCAAGCCACCGGCCGTACCTTCAGAGGTGAGGTTCACCAGTTTGGAACCCCCTTTTAGGAAACTAAGAATAAGACCGAATACACCGATCAAGATTGCCAATGCAAGAGGGTGAGCACCAGCGAGAGCGATGGTACCAATAAGAGGGATCATTGGTCCGTGGTTACCTGCAAGGTTGGCTTTAGGGTTAATAAAACCAGAAGCAAGTACACAGAAAAGAAGTGCAGGGATAAGCATTTCTACACGTGCAACTTCGATAGCAAACTCTTTGCCTAAGTTAACGTGGTCCCATGCTGCAGTAAGACCTTCAGCCCAAGACATCATTACTGCAGAGTACATTGCGATAATACCGATGGTACCAGCAAGTGCAGGAACAAGGTCTTCAAGCTCAAAACGGAAATCACGACCTGGCAAGTTCAATGCGTAGCGACGTGGCTTCATGATTTGCAGTTCGTGGTCTAGGTAGTCTGAACGGCTTGCGAACTCAGATGACGGTCGATGAAGCTCGCTGTAGCTTTTATTCTCGATATCCGAATCAGAGTGCGCTTTATTTACTGCGTCTGACATAGATTCCTCATATATTTAAAAGTTATAAATTCTGAATTGAATTGTGTTTTTCCGCTTCCTGCGGCACTTCCTATGCTAGCTATTATTAGATTTTGTTGCACGAACATATCGTGCCTAAGCATAGCTAAAAACTTTGTCTTCTGTTGAGGCACAAAAAATTCCTCATCATAGGGCCGGAGTCTAACAAGATAGCCCTTTGGGGTGATTGATTTAGATCACTTTAAGAATGGATGTGAAAGAAAACTACAGAAAGTGTCCAACTTGCGAACAAGTTGGTGATTTAGTGTGTAATTCGATTACACAAGTTGCATAAAATTAGGCGCTATTTGGCTTAAATAACATTATAAACCGTCGAATGGTTTGTTTGAATTTTATGGGTAAAAAACTGGCTTCATTCTTGCTTAATGCCTACTAGAGACGAATTTTTGGCTAATCATTGCCGCTCAGTTTAGGAACAAGACATGAAACAGCTTACAGTACTGCCGCTAGTGGCAATTATTTCAGGACTAATGGTCGGTTGTGGCGGCGGTGGCGGTGGTTCTAGTTCTCCCGCACCGAAATCTTACAAAATTCAGTTTGTTCATATGCTTGTTAATCAGGATCCTGCAAATATCAGTTCTACCTGCTCATCACCGACGTATTTCAAAGAATACCCAACGGGCAATGTTGATTATGCGCAAGTTGCAACGAACATTCATGCTATTGATAGTTACAATGCAGATGGATCTTTCAATCAGTCACTTATCTCAAAAATTTCACCGAATGGTGTTTTGACGTTCACAGAGAATGATGTAGAGGATGGTGGTTACATTACATTGATAGACAATGTCGGTACTTCGTCATCACCAATTTTCCATACAATCTCGATTCAAAAACAGTTTTTAGGAAACTACTTGGTAAATGTGGAGTCACCACAAGGTAACCAATCGTCATGTTATCAAGATGGTAAGTTGACTATTGATAAAACCCAAAGAGTAATGAACCTCTCTTCTGATGGTGGATTAGGCACTATTACAGAAAGTGGTTTTGAGACTTACCGTGATGGTGAAGTCCTCACTCCAAGCAGTCAGACGATCAAAAAACCAATACACTTAGTATCATCAAATGAATATGTTCTCGGTAAAGCATATAACAACGAGAAAATTAAAGGGTATGTATTGGCGCGTGGTTCAGAGTTATCAATTGATGGCGATCAATCTCCTAATTCACAGGTTTTGAAAGTATTAACTGATGAGGTTTCATTGAACTGGCCAACATCGCCGTCTTATACATTTAATAGTGTAGATGTTAAAGCTCTAGCGAGAAATGAACGCTATAAATGGCAGTCAGTAACTAATGCCAATCGATCAATACTTGTCAGTGACGAATTGTCTTACTCTTTATATATGACAGGAGCGATGAACACATGGAGTATTTATAGTGTTCAACCTCAAGTGGCAAGTAGTATGGATGTCGAATTAACAGAAACGACAGTATCAAGTGGCATCTACCCAGAGTTAGTGTGTTCAGGAGGTCGTTGTGTGGTAGACAATAACGGTGTTGTTGCAACTGATTTAAATCGTCTTCAGCGAGCTTATTTTGAAGTGTCTGCTAACTCTAAACATACGATTTACGCTGAACCGAATAATCACGACGAGTTAATCATCCCTGACTATAAAATTGGCAACTCATATAAACCAAGCGGAAGTGAGCCTATTGAAGTTTCTTACATCAATTATGGTGATAGTTATACTTCAGATTTCTTTGAATTAATAATGAACAAATACAATGATCCTGAAAGCTCAGCAACGTATGTAGATAAGGTGTCGGTTTTAAAAACGCCTCAAAAGTTAGAGAGTTAGAATCGGAAGAAGCGTCATTTAATTTTGAAATTATTCAAAAATAGAAAGTAAATAGTTCTGACTTTATGAAGCCCTCAAGTATGAATGCTTGAGGGTTTTATATTTGCTAAAAATACGACTATAAAAACGTCGATGACTTAACGTTTTGTAGAGTTAACACAATGTTTGTTAACGAGCTTAGTAAATGCCTAATATTTTATTTATGAAGCATAATTCGCTACTAAGCGCATAATAATTCGATGTGTGTGTTTATCTATGTAAAATATTTAGGTTAATAATTTGTTGCAACTTTAGTTTAGTGGTGATAATTTGTTCCAATCAAAAGGGCGGAGCCCCTTAATGCAGTGATAACACAGGGAGTAAAGCGCATGAATGATGTACCCGCGCTAGATATAAAAGACCTGCACAAAACATTTGGACAGAATGAAGTTCTCAAAGGGATCTCACTGTCGGCCCACAAAGGAGACGTTATCTCCATCATTGGCTCTTCCGGTTCCGGTAAGAGTACCTTTCTAAGATGCATCAACCTTCTAGAAACGCCTACCGCAGGTGAAATTTGGGTAAACGGCGAGCTTATCCAAATGAAGAACAACCGCGCAGGGGAATCCGTACCCGCTAATGAGAAACAAGTACAGCGTATTCGTTCTCGTTTAGCCATGGTATTCCAAGGCTTTAACCTTTGGTCTCACTTAACCGTTTTAGAAAACGTCATTGAAGCACCAGTTCATGTGCTCGGTGTGCCAAAAGCACAAGCTATTGAGAATGCCGAAGTGCTGTTAAAGAAAGTGGGGCTATACGAGCGTAAAGATTATTACCCAGGTCACTTGTCCGGAGGCCAGCAACAGCGCGCGGCCATTGCCAGAGCTTTAGCTGTGGATCCCGAAGTCATGCTGTTTGATGAGCCAACCTCAGCCCTTGACCCAGAACTAGTTGGGGAGGTACTTGGGGTAATGAGAGACTTGGCAGATGAGGGGCGAACCATGCTTGTGGTGACTCATGAAATGGCCTTTGCACGTGATGTTTCTAACCATGTGATGTTTTTGCACCAAGGTTTAGTTGAAGAACAGGGAGATCCAGCTAAGCTTTTTACTAGTCCAGATTCAGAACGATTACAACAGTTTATCTCTTCTATCTATTAAGATTAATGGCTATCAATGTTTTCTATCAATGTTTTATAGGAGGCAATGTCGTGCCTGTCCTTAAATCAACATAAAAACACAATGAAATAAAAGACCAATCACAGGAGTATGGAAATGAAAAAGTGGTTATTGGCTGCAACGCTTGCTGCAACAGCAGTGTCTGGTGTCGCTCAAGCGAAAGAATGGAAGACGGTTCGCTTTGGTATTGAGGGCGCTTACCCTCCATTTAGCTGGACAGAAACAGATGGTTCGCTAAAAGGTTTTGATGTTGACATGGCGAATGCACTTTGTGAAGAGATGCAAGTGAAGTGTAAAATCGTTGCACAAGACTGGGATGGTATCATTCCATCGCTGTTAGCGCGTAAGTACGATGCAATCATTGCAGCAATGTCGATCACGGAAGAGCGTAAAAAGAAAGTTGATTTCACAGGAAAATACGCGCTTATTCCAAATAAGTTCATTGCAAAGAAAGGCGCGAACTTAAACTTTGACAATCTTGATGGACAAAAAATTGCGGTTCAGCGCGCAACTACGCACGACAAATATCTGACCGATAACTATGGCGACAAAGTAGAGATTGTTCGTTACGGCTCTTTCGATGAAGCCTACCTCGATCTTGCTAATGGCCGTGTGGTTGCCGTTCTTGGTGATGCCTCTGCTCTAGAAGAGGGGGTATTAAATAAAGCGGGTGGTGAAGACTACGAATTCGTAGGTCCATCATTAACGGATCCAAAATGGTTTGGCGATGGCTTCGGTATTGCGGTTCGTAAACAAGATAAAGACCTGACGAAAAAGCTTGATGAGGCGATCGTATCATTGCGTGAAAAAGGCATTTACCAAGATATTGCGGGTAAATACTTTAACTACGATGTTTACGGTGAGTAATTCGTAATATGCGTTAGAAAAGAAAGGCCGTTGGCTTGTTCCTAGAAGTCGCCAACGGTCGATTTGTTGAGTTTAGGGATTAGGAACTCACCTATGCTGGATCTACAAGGATATGAAGCCTCAATTTTAAAAGGGGCGTTAGTGACCATTGAGGTCGCTGTACTTTCACTGTTGTTAGCCGTTGTGCTCGGAATGCTTGGTGCGTTAGCGAAACTTGCACCGTACAAATGGGCTCGGGCGATTGCAACACTCTATACCACCATTATTCGCGGCATCCCTGACTTAGTGTTGATGATGCTGATTTTCTTTGGTGGACAAATTCTATTGAACAACAGCCTCTATTCCATCAATGAAACGTTAAACGAATGGTTTACCGCCAGTAACCCTGATCATGAATGGACGTCTTATCTACCGGATTACATTGATGTCAGCCCTTTTATTGCGGGTGTATTAACCATTGGTTTTATCTTTGGTGCTTACATGGCAGAAACGTTTCGCGGTGCGATCATGGCGGTTGACAAAGGCGAACTGGAAGCGGCAAAGGCTTACGGTATGAGCTCTGTGATGTCGTTTCGACGAATCCTGCTACCACAGATGATACGTCATGCCTTACCTGGTTTCGGTAACAACTGGTTAGTGCTACTGAAAACGACAGCACTCGTCTCGATCATTGGCCTCGACGACATGGTTCGTATGAGTTCATTGGCGGCAGGAACAACAAAAATGCCGTTTACCTTTTACCTAGCTGTCGCGATCATTTTCCTATTTTTTACCAGTGTTTCCACAGGCTTACTTAAGCTGGTGGAGCGCAAGTTCAGTATTCATGCGAGGTAAATGATGGACTTTTCACTGATTATTGAAAGCTTTCCGGTTTACCTAGAGGGGCTTTGGACGACGGTTTGGCTTGTTTCCGTGGCTCTTGTTATTGGTTTATGTGTTTCGATCCCGCTAGCGGTGGCACGTAACAGTGATAACTATGCGATAAGTTTGCCATCTTGGGCTTTCATTTACTTCTTCCGTGGTACACCGTTGCTGGTGCAGCTCTATTTGATTTATTACGGTATGGACCAATTTTTCCCAGTAAAAGATACATTATGGGAACACGCATGGTTTTGTGCATTGGTCGCTTTTGTACTCAATACCTCCGCTTATACAGCAGAAATTATCCGTGGTGCGATCAATGGGTTACCGAAAGGGGAGGTTGAGGCAGCAAAAGCGTATGGCATGAGCACGTTTATGACTTATCGCCGTATTATTTTGCCAAGTGCCTTGCGCAGAGCATTGCCTGCATACTCGAATGAAGTCATCTTTATGCTTCATGGCAGCGCGGTTGCTGGCATCATTACTATTATGGATTTAACTGGGGCAGCTCGTTTGGTTAACTCGCGTTACTACGCACCATTTGAATCATTCTTGACCGCAGGCCTATTCTATATGGCGTTGACGTTTATTATCTTGTGGTGCTTTAAAGTAGCAGAGAAGCGATTCTTAGCCTATTTGAGACCATTGAGCTAATCGTCGATAGATATTATTCAGATGTCTAAAAGAAAGAGCGCCAATTGGCGCTCTTCATATTTTGGAAAGTCACACCTATTTGAACGTAGACCAGATAGGAGCGTGATCCGATGGTTTTTCGATGCCACGCAATTCATAATCAATGTCTGACTCAACGCACTTCTTAGAAAGCGATGGGGTTGCCAAAATGACGTCGATGCGTAGGCCGCGGTTATCATCGAAACCACGAGAACGGTAATCAAACCATGAGAAACGGTCATTAACCTCTGGGTGTAAGTGACGGAAAGTGTCTTCAAAGCCCCAATCTAACAGTGTTTGCAACCACTCACGTTCTTCTGGTTGAAAAGAACATTTACCTGTTTTTAACCAGCGTTTACGGTTTGGCTCACCGATGCCGATGTCTGCATCAATAGGGCTGATATTGATGTCACCCATAACGATAAGTTGTTCGTCATTGGTATGATGCTCATTAAGGTAAGTCATTAAATCTTTATAAAACTGACGTTTATATGGGTACTTGGTTTCGTGAGCGATGTTATCCCCTTGAGGGAAATAGCCGTTTAATACCGTTACTTTTTCGCCATTTTCATCTTCGAACGTTGCCATGATCATGCGCTTTTGATGTTCCTCATTATCTGTTGGGAACCCTTTTTGAACGCTGATCGGTTCTTGCTTACATAGCATTGCTACACCGTAATGGGCTTTTTGACCGTGAAAGTAAACTTTGTAACCCATTGCTTCGACATCTTCGATTGGGAAAGCTTCATCGTGAACTTTAATTTCTTGAAGGCCGATCACATCAGGTTGATGCTTGTTAATAAGTGCTTGGAGTTGGTGCAGACGTGCGCGAAGTCCGTTGATGTTAAAGCTGATGACTTTCATTTTTATCCTTTCAAGGGCGAGTTTGTTCTCCAGATCGTTTTGCACAATCTTAATCGCTTTTAGTGCCGTTTCTGAGTCTACCTCATTGGTTTCTAATAAATAGATTAGATCGACAGCAAGTTTAATCTCTGCTGGTGCATCATCAAGTGGGATGGGGTTTTATCGGACATTACTGATGTTTTTCCCTGTAAGTGATCTGGTTTTCAAGCTTTAACAATGCGGCTTCACACCGTGCCAATCGTTGCTCGGTTGCGAGCAGGACTTTTTGCGCTTCTGCTCTGGCAAAACTCGGAGATGAATCCAGTGCTCTTTGTTTGTCTACCACCATTTCTCTCAGTCGGCGAGCCCATTCCTGGTGCTGAGCCAGTTCTTGATAAAGCACGTTGATAGGTTTTCGAAAGTGGCTACTGTGTTTTATTTCACCTTTACGTATTTTTGTCGTTGAGATTTCACGCTGAATCGCAGAGATCTGTGCGACGAGCCGCTCGGTGAGGTACTCAGCTCGAAGTGCGGTAAGCTTATTTTCTTTTTGTTCACGTATAATGGCGTCGAGCGTGGCGCTGGCTTCTTTTACGCAAGGAACCAGTAAGCGAGAACGACAGTGAAATAAGCGCTCATCAAACAGTGAAACGTGGTGTTCCCCCCTTTGACGATCAAGCATCGCTGCTTGTTTAGACATGTGTTCTAAGTTGTCTGAAAGTTGCTTAATGTTCATGTGAGTCCTACAAACCAAGCGTCATAGGCAAGTTTAATCGCGAGAATACTCACCACTGTGACAAATACGGGACGGATGAATTTTGCGCCAAATCGAATGGCAGAATGCGCGCCTACAAATGCGCCTGCCATTAAGCAAAGGCCCATGGTTAAGCCTAGCACCCAGTTGATGTGACCTAAAAATGCGAATGTAACAAGAGAGGTGAAATTACTCGTAAAGTTCATGGCTTTTGCTAAACCTGACGCGAGCAAAATATTAAGTCGATACAATGCCATTGAACTGACCGTCCAAAATGCACCAGTTCCTGGCCCTGCAAGACCATCATAGAACCCAATGCTTAACCCTTGGATATACTGTTTTTTATTGAGTAGGGGACAAGGTTCAGGTGTTGGGCTTTGGTGTGCCGTGTGCGGTGTTTTATGAAACACGGTATACATCGCAGCGGCAAGAATGATTAGAGGCAATGCTTTTTCAAGCCATTCAGTACTGATCGCATCAACAAATAAGGTGCCTAACGTCGCCCCAATGAGCGTTGCGACAAAGGCTCTTCCCCAGCATTGAGGTTTGAATAGGCGCTTTTTATAGTACGTAAAAGCAGCAGTAGAAGAGGCGAATGATGCGGCCAGTTTGTTGGTACCTAACGCGACATGTGGAGGCAACCCTAAAGATAGAAGGGCAGGCACGGTTAACATGCCTCCGCCCCCAGCCACAGCATCGATAAACCCAGCAACAAAAGCGACGAGCGCCAACACCAACAACATGGTTGGCTCAATCATTTCCATAAATTGTTATTCTTCTAATATTTGCTATGCCCACGCGCCAATGATGTCACCTGGGAATATTTCGTTTAAATGGCGGTAGCGAGTCAATAAGCGCTTGTCCGTAGCGCTTTGTCACTAGGCGGCGGTCAAGAATGACTACTCTACCAGAGTCGCGTTCTTTACGCAGTAATCGGCCTACGCTTTGAATCAGCTTTTTGCTCGCATCGGGCACCGTAATTTGCATAAACGGATTGCCACCTTTCTTTTCTATGTATTCAGAGTGCGCTTGTTCCACTGGCGACGTTGGAACACCGAAAGGTATCTTGGTAATGACAAGGTTTTCTAGTAGTTCCCCCGGCAGATCGAGCCCCTCAGAAAAGCTTCCTGTACCAAATAAAATGCTCGTTTTCCGTGTATCGACGAGTTTTTTATGTTTTTTTAGGATCTCTGCTCGAGAGCTTTCTCCTTGAACTTGTAATGCCCAGCCTCGTTTAATGAAGTCAGCACTTAGCGCTTCGGCGACTTGGTTCATTTGCCAATAAGAGGAGAATAATACTAAGTTTGCTTTGTTGTCTTCTAAATACTTAGGCAAAATTTCAATAAGATATTCAGTAAACTGAGGTGCTTGTGGTTCATACTTCATCGTTGGTATCAGCAATTCAGCTTGGTTCTGATAATTAAATGGTGAAGCCAACGCTAAAAACTGAGTGCCGGCTTCTGGTTTTGCATCAACGCCAACTTGGTGGCAAAAGTATTGGAACGAATTGAGGGCACGCATGGTTGCAGAAACCAAAACCGCGCCGACACAACGACTCCAAATTTGCTGATCCAACTGCCATCCAATTTCTAGCGGTGAAACACTAACGATGAAATCACCTTCACGATCTGGATGCGTTTCTAACCAACGAGCAAGAGGCGCACCTTTTTCGCGAGTGGGCTCTGCCATCAGACGCCATACTTGAGCCAAGTTTTCTAATCGTTGGATGTAAAACCCTAATTCAGCCAGTGCCGGTTCTGCTAATCGAGAGGATAGCTCACCATCTTTGACTCTTTCAGCAATCAGATCGGCAATTTTAGCGACACTCTGATTCGCTTTTTTACTTAACTGTTTAAGTTCTTTCGATTGGTTCTCTAACCAAGTAGGGAGTTCACCATGCTCAAAACGATAGATGCCATCTTCAAATTGAGCCGGATCGAATTGTTTTGGTAATTGGCTTAATGCAGGAATCAGCTCTTGAATGGATTCTTGCAGATCATTACGAAATCGCCCAACGCGTTTCTCATCAGCTAAGGAAGAAAATTTGCTTGTTGCTTGATTGAGCTTTTCAAGCCAAGCGGCCGCCCCTTTGAGGCTTGCCGATGCAGAGGCGTGATCGCGCGCCACATGAGGCAAGTGGTGCGCTTCATCAAAGACGTAAATGGTGTTTTCTGGCTCAGGTAATATCACGCCACCACCGAGATCCGCATCTGCCATGACAAGTGAATGGTTGGCGATGATCACGTCGTTTTTGTCTAGTTCTGCTCGTGCTTTTTGGAATGGACAACCTCGGTGTGCGGGTAGACTGTTGTTACAGCTGTGCTTATCACTGACGATCAGTTGCCACAATCTATCATCGATTGGTTTCGGCCAAGCGTCACGATCGCCATCCCACTTACCTTGAGCTAATGAGCGGTACATGGTTTCCAGTAGTTCGATGTCTTTTTTCTTTGGCTTTGTTTCAAACATCGCCAGTTGACCACCGTCTGCACCACTCGCTGTTGCCAGTTTTTCCGCGCAGCAGTAACGCTGGCGTCCTTTAGCCAAAATAAAAGAAAACTCGCGATCAGTAATCCTACGAAACAGAGGCAGATCTTTATTCACTAACTGTTCTTGCAATGCCACGGTTGCTGTTGAGATGACAACTTTACGATTGTTGTAAACCGCAACAGGAATCGCGGCCATTAAATAAGACAGCGATTTACCAATCCCTGTGCCTGCTTCGGCAATCAACATGCGATTGGACTTATGGTATTGCCCGCATAGCGTTTTAGCGATCTCAGCAACGAGGTAGTTTTGTGCGCGTCGTGGAACAAAGTTATCGAGCTGAGCTTGTAGATTTTGATAGCTAGTTCGAATCGATTTTTGAATGTTACTGGTTAGCATACTGGCCTCAAATGCGGTGGAAGCGAATAGTAGCACACATCACTGCACGTAATGTAGTTAGCAAAATAGAATGCTTTTGTGAAAAACATCGATCTCCATCACAAAAATATTAGTCAAATAAATGCGTTTGCTTGTTTCATAAAGTGAAAAATTTAACTCTGCGTATTTGCATTTTGTTGAAATTAAATTCCAATTTGATCTATCAATTCGTCTTGAATTGGTGGTAATTGCTATCTATTGACATTATCATTACTTGCATTTCGTTGCACTAATTGTTTAGAACTTAATCACACTATAAGGTGTAAAATATCAAGATAATGAAAAATAAGAAGTTTTTGTTTTTGATAAGTTGGTTTAGAAAATTTGACAGGCAGAATAATCTTTTGCAATCTAGCGCCCAGATTTTGTAGGCAAGCATAAGTTGCTTTTTGTTAACAGCTTAGCCACAAAAAATAAAAAAAGGGAATCCCCAAGAGATATCCCGAACTAAGAAAAGGCAGTGGATTAACTATGAAAGACTCTATTAGCGCTTGCTGTAGCGGGCATCTCTACGTCTGCACTTGCAGCTGGCAACATCTACGACAACGGTGAAACATCTTTCAACGTTTCTGGTGAAATCGATACGTACCTAAGCACTAAAGAAGCTGAAGTAAAAGGCAAGCAGCTAGCTAAAGCTGACATCGACCTAGACCTATGGGCAAAAATCCAAATCGATGCACAACACAAACTAAACCAAGACGTGACTCTATTCGGTTCTTTTGAAATCGAAAACGGCAACGGTTTTGGTTACGGTGACGACAATAACTCTGTATCAACTGACGACCTATACTTCGGTGCATACATTGGTCAAAACTGGGGTGTAGCAGTTGGTGAAATCGGTGACTTCGGTGACACACTAGACGCAATCACACTAGACATCACTAACGAAGGTTACGATCTAGGTGATGATTTCGTAAACGGCCTAGAAAGTGGCGGTCACGCTGCAGCAGTTAAAGGTAGCTTCGAGCAACTAACAGTTATCGCTGACGTTTACCTAGACCAAGATGAAAACGTTGATGTCGCTTACGGTGTATCTGCTGAGTACGCTCTGAACGATATGTTCACTGTGGGTGCTATGTACCAAGATCAAGGTAAGCAAACTTACGGCGAATACAGCATCATGGGTGCTTCAGCACGTTTCAACATGAACAACTTTGAAGCAGCTGTGGCGTACATCGTTGAAGAGCTAAACAACGAAGACCTAGACACAATCGCAGCAGCAGCAGCATACCAAATCAACGACGCACGTCTGTACACAACATTCGGTTTCTCTGATGGCGAGAAAGATGTTGAAGGTAACTACTACACGCTAGGTGCTGATTACAAACTATCAGGTAACCTAAAAACTTTCCTAGAGTACTCAGTTAAAGAAGACGTACACGCTGGTGAAATTGAAGTATCTAAAGACAAGTTTGTAGCAGCTGATAAAGACACGCTAGTAGTTGCAGGTATGTACTACACATTCTAATCGCTTCGCTTAGAACGATACTTAAAAGGTCGCTATTGTGCGGCCTTTTTTACATTTATTTAGAAAAGCATTTAGAAAACGATATAGAAAAACGTGTCGTGAGCGGCAGCTCTCATGGCCAATAGGTCGTCGTTGTTTGTTTTGAACAGTATATAATGTCGGCAGCGAGAGTATTCAGCGTCCTGATAGATGACGTGGATTAATTGAAAGGTATTGAACAATGAAATTAAAAATCTGGATGTCGGCATTAGTGGTTTTACTAACGTCTGGTGCAGTCAATGCGAACACCGGTGATGTAACGCCGACAATAAAGTCAAACAAAGTCGTCGAAGTCCTGTTCGTCAATGGGCAAGATGCTGACGATTTACAGAAGCCGTTTGCATTAAAGCCAGGCAGCAACCAACTCGTTGTAAAAGCAAACTTATCGATTGGTCACGGCGATAAACGCACTCAGTTTAAATCGGTACCGTACATCATTACCACAAACGTCATGGGTAACGAATTAGAGATTGACGTGCCACGCTTTAGAGACGTTCGCCAAGCGCAGCAAATGTTTGAATCTGAGCAAGCAGATTGGAAAGTGCGTGTTGATGGTGAAGAGGCAGAGTTCGCTCAATACAAAATGCCGGGCAAAAAAGGCATGTTCCCATACTCAGAGCTTGACCAGCAGCTTGCAGAATACAATCAAGCGCAAGGTGTATACTTTGCAAATGGTAAAGAAGTCCAGTTAACGAAAGAAGAGATGATCAATACACCGACTCAGACTCAAGTCGCGACTAAAACGCATTCCTCGATGACAAAGGCTAAAATTGCTTATCTAGAAATGTCCGAGAGTGAGCGTGAAGCCTTTCTTAAATGGGTTTCTCAGCAGTAATTAGCATCAATCTTTTGATTTGATTTGATTTGATTTGATTTGATTTGATTGTCAGGTTGTTAGGGCTTTCGATATACAGACATCAGTCGGTGTAGCGAAAGCCCTTTTATTTAGCGTGAGCTTAACGAACCAAATTAGATGGTGATTTCTCGCCACTCACCAGGTTGTAGATCATTCAACACAATGTCTCCCATCGAGTAGCGGACTAAACGCAGAGTAGGGAAGCCAATGTGCGCTGTCATACGTCTTACTTGGCGGTTTCTTCCCTCTATGATGGTGATCGCTAGCCAAGTCGTAGGGATATTGGCTCGAAAACGAACGGGAGGGATTCTGTCCCAAATGTGTGGCGCGGGCATGAGTTCTACTTTTGCTGGCAGTGTCATTCCATCTTTTAGCTCAACGCCTTGGCGTAGCTTTTCTAAATCTTCCTCACTAGGTGCACCATCAACTTGAACCCAATAGGTTTTAGGTGATTTTGATGTCGGTTGGGTCAGCTTGGCTTGCAAGATCCCATCATTTGTTAACACCATTAACCCCTCACTGTCGCGATCAAGTCGACCAGCGGCATAAACATCTTTTACAGGAATGTAATCTGCAAGTGTTTTGCGACCGTCCCCATCAGTAAACTGGCTTAATGTGTCATAAGGTTTATTGAAAATGATCACTTTACGATCCTCTGGAGCGATTCTTGGCTTCGTCGTTGATGAAGACCGGTTAGGACGAGCGTGTCTTTTTTGACCTTGCCCAGCGGTGTTGTTTGACTTTCCCGAGCGTTTAAAATGCCCCGATTTAGGTTGTTGGCTACGGCGACCTTTTTCTTGGCTCGTGCGAGATGACATGTTAACTACCTTGCAATTTTGTAAATGACTTGTGTTTGAAAGTTTTATGTTCTTCTGTTTTCGGCTATCATTTGCGCGCCTAAAACTAACAAAAGCGCACAGAATAATAGACTATTTCGTGTTAATTGTTTAATGATATAGCCAAGTCGCTTTTAGATAGGGCTGACAACACAAAGCCGCCTAAAAGTAAGCTTGGTACAAAGTGTACTCATGGATAGAGAGCCATAGAGCTCCAAACTACAAAAAAGAGTGCAAACCGCATGTGACGTTGGTGAGGAGGAATGCACTACTAACGTTAAGCACTGCGTCAATTCAACAAACTCTAGAGCTAAAGATTCTGCTCTGTTGAGTAAAAAATAGGGAAATTTCATGCCTACAGAAAAACCTACCATTATCTACACGATCACTGATGAAGCACCAGCGCTTGCAACGTATTCATTATTACCAATTATTCAATCGTTTACCGCATCATCTGGCATTAGTGTAGATACTCGTGATATTTCATTAGCGGGTCGTATTATTGCGAACTTCCCAGAGCATTTAAAACAAGAACAACGCATTGGTGATGCACTTGCTGAACTCGGTGAGCTAGCGAAAACGCCACAAGCTAACATCATCAAACTTCCTAATATCTCGGCGTCAATTCCTCAATTAAAAGCGGCGATTAAAGAGCTACAGGCAAAAGGGTATGCGCTACCTAGTTACCCTGAAGAGCCAAGCACCTATGAAGAAGAAGCGATTAAAGCGACGTATGACAAAATCAAAGGCAGTGCGGTAAACCCAGTGCTTCGTGAGGGTAACTCTGACCGTCGAGCTCCTTTATCTGTGAAGAACTATGCGAAAAAGAATCCACATTCAATGGGCGCTTGGTCGGCAGATTCTAAATCACATGTTGCTAGCATGACGGGCAGTGATTTCTTCGGTAGTGAGAAGTCTGTGACGATATCGGGAGCGACAAAGGCAAAAATTGAATTCGTTGGGGCAGATGGTTCCGTTAAAGAGCTGAAAGCCTCTCTTTCGCTGCAAGATAAAGAAGTGATCGATAGTTCTGTCATGAACAAAAATGCACTTGTCTCTTTCTTTGAAAAAGAAATTGCAGAGGCGAAAGAGCAAGATGTATTGCTTTCTCTTCACATGAAAGCAACGATGATGAAAGTATCGGACCCGGTCATCTTTGGTCATGCAGTTAAAGTGTACTACAAAGATGTATTCGCGAAATATGGCAAGCTATTTAACGAGCTAGGCGTTGATGTGAATAACGGTATTGGTGATGTATACGCGAAGATTGAATCGTTGCCAACTGAACAAAAAACAGAAATTGAAGCAGCAATTCTAGCAGTTTATGAAACCCAACCTGAATTGGCAATGGTGGATTCGGATCGCGGAATTACAAACTTGCACGTACCGAGTGACATCATCGTAGACGCATCTATGCCTGCAATGCTGCGCTCTTCTGGTCAAATGTGGGGGCCAGATGGTAAGCAGAAAGACACGAAAGCAATGATTCCAGATCGTTGTTATGCCGGTATTTACCAAGCGGTCATTGATTTTTGTAAAGAACATGGTGCGTTCGACCCAACCACGATGGGTAGTGTGCCAAACGTGGGACTAATGGCTCAAAAAGCAGAAGAGTATGGCTCTCACGATAAGACATTCATTCTCGATGCAGCAGGTACTGTTCGCGTAGTAGACGCTTCAGGCACAGTTCTGCTTGAACAAGCAGTAGAAGCGGGGGATATCTTCCGTATGTGTCAGGTTAAAGATGCCCCAATTCAAGATTGGGTTAAGTTGGCTGTGACGCGCGCGCGCGCGACGGGAGCGCCAGCGGTATTTTGGCTAGATGAAAGCCGAGCTCATGACGCAGAGCTGATTAAAAAGGTGAATGCTTACTTGCCAGAACACGATACTTCAGGCCTAGAGATCAAGATTCTTGCACCAATTGATGCATGTAAGTTCTCTCTTGAACGTATTAAAGATGGCCTTGATACGATTTCAGTCACTGGTAACGTATTGCGTGATTACCTGACGGATTTGTTCCCAATTTTAGAGCTGGGTACATCGGCGAAAATGCTGTCTATCGTTCCGCTAATGAATGGCGGTGGCCTATTTGAAACGGGCGCTGGTGGCTCTGCACCAAAGCACGTACAACAAGTAGAAAAAGAAAACCATCTTCGTTGGGATTCACTTGGTGAGTTTTTAGCACTAGCGGCATCGCTTGAGCATTTAAGTTCGGTGACTGGCAATGCGAAAGCGCAAGTACTGGCTGATGCCTTAGATAAAGCAACAGGTGAGTTTTTGGATAACAACAAATCGCCATCGCGTAAAGTTGGTGAGTTGGATAACCGTGGTAGTCACTATTACCTCGCGACTTATTGGGCTAAAGCACTAGCAGAACAAACAACCGATGCCGATCTAGCCGCAGAGTTTGCTCCAATCGCTAAAACGCTGTCCGAACAGGAAGAAGCAATTGTTGCGGAGCTGAATAATGCACAGGGCGTGAAAGGTGAATTGGGTGGGTACTACTCTCTGGATGATACGCTGGTTTCAGCGTTGATGCGCCCGAGCTCAACATTAAACGCCATTATTAAGTAACGATATTAATAAGTAGCTATATTATTTAGTAACTATATTATTTAGTAACCATAAGCACGCTGCATTGCAGTGTGCTTTATTTTTTATTGCAGCTCTTCAATATGCTCGCTATACCAAGCTATGGATTCTGCAACAAACAGGCTTTCAGAAAACAATAAACCCGCTTTCATGCGGGTTTATTTGTCTTCTTATCATGTTCGCCGTATTAGCCACAAAAGCCTTTAACGGTAATCCTAGAGACGAGCCTATTTAGCTTGGGCTTCTATTGGAACAACGCTGCTTGCGTGTGAGCCTTTAGGGCCTTTTTCAACCTCGTATGAGACTTGTTGGCCTGCTTTCAGTGTACGATAACCGTCCATTTGGATAGTTGAGTAGTGGGCAAAGATATCTCCATCCTCTTCATCTGAACAGATAAACCCAAATCCTTTGGCGTTGTTAAACCACTTTACTGTACCTGTAGCCATGCGTTTACATCCCTCATGCATTTGTAACTGATATTATTACTACCCCAAGCCATACCTTTAGCTTGGTATCATTGTTAGCTATCACCGACGTCATTCATTTTAAATAACAGCCAAGCCTCGCCAACACACGTCGAGTTGAACCACTAAAATCCCCATAGCCTGAATGATGGCTAATGATGATTTATGCATCAACACTTTCCACTTTAGTCAATGAATTTCATCAGTCAACCGTGAATTGAAACAAATAAAGCAATTATTAAAAACAAACCACCAGATAAATTAACAATTATGAGCGTAGTTTGTCTGCTCAGTGTTTCTGTATAGTTATATGTCCTGTTAAATTATTTCTATCTTGGTCTTACGTTCGGAATTTTACCCAACGATTGGAGTTAATCACTAAATGAATAAAAGTGTCATTTCAGTAATAAATAGCGAAACGTAACGTGATAAGTGTGATCTCCTACCACGGATGTGAGCTCGTTGTTTGGCTCCGTTCAATGTGAGAAAAAGGCGCGATACAGAGTGCGACTTTGATAAAGAGGTCAATGAGTCAAGTAAATTTGAATGTAACTCGAATGGGAAAAATCTTTTATTTGCGTGCCCATCAGAGGTGGATTAGTCTCTATATAAGACGAAATTTTTATCTATCAAAGTCCATTAAGGTGCCATATCTCACTACACCATGCGGCATGCTTATGGTAGATTGGTTTTATAGGTCGAAAACATCAACCCTTTGATAAGATATCTTTAAATTGCCATGAGTAAAAATTTTGAATGGGTGACTCCGGACTCTGATCTTCTGGAGAGAGAAAGTACAAAAGTACAACCACCGAAGCTTTACAATGTTGTACTAAATAACGATGACTACACACCTATGGATTTCGTCATAGAGATACTTGAGCGATTTTTCTCTCATGATATTGATAAAGCAACACAAATCATGCTCAAGATCCACTATGAAGGAAAGGCAATTTGTGGCACATACAGCGCAGAAATTGCTGAAACTAAAGTAGCGCAAGTAACGATGTACTCAAGGGAAAATGAACATCCGCTACTATGTACTATGGAGCAAGCGTAACAAGAAGACTTGCTCGAGCAACCAAGTTGTTCTTTCGGGAGGTACTTATGCTAAATAAAGAACTAGAGTCAAGCCTTAACGGTGCATTCGCTCGCGCACGTGATAAACGTCACGAGTTCATGACTGTCGAACACCTCCTACTTGCATTGTTAGAAAATGATGCAGCTAAGGAAGCCCTATTAGCCTGTAAAGCCGATCTTGATGCTTTGCGTAACGAGCTCGATATTTTCATTGATCAAACGACTCCTCTCATTCCTGAAAGTGACGAGACAAGAGAAACGCAGCCAACGTTGAGTTTTCAACGTGTGTTACAGCGTGCAGTTTTTCACGTTCAGTCGTCGGGTCGTAACGAAGTTACCGGTGCTAATGTTCTTGTCGCGATTTTTAGCGAGCAAGAATCTCACGCGGCCTACTTGTTGAAGAAGAATGACATCTCACGCTTAGATATTGTGAACTATATCTCTCACGGTATTACAAAAGCATCTGGTTCGAATGAGGATTCTCCATCATCAGATTCTTTTGGTTCAGAAACGCCAGAAGAGGTGAATCCTGATGAGCGTTTGGAAAGTTTTGCAACCAATCTTAACCAAGTTGCAAAAGCGGGTAATATTGACCCACTTATTGGACGTGATAAAGAGCTAGAGCGTACGATTCAGGTGCTTTGCCGCCGTCGTAAAAACAACCCATTACTAGTTGGTGAAGCGGGCGTTGGTAAAACGGCTATCGCAGAGGGTCTTGCTTGGAGAATCGTTGAGGGTCAAGTGCCAGAAGTGATTCAAGATAGTGTCATCTACTCTCTTGATATTGGCTCCCTTTTAGCGGGCACAAAATACCGTGGTGACTTTGAAAAGCGCTTTAAGACCATCTTAAAGCAGCTAGAAAAAGAAGACGATGCGATTCTATTTATCGATGAGATTCATACCATCATTGGTGCGGGTGCCGCATCTGGTGGACAAGTCGATGCTGCCAATCTCATTAAGCCACTATTAAGTAGCGGTAAGTTGCGCTGTATTGGTTCTACAACCTACCAAGAGTACAGCAACATCTTTGAGAAAGAACGAGCATTATCTCGCCGTTTCCAAAAGATCGATGTAGTCGAACCGTCTCTCGATGATACGACTAAGATTCTAATCGGCCTCAAGCCGAAGTACGAAGCTCACCACGAAGTGCGTTACACCAACAAAGCATTGCGTGCGGCGGTTGAATTGTCAGCGAAATACATTAATGAGCGTCACTTACCTGATAAGGCCATTGATGTGATTGACGAAGCGGGTGCACGTAGCCGTCTTGCTCCGGCTAGTCGTCGTAAGAAAACCGTTGGTGTAGCCGATATCGAAGCTATGGTTGCGAAAATGGCGCGAATTCCAGAGAAGTCGGTATCGTCATCCGATAAAGACATACTCAAAAATCTTGATGATAAGATGAAGATGTTGGTCTTCGGTCAAGATGATGCAATTGATGCGCTTTCCGAGGCGATCAAACTGTCTCGTGCCGGTTTAGGCGTAGACAACAAACCAGTAGGCTCATTCTTATTTGCTGGCCCTACCGGTGTTGGTAAAACAGAAGTGACCGTTCAGCTTTCGAAACTGCTTGGTATTGAACTGCTTCGTTTTGATATGTCTGAATACGGTGAGCGTCACTCCGTTAGCCGTTTGATCGGTGCGCCTCCAGGCTATGTTGGTTATGATCAAGGTGGCTTGCTGACGGATGCCGCTATTAAGCATCCTCACTCAGTGGTTTTACTTGATGAGATTGAAAAAGCGCACCCAGACATCTTTAACTTGCTACTGCAAGTGATGGACAACGGTACGTTAACGGATAACAACGGTCGTAAGGCAGATTTCCGTAACGTGATTCTTGTCATGACCACTAACGCTGGTGTGGCGGAAACCGAGAAGAAATCCATTGGTCTGATTCAGCAAGACAACACTCACGATGCGATGGCGGAAATTAAGAAAGTATTTACGCCAGAGTTCCGTAACCGTCTCGATAACATCATTTGGTTTAATAGCCTAGATGAAAGCATCATCCATCAAGTTGTAGATAAGTTCATTGTTGAGCTACAAGTTCAACTGGATGCTCGTGGCGTATCGATGGAAGTGTCGCAAGATGCTCGTCATTGGTTGGCTCACAAAGGCTATGACAAAGCGATGGGGGCTCGCCCAATGAGCCGTGTTATCCAAGAGCAACTCAAGAAACCATTGGCAAATGAACTTCTGTTTGGTTCACTCGTTGATGGTGGTACGGTTAAAGTGACATTAGTGAAAGATGAGCTTAAGTTTGAGTACTTAAGTGAGAAAGAAGCTGCGCTTCACTAAGTTATAAGTTAATAATGCCGAGTCTGTATAAAAGCGTGCGATTCATCGTGCGCTTTTTTTTTGCTTACGATCTGGTGACTTAGGATGGGTCTGTAGAGCAAATTTCAGATAATAAAAAACGGAGACAAAGCTCCGTTTTATTGCATCCGAAAATCTAAGATTAACGAGCGCGGAAGACGATGCGGCCTTTAGAAAGGTCGTATGGAGTCATCTCTACTGTTACTTTATCGCCAGTAAGAATACGGATGTAGTTCTTACGCATCTTACCAGAGATGTGTGCAGTCACAACGTGACCGTTTTCAAGTTCAACGCGAAACATAGTGTTTGGTAGAGTGTCAAGCACAGTGCCTTGCATCTCAATTACGTCTTCTTTAGCCATTTAATCCTCTTTAGAAATTAGGCAATATTAGCGTGCGTATTCTGCCGCTAATTAGTAATTATGTAAAGTTGGAGCGTATTCTACCCTTGCCAACGCTGATTTACTAGCCTTTGGTGGCGCTGAAATCGTGTTTTGTAGTTCATTGCCGGACATTCATCAATCTGATACCCCAGATAAAGCCAGTGTTTATCGCTCTTTTGGCAAAACTCGATTTGGTAAAGAACCGCCAATGTACCGAGGGAAAGGGGAAAGTCAGGATCGAAAAAGGTGTAAAACGCGCTCGCACATTGCGACATTTCGTCGGTGACAGCAATTGCAACTAATTGCTGTGAGCTATCATAGATGTGGAGGAAGCGTGTCTTGAGCCATGTGGTTTGTGCAAAACGAGCAAACTCCTCTTTTTGTGGAGGGTACATCGTGCCATCTTTGTGGCGTTTGCAAATATAACGGCTGTACAAATCAAACCAATCTTTATCCATTTCAGGTTTTGCTTCCCAGCGTAATTGGGCGGCCTTATTTAATAAGCGTTTTTGGCTTTTCGACGCCACAAAATCTGCGATGGATACTCGTATTGGATCGCACGCACTACAAAGCTCACAGTGGGGCTTATAAATGGTATTTCCACTGCGTCTAAATCCATTGGCTAAAAGAACCTGATAGCTGTGCTCACTATGCAGTTCTTCGTCAAGAGCTACAGCGACACGCTCTTGACGATTAGGCAGGTAGCTGCATGGATGATTATTCGTTAGTCCAATGCGTATGTGTTGAAGCTCTGTGCTCATTGCGGCATGTCCTGCAGGGTTTGAGGTTCAAAGGTTCCTATTTTTGTCTGCTTATCTCTTAAAGATAGTAGTTTTTAAAGAAAGCATCACGCTCAAGTTCAAACGCACCAAGAGATGCGAGGTGTGAATTCATGACTTGACAGTCGATCAACTGACCATCATTTGACGCTAAATGTTCACATAGATACCACAATGCAATTTTGGATGCGTTATCTTTAAGGCTAAACATCGATTCACCACAAAAAAGCTGACCCACGCTTATTCCATACAACCCTCCAACCAGTTGTTCATCATGCCATACTTCAATTGAATGACAGTAGCCGTGGTTTGCAAGTTCAATATATGAGCGCTGCATGTCCTCGTTTAACCAGGTTTCTTCGGCAGGGCGTGTGGATGAGCACAATTGAATAACGCGGGCGGTTGCATTGTTCAAGGTTACTTTATACTGTTGTTTGCGTTGAAACTTTTTTAGGCTCTTTGATGGCCGGAACGTGTTTGGATCAAAGACCGCTCTCGGCGATGGGCTCCACCAGAGGATAGGCTCTCCGGGACCATACCAAGGAAAAATACCTTGGTGGTAGCCATTTAGAATGCGCTCAGGATTGAGATCGCCCCCGATAGCCAGCAAACCATTTGGATCGCTTAATGCTTCGTAGGGAGATGGAAACAAGAATGAGTCATCCAATTCAGTTAAGTAGATAGGCATAAAAAGAGTTTACCAACATCAGAGCTTATAGGAGCTTAGTATGAGAAGAACAAGATTTAATGTACAACGCTGGGCATGGATCATACTGTTTTTGCCTTTTTTCGCCAATGCATCATACGAAAGAAATGTCGCAAAACCCGTTAATCAAGTGGTTTATGGCAAAGTAGACTCCGTTCGTTACATTACTCAGCAAGAAGTTAAACAATCCCAAAGTAACGGTTGGCAAACATTATTGGGTGCGACGATTGGTGGTTTAGTCGGGAACCAGTTTGGTGGTGGAACAGGTAAAGAGGTCGCCACAGCTGTGGGTGCACTAGCCGGAGCGGCAGTTGCACGAGAGCGCAGTAATTATCAATATACGGTGGAATATAAACTGGTCGAACTGCTGATCAAAGTGGATGGTGATAAGTTGATCAACGTGATTCAAGATGTTGATAACAGTATGCTATTTAATCGGGGTGATGATGTTCGTATTTTGTACTTTGACGATGGGGTTCGAGTCGATATCGCATACTAATGGAGCGAAATGACGCCTCAATCAAGCTGATTATTTATTCAAAAAATAGCATGGATTTGCTCTGGTTTTGTGGTGGTTTTTTCGTTAGTCTGAATTCACGAAGAATTGTTTAACTCTCCGAATTTGTGAACTGCCCGAATTGTAAAGTGAGAGTACAAAGGATTATCAACGCTTAATGGAAAGCCTAACGTTACAACCAATCAAAAAAATTCATGGGGAAGTAAACCTTCCTGGTTCAAAAAGTGTTTCTAATCGAGCTTTGCTGCTCGCGGCTTTGGCCAAGGGAACAACGCGTCTTACTAATCTTCTTGATAGTGACGACATTCGTCATATGTTAAACGCTTTAACGACGCTTGGTGTTCACTATCAACTCTCTGAAGATAAAACAGAGTGTATTGTAGAGGGATTAGGACATGCCTTTTCAGTGTCAGCGCCGGTTGAACTGTTTTTAGGGAATGCCGGAACGGCAATGCGCCCGTTGGCTGCAGCACTTTGCTTGGGGCAAGGTGAATACGTACTGACAGGCGAGCCTCGTATGAAAGAGCGTCCTATCGGGCATCTTGTTACTGCACTCCAGCAAGCTGGCGCTCATGTTGAGTACTTAGAGAATGAAAACTATCCGCCATTAAAAATTGTTGGAAGTGGTTTGAAATCCGGTTCAGTATCGATCGATGGTTCTATCTCTAGCCAATTCTTAACTGCGTTTTTAATGTCCGCGCCATTGGCTGAGGGTGAAATTCGCATCAATATTGAAGGCGAATTGGTTTCTAAACCGTATATCGACATCACACTGCACATCATGAAGCAATTCGGTGTGGAAGTGATCAACCACAATTACCAAGAATTTGTCATACCTGCCGGGCAGCAATATATCGCCCCAGGTGATTTTTTGGTGGAAGGTGATGCGTCGTCCGCCTCTTATTTCTTGGCGGCTGCGGCAATCAAAGGTGGTGAAGTCAAAGTTACTGGTATTGGTAAAAACAGCATACAGGGTGATATCCAATTTGCTGATGCACTTGAAAAAATGGGTGCGGAGATTGAATGGGGCGATGATTACGTCATCTCTCGTGTTGGTCAGCTAAAAGGCATCGATATGGATTACAACCATATTCCGGATGCAGCCATGACGATTGCGACAACAGCACTGTTTGCGCAAGGCACGACAGCGATTCGCAATGTGTACAACTGGCGTGTAAAAGAAACCGATCGTTTGTCTGCAATGGCAACGGAACTTCGCAAAGTTGGCGCTGAGGTAGAAGAGGGGAATGATTATCTTATTGTCCATCCTGTCACCCAACTCAAACATGCGGAAATCGACACTTACGATGATCACCGAATGGCGATGTGTTTCTCGTTGGTTGCATTAAGCAATACACCAGTGACAATCAATGACCCGAAATGTACATCGAAAACTTTTCCTGATTACTTCGATAAATTAAAAGCATTAAGCTGTTAGTTCGCAGAAATATAAAGAGAAAAGCCAGAGTTTGACACTCTGGCTTTTTATTGAAATTCTAGACACTTACTTGTTCAGAGTGAACTCTTTAGACAGATGGTGCGCTAAGTATTTAAACATGTTGAATACCGCGGTGGTATTCATTGTTGGCATGCCTTTTTCATCTAAAAAGTATTCGCCTTTAAAAACTAGCACGCCTTCTTTTTCTTCTACGCTAGTCGCTCGCATGCCATCAATGTAGTCGTCATGTTCTTGGATGATTTGGTTCGCGATCATCAGCAGGTCAAATTCTTCGATGTATTTTTTGTCAGACATAACGTTCTCGTCATTCTATGAAACTTAAGTTCGCAAGAGTATACCTAGAATTCCCATTTGATGGCATAGCAAAATCTCTGATTCCGTTGCAAGCAATAAGAAATGGCCTACTTTATTTCGTGTGAGTATGCGATCAGATTTTTTTGTGGAAAAGGAAATATTTGTGATGAGAGACTAAATTTATTGAATTCGATTGGCTAGAAGATTCTTGGCCTGCTTAGTATATGCCGCAGAAGACCTTTTGTGGAATCTGGGCTTGTCCGAGTATAAAGACGATGAATTGTCAACCAATTGGATCTGAATTTTAAAAAAGCAGTTGATCTTCTTTTCATCTCGCACAATAGTAAAAAAAGAAGCAATGAATAGAACATTATGCGGGAGGACTTCCTAAGGGAGTGTTTACCCGCATTATTATGAAGGACGTTAGAGTCAGTTATGGGTAAATCGCTCGTTATAGTGGAGTCACCAGCCAAGGCTAAGACAATAAACAAGTACCTTGGAAAAGACTTTATTGTTAAGTCTAGTGTTGGTCACGTGCGTGATCTGCCTACGGCCGGTCAAAGCACTGGAGAGAAAAAAGCCGCTGCTATTTCTACAAAGGGGATGAGCCCAGAAGAGAAAGCGCGTGTTAAAAGAAAAGACCGCAAGGCTCTAATAAAAAATGGGGATTAACCCATATCATGACTGGGAAGCCATTACCAAATTCTTCCAGGTAAAGAAAAAGTCGTTAGCGAACTGCAAAAATTAGCGAAAGATGCTGATTACGTATATCTCGCAACCGATTTGGACCGCGAGGGGGAAGCAATCGCATGGCACCTTCGTGAGATCATCGGTGGCGATGAAGAGCGATACAAACGCGTTGTATTTAACGAGATTACAAAAAATGCGATTCAACAAGCTTTCCAGACACCTGGTGAGCTGAATCTGGATGGTGTTAACGCGCAGCAAGCACGCCGTTTCATGGACCGCGTAGTGGGTTTCATGGTTTCTCCATTACTATGGAAGAAAGTTGCACGTGGTTTATCTGCGGGTCGTGTACAGTCGGTAGCGGTAAAGCTACTGGTTGAACGTGAACGTGAAATCAATGCGTTTATCCCAGAAGAGTTTTGGGATATCAATGCGAACACGCATACGAAAGACAAAACAGCATTCAAACTGCTTGTGGCTCAAAAAGACGGTGTGGCGTTTAAACCGGTTAACGAAACCGAAACCAAAGCTGCGCTTTCTGTGCTTGAAAAAGCAAGCTACGAAGTATGTAAGCGTGAAGACCGTCCAACAAAGAGCAAGCCATCGGCACCATACATTACCTCTACGCTTCAGCAGGCGGCGAGCACTCGTTTAGGCTACGGCGTTAAAAAGACAATGATGCTGGCTCAGCGTTTGTATGAAGCGGGTTACATCACGTATATGCGTACTGACTCGACTAACCTAAGTGCAGAAGCAGTCGATGCGGTTCGTGGATTCATCGGTTCAGAATTTGGTGACAAATACCTACCTGCAAAACCGTTAACTTACGGTAGCAAAGAGGGCGCGCAAGAGGCGCACGAAGCGATTCGTCCATCAGATGTCTCAGTAAAATCGGAAGATTTACAAGGTGTTGACGCCGATGCACATAAACTTTACTCGTTGATTTGGAATCAATTCGTTGCGTGTCAAATGACACAAGCAGAATACGATTCAACCACGATTAGCGTAAAAGCAGCAGAGTACACGCTGAAAGCGAAAGGTCGCATTCTTAAGTTCGATGGTTGGACTCGCGTGCAGCGCCCTATGGGGAAAAACGAAGACACGATTCTTCCAGCAGTTCAATTGGGTGATAAGTTAGACCTTGAGTCATTAGATCCTAAACAACACTTTACCAAGCCACCTGCACGCTTTACAGAAGCGGCTTTGGTTAAAGAGCTTGAGAAGCGTGGCATTGGTCGCCCTTCTACTTACGCTTCAATCATCTCTACGATCCAAGATCGTGGTTATGTGAAAGTAGAACAGCGCCGCTTCTACGCAGAGAAGATGGGCGAGATCGTTACTGACCGTCTAGACGACAGCTTTAACGATCTAATGAACTACGACTTCACCGCTCGTATGGAGCAGAAGCTTGACCAAATTGCTGAAGGTGAAGTTAAGTGGAAAGATGTGCTCGATAACTTCTTCTCAGACTTCACGGGTGATCTGGAAAAAGCCGAACAAGATGAAGACGAAGGCGGCATGAAGCTGAATCACATTGTGATGACAGATATTGAGTGTCCGACTTGTAGCCGTCCAATGGGAATTCGTACTGCATCTACGGGTGTATTTTTGGGCTGTTCTGGGTATGCGTTGCCACCGAAAGAGCGTTGTAAGACAACCATCAACTTAGGTGATGAAGAGGGCATCATCAACGTTCTTGAAGAAGATGTTGAAACCGCTGCGCTTCGTGCTAAAAAACGTTGTCCTATCTGTGAAACAGCAATGGACGCATACCTGATAGACGATAAGCGTAAGATGCATGTTTGTGGTAATAACCCGAACTGTGAAGGCTATATCGTTGAGTATGGTGAGTTTAAAGTAAAAGGCTATGACGGCCCGCTTGTTGAGTGTGATAAGTGTGGTTCGGACATGGTTCTGAAAAATGGGCGTTTCGGTAAATACATGGATTGTACAAGTGAAACGTGTAAGAACACGCGTAAGATCTTAAAGAACGGTGAAGTTGCACCGCCGAAAGAAGATCCTGTTCACTTCCCGGAACTGCCGTGTGAAAATTCGGATGCGTACTTTGTTTTACGTGATGGTGCTTCTGGCCTATTTATGGCGGCAAGCAACTTCCCTAAATCACGTGAAACTCGTGCACCATTGGTTTCGGAGCTGGCTCGTTTTGAAGAACGTCTACCAGAGAAGTTTAAGTACCTGACTACAGCGCCAGAGGCTGATCCTGATGGTCGTCCAGCGGTGGTTCGTTTTAGCCGTAAAACGAAAGAAAACTATGTTCGTACTGAAGATGACGGTAAGCCAAGTGGTTGGACTGCCTTATTTGTCGACGGCAAGTGGGAAGTTACGGACAAGCGTAAAAAAGCAAAAGCGTAATTAAAGGATTCGAACAAAGGCAGCGAACTCGCTGCCTTTTTTTTTGTTAATACTATCAATATGTTTCTTTCTAAATATCTTCCCATGTTCATTGAATGGTCATCCTTTCAACGTATTCTGTCGTAAAACTGCACTTATGTGGTAATTTAGTTTGTAAGTTGTTTACATGATGTAACCTGTTGTAGGTGTTGTTGTGATCTAAGTATCGTCTTGGGTAAGTAAACAATGTACGTGACACAGAATGGCGTATTTAAAATTGTAATTTTATTCCAGTTCGATAACTTATGAGGCAGATAATGCAACGGTATGCTGTTAGGTTGCGTCAAAAATAATGAATAACGATGGCGTGTGCGTACTAGGATGTGCAATAGCTTTATTTTGTTCGTGCTGCAAGAGTTCAAAGAAGCTCATCAGCGTGAATATGCTAACGTGTTTGTTTGGCTCCCCGAGTCCTGCTCATATCAAACAAACACTACTTCCAAGCTATAACTATATGGAGAACAACGAATGGCTGGTGTTTTGGGAATGATTCTTGCTGGCGGTGAAGGTTCGCGTTTGAGACCTTTGACTGAATCCCGTAGTAAACCTTCGGTTCCTTTTGGTGGGAGTTACCGACTGATCGACTTCGCATTGAATAACTTTGTGAATGCGGACTTGATGCGAATCTATGTACTGACTCAATTTAAATCACAATCTCTATTCCATCACTTAAAAAAAGGTTGGAATATCAACGGTATTACAGATCGTTTCATTGACCCTATTCCTGCTCAAATGCGCACAGGTAAGCGCTGGTACGAAGGTACCGCTGATGCGATTTATCAAAATTTACGTTTTATGGAGTTATCAGAACCCGATCAGGTGTGTATTTTTGGTTCTGACCACATCTATAAAATGGACATCAAACAGATGTTGGACTTCCATAAAGAGAAAGAAGCTTCGTTGACAGTATCAGCACTGCGTATGCCGTTATCAGAAGCGTCTCAATTTGGTGTGATTGAGGTAGATGCGGATGGCCGTATGATCGGCTTTGAAGAAAAACCAGCAACGCCTAAATCAATTCCTGGTGATCCTGGTCATGCTTTGGTTTCTATGGGGAACTACATCTTTGAAGCTCAAGCTCTGTTTTCTGAACTTATTGAAGACGCAGACAATGAAGACTCTTCACACGATTTTGGTAAAGACATCATTCCTAAGATGTTTCCTCGTGGTGATGTGTTTGTTTACGACTTCAGTACAAACCGTATTACTGGTGAAAGAGAAGAAGTGTATTGGCGTGATGTAGGTACGATTGATGCGTACTGGCAAGCTCATATGGATCTTCTAGAAAAAGATGCACCATTCTCGCTTTATAATCGTAAATGGCCATTGCACACCTACTATCCACCACTGCCACCGGCAACGTTCAGCGATTCCGATAACGGACGTGTCCAAATCATTGATAGCTTGGTTTGTAACGGTAGCTTTGTACGTGGCTCTCGTATTGAAAAGTCCGTTCTTGGTTTCCGCAGTAACATTGCGTCAGCGTGTGACATCAGCGAATGTATTATGCTTGGCGACGTTAAAGTTGGCGAGGGTTGTGTATTACGTCGAGTCATTATCGATAAAGATGCTGATATTGCTCCAGGGACACAAATTGGCGTGAACCTGCAAGAAGACAAAAAGCACTTCCATGTGTCAGATGATGGCATTGTTGTGATTCCTAAAGGAGCACGAATTGGCTACTAACAAATTGTCTGTACTGTTTGTAGCATCGGAAGTCGAAGGGCTTATTAAAAGTGGTGGCTTGGCTGATGTAGCCAAGGCACTGCCGCAAGCTCTGCAAAACTTTCAGCAAGATGTACGAATTACTATCCCAGCGTATACGGGCATTGAGCAACTAGCGGATGCCGACTTAGTGCTTGATACTGAGCTCATGAGTTGGCCTCATACTGCTTATCGGGTACTAAAATTGAACTTGGGTGATAACCCTGTTTATTTGATTGATTGCCCACCATATTTTAATCGTCCGTCTATGTACGCAGAGAACAACCAAGCGTACACAGATAATGGTGAGCGCTTTGCATTTTTTAGTGCTGCGTGTCTTGATATGCTGCCGAAGTTAGGTTTTAAACCAGATATTGTCCATGCGAATGACTGGCATACAGGTTTAGTGCCATTTCTGCTCAAACATCGATATGGCGACGATCCATTTTTTGCTGATACTCGTAGTGTAATTTCCATTCATAATGCTGTATTCAAGGGCGTATTTAGTTATGACGATGTGCAGTGTTTGCCAGAGTTCCATAGCCGAAATGTGCCAGATGCAGCAGTGAGTGCGACTCATATTACGATGCTTAAAGCAGGTGTCATGAATGCGGATAAGATCAACGCTGTTAGCCCGACTTATGCAGAAGAGTTAAAAACGGAACTCGGTAGCCATGGCATGGCTTGGGAGTTCCAACAGCGCTCAGATGATTTGGTCGGCATTTTGAACGGTTGTGATTACAGCGCGTGGAGCCCTGAAACCGATCGTTATTTACCATTGAACTATCGAGCAAATCGACAGAGTATGGTACGTGGTAAAAATGCTTGTAAAAAAGCGTTGCAAGAGAAGCTAGGTCTAACACTTTCTGATTGTGCTATGTTCGGTATGGTATGTCGTCTTACACAACAAAAAGGCGTGCACTACTTGCTGCCAGCGTTAACGGATTTTCTGAAGCACAACGTACAACTTGTCATTGTCGGTACGGGAGATCCCGTTCTCGCCGCGCAGTTAAAAGAAGTATCAGCACAATTTTCAGATAAATTCGTGTTCGTCGAAGCCTACGATAATGAGTTAGCCCACCTTGTTGAAGCGGGATCGGATTTCTTCTTGATGCCGTCTGAGTTTGAACCATGTGGTTTGAATCAAATCTACAGCATGGCCTATGGCACTTTGCCGATTGTTCGTGGCGTTGGTGGACTAAAAGACAGCGTCAGCGATTATGATGTAGACCCATTTTCCGCAACGGGTTTCGTGTTTAACGATCCGACACCGCAAGCACTATTATTGGTGATGTTAAGGGCGCTATTGCTTTATTCTCAGAATATGACAGAAGTAAGGCGAGTTCAGCTGTATGCAATGCAAAAAGATTTTTGTTGGCACAAAGCAGCACAAGAATATCTAGCATTGTATAGAGATGCGTTAAATTGACGCAAAATCTATAAAATTTGTAACGAAAGGCACCGAATTAGGTGCCTTTATTACTTCGCTTTAATGGAGTGTGGTACGATGCGTTTTCTTATTTACAAAGTATGTTGATAACACGCACGCATGACTGAGCCACTTTTATTCCACAAATCCTATTTGCACCCAACGAGCCAAGAGTGGGTTGTGTTTGTTCATGGCGCTGGTGGCAGTTCATCCATATGGTTTAAACAGATTAAAGCGTATAAGCAACACTTTAACTTGTTGCTGATTGATCTGCGTGGACATGGGAAATCCAATCAACTATTAAAAGAACTGATCACGAGTCGTTATACCTTTACGGCGGTGACACAAGATATCCTGAAAGTACTTGATCATCTGAAGATTCAATCTGCGCATTTTGTGGGAATGTCTCTTGGAACGATCATCGTCCGCAATCTTGCCGAACTGGCTTCTGAACGAGTGCGTTCAATGGTTTTAGGTGGAGCGGTGACTCGTTTAAACACCCGCTCACAGATCTTGGTCAGATTAGGGAATCTTGGTAAGCATATTTTGCCTTACATGTGGCTTTATAAGCTCTTTGCTTATGTAGTTATGCCGCAAAAAAATCAGCGTGAGTCACGTCATCTCTTCATCCGAGAAGCAAAAAAATTGTGTCAAAATGAATTCAAACGTTGGTTTATTTTGGCTGCAGATGTCAACCCATTGATGAAGTACTTTAAAGACCGTGAATTGCCCATTCCAACGTTATACTTGATGGGAGATAGGGACTACATGTTTATTAAACCGGTCAAAGAGATGGTGGCGGTACATAAACTGAGTGTATTGCGTGAAATCCCTAATTGCGGGCACGTATGCAATGTTGAACGTCCGGATGATTTCAACCAGCATTCTATTGAGTTTATTAAGCAGCAGAGTCTCAGTGCTTAAGACTTGTGATTGAAAGAAAGAAAAATCGTTCAGAGAATGAAAATAAATAGGGGGAGCAATTATGGCTCCCCTATTTGATATCCACATTGCCAGCACGCTCCAAATTGCCCCTCATTTTGCTCAGAGCAATTTGGGCATTGCCAGTCTTGGTAAACGTGTTCGGCTTGTTTATGATAATCTTTAATCACTGCTTCAGCTTTTAACTTCTGCTGCGAATGTAAGAGCCATACATATGGGTCTGTATCATCGCTAAAAGGGAGTTCGCCTTTTAATCCGAACATACCCTCACCTCTGACCTCACACGCTATCTGCTCGGTTTTAAGCAACTCACAAACGATATGGGCTTCCGCTGGATTTTTCGCGATGTATATTTTCATTAAGCGCTTCCATTGGGTACTTGAGCGGGACGAATTTTATTCATAATCCATTTTGCGATGATGGGGAATAGGCCGAGTAGGGCAAACGACGCTAATACTGTAGGCGATACAATACCAGAGAGGCTATCAATGGTCGCCAATTGCGTTCCCGCATTTAAGTATACTGCTGTTCCTGGCAACATACCGATTTGGCTGGTTAGATAGAATCGAGTAACGGCCATTGGCGTTAACCCCATAAGCAGGTTGATGAGGAAAAACGGGAATACCGGAATCAAGCGCAAAGAAAATAGATAAAACGCACCATCTTTCTCAACACCTTGATTGATCGCGCTGAGTTTATTGCCAAATTTATCTTGAACCCACTCACGCAGTAGGTATCGGCTGCTGAGAAAGGCGATAGTCGCACCAATGGTGCTGGCAAACGAAACGAGCAGTAAACTTGTCCAAAAGCCAAACAGTGCAGCGCCAAGCAAGGTGACTACGGCCGCTCCTGGGATTGAAAACGCCGTTATCGCAATATAGGTGAAGAAATAGGTTGTTGCCGCAAGCAAGAAGTTTTCCTCAATGAGAGTATTCAACGCTTCCTGCTGCGCTTTCGCATTTTCTAATGTTAAGTATTGGCCGAAGTTGATACCTAAAGGAGGATTACCGCGAGTAGGATAAGCCCTAAAATCAGTTTCTTATTCATATCATTCATCTCGTTTAGCTTGTTAAAGAATAAGACAGAACTGGGCGAAAAATTTCAAAAACCGCAGTGTAAAACTGCGGCTATGTTTTAAATCTTATGAAGCGGATTAGGAAAGGCCATTCATGAGTTCTTGTCGGCGTTCTTGTGGTACTACACTCCAATGCGTACCATTGATCGCTCCCTCAAGGGCCCAAAGCAATTCCAAACTTACACTAGATGCATGAGTTTGTTGGATTGCTTTATACGCATCTAATGCGCCTTTGTCCTCTAATTGCTCAACCGAATCGATGCCCGCTTTTTTTAGCATGCGTTCAGTCGCTAAACGTAGGTTTGGCAAATCTTTTAATCGGTTAGGCTTTGTTGTTGCCTGTTGTTCTTTTTCAAGCTTGGCGCTTTCTAGAGACTTCCTTGCAACATCAAGGATTTTGTCGGTTGAATCCCATAGCTCATCAGAAATAGCATAGTATTTCGTTACCACTGGGAAGCCACGTTTTTTATAGACGTAAGGTCTAAGTCCTTGAGTCTCGAAAGTAGATGAAGTTTTCTGATCCGCTCGGATGTGCAATTGATGATTTACAACTAGTGCAAACATAGTGTCATCTGCAAACAGTCCGAAGCCACCAAACATTGAGCGCGACTTGATCGTACCAAGTGCCTCAAATAGCTTCATAGAGTCTTTGAGTATCGGTTTATCCATGATGAGTTATCTCGGTGTAATTAGTATTACGCCACCAAAAATCAGGTCCGAGAGAATAGCAAATGCATGCAGTTATAATGTCATTAAAGGGTAAACTCGTTAAATGCATATTTGCCATCGGTAACCCCGCTACCTTCTACTGATACGGCGATGATTAAAAATAACCATCATCGAAAACCGTCTTTAAAAACGATAGTCTTCAAAAACAAATAGTTAAGGCCGGAAGCTTTGCGTCCCACTCTTTCGAATGGTTTGCCCTGTGCGTGACGGTATCAGAATACTGCTTTCATTGAATTAACATCACATCCTGAATATGGAAGTGTGACATTAGTTCAATTAAAAGGGTATTTAATGAGTGTTATTTCATATCTCTTGGTTAGATATGCCTATCAACACCATAAATACGAATTCAAATACATTGAATTAAAACAGTATGTTATAGCGAAGTGCTCTGAGCTGTCTACCTCGAAATTAGTCAATTGCTCATCCCTTCACCTATGGCAATGTTACTTGCCTAAATCCAATCCAATATGATTAGAAAATAGGACGAAAAGGTGGATTCAGAACATAAAAAACGCCCCTTAAGAGGAGCGCTTCAAATCGGTTGTTCTTGCTTAGTTGTTATTACTTAGCTGCATTATTGATTAGTTGAGCTTGCTTACTGTGCTACGTACTACAATCTCTGGCTGCATTTCAAAAATACGTTTGTCGTGCTCTTTATCTTTAATACGTTCAAGTAAGATCTCGAATGCGTTTTTACCTACACGACGTTTTGGTTGGTGAATTGTCGTTAGCGGTGGAGAGAAGTATTCAGCAAGTTCGATGTTGTCGTAACCGATCACAGAAATGTCTTCAGGGATCTTGATGCCATTTTGTTGCAGACGGCTCATCAAGCCTAGTGCCATGGTGTCATTAAAACAGAATACTGCAGTCGGGCGTTTTTCCATTGCAGTAATGTTATCTGCAGCAAGAACGGCAGTATCACATTCAAAGTTACCCTCAAGAATCCAGTCTTCTTTAACGGTAAGGTTTGCTTCTGCCATTGCACGTCTAAAGCCAGCAATTCGCTCTTTACATGCTGCTTTATCGAAATGACCACTTAAACATGCAATTTCGCTATGACCATTGTCAATCAGATATTTAGTCGCTAAATAGCCACCTTCTTCCGAGTTATCAATGATCTTATCTGCTTTTGAGCTTTCAGGGCCCCAGTCCATCACGACTTTAGGGATGTCTGCGTGGCGGTCTAGCATCTCTTGTAGTTCTTCTGTTAGGTCAGAACACATCACTAAAATGCCATCGACACGCTTTTCAGCAAGCATGCGAATATAGTCGCGTTGTTTCTCGTAAATACCACCAGTATTACACAGGATCAATGTATAGCCTTGACGGTAACAGTAGCTTTCTACGCCATCGATCACTTCAGAGAAGAAAAGGTTCGTTGACTGAGTAACCAACATACCGATAGTGCGCGTTGAGTTACACTTTAAGCTGCGAGCAACAGCACTAGGCGCGTAATTGAGCTCATCAACCGCTTTCATTACTTTTTCTTGAGTGGTCTCAGCAACAAAACGAGTTTTGTTAATTACGTGCGACACTGTAGTGGTTGAAACGCCGGCTAAGCGAGCAACGTCTTTAATTGTGGCCATAAATGATGTCCTGTATCGAGCTACTGAATACCGTAGTGAAGACAACCATGCGCTTAGTGTCTTGCGCAAACTGAGCAGTTACGAAAAAGCAACGCTGATAGGTTCGGCAGTGGTTGTTCCGAAATCGGTATAAAAAGATTTGTAGCGACATTGGTTGCTGAGAAATATATTCCTTGATTAGTGATACAAGGAATGGCTCAGCAAGCAGAGTAATAAAACACAAAACCGCTATATTTCAGCGGTTTACATATAAATCATATTTAATCGTTTGCGCTCACATTTTAGACCTATGTGAGCAGGCTGGCAACATATTCAGCGATGGTTTTGTGCTTTTATGTCACATTTTAACGGCTAAATTCACTGTACTTCTCTGAACCAGTGAGAAACAAACGAATAAAATAAGGGGGCTGTATGACGAGTCCCCCTAAAATAGCCCGCAATTATTCACCAAGAAGGTAGTCGCTGTCCAGTTTACAGAAAGCGATCAGCATTTGAGCAACACTAACGTAGAAGCCAAACTCATCGAATTGCTTACATTTTGCTGCAAACATAGGTAACCAAGTAAGCAGTTGCTTTTGGATGAAGTCGTTTTGTGCAACGAATGCTTCTTCCATGTGTTTTTCTTGCTCGAGTTCGTTAGAGCGAATGATCATGTTGCCTAAGAAGTCGAGCTCTACAGCAAGGTGATCGGCTGGTTCTTTCAGGTTTTCATCGACCTGAACACCAAAGTCCGCCATGAGTTTTTCCATTTCTTCTGCTGGCTTATCGTTTAGAAGACCCGACTCACCGATGTACATGGAAGCGTATGGAAGTGCTCCGTGTTTTTCTGTTTTCAGAAATAGCTCACAAAAGTCTGCGGCAAGTTCGAGTTGAGCGTCTTCACGATCTTGAAGTCGGTTGAGTGCATCGACCAATGCATCGACTGATGTCTTTAGGGATTCGTTTTCACCTAGGCCAGCTAAAAAACTTCGGATTTCAACACTGTGGTAGCTCTCTAGGTCTTTTTCGGTAAGTTCTTTAGCGAATAGGCTAGAAAACCACCAGTAAATTTCGGCGCGTTTTTCGTTAAAAGCTTTCACTTCTTGCATTTTTTGCTCCTGAAATGATGCACTTAAGGCGGCATCTTGAAGTCACTTGAGTATAATCTCTTAAGTGTAAACAATTAAAATGAATAGCAGTAACTATAATTGTTATTGTTTATGGGTAATTATGCCTAGTTATTAATGGCAACAAATAAGCTTGCTTTGAATCAATAAAATCGCAAAATCTTGCTTTTAATGTATCTATGACTAGAAATGTTACTAGTTATGAATAGAATACGTCTTGGAATAAAAAAGACAGAAAGTGGTGTAAATGAGCTATCACGTATTAGTCGTAGAAGATGATGTTGTAACTCGTAGTAAGTTAGCGGGCTACTTCCAAAATGAAGGTTACAAAGTCAGTGAAGCAGAAAGTGGCGCAGAGATGCGTGAAGTGCTTCAAGGTGGCGGCGTTGACTTGATTATGTTGGATATTAACCTGCCCGGTGAAGACGGTCTTATGCTTACGCGTGAATTACGCAGCCAATCAGATATCGGCATCATATTAGTGACAGGACGCACGGATAGCATTGACAAAATCGTTGGCCTAGAAATGGGTGCAGACGATTATGTGACAAAGCCTTTTGAGTTAAGGGAATTATTGGTTCGCGTTAAGAACTTATTGTGGCGTATCTCAGCGGCACGCAACGGATCACAAAAGAACGCGAATGAAAGCAATGAAGAGCACATTGTGCGCTTCGGTGAGTGGACGTTTGATATTCAGCGTCGTGCGCTAAGCCGTAATGGTGAGCCAGTGAAGCTAACCAAAGCAGAATACGAACTGCTGGTTGCACTGTCTTCGTATCCAAACCAGGTGTTAAGCCGCGAACGTATTTTGAACATGATCAGCCACAGAGTGGATGCGCCAAATGATCGTACAATTGATGTATTGATTCGACGTATGCGCGCTAAGATGGAGTTTGATCCTAAGAACCCACAAATCTTTGTGACCGTTCATGGTGAAGGCTACATGTTCGCAGGTGACTAGTTACTATTAAATTAAAAAGTTAGTGCGAAATTAAAACGTTATCGCGAAATAAAAGGAGAGCGCGAGCTCTCCTTTTTTGTAACTGCTGATTTTTAGTAATTGTTTAATCACTTTCAGTTGTTGCTCAATGACTGAAAGCTATTGTTTTTCAACGGAATTCAGCTACGGCTGCTCGACTTCCACCATTGGCGTTTGTACAACGGTATCTCTCAGTTCTTGCCAAAGGCCGCCTAAATACTCATGCCAATAAATTTCCGTTTGTTCTAAGTACCGTGCTCTAGGTGAGTATTTGACCCAAGGTTGATGAATTTCATCGATAGCAAGGTAGTTCGTTGGTGCAGGGATAGGCTTAATTCCGGCTGCATGAAATTCATAGAGTGCACGTTTCATATGACTCGCAGACGTCACCAAAACGACTTCTTTTTGCTTCACAAACGCTGCCGCTTGTCTTGCCTCTTCCCAAGTGTCTTTAGCGTCCTCCAGTAAAATAATATCGGATTTCGCAACGCCGAGTGCCAAGGCGACGTTTGCCATCATACGTGCATGGCTAATTTCCGACCCACCAGCATAGCCTGATAAGATGAGCTTCGCGCCCGGATACATACGCAAAATTCGAATTCCCTCGGTTAAACGCATGAGTGCAGTGCGGCTTAGTTGAGATGTCGGTGGGATCTCATCATCGACCACATGCCCATTTCCAAGCACCATCACGTAATCCACGCTTTGAGAAGAGGGTAAGAATGCTTTGTATTCACGTTCTAGAGGCATCAATAATTTTGACGAAATCGGTTGGAAAGCAACCATAAAGATACCAACAAACGAGAGAAGAACAATGAAGCAACCTGTTTTGCGTTTGGCGGTAAAACTAATAAGAGCAAGACCTAATAATCCAATGAGTAGCAGTGCGGGCAAGGGCATGACCAGTGCGGTCACAACTTTTTTCAGCTCAAACATACATAAATAGTCCGAAAAAACATCAATTGATAATAAAAATGAGGGTGACCCTCTTTATTCCTGCTTTCCTTGTGCCAGAATAGCGGCACAATCCGTTATGATAACTCAGCAGAAGTGACAGAAGACCGCAATTTCGACGATATCGCCCACAAATTTGCAAAAATATTTACGGCTCCGATAAAGGGAGATCCGGCAAATCATTGTGTGGGAAGATTTTCTACAGATTCTAAGTGAATTAGGCGCCGACCAGCAACCCTAGACGTTTTAGATGCAGGGGGTGGTTTAGCACAAATGTCGCAAAAGCTTGCTAAGCTCGGACATCGTGTCGCGTTATGTGATCTATCTTCGGAAATGCTACAGCTAGCAAAACAGGATATTGAAAAAAACGGTTTGCTTGAGCAGTATCGCCTGATTCATTCGCCTGTCCAGTCTATTGGTGAACATATGGACAGTCAGGTGGATTTTGTCATGTTCCACGCAGTGATGGAGTGGTTGGTGGATCCTAAGCCCGCTCTGGAAACAGTATTGGAGCAGGTCAAACCGGGAGGCATGGCTTCGGTTATGTTTTATAACCACCATGGCTTGGTCTATAAAAATGTGGTTTGTGGCAACATTCCTCATATTTTGGACGGCATGCCTCACCGAAAAAGATTTAAACTACAGCCACAAAAAGGTCTGAAACCAGAAGAAGTCTATCAGTGGATAGAAGATTCTGGATTTAGCATTTGTGGTAAGTCTGGTATTCGTTCATTCAGTGATTACATCGGTAATATGCAGTACATGGGCGATTACCAATTTGAAGATGTGTTGGCACTAGAAAAACAACTCTGTCGACAAGAGCCATACCTCTCATTAGGCCGCTATATTCATGTGTGGGCTAAAAAGAACGAGAAACAGGAATAACAATGAGTGAGATGACTCTCAATGCTGCAGAACAACCGATAGATGAATTGGTTGGCTGGGTTAAGCAGCACGATTTCTCGTTGAACCTGACCACTGAGCGATTGGCTTTTCTGATTGCCGTCGCCGTATTAAGCAACGAAAGGTTTGACGAAGAATTGGGTGAAGGTGAGTTGCACGACGCATTTGCCATCGTCACTCGACTTTTTGATGAAACGGGCGAAGCATCCGCTTTCCGTGCAAACAATGCCATCAACGAAATGGTAAAACAGCGTCTTATTAGTCGTTTTGTTAGTGAGATTACGGATGGGGCGAGTATTTATCGCTTGTCTCCGCTTGCTATCGGCATTACCGACTACTACGTACGTCACCGCGAGTTTTCAAAACTTCGCCTATCCATTCAGCTATCTATGGTCGCTGATGAAATGGCAAAAGCGATTGAAGCCGCGCAAAAAGGGGGAACCCCGGGCCATTGGCAGAAAAACGTCTATGGAGTATTGAAATACTCTGTGGGTGAAATCTTTGACCAAATCGACCTCAACCAACGTGTGATGGATGAGCAGCAACAATCTGTGAAGCAACAGATTGCAGATCTGCTTAACAAAGATTGGCGTGAAGCAATCAACAATTGTGAATCTTTGCTGTCCGAAACCTCAAGCACATTGCGTGAGCTACAAGACACGCTGCAAGCGGCCAGTGATGAACTGCAAACTCAGATCCTGGACATTCAAGAGATTGTTTATGGTGATGCAGAGTTGGAGTTTATTGAAGAAGCGTTATTCGGTTTACAAATGAAGTTAGACCGTATTACCAGCTGGGGCCAGCAAGCGATCGACCTTTGGATTGGTTACGACCGTCACGTCCATAAGTTCATCCGTACAGCGATTGATATGGATAAGAACCGAGCGTTCAGCTCGCGTTTACGTCAATCCGTAAAAGACTATTTTGATATGCCATGGTATCTGACCTACGCAGATGCAGAAAGACTCTCCGATCTTCGTGATGAGGCTTTGGTTCTGCGTGACGATGAGGTAACAGGGCAAGTTCCAATGGAAGTGGAATACGAAGAGTTTCAACAAGTCAATGATGAGTTGTCTGAGCGTATTGGTGACATGCTTAAAGCACATAAAGAGCAAGGCACGCCAATCGATTTAAGTGTGGTGCTACGCGATTACCTCGCACAACACCCTAGAACTCATCACTTTGATTTAGCCCGAATTGTTGTTGATCAGGCTGTGCGTCTAGGGTACTCAGAATCTGACTATCAAGCGGTTCAACCAGACTGGAAAGCAATCAACGAATTTGGGGCAAAGGTACAAGCGAATGTCATCGACCGATACTAATGAATACATGTCAGAGAATCTGACAAAAGCAATTTCAAACCCTCTGTTCCCAGCGCTGGATAGCATGCTACGAGCAGGGCGTCATATATCAAGTGAAGATCTAGATAACCACGCATTGTTGTCGGATTTCGAACTTGAGCTTTCTTCTTTCTATCAGCGCTACAACACTGAATTGGTGAAAGCGCCAGAGGGATTCTTTTATCTTCGTCCACGTTCAACATCTTTGATTGGCCGAAGTGTGCTCTCTGAGCTAGATATGCTGGTGGGTAAAGTACTGTGTTTCCTTTATCTAAGCCCAGAGCGTCTTGCCCATGAGGGTATCTTTACTAACCAAGAGCTATACGATGAGTTGCTTGCATTGGCTGACGAAAACAAGTTGATGAAGCTTGTGACCAACCGTGCAACAGGCTCTGACCTTGATAAAGAAAAACTGTTTGAAAAAGTACGTACGTCTCTTCGTCGTCTTCGTCGTTTAGGCATGATCATCAATATTGGTGAAACCGGTAAGTTCAGTATCAGTGAAGCAGTATTTCGTTTTGGTGCGGATGTGCGCATTGGTGATGATATGCGTGAAGCACAACTTCGCTTGATCCGTGATGGTGAAGCCGTGGTTCATACCAAAGAGCCAAGCCAAGGCAGCTTGTTGTCTGAAGAAGATCAAGAAAGCCAAGACGAGCAAGAAAACCAAGACGAGCAAGAAAACCTAGAAGAAGCAACACAAGAGAGTGACGCATGAGCATGATTGAACGCGGTAAATACCAATCGCTAACCATGGTCAACTGGAACGGCTTCTTTGCCCGTACGTTTGACATCGATGGTCTGGTAACCACGCTATCAGGTGGTAACGGTGCAGGTAAATCAACCACAATGGCGGCGTTCATCACCGCATTGATTCCTGACCAAACGCTACTGCACTTCCGTAACACCACAGAAGCAGGCAGCAGCCAATCGTCTCGCGACAAAGGTCTGTACGGTAAGTTGCAGCCTGGCGCCTGTTATGCGGCGCTCGATGTGGTGAACTCACGTAACCAACGCCTATTGTTTGCAGTAAAACTGCAGCAAGTTGCGGGTCGTGATAAGAAAGTAGACATCAAACCGTTTGTTATTCAAGGCTTGCCAAGTCATGTTAAACCGACGGATATCTTGGTTGAAAGCGTATCTGCGACTCAAGCTCGCGTACGTCAAATTAATGAAGTTAAAGATGCCGTTGCGGAGTTTGAGGGAGTGCAGTTCAAAGCGTTCCCATCAATTGTGGACTATCACGCGCAAATGTTTGAATTCGGTGTCATTCCGAAGAAACTACGCAACTCAAGCGATCGTTCTAAGTTCTACCGTCTGATTGAAGCATCGCTTTACGGTGGTATCTCAAGTGCGATTACGCGCTCGCTGCGTGACTACCTTCTGCCACAAAACGGGGGTGTGAAGAAAGCATTCCAAGATATGGAATCGGCGCTGCGTGAAAACCGCATGACGCTAGAAGCGATTAAAACCACACAAACTGACCGTGATTTGTTTAAACACTTGATCACAGAGTCGACCAATTATGTGGCCGCGGATTACATGCGCCACGCCAACGAACGTCGTAATAAACTGGATAAAACGCTGTCGCTACGTTCAGAGCTATTTGGTTCTCGTGAGACATTGATTGAGCAAAATAAGTTGCTTACTCGTGTTCAAGAAGAGCTAGAACTGCTTGTTGATTCTGAAGCGGCGCTAGAGCAAGACTATCAAGCGGCTTCTGACCACTTGCAACTGGTGCAAAATGCATTGCGCCAGCAAGAGAAGATCGAACGTTACCAAGAAGATCTTGAAGAGCTCAGTGAGCGTCTTGAAGAACAAATGATGGTTGTCGAAGAAGCGCAAGAACGCGTGATGATGGTGGAAGAGCAAGCCACTGTTGCGGAAGAAGAGGTCGATAGCCTTAAGACGCAACTGGCGGACTACCAACAAGCACTCGACGTTCAGCAAACTCGTGCACTTCAATACCAGCAAGCGGTTCAAGCGCTAGATAAAGCTAAACAGTTGCTGGGTAATGAAAGCCTAACGGCGGAATCAGCACAAGCGCTGCTTTCTGAACTTAAGAATAAAGAATCAGAAAGCACCAACGCGTTGCTATCGGTTAAGCACAAGTTGGACATGTCTTCTGCAGCGGCAGAGCAGTTTGAAACCGCGCTTAAACTGGTACAAAGCATCGTTGGTCAAGTTGACCGTAAAGACGCGTCTGAGTATGCGAAAACTGCAATCACGAAAGCGCGCGAGTCACAACAAGTTGCACAAAACGAACAGCAATGGCGTGCACAGCACCGCGATCTTGAGCGTAGTCTGAACCAACAACGTCAAGCGCGTGAACTAGTCAACGAATACCAAAAGCAGTTCCATATTGAACTGACGGACGAAATCACGTTTGAACAAGAGCGCGAACGTCACGCGATGCAAATTGACTCGTTAGAAATGACGCAAGAAGACGTGCGTGAACAGCGCAGTGAACAGCGTCGTTTTGAACAAGATGCCACGACAGAAATCAACAAGCTAGAAGCCATTGCACCAACATGGATTGCGGCCAACGATGCGCTAGAAAAACTGCGTGAACAAAGTGGCGCTGAGCTAGAAGATAGCCAGTCAGTCATGAGCCAAATGCAAGTGGTGCTTGAGCAAGAGAAAACCCTTTCTCTGGCGAAAGACAAACTGGCAGAGCGTCGTAGTCAGCTTGATACTGAGATTGAGCGTCTTGCTTCTCCTGGTGGTTCAAACGACCCTCGTCTGAAAGGATTGGCAGATACACTAGGCGGCGTATTACTGTCTGAGATCTACGATGACATCACAATTGATGACGCGCCTTACTTCAGTGCGATGTACGGCCCGGCTCGTCACGCTATCGTTGTATCTGACCTATCTGGTATCGAAGAGAAACTGGTAGAACTCGACGACTGTCCAGAAGACTTGTACATCATTGAAGGTGACATCGATGCCTTTGATGACAGCTCATTCGATGCAGAAGAGTTAGAGGGAGCAGTGTGCGTTCGTATGAACGATCGCCAAATGCGTTACTCTCGCTTACCTGAGATCCCACTGTTTGGTCGTGCGGCACGTGAGCAGCGTTTAGAGCTACTGCGTAACGAACGTGAAGAAGTGGTAGAGAAGCACGCAAAAGCGGCATTTGACTCGCAGAAAATGCAGCGTCTGTACCAAGCGTTCAACCAGTTTGTGGCAAGCCACATTCAAGTAGCGTTCGAAGCAGATCCAGAACAAGCGCTGGCGAGCATTCGTGACAAGCGTAACCAAATTGTTCGAGTATTGGCGGATCTCGATGCCAAAGAGCAACAACAACGTTCTCAGCTTCAAATCAGCAAGCAAGCATTGTCCTCTTTGGATAAGCTCGCTCACTACATTGCGTTGATTGAAGATGAAACGCTACAAGCGCGCTTTGATGAGTTGGAAGAGAAAATTGCACAACTATCAGAAGCAAAAGCATTTCTAACAAACCACGCAAAAGCGGTGGCAGAGTTGGAAAAAGTGTCTGTTGCGCTAGACGCTGACCCAGAGCAATTCGACGCGCTAGAAGCAGAATACAAAGCGGCAGACGAACAGCTACAAGATCTTAAGAAGCAAATCTTTGCACTTTCAGATCTCGTTGAACGTCGTCACTATTTCGCGTACTCAGATTCAGTAGATCTATTGAACAAGAGCAGCGAACTGAGCGAGCAGCTCAAAGCAAAACTGGTTCAAGCTGAACAAATGCGTACACGTTCTCGTGAAGAGTTAAAACAGTCACAAGGCCAAATGAACCAATATAACCAAGTATTGGCGTCGCTGAAGAGCTCACACCAAGCGAAACTGGAAACGGTTCAAGAGTTCAAACAAGAGCTGCAAGAGTTTGGTGTTAACGCAGACGAAGGTGCGGAAGAGCGCGCTATACGTCGTCGTGACGAACTGCATGAACGCCTACACACTTCTCGCGGCCGTAAGAGCGAATACGAACGTACCATCACCTCTACAGAACTAGAGATGAAAGCGCTTGTTAAACGCCTAAAGAAAGTGCAAAAAGACTACGTTGAGCTACGTACATTCGTGGTTGCAGCAAAAGCGGGATGGTGCTCGGTACTTCGTCTAGCGCGTGAGAACGATGTTGAACGTCGTCTTCACAAGCGCGAGTTGGCTTATATGTCTGCCGATGAACTGCGTTCAATGTCGGATAAATCATTGGGTGCGCTGCGTCTTGCGGTTGCAAACAACGATGATCTGCGTGATGCGTTGCGTCTATCCGAAGATAATGCTCGCCCAGAGCGTAAAGTTCTGTTCTATATCGCAGTTTATCAACACCTTCGTGAACGTATTCGTCAGGACATCATCCGTACTGATGATCCGGTTGAAGCAATCGAAGAGATGGAAGTAGAACTGGCGCGTCTAACAGAAGAGCTAACGCAACGTGAAAACCGTCTAGCGATCAGCTCTGAGTCAGTAGCAAGCATCATCAAGAAAACGATTCAACGTGAGCAAAACCGTATTCGTATGCTTAACCAAGGCCTGTCGAATATTTCGTTTGGTCAGGTGAAAGGCGTACGCCTAAACATGAAGATCCGCGAAAGCCACGAAGTGCTGTTGCATGGTCTAGCAACGCAGCAAGAGCAGCATAAAGATCTGTTTGAGTCTCCGCGTTTTACCTTCTCTGAAGCGATGGCGAAACTGTTCCAACGAGTGAACCCGCATATTGATATGGGCCAACGTTCTCCTCAGGTTCTGGGTGAAGAACTACTGGATTACCGTAACTACCTAGAGCTAAGTGTGGAAGTGAACCGTGGTTCTGACGGCTGGCTACAAGCAGAATCTGGCGCGCTATCAACGGGTGAGGCGATCGGTACTGGTCAGTCAATTCTTTTGATGGTTGTTCAGAGCTGGGAAGAAGAATCACGTCGTTTACGTAGTAAAGACATTGTGCCATGTCGTCTGTTGTTCCTCGATGAAGCAGCACGTCTGGATGCGAAGTCTATTTCGACGCTATTCGAGCTTTGTGACCGCCTGGATATGCAGCTTCTTATCGCTGCGCCAGAGAACATCAGCCCAGAGAAAGGCACAACCTACAAGCTGGTGCGTAAAGTGTTTAAAAATCACGAGCACGTACATGTTGTTGGTCTGCGTGGCTTTGGTCAAACCGATAAACCAAAGAGCGAAGTTCAAGAACTGATTGAAGAGCTTGAAGCATAAACTCTGAGTTAAACAAAACGCCCGCAACGTTCGCGGGCGTTTTTGTATCTGATGAGACGTTATAGCAAGTTAGGATGACTCTTTATTGATTGCGATTAGTGAAGAAACTTAGGCGTAAAAAAGCCGAGACGGCAGGACAACAGTCTCGGCTTTTTGTTATGCGCTAGTAAGGAAGCGCTATTCCTCTGAAAAGTCGTTTCCTTGTTCGATCATTTCAGCAAGCTCATTCAGTGCTTGGACAGAGAGCTCTGACAAACGTTGTAAGTGTTGGTCTAAAGTTTCCTGTTCTACAAGCTGGGGGTTAATTATTGTATTTTTGTTTTGTTGCATCGCCCAACCTCTCGAGTTGAGTAAGGGGGAGTAATCATGATAGTCAAAGAGTCGAATAAAAAGAAACAATCGATGTTTAAATTGATAGGTTGATCATTGTTCGGAGGCGAGAGGTGCAGATTTTTGAGAGCGAGCATTAAGTCGCAGAAATAAATAAAGCTAGCAACCACCGAAATGGGTGCTAGCGAAAGGATTTAGAATTGAGATTTGACGCCGAATTTCTCAATTGCGTAGGCGACGCGTTCTAGTGGCTTAGGGTACTCAGCAGGCATCCCAAGCGCTTCAATATGCTTTAAACGTGGCAATAAGCCAGCGCCGTTTGCAATTTGAATTGCGAGACCTGGACGTGCGTTAAGCTCCAGCACCATAGGGCCTTCTTCTTTATCCAGCACCATGTCTGTCCCCATGTAGCCAAGGCCAGTCATTTCCCATGCACTTGATGCAAGCTCTAGCAATCGCTCCCAATGAGGGACTTGTAGCGTTGATAAGTCTTTACCCGTATCTGGGTGGTGTGTGACGGGTTGGTCAAACTGGACGGCTCGAATTGCTTTTCCTGTTGCGATATCAATACCTACGCCAACCGCACCTTGGTGTAAGTTTGCTTTACCATCAGAGGCGGAGGTTGAACAACGCATCATCGCCATGACAGGGTAGCCTTTAAATACGATGATTCGTACATCTGGAACGCCCTCATAACTGAAGCCATCAAAGCAATCATCAAACTTGATAAGGTTCTCAACCACGGCTACATCGTTTTTTCCGCCAAGCGAGAATAGGCCAGCCAATGCATTACTAATATGGCGTTCTACCTCTTCTTTGTTACAGGTCGAACCGGATGGCTTCGTGTAAACGCCATCCTTGTGCGAGGTAATCACTAAGATTCCTTTACCGCCACTGCCTTGGGCTGGCTTGATGACAAACCCAGGCCAATCTTCAACCATCTTATGAATGGTTTTGACTTCTGCTTGGCTATTGATCACGCCAATCAATTTAGGAACTGTGGCACCTGCTGCTTCGGCAATGATCTTGGTCTTGAGCTTATCGTCCACCAAAGGGTATTTAGAACGGTCATTATAGCGCCCAATATAACTATGGTTGCGCTTGTTCATTCCCATAATACCCTTATGGCGAAGTTTTCCTGGCGAAGTAAAACGTTCAAACATCGTTTAGTCCTCCGCTAGTGGCTTAAAGCGACGCAGCTCTGTTAGACGGTAACCAGTGTAAGTACCGAGTAATAAGATTCCTGCCAATACAATAAGTTGTAGGCCGATAAAGTTAAACGTTAAGTGCTGGATGTAAGGGTTGGTCATCGCTAAGTAGACCAAGACAGCAGTTAACAGCGAACCACCACCTTGCATTGCCACTTCTTTCGCCCCTTCTTCTTCCCACAGAATCGACATACGTTCGATCGTCCAAGACAAGATGATCATAGGGAAGAATGTAATCGTGAGACCTTCAGTGAGACCAATCTTGAATGCTACGACCGTGAACACTGAAATGATCATGATAACCGTGATGATGACGGCGGAGATCCTGGCGACCAGAAGGAGATTTAGCCTTGATAAGTAGCTTCGAATGATCAAACCAGTGCCGACGATCAATAGGAAACCGACAATACCGGTCACTAGCTGAGTTTGTACAAACGCAACGGCAATCAGAACAGGCATGAACGTACCAGACGTTTTTAGACCGATGATGACACGCAGGAATACAACAATAAGTGCACCGATTGGAATCAACATGATGGTCTTAAACATGGCTTGCTCTTCTAAAGGCAAACTATGAATAGAGAGGTTAAGTAAACCGTCTGCTTCCACTTTGTTATCCGTTGCTTGTTGAGGCGTCACTTCTTGTTTGATCATAGAGAAGTGAACTTGGCTGTTTTTACCGCCAACTAAATCAAGCAGTGATACGTTCGATTCATCCCAAACGAGTAGGTTAGGTTGTGCTGCGGCTTGTTCTGAGTTTGGAGAGAACAATACCCATTCATCACCAGACCAGACTTGAACCATTGGTTGAATCGTTTGACGTCGACGACCATCTTCAAGTTCGATGACACCAACAATTTTGCTTTGAACTCCCGCCGTTAATAGGATCTTGCTTAACGCATCTGTACGGTCAAAATCGTTTAGGATCAGAGCCGCGTTTTGGCTGTCAGGATCATTGAGAGTTTTGATCAGTTCACGGGCGAACGTAACATTGTCAGCAGAGCGGCTCATCGCACGTTCAATTAGCGCGTTTGCTGCTGCTTGTTGAGGTGCAGAAAGCGTCGGTTGAACAATATCTTCTGTTGGAGGTTGTGGATTAACTTTAGCCTGAGGATCAACAAGGAATTGTGCCTTGTAGTAGATGGTTTGTGGCCCTTTTGCTTGGCGAATAGACCACTCTGCTCTTCGGCCTGAATCAGAGTCTACATAAGAAACACCGTAACCTGGTGATGACGCTGACTCACCGATGAGTGTGTAACCTTTTTGAGTATGTGGTGCGGCAAGGGACGCTTTTACTTCACCACCATTGGCGTTGAATTCAATACGAGCTTCAACATCCCAAACTTGACGTGTTTCACCTGGCGTCCATGGAACGCCGTAGTTTTCATGTCTAAAAACACTCAAAGCAATGCCTGCAATCACCAATAGAATGATTGACAAGTAGAACGGTATTCTTGAGGTCATAATTTACCTTTTATTTTGGTCTTCTTCCGTTTGAATATATTTACGGCTCACATCTACCATGGCAATGTCGCGTAAAATTCTCTTCCTAGTAGAACAGGATGGTTCATTTGAGAACGATCTGCCAACGTAAATTGCGCTTTTTCATGAATTTTTCCGACACGGACCCAAAGCTCTACAACTGCTCGGCGTTCGAGTTCATCTGTCGTTGCTTGGCGAATTTTTACGTAGCGAATAATTGGTGCTTCGATCCAAATATCTTTCTCTGCATCTGACTTGGTATTGTCTGCTAAGTGAAAGCGAACCCAGTTTTTGCCGTTTCTTTCAAATTCTTCAATATCAACAGCATTCAGAGACGAAGTCGCTGCCCCTGTATCCACGCGAGCATCAAAGGTTTGCTTAATAGAATCAATGGTTACGCGCTCAATCGAGCCAAGAACAATCTCATGAGTTGGGGTTGCTTGAATTGGAGCAGGAGCTTGAACGATGATAGGGTCTTTGGGCTTTCTTACTTCAGCCATTGCCTCATCACGGAAAGCGATAAGTTCGTTTTCCAGCTTATCGACGTGATCTTCAAGGCTTTCTATATAATCGGATTGATTACTAAGTTGGAGTTCTAAATTAGAGACTCGGGTATTAAAGTTTGTCTCTGAGGCTTGGATAGCAGCTAGCGTTTCTTGGTGGTACTGCTCGCCTTTCGTAAGAGTGCATCCTGAAAGTAGGGCGATCGCAACAACCGGAGTCAATCGTGTAAACATTGATAACCTTGGATTGGATGAAGTCGTTTATTTTTAGTAGTTTAGCTTAGAACGCCGAATGGTCACAAGAAAGAATCTATTGCAGACTCTTATAGAGTGAGGATTAGTGACGTTACGCTAAAAAATAAAGGATGCAATTGGCATCCTTTATAAGATTCATGGAGAGATTAATGTCTTAATGGCGGGAATGAGTTAAGACAATGTCAGAAATCTCAGTGAATTATGGTTTACGTGCCACAAGTACTGCTCGACGAGGTGCAGGGTAGCCCTCAACGGTTTTGCTTGGATCGCTCGGGTCTAAATAATCCGGTAATGAGTTGTGCGTCATCCAATCCGTAGTACGTTGTTCATCTACAGAGGTCACATTTTCATCTACGATGCGAACGTCTTCAAAGCCGACAAGTTCTAACCAAACTTTAAGTGCTTTCGCTGATGGGAAAAAGTACACATTACGCATCTGTGCGTAGCGAGAGGTTGGCACTAAGACTGCGTTCTCATCTCCCTCAATCACCAAGGTTTCTAGCACCAGTTCACCACCGGATACCAATTGATCTTTTAGTTGTACTAAGTGATCAAGCGGCGAACGACGGTGGTAAAGCACACCCATACTAAATACGGTATCGAATGCTTCCAACTTAGGCAGCTGTTCAATACCTAATGGCAGTAAATGCGCACGTTGGTCATCACCCATGAGTTTGCGCATGGCTTCAAATTGAATTAGGAACAGGTGAGATGGATCGATACCAACACAAAGGCGAGCACCTGCACCGAGCATGCGCCACATGTGGTAACCATTGCCACAGCCAACATCGAGAACGCTGCGGTTTTCGAGCGGAGAAATATGAGGAAGAACTCGGTCCCATTTCCAATCACTGCGCCATTCAGTATCGATATGGATGCCATGAACATGATATGGGCCTTTACGCCATGGATGAAATGTACGCAGCAAGCTTTCAAGTTTCTTCAACTCACCGATGTGCATCGGTTCGTTATTCGCAATAGTGACTGAATTTACGATATCAACATTATCAGGCTGAACCGGTGGGATTTTATTCAGGGCTTTCAACCAGCGACCAAAGTCACCGTGCTCTGCATTTTGCCAGTCCGTTAGCTGTTGTGGTAACACGTTCAGCCAAGGTTGAAGACGGGTGTCTTGGGCAATTAATTGGTAGAAATTTGCAAAGTTAAACATAGTTAGTTCATCGCTGAGTTGATGTTATAAAATTAATAGTCGCTAGAAAAATAAGTCGCTATAACCATAAGTTGCTATAAAATAAATCGCTATAACAATAGTCAGTAGTGACTTTCGCTCGTATCGGTTTAAGCGCTAAGCCGTTTACTTGATGGCGAACATCGAGCCAAAGTTAAAGCACTGGAACCAAACGTCGTAGCTTGAGAAACCAATTTTAGCAAAACGCTCTTTGTGGTCTTTCTTTGAATCAGGACGCATGACGTTTTCGATTGCGCTGCGTTTTTGACTGATCTCTAGCTCACTGTAGCCATTGGCACGTTTGAAGTCATGATGCAGGTCGATCAGCAGTTCGTTTGATACTTCATCTTCAAACACGTATTTTTCTGACAAAATCAAAATGCCACCAGGACGCAGACCTGCGTAGATCTTTTCTAATAGCGCATAGCGATCTTCTGGTGACAGAAATTGTAGTGTGAAGTTAAGTACGACAACCGATGCATTTTCAATTTCGATATTGCGAATATCGGCTTCTACGACTGTCACAGGTGTGTCACTGCGGTACGCATTGACGTGCAACTTACAGCGTTCAACCATCGCAGGAGAGTTGTCGACAGCAATGATCTGACAACCCTCTTGTTTGATATGACGGCGCATTGACAGTGTTGCTGCGCCCAAAGAACAACCTAAGTCATAGATGGTCGAATGTGGTTTAACAAAACGTTCAGCTAGCATACCGATAGCAGAAATGATGTTGCTGTAACCCGGTACGGAGCGCTGAATCATATCTGGAAAAACTTCCGCTACGCGTTCATCGAACGTGAAATCCCCAATTTTATCGATTGGAGCCGAAAAAATAGTATCTGGATTGCTATTAGGGTTCATAACCAAATCTCTGCATGCAGCGGCCTGAAACGTCAGGCATCAAAAAGGCGCGTATTTTATGGGAAATTCGCGCCTCTGTCATTTCTTAATTATAAGTGCATTTAAAACATCTGTATTTGCGAGTTACCATAGTTGGCTGGAAATACCGCTAAATTAGGCGATGAAAGTTTAAGCTGCAGTTGTTTATACAACTTTTTGGCTAACTCAGGAGCTTGTACGTTATCTGGCGTGTGAATCATTAAATACGGTTGAATGCCTTGTTCAACCCACGATGGTAGCTTTTGTAGCCAAGGTTCGAAAAAGCGTAAGTTCTCCTCCATGTCGGGATGGCCAATAAAGCGAATCATTGGATGCGTGGCCGTCGCGATAGCATGCACCGGGACGCGAGGCTTGTGCTGGTGGGCATCGATCACGGCTTGAGAGGTAGGTTTGGCGGCAAACACTGGGCGACTGTCCATTATGATTCGATCGATCCCACTCTCTAATAGCCATTGGTTTAAAGCGCGTTCATCGTCGCCTTTGGAGAAAAAAGCCATATTGCGTACTTCTACGCCCAGTGGAAAGTTCGGCGGGAATCGGGCACAAAAGGTCTTGAGTCTATCAAGGTGATCAGGTCCAAAAGCTGCTGGCAACTGAATGGTCCACTGTCCAACACGTTCATGCAAAGGTTCCATTATTTTCATGAAATCACGCAGTTGTTCATCTACGCCTCTTAGCATCTGATCGTGAGTGATTGCTTTGGGGAGTTTGAACGTAAATTTGAAATCATCGTGTGTGGCTGCTTTCCAATTCTGAACGGTATTTGACGTAGGAGTGGCGTAAAAAGTGGTGTTGCCCTCGACAGTGTGGAAAACCCGAGCGTACTTCTCTAGTCGCTCTGCGGGTTTTGTGCCACCGCCATAAAAGCTTTGTTGCCACTGATTGTGTGACCACATCGTTAATCCAAGTCTTAGAGGTAACCCAACCATGACGACTCCACTGTTATGTTGATGGTCGATACTTTACGAGAGTTTTGCTGAAACGGATAATTTCAAGGTATAATCATCCTCAATTTTTCTGCTTTGGTGCGCTTTTGAGCATTTGTTGTACTAAAAAGCACCAGGGAATGATAAAACACACTTAATTGTATGTTGAGTAGTCGATTTTTATAGGCTTTCAGCGTATAAATAAATCTTTACTCTGCTCGGCAATGACGCTGAGAGAGACTCGTTAATAATTTTTGAGAGATTGGGAATTTCATTATGCGTACCCATTACTGTGGTCACCTGAACAAGTCCCTTGCAGGACAAACTGTAGAACTATGCGGCTGGGTTAACCGTCGTCGTGATTTAGGCGGTCTAATTTTTATCGATATGCGAGATCGTGAAGGCGTTGTTCAGGTAGTTGTCGATCCAGATATGGCGGATGCTTACAAAGTAGCAGAGCAACTGCGTAATGAATTCTGTATCAAACTAACGGGTGAAGTTCGCGCACGTCCAGAAAGCCAAGTAAATGCTGGTATGGCGACAGGTGAAGTAGAGATTCTGGCGACAGGTCTTGAAATCATCAACCGTTCTGACGTTCTACCACTAGACTTCAACCAAAAGAACTCTGAAGAGCAACGTCTAAAGTACCGTTACCTAGACCTGCGTCGTCCAGAAATGAGCGATCGCATCAAGCTGCGTGCTAAAGCATCAAGCTTCGTACGTCGTTTCCTAGATGACAACGGTTTCCTAGACATCGAAACGCCAGTACTGACTAAAGCAACACCAGAGGGTGCACGTGACTACCTAGTACCAAGCCGCGTACACAAAGGCAGCTTCTACGCGCTACCGCAATCACCACAGCTATTTAAACAGCTGCTAATGATGTCTGGTTTTGACCGCTACTACCAAATCGTTAAATGTTTCCGTGACGAAGACCTACGTGCTGACCGTCAACCAGAATTCACTCAGATCGATATCGAAACGTCATTCATGACGGCTGATCAAGTACGTGAAAAAACGGAAGAGATGATTCGTCAAATGTGGCAAGAGCTACTGAACGTTGATCTAGGCCAGTTCCCAGTAATGTCATTTGAAGAAGCGGCGCGTCGTTTTGGTTCTGATAAGCCAGATCTACGTAACCCTCTTGAGCTTGTTGACGTTGCAGATATCCTAAAAAATGTCGACTTTAAAGTATTCTCTGGTCCTGCTAATGACGAGAAAGGTCGTGTGGCAGTGATTCGTGTACCAGGTGGCGCTGCGCTATCTCGTAAGCAAATCGACGAATACACTAACTTCGTAGGTATTTACGGTGCGAAGGGTCTAGCATGGATGAAAGTAAACGACCGTGCAGCAGGCTTTGAAGGTGTGCAGTCTCCAGTGGCTAAATTCCTAAACGAAGAAGTTGTAGCACAACTGCTTGATCGTACTCAGGCTGAAACTGGCGATATCATCCTATTTGGTGCAGATAGCAAACGTGTTGTAACTGAAGCGATGGGCGCACTACGTCTTAAGCTAGGTACTGACCTTGAGCTAACGGACAAGTCAGCTTGGAAACCACTATGGGTTGTTGACTTCCCAATGTTTGAAGAAGACGACGAAGGTAACCTACACGCGATGCACCATCCGTTTACTTCTCCTCTAGGCCTAACGGCGGAAGAGTTGAAAGCGAACCCTGCATCAGCAAATTCAAATGCTTACGATATGGTTATCAACGGCTACGAAGTGGGCGGTGGTTCCGTACGTATCCATAATGCAGAAATGCAAGCAGCAGTATTTGATATTCTAGGTATTGATGCCGATGAGCAAAAACTGAAGTTTGGCTTCCTACTAGACGCACTAAAATTCGGTACACCTCCACATGCAGGTCTTGCATTCGGTTTAGACCGTCTAGTGATGCTACTTTGTGGTACGGATAACATCCGTGACGTTATCGCATTCCCTAAAACAACGGCTGCAGCGTGTCTTCTAACAGACGCACCAAGTGTTGCTAACCCAGCAGCACTTGAAGAGCTTGCTATTGCAGTGACAGCGGCAAAAGCGAAAGACGCAGAATAAGCACTTATTTGGTCATGCGATCGAAATAAATAACAAAACTCCCGCACCTGCGGGAGTTTTGTTTTAATAAAAGATGTAGAACAGGAATTGAAATGTCAATTATTCTTGGAATTGACCCAGGCTCACGTATTACGGGCTATGGCGTAATTCGTCAACAAGGTCGTCATTTGCAATATCTCGGTAGTGGTTGTATTCGAACGTCTGAGAAAGAATTGCCAGGCCGTCTTAAGCAAATCTATGCGGGCGTGACTGAAATCATCACTCAGTTTCAACCAGACGTTTTTGCTATTGAACAGGTGTTTATGGCGAAGAATGCCGATTCCGCTTTAAAACTTGGTCAAGCTCGTGGCAGCGCGATTGTGGCGGCGGTTAACGCAGACCTTCCTGTTTATGAATATGCGGCACGTCTTATTAAGCAAGCGGTTGTTGGCACAGGCGGAGCAGATAAAGTACAAGTGCAGCATATGGTGCAGCACATGCTTAAACTGCCAGCGAAACCTCAAGCCGATGCGGCGGATGCGCTTGGCGTGGCAATTTGTCACGCAAATACCAATAAGACGCTTATTGCATTGGCTGGCAAAGCCACCAGTGCGCGTAAAGGACGTTACCGATAAAGCGACCTGAGCTAGGCTCTTATACTCTAAACATTTGCTTTTTTGTTCCGTCATCCTCCCAAAAACTATCATCTAAATAGACAAAGGACTGGATGTCTATCCAGTTCTTTATTATCCTGTCGCAAATTCATTTCCAAAGAGTATTTATCGTGATCGGACGTCTTCGCGGCATTCTGCTAGAAAAGCAACCACCTGAAGTTTTAATTGAAGTTAATGGCATTGGTTATGAAGTTCAGATGCCAATGAGCTGCTTCTACGAACTGCCAAATGTCGGTGAAGAGGCCATTATTTATACTCATTTTGTCGTTCGTGAGGATGCGCAGTTACTTTACGGTTTTAACACAGTAAAAGAACGCGCATTGTTCCGTGAAGTCATCAAAGCCAATGGTGTGGGGCCTAAGCTTGGCTTGGGCATCCTTTCTGGTATGACGGCAAGTCAATTTGTTGCTTGTGTTGAACGTGAAGATATCTCGACGCTTGTGAAGCTGCCTGGTGTGGGTAAGAAAACCGCTGAACGCCTAGTGGTTGAAATGAAAGACCGCTTGAAAGGTTGGGGCGCTGGCGATCTGTTTACTCCGTTTACGGATGCAGCACCTACAGATTCTGCCTCTGCGGTTTCTGACAATGCAGAAGAAGAAGCAGTCAGCGCGCTATTGGCTTTAGGTTACAAGCCAACACAAGCATCAAAAGTGGTATCACAAGTGGCTAAACCTGAGATGACTAGCGAACAATTGATCCGCGAAGCACTAAAATCAATGGTGTAATGGGAATTCCAAGAGAATAATATGATTGAAGCCGATCGTTTAATCGCACCTCAAAATCCAGCATTCCGCGAAGAAGATGTTATAGACCGCGCAATACGTCCAAAGAAACTGGCGGATTACCAAGGGCAGGATCACGTTCGTGACCAAATGGAAATCTTTATCAAGGCGGCTCAGTTACGTAAGGAAGCCCTTGACCACTTGCTGATTTTTGGACCTCCTGGCCTAGGTAAAACTACGCTCGCCAATATCGTTGCTAATGAGATGGAAGTGAATATTCGCACTACGTCTGGTCCTGTGCTTGAGAAAGCAGGGGACTTGGCAGCGTTACTGACCAATCTAGAAGAAAACGATGTTTTGTTCATTGATGAGATCCACCGCCTAAGCCCTATGGTTGAGGAAGTGTTGTATCCCGCAATGGAAGACTATCAATTAGATATCATGATCGGTGAGGGGCCAGCGGCGCGTTCTATTAAGATTGATTTACCACCGTTTACCTTGATCGGGGCGACAACACGAGCTGGTTCATTGACGTCACCATTACGTGATCGCTTTGGTATCACACAGCGCCTTGAATATTATAAAGTGAAAGACCTCCAACACATTGTACAGCGCAGTGCTGACTGTCTTGGGCTTTCGATGGAATCTGAAGGGGCTTTGGAAGTCGCGCGTCGTGCTCGTGGTACGCCACGAATCGCCAACCGCTTACTCCGCCGCGTTCGAGATTACGCTGAAGTAAAAGGCGATGGTCATATCAGTGCCGATGTGGCTGATAAAGCGCTAAACATGTTGGATGTTGATGCCGAGGGGTTTGACTATATGGACCGCAAGCTACTACTTGCAATTATGGAAAAATTTGGCGGTGGTCCGGTTGGTCTTGATAACATGGCGGCGGCGATCGGCGAAGAAAAAGACACGATTGAAGACGTACTTGAGCCGTATCTTATTCAACAAGGTTACTTGCAACGAACACCACGTGGTAGAATCGCAACCGATCGTGCGTACCTTCATTTCGGTATTGAAAATAAGATTTCATAGCTGAGTGTTTATCGCTCAGCTTTTGATTAAGTTTGACTAACTTCACATTTATAAAAGTTCCTCTAACCACAAAGAGGTAATCATTCGTGCTTAATTGTTAATGCGATGTTTGTATTTAAGCTAATGATTCCTTGTCTATTTACCGAGTTATAACAAGTCTGTTTAATTGGTATTGATCTGAATCAAAGTGATGGATTTTCGTTCAAATTCAGCACATAAAGATTGATGTACATCAAAGCGCTTTCCCCCCATAAACCTTTTGAAACAATCTGTTTTTACAAGTAATATTAGACCTAGCTATATTAGCTGATGCTTAACAATTAACTAACCAATAAAGCACATTTTGCAACAATTTGTTGTGATAATTCAACATTATTCAAGTGTTAATAACGCTTGGACATGGATTGCAATATGTAGAGAGTGTCATTCAGCCGACACATAGGAGTTACCATGATTGACGTAGTTGATCTGTCGCGGTTGCAGTTTGCACTGACAGCGATGTATCACTTCCTATTCGTACCATTGACCCTTGGTATGGCCTTCCTTTTGGCCATTATGGAATCGATGTACGTAATGACGAACAAGCAAATCTATAAGGACATGACCAAGTTCTGGGGTAAGCTATTCGGTATTAACTTTGCACTTGGTGTGGCTACCGGCCTTACCATGGAATTCCAGTTTGGTACGAACTGGTCTTACTATTCTCACTATGTAGGTGATATTTTCGGTGCACCACTAGCGATCGAAGCTCTGGTTGCTTTCTTCCTGGAGTCAACTTTTGTTGGTCTATTCTTCTTCGGGTGGGATCGTCTATCTAAACGTCAACACTTAGCGGTAACCTGGCTGGTTGCGCTTGGTTCTAACTTCTCCGCACTTTGGATTCTTATCGCGAACGGCTGGATGCAAAACCCAGTTGGTGCAGAATTTAACTTTGAAACCATGCGTATGGAAATGGTGAGCTTTGCTGACGTAGTGCTTAACCCTGTAGCGCAGGTGAAATTTGTTCATACTGTGGCATCGGGTTACACCTGTGGCGCAATGTTTATTCTTGGCATCAGTTCTTACTACCTAATTAAAGGTCGCGATATCGCGTTCGCTCGTCGTTCATTTGCTATTGCTGCTTCTTTCGGTATGGCGGCAATTCTGTCGACTATCGTTCTAGGTGATGAATCTGGTTACGAGCTTGGTGAAGTTCAAAAAGTGAAACTAGCCGCAGTAGAAGCGGAATGGCATACAGAGCCAGCGCCTGCAGCATTCACGTTATTTGGTCTTCCAAATCAAGAAACAATGGAAACGGATTACGCAATTAAGATCCCATACGTAATGGGTATTATTGCAACCCGTTCGTTTGATGAGCAAGTAACGGGTCTACACGATTTACGTGAAGAGCACGTTGACCGTATTCGTACTGGTATGTACGCATATGAATTGCTTGAAAAACTGCGCGCAGGCGACAAGTCTGAAGAAAACATGACTGCGTTTGACGAAGTGAAAGGTGATCTAGGTTACGGCCTGCTCCTGAAACGCTACACAGACAACGTTGTTGATGCAACAGAAGATCAAATCCAAGCGGCTGCGGATGATTCAATCCCAACAGTTTGGCCTCTATTCTGGTCGTTCCGTATCATGGTGGCGTGTGGTTTCATCATGCTATTCGTATTTGGTGCGGCATTCATCCAAACATGTCGTCAGAAGATCGAACAGAAGCAATGGGTTCTGAAAGCGGCACTATTTAGCATTCCACTACCTTGGATCGCTATTGAAGCGGGTTGGTTCGTCGCAGAATACGGTCGTCAACCGTGGGCTGTAGGTGAAATTCTACCGGTACACGTAGCGGCGTCAGCACTAACCGCTGCTGAAATCTGGACGTCACTATTTGCAATCCTAGCGCTGTACACTGCATTCCTAATTGCAGAAGTATACCTAATGGTGAAATTCGCTCGTAAAGGTCCAAGCAGCCTAAAAACAGGCCGTTACCACTTCGAGCAAAACGCTGACTCTGTTGAAGACAAAGTTAGTCGCCAAGTAGAAGCGTAAGACAAGGAGATAACAAGATGTTTGATTACGAAATCTTGCGACTCATCTGGTGGGTACTGATCGGTGTTCTACTAGTTGGTTTTGCAATCACAGATGGTTTCGATATGGGTGTGGGCGCGCTTGTACCTATTATCGGTAAAAACGACACGCAACGCCGTGTAATGATTAACTCAATCGCTCCTCACTGGGATGGTAACCAAGTTTGGCTTATCACCGCTGGTGGTGCATTGTTCGCCGCTTGGCCTTTGGTTTACGCGACATCGTTCTCAGGTTTCTACCTAGCGATGATCTTAACTCTGGCTGCACTTTGGCTACGTCCAATTGGTCTGGATTACCGTTCAAAGATCGAAGACAAAAAATGGCGTAACACTTGGGATATCTGTATCTCAATCAGTGGCTTCGTTCCACCAATTATCTTCGGTGTGGCATTTGGTAACCTTCTTCAAGGCGTACCGTTCCAGTTGAACGACTTTTTGATGCCAACGTACCATGGTTCATTCTTTGGTCTACTAAACCCGTTTGCTCTGCTATGTGGTCTAGTTAGCTTGTTTATGATCCTGATGCAAGGTGCAACGTGGCTTCAAATGAAAACCACTGGCGACGTTCACACTCGTGCACGTAATGTTGCTCAGTTAACAGGTCTACTAACCGTGGTTGCATTTGTTGCGGCTGGTTTCTGGATTCAAAATATCGATGGCTACGTGATTGTTGGTAGCATTGACGCAAATGCACCATCAAACCCTCTGAATAAAGAAGTTATTCGTGAGGCAGGTGCGTGGATGAAGAACTTTGAAAACTACCCACTACTATGGGCTGCGCCTGTACTAGGTGTTGCAATGCCGCTTCTTGCTGTATTGGCATCTCGTCTAGAGAAGTGTGGTATCGCGTTCTTGACTTCTAGTCTTGGTAACGCAGGCGTTATCTTTACTGCTGGTTTTGCAATGTTCCCATTCGTAATGCCATCAGATTTAATGCCAAGCCACAGCTTAACAATGTGGGATGCGACTTCATCTGAACTGACGCTTAACCTAATGACAGGTGTTGCGTTTGTGATGGTTCCTATCATCCTGGCTTACACATCTTGGACTTACTACAAGATGTTTGGCCGATTGGATGACAAGTTCATCGAAGAAAATAAAAACTCACTTTACTAAGGAGCCATTACTATGTGGTATTTCGCATGGATTCTAGGTGTACTACTTGCTTGTGCATTCGGTATCATCAACGCTCTTTGGTTAGAGCACACTGAAATGATGGATGAAGACAGTGAGTAATCTCGCTGATAAGGTAGCAAAACTTCACGAACCAATGGATAAGACTCTGCTTAGAGTCTTGTCTCTTGTCCTTGGCTTTATGCATGTAGGATTGGTGATGTGGGATCCAGAGGCTTATCATGGAGCCATTGGCGGGTTCAATGCCGTGATCGCCCCTGCGCTGATTTGGGCAATGTGCTCGAGTATGGTGTATGGTGTTGGTTTTAAACCGATAAAATGGTACTGGCAAGTATTGTTTAGCCCGTACTTTTCACTTGCTATCTTAACTTATTTAACCGTACTGTATTTTATGTAATCAGTTACAACTCGAAATAAAGTCGGTTACTAAATCATCAAACAAAAGCCAGGCACAGTGTCTGGCTTTTATTTTTCTACAAAATTCAAAATATTATCTCAGCTCAGTACTAATTATTGCCGCTTCAGTTATAGTAATTGCTTTAAATAATTGAATGTACTGGTACTCCTTTGCAAGCCACATCAAATCTCTTTCGTTGGCCGATCACCGTGTATTATGAAGACACTGATGCGGGCGGCGTTGTATATCACTCAAATTATCTAAAATTTTTTGAACGCGCACGTACAGAAATGTTGCGCGCAAAAGGCATTTCTCAACATGTGTTGTTGGAACAAAACGTAGGGTTTGTTGTCCGACACATGGATATCGATTTCAAGCAAGGGGCAAAATTAGACGATCACCTGACCGTTCTAACCCAAGTGTCAGAAATAAAACGTGCGTCTTTGCAATTCTGTCAAGAGTTAGTCAATGATGAAGGCAAAACATTGTGCAAGACAATTGTTAAGGTAGCATGTATCGATAATAAGAAAATGAAACCAATAGCTATTCCATCATTTATCAATTCGGAGCTAACAAATAGTGACTGCTGATATTTCCATTTTAGATCTCTTTCTTCAGGCCAGTCTGTTGGTAAAGCTTGTGATGTTGACACTGTTAGGCATGTCAATCGCTTCATGGGCAATGATCATTAAGCGCAGTAAGGTGCTGTCTCACGCATCAAAAAGTGCGGATGAATTTGAAGACAAATTTTGGTCGGGTACTGATCTTTCAGTGCTTTATCAAAAAGTAAAAAGTCGTAAAGACGATATCGCGGGTACAGAAGAAATTTTCTATGCGGGCTTCACAGAATTTGCACGCCTACGTAAAAGTAATGCGAATTCTCCTGCATACATCATGGAAGGGACGGGACGCGCAATGCGAGTTGCTGTTGCTCGTGAAGTTGATGAACTTGAAACGAGTCTACCATTTCTTGCTACCGTTGGTTCGATCAGCCCATACATCGGTCTATTTGGTACCGTTTGGGGCATCATGCATGCGTTTATTGCCCTTGGTGAGGTGAAGCAAGCAACGCTTTCTATGGTTGCTCCTGGTATCGCAGAAGCCCTGATTGCAACCGCGATGGGTCTGTTTGCTGCAATTCCAGCGGTAATGGCCTACAACCGCCTAAGCAACAAAGTGAGTAAGCTTGAACACAATTATGCAACGTTCTCGGAAGAGTTTCACAGCATTCTGCATCGTCAAGCAATGGCAGGCCGTGACGGTTCTGATAAGGAATAAGACATGGCGGGGTATCAACCTAAAAAACGGAAGATGACGGCAGAAATCAACGTTGTACCTTATATCGACGTGATGCTTGTACTGCTGATCATCTTTATGGCGACCGCGCCGTTCGTTACTCAAGGTGTGGATGTGGATCTGCCTCAAACCTCAACGGCAGAGTCCATGCAAGATCTGGCTGGAGATACCGACAGCAGTTTTATCATCATTGAAATCGACCGCGATGGTAATTTAGGTCTTAGTGTGAATGATGAAGAGGTGCAACGTGGTTTATCACTCCAAGATGTGATTGTGCGTGTAAAAGCTGAGCGTGAAATAAAGCCTGATTCACCGGTTGCCGTTGGTGGTGACGCAGCGACACCCTACGCGGACGTTGTACTTCTGCTTGATGAGTTAAGTCGCGCAGGTATCCCAAAGGTGGGCCTGATGACCGATATCAGGGAATAGACATCGAATATCTATGAAAGATAACAAGAAGAAAGCCAGAGAGTACACCAAGCCGATAGCGATATCGGTTGGTTTGCATGCGATTCTTGTCGTTGCACTTCTTTGGGGGACAGATTTTACCATGTCTAAGCCTGAGCCTACTGGGCAAATGGTGCAGGCGGTCGTGATTGATCCAAAGTTAGTTCAGCAGCAAGCGAAAGAGATTCGCCAGCAGCGTGAGAAAGCCGCAAAAAAAGAGCAAGACCGTCTAGATAAACTGAGACGTGAAGCAGAGCAGCTTGAGAAGAATCGCAAAGCTGAAGAAGAGCAAATTCGTAAGCTAAAAGAGCAGCAAGCAAAAGATGCAAAAGCCGCTCGAGAGGCCGAAATTGCTCGCAAGCAGAAAGAAAAAGAGCGCAAAGTTGAAGAGGAGCGAGCTCGTAAAGAAAAAGAACGAGCAGCGCAAGCTGAAAAAGAGCGCAAAATAAAAGAAGAGGCGGTACGCAAAGCGGAGCAGGAACGCATAGCGAAAGAAGCTGCCGTTGCTAAAGCTGAGCAAGAACGCGTAGCGCGAGAGAAAGCGGCGAAAGAAGCCGAAGAAAAAGCGAAACGTGAACGTGAAGCTGCTGCTAAAGCAGAGCAAGAACGCATTGCGAAAGAAAAAGCGGCACAAGAAGCCGCTGAGAAAGCGCGAAAAGAAAAAGAACGCCTTGACCGTCTAGAGCGGGAACGCAAGGAACAAGAGGCTGCGCTGAATAATATCTTCGCAGGTCTTGAAGATGAAGCAAGTCAAAATAATGTGGCTCGCAATCAATTTATTGACGATGAGCTTTCTCGCATGTCATCCATCTATACTCAGAATATTCAGCAAAGGCTGATTAAGGATGACTATTTGCTGGGAAAGGAGTGTAGGGTAAACATCAAATTGATCCCAACAGGGACCGACATGATGGTTGCCGGTGTAACGGTGCTAGGTGGTGACGCACGAGTATGTGCTGCAGCAAAAAGCGCAATCGCACAGGTAGGGACTTTCCCTAAATCGTCAGAAGACGCCGTCAACGAAAGATTAAAAGACATTAACTTAACCGTTGCTTTGGACTAAAAGGAACTGAGACGTGATTAAACGCCTTTTACTAGGAATGTTTGTACTGCTTAGCAGTCTAACGAGCGTAGCGCATGCTGCATTAGAACTGGTCATCACTGATGGTATCGATTCTGCGAGACCTATTGCTGTCGTGCCATTTAAATGGGAAGGCAGCGAGCCGCTGCCTACGGATATTTCTGCTGTGATCGCCTCTGATTTACAGCGCAGCGGAAAATTCAGCCCCGTACCTACTAACAATATGCCTCAAACGCCGTTCAACGAATCTGAAGTCAATTTTGATGCGTGGACAAATTTGGGTGTCGATGCACTGTTAACTGGCTCTATCGAGAAGAATGCACAGGGCAATTATGTGGTGAACTACCAGCTAATTGACATCATTCGCGGTCAACTGACTGGCGGTCAGAGCAAAGCGTTAGGTGGAGATGGTGAACTTGTTCTTTCAAAAGATCATGTGTTGTTCAATAAAGTTGCTACAGTCAACGGGCCTCGTATGCGTGAGTATGCGCACCGTATTTCTGACTTAGTTTATGAGCAGTTAACTGGTGAACGTGGCGCATTTATGACTCGTATCGCTTACGTGGTGGTAAACGACAAGGACCGCTTCCCATACCAACTGCGCGTTGCGGATTATGATGGTTACAATGAACGTTTAGTATTACGTTCAAAACAACCGCTTATGTCACCAGCGTGGTCTCCGGACGGTCAGAAGCTGGCTTACGTAAGCTTCCAGAATGGTCAGGCGGAAATCTTTATCATGAACATCTATACCGGTGAACGTGAGAAAGTAACGTCATACCCTCGCCATAACGGTGCCCCAAGATTCTCTCCCGATGGTAGCCAACTTGCGTTAGTGCTGTCTAAAACGGGATCACTTCAGGTTTATACGCTGGATCTGAAAACTCGTAAGCTAACGCAAATTACGAGCGGTAGATCAAATAATACAGAACCGTTCTGGCATCCAGATGGTAAATCGTTGATTTTCACATCAGACAGGGGTGGTAAACCTCAGATTTATCAAGTAGATTTGGCCGGCGGAGCGACTAAACGTTTGACTTGGCAAGGTAGCCAAAACTTGGGTGGTCAAATTACACCAGATGGTCGATTCCTTGTAATGGTGAATCGTAGTGATGCAGGCTTCAACCTAGCGAAGCAAGATTTGGAAACAGGTGCTCTACAAGTGTTAACGAAAACCTTGCTCGATGAGTCTCCAAGTATCGCTCCAAATGGTGGCATGGTTATCTACAGTTCGATTTACAACCAGAAAAACGTCCTATCAATGGTCTCTATTGATGGTCGATTTAAAGCTAGATTACCGGCAACGAATGGACGTGTTAGAGCGCCAGCGTGGTCACCATTTTTGTAGTTATAAGTTTTATAAATAAAGGAAAATAAGATGCAATTTAATAAGGTTCTAAAGGGACTACTTATCGCGATTCCAGTAATGGCGATGACGGCATGTAGCTCTAGTGATGATGCGGCTTCAAGCACAAGTACAGGTGCTGAGACAAATACATCAACAGAGACGACAGTAGTCACTCCGATTGATCCAAGCGGTCAACTAACGGAACAAGAGCTAAAAGAGCAAGCGCTGCGCGAAACTCAAACCATCTACTTTGCATTCGATAATTCTACTATTGCTGGTGATTACGAAGAAATGCTAGCGGCTCATGCTGCTTACCTAAGCAAGAACCCAGCGCTAAATGTCACGATTGAAGGCCACGCCGATGAGCGCGGTACGCCTGAGTACAACATTGCTCTTGGTGAGCGTCGTGCAGAAGCCGTTTCGAATTACCTACAAGCACTAGGTGTACAAGCGGATCAAATTTCAATCGTAAGCTACGGTGAAGAGAAGCCACTTCTTCTTGGTCAATCGGAAGATGTTTACGCGAAGAACCGCCGTGCGGTCCTAGTATACTAATTCGAGGTATTCCTCATGTTCAGTAACACTAAGCGCGCTGTTACGCTTACGTTGCTGGCAGGTGTGGCGAATTTAGCGTTCGCCGCACCAGCTCCAGTATCAGATCTCAACAGCACATCATCAGTTTCAACTCGATCTTCTTCAGAGACGGATATCGAGCGTCTAGAACGTTTACTGCAAAATCGAAATCGTGTTCAGCTCCAAATGCAGGAGCAGATTGACCAAATGTCACAAGAGATCAGTGATTTACGTGGTCAATTAGAACGCAATAGTTACGAAATGCAGCAAATGCTACAACGCCAACGTGAGCTATTTGTTGAACTTGACCGTGTACGCGGTGAAATGAAAGCGGCTCCTGTTGCCGATGTGAAACCAGCAGAAAAAGTTGGCAAATACACCTCAAATACGGATGAGCAAACGGCTTATCAAAATGCGGTAGATTTGATCCTTAAAAAGCGTGATTACGCAGGCGCCATTGCCGCGTTTGAGCAGTTTCAAAAGGATTATCCGGACTCTACTTATTCAGCAAATGCTCACTATTGGTTAGGCCAACTGTATTTTGCTAAGAAGCAGGATAAAGAGGCGGTGAAGAGCTTTGCTGCTGTTGTTGCCTATAAAGATTCCAACAAGCGAGCCGATGCCTTAGTTAAGTTGGGCGACATTGCTTCACGCAACAATAATGCAGAGCAAGCTAAAAAGTACTATCAGCAAGTGGTGAGCGAGTACCCAGACAGCGCGTCTGCGAAAGTGGCCAGCTCCAAGCTGAAGTAATCTTTATCAATAATCTATGTCAAAAGGGAACGCCAGTTCCTTTTTATTAGGCGTGGTTTATATGAAGTACCTTATTGGATAGCGTGAATCTAACATCGGTTTCTTCGTTATATTGAACGAATATTTTCGTATATCGTTCAAGTCGACTTAGGGCGCAGCGCGAGAATTTGACGTTGCGGGTTGGTTTTTAAAAATTAACGAGGTTACAATATCTGTAATTAAGGAAGTTGCGTAGAGCAAGAGCAATGAGCCACATACTAGATAAAATCGATACTGTTTACCCATTCCCACCAAAACCGATCCCTTTAAGCCAAGAAGAAAAAGCCGATTACATCGAGCGAATCAAAACGTTGCTTAAAGAAAAAGATGCGGTACTAATCGCGCATTATTACACCGATCCTGAAATTCAAGCTTTGGCTGAAGAGACGGGTGGTTTTGTTGGTGACTCGCTAGAAATGGCAAAGTTTGGTAACCGTCACCCTGCAAGTACACTGATCATTGGTGGCGTACGCTTTATGGGTGAATCTGCAAAGATTCTAACACCTGAAAAACGTATCCTTATGCCTACGTTGGAAGCAGAATGTTCATTGGATCTTGGGTGTCCTGCCGACAAGTTTAGCGAATTCTGTGACGCTCACCCAGACCATACCGTTGTTGTGTACGCCAACACATCTGCAGCGGTAAAAGCGCGTGCGGATTGGGTGGTGACATCAAGTATCGCTCTAGAGATTGTTGAGCATTTAGACTCGGAAGATAAGCCAATTATCTGGGGACCAGATCGTCATTTAGGTTCATACATCGCGAACAAAACCGGCGCTGACATGCTGCTATGGCAAGGCGAGTGTGTGGTTCATGATGAGTTTTCAGCAGATGCCTTGCGCAAGATGAAGAGCGTGTATCCAGACGCTGCGATCCTTGTGCACCCAGAATCGCCTGCAAGTGTGGTTGAGTTGGCCGATGCGGTCGGTTCTACGAGCCAATTAATCAAAGCTGCGAAAGAACTCCCTCATCAAAAGATGATCGTTGCGACTGACAAAGGCATCTTTTTTAAGATGCAGCAGTTAGTGCCAGAAAAAGAGTTGATTGAAGCACCAACCGCAGGCGCGGGTGCCACTTGTCGTAGTTGCGCACATTGCCCTTGGATGGCGATGAATGGTCTAAAAGCGATTGAAAAAGCGCTCAGTGAAGGTGGAGAGGAGCATGAAATCTTCGTTGATGAGGCGCTACGTGTTAAATCTCTTATTCCATTGAACCGTATGCTCGATTTCGCTGAGCAGCTTAATGTGCAGGTGAAAGGTAACGCTTAATTGCTTTCGTTTCTAAGTCGCTTGATTTGTATATCGGCTGTCTATTACTAGCCCAGTTCATTAAGAGATTGTTTTGATAATAGACAGCTTTGTTAATGCAAGAGTTTGCCAATACAAATCTCAAAACCAGCCGAATATGGCTGGTTTTTTTATTTCTTACAATCAATGGGTTAGTATTTAGCTATTGAGTACAAGAAAGGGATTGGAAACTTATGGCTGTATGGCTAGTGTTAAAAAGGTGGCTAAGTTCGCATCTTTTTAAATTGAGCAACCGAAATCTTCTCGTCATAAGCGCAAGCTACATCGGCATTTCGTGGTTCCTGCTGTCGCTCGCAGGTGAGCGTGCATTGACCGATAATTTTTCCAATTTTGTTTATTACCTGATGGTCACAGCTTCAACGGTTGGCTACGGTGATCATTCGCCCACCACCGACTTAGGCAAGTGGGTAGTGGGGTTGTTTGTCATTCCAGGTGGTTTGAGCCTTTTCGCGGCTATTTTAGGGCGAGTCGCGGGAGGTGCAATTGAGTATTGGCGAGCAGGTATTCTAGGGAAACGGAGAGTGAGAGTGGAAAATCACATTGTATTGTTAGGGTGGAATGGCGCTCGGACCATGCACCTGATTCGTATGCTGCAACATGAAGAAGACGGAAAGCGACCGATTGTGTTGTGCAGTCGCTCAGACATCGAAAACCCCTTGCCGGGTGAAATCGGTTTTATCAAGGTGAACAGTTACACTGACGCACAAGAAATGAAGAATGCGAATATCACCATTGCTGACTGTATTATTGTTGATAATTTGAGTGATGATATAACGCTATCGGCAGCCTTGTATTGTGCATCAGTCAACCCATCGGCTCATTTGTTGGCCTACTTTAAAGATGAAGCGTTAGGACGTTTACTCAGTCAACATTGCCCTAAAGCGGAGTGTATTCCTGCAGTTGGTGCTGAGATGCTCGCGAAAGCTGCGGTTGACCCGGGATCCAGTGCCCTTCACCAAGAGCTATTGGCGTCGACACGAGGCATGACGCAATACTCGGTGATTTACCCAGAAGATCAAACGACAACCAATGTCGAAACGATCTTTAGCTTTATTAAAAAGTATCATCAGGCAACATTGATCGCGTTTGACCGGGGGGAGGGGATTGAACTAAACCCAGATTTAAATGCACAAGTTTCCCCAAACACCAAATTGTTTTATATTGCCGACGAGCGTATTGAAGACTTCGCTTGGACAGAAATGAACAAGGATAAATGATGCATATTTGGCTAATGATCCCAGGGCGAAGCGTTTGAAAGATTATGTGATTATTCGCATGTGATTTTGACATGATCAAAAAAGCTCTCCGGTATTGATGACCGCGAGAGCTTTTTACGTTTTGCTATTACGACTTGCTGTCGTATGAGCATATTACTGCACGTTGATTGTGTTTCTCGTCGTGCTTTTTATTGCTTTTCTTATTGCTTTTCTTATTGTTCTTCAGCAAGCATCACGCCGCGCTGAGTCAGGCCGCAAAGCATCATTGGCATCGCATTAAAGATTTCTTCGAATTGCTCTAAGCCTTCCATGCCTTGCTCCGCCAGAGTGGCAATCGTCGTTTCCGGATCGTAAAGCATGGTTAAAGAAAGAAGTACGCCACCAAGCAAAGCACTATCTTCGCTGTCTTCTGGCATGAGGTTTTCCCAATCATCACGAGCAAGTTGCCAACCTTGAAGTACCCCCTCACAGAAGTCACGAGTGTTTGCAGAAACGATGTCGTGATCATCCAATGCACAGCTTTCAGGCCACAACCAGCTACCTTCTAGAAGCGCAGGGCGAGTTTGATTCCATAGTTGGACAATTTCATCAATATACAGCTCAAGTTGCTCACCATCCGAAAATGGTGCGGTCTCTTCTCCTCCCCACAAGAATGGTAGCCACTCTTGAGGCATCAATACATTTGGCGCAGATGCCATTGCGGTTACAAAGCCTTGGGTTTTTGCAAGGTTAAGCAATTTTCCATCAAGTTCTGGAAGAGAAAGGATGTCTTGTAGTTTCAAAATAGAATACCATTTGTTAATGGGCTGGTTGATTGAGGATATCTTACCAATCAATCAGCGATAAATCGATATTAGGATTGATTCATCTAAATCTATGCAAATTCGTTCATCACTCAGAAAAAAAAGCATATTCGCCCTAACACTGTATTTGTGTTTCTTCATCGCGACTATCGGGTCGGTGGTGCACCTTGTTTTGGAGCCACCAGTGCGAAATAACTTGGAACGAAACCTCGATTTGCGAACGCAGTTGCTTGCTTCTCAAATCGAAGCACCTTTGACCAGTTCCGTCGGATTGGTGAACAGCTTGGTTGGGTTAGGTCAAACCCCGGCAAACGACGTTTCATTAAAAGCAGTGATTCCCCAGCTACTTAGTGTGAGTGATGACATCATCGTCAGTGGTGGATTGTGGCCCAAACCTGTGCTTATCGATGGCAGTTGGCGATATGGCAGCTTGTTTTTTAATAAAAACGACATCGGTGGTTTAGATCAGATCCATGCCTACAACAATCCCGAGTCTGGTGGTTATGACAATGAACCTTGGTATCAGTCGGTGACTAATGCGCCATCAGGGACGGTGAGTTGGTCCGGCGTCTACATTGATACCTTTACGCAAGTTCAAATGATCACCGCGTCAGCACCTTATTATCTTGATGGCCAGTTCGCAGGGGTTGCCACGGTAGATCTATCGTTAGAAGCGTTGTTCCAGTTTATTCGTGAACACGCAAACCAATATTCGCTCGGCGTCGTAATTCGTGATGCCGAGGCGCAAGTTGTGGTTGAGCATAACTTTAACCTTACAGAAAGCATCTATATTAGTACCCTAGATTTTGGTGAGTTTCATTGGCATATGGATGTAGTGAATGCCAAAGTACAAGTTGCCGAACAAGTTTTTGATCAAGTAATGAATGTCGAGCGCGGGATCATCCCATTCTTGTTGCTTTGTGTGCTAGTCGGCTATTACCTTTTGAATCGCTATATCGTTGAGCCGATTGTGCGTATTGCTCAGAAAGTGGATGATTCTAAGACCGGTGGCATTATCGACATCACTTATGATAGTGATGATGAGATTGGCCATTTGATCAATAAATTCAATGAAAAAACCCTTTACCTAGAGCAAGAGCGAGTAAAAGCTCAGGCATCAACGAATGCTAAAACTGCTTTTCTAGCCACGCTCTCTCACGAAATCCGTACACCGATGAATGGAGTGTTGGGAGCGGCGCAAATACTGCTCAAAACATCGTTAAGTGCTGATCAGCGAAAGCACCTCAACACTCTGTACGATTCTGGTGATCATATGATGACCTTGCTTAATGAGATCCTTGATTATTCTAAGATTGAACAGGGGCATATTGAACTTGATAATTCGCCATTCCCAATGGAAGCCATCTTAGGCAGTATCGATAGCGTGTATCACACGTTGTGTGCAGAGAAAGGCTTAACCTTTACAGTTACTTCTCATGTGCCTAAAAAGCGGTGGTACAACAGTGATAAAGCACGTTTACGCCAAGTGCTGTTTAACTTGTTAAACAATGCCGTTAAGTTTACCGAACGTGGTGGTGTTGAGGTGGTACTAAATGAGGAAAATGACAATGGAATAACCACGTTGATCATTTTGGTTAAAGACTCTGGGATTGGTATTAGCCGTGATGCTCAAAAGCGCATATTCCTTCCATTTGAACAGGCAGAATCAACGACCACGAGACGGTTTGGGGGCACTGGCCTTGGGCTTGCGATTGTTAAGCAAATCGCAGAACACATGGGGGGGCAGGTGCAGGTAGAAAGCCAGCAGGATGTTGGCACTACGTTCATGGTTAGGTTGGCATTATCACCATGTGAGGCAGATGTGCATCCATCCGCTCGTACCCATAAGCTCAATTGCCAAGGTTTAAGATCACTCATTGTTGAAGATAATCGAACGAACACCATTATCATGGAGCATTTCTTGCGCTCAAAAGGCTTTCATTGTTTTAGCGTTGAAGATGGTCAGCAAGCGGTCGATGCCGTCTCAGAACAAGTGTTTGATCTTGTACTAATGGATAACCATATGCCTGTATTGGACGGGGTCGGGGCGATTTTAGCCATTCGAGCAATGGCAGGACCTGAGCGTTCTGTTTTAATATTTGGTTGTACCGCTGATGTATTTAAAGAGACACAAGAACGATTGCTAGATGTTGGCGCAGACCACATCATTGCGAAGCCCATTGTAGAGTCAGAACTTGACGATGCATTGTATCATCATGCGCCGAAGCTGTTCCAATATCAAACCCATACCAATGAGCTTTTAATCGCGACTCATACACCGGAATCACTATTGCTTGATTTTTATGTTGCGCTGGATGACAGAAATCTAGACAGCGCACGAGAAACATTAAATCAAATGCCTGCATATGTAAAAAAGAGCTCGCAAGAAGATCTGATGTTAGTGATCGCAAGGATAGAATCTTACTTAAGTGAAGCGACTTTTCCACAGCAAGATGATGTAGATAAACTCACTACATTGCTTGCGGAGCAGTAAAAACCAATCATTTCTAGAGGTCGCATAAACCTATTGTGCCGCCTTTTTTTCATGCCGTGATCTCAGTTCGCTTATGTCGTAGAGAGCCCTAACTCTCTATAGCTACACACATTCTTATGTTTATGTGGTATTGGGCTTCAACTTCAGAATAACGCGATCTTTTTCACCTTATATTGCCACATATTCACCTAAGATTTCTCTGTCATTCGATATTTATCTGACCTTAAGGTAATGATTTTACGTAATTTAGCTACATATTGGCTGAGTTTTAGGTCGATTCGGCTGTTTTAGGTGAGAAGTACTGCTATTAATTTAAAGTGTGGTAGTAAATTTACATTCTCTATATTAATACGGATCATAAACTAAAATATTGTGGTTTAATTGCGAGATATACTGCATTGGTTTTACTTTTGTAGCTAATGATTTTATACGTTTGTATTTTTAAAGTTTTGATGTTAGAGGTTTAAAATGAAGTCTCGCGGGCCATTTTGTATTCGTAATGCAGCAGCGGATACTTTTGCTATGGTGGTTTTGTTTCATTACTGGGATGATTATTGAAATATTGGTTTCTGGTATGACGTTTGAGCAATCTCTAGCCTCTCGTACCTTATCGATACCAGTAAATATCGCCATTGCTTGGCCATATGGTATGTTCCGCGATTGGGTGTTACGCCAAGGTAACAAAGTCTCTTCTTCATCATTTATGAAAAATGTGTCTGACTTAACTGCGTATGTACTATTTCAGTCTCCGGTTTATGCGGGCATTTTGTTGGCTGTCGGTGCATCTAGCGATCAAATCATTACCGCAGTAGCAAGTAATGCGGTGGTGTCTTGCGGTATGGGTGTTCTTTATGGTTATTTTCTCGATCAATGTCGTCGATGGTTCCGTGTGCCGGGCTACTACCAAGGCGCATAATTGTCCCAGTTTTGTTCAATTTAGCTAGATAGTGAGCAAACGAACACAAAAGGGCGCTTTTTTTTATGTTTAGCCTTGACCATCAGGCACATAATCATTAAATTAGCGCCTCGTTAGCCAATGATGCTAACCACAATTTGATTCGGTGAGTTGTCCGAGTGGCTGAAGGAGCACGCCTGGAAAGTGTGTATACGGCAACGTATCGAGAGTTCGAATCTCTCACTCACCGCCACATTCTAAAGGTCTGATTTATCAGGCCTTTTTTCATTTCTAAAGCCTAGTGAGCTGCCAGAGGGCACAATGGAGCGCACAATGGCACATCAATCTTCACACAATTCGTCTCGTCGGGAATGTACGTATTTAGTACGTGGCAGGACAGGGATCTATTCTTTTCGTTGGAACGTTTCTGATAACGGAACATATCGACAGACCAAATTCAGCCTAAGAACCCGTAACTATCTTAAGGCAATCAATTTAGCTTCATCGTTAGCATTAAAAATTACGTCGACAGATATTGTTACGCCTGAAGATGTTCAAACCATATATAGCGAGTTTAGGGGAGAAGTCAAAACGTGCTCTATGCATATTTCGGAGCACTCCGATCAGTCATTTCGGAATAGCGAAAACCGCGATCGGAATGTCCGAAATCCTACCTTTTTCTCTTTTAAGTCAATAGCTCGCTATTCTTTACTTCTTAAACAAGAACGTAAGGAAGCGACAATGGCTAAAAAGAGAACTCCAATGAACAAAATCAAAGAGGTATTACGCCTTAAGTACGACTGTGGTCTCTCAAATCGCAGCATCGCTTCTTGCCTTAAACTCGGTCCGTCCACGATATCGGAACTCCTTACTCGCTTTAAACAAAGCCAACTTGGTTGGCCTCTGCCTGAAAGTTGTAGCGATGCTGATATCACTCAAGCTCTGTATCACGGCAAGAAAGCCAGTCGCGATAAAGTCATGCCAGACTTCACTTTATACGCTGTCGAACTCAGACGTAAAGGTATGACGAAGATGTTTCTCTGGCAGGAATATCATGAGCAATATCAAGAGCAAGCTTACGCTTACACTCAGTTCTGCGAGCACTTCACTCGTTGGTTCAAAACCCAAAAGCGCAGCATGCGCCAGCTCCATATTGCAGGTGACAAGCTGTTTATCGATTACTGTGGGCCTCGGCTTCAAGTGGTCAACCCTGATACAGGTGAAGTGCGCGAAGCCGAAGTGTTCGTCGCGACCTTAGGCGCGTCCAATTACACCTATGTTGAAGCCTTCCCTAGTCAAGGTAAGTCTTACTGGTTAGAGGCGCATGCGAATGCGTTCGAACACTTCGGCGGTGTGCCACAGCTCTTGGTTCCCGATAACCTGCGTAGCGCGGTCACCAAAGCCAATCGCTATGAGCCGAGACTTAATGACAGCTATCAAAAACTGGCAAATCACTATCAAACCGCTGTGATGCCTGCTCGCCCCTACAAACCGAAAGACAAAGCCAAGGCAGAGAATGCCGTGCTCCTAGTGGAACGCTGGATCATGATGCGGCTACGACACCAAACCTTCCATACCTTCAAAGAGCTGAACCTTGCTATCCGTGAGCTTATGAATGACTTAAACCAACGTGAGATGAAACAGTATGGTGCAAGTCGTAAAGCACTGTTCGACAATCTCGATAAACCTGCATTGAAGCCGCTGCCTATGCAGCGATACCTATATACCGAAACCAAACGAGCTAAAGTGGGGCCTGATTATCACATCGAATATCGCCGTCACTACTACTCGGTTCCCCATCAACTTGTTGGCCACCATGTTGAACTGGAAGCCTCCAACCGTCTGGTGCAGATCTACCATCAAGGTAACTTGGTCGCCCAGCATCCACGCAGCCAAAGAGAGCGCGGAAACAGCACCCAACCAGAGCACATGCCGAGTAATCATCAACATCAGAAGTGGTCGCCTGGACGCTTGCTCAACTGGGGAGCCAATATCGGCCTAGCCACACGAGAAGTCGTCAATAAGATGCTTAACTCCAAGCCTCATCCAGAGCAGTCGTATCGCTCCTGCCTTGGGCTGCTCAATCTGAGTAAAGATAAAGCGAATACGCCGAACCTTGTTCACAGCAATGTTCGAGGCCCGAACTGTTATCACTAGGAGAAAGGATATGAACGCACTGAACGACCAACTCAAAACCCTGCGCTTGAGCCATGCGGCGAAAGCGTTAGAACAGCAACAAGAGCAACTGACCACCTACGCAGAACTGGACTTCGAGGAGCGGTTAAGCTTGCTCCTGGAAAGTGAAATCTTGAATCGTAATCAGAGCAAAATCCAACGCTTAAAGCGACAAGCAAAGCTGAGAGTAGATGCTCAGCCGAGCCAACTCATCTACAAGGAGGGACGAAACCTCAACCGCAAGCAGATGAGCGAACTTCTAACGGGTGGCTATCTGTACAAGCAGCAGAACATCTTGATCACAGGCCCAACAGGAGCAGGTAAAACGTATCTTGGCTGCGCACTTGCAACCAACGCCTGCGACCAACAACACACGGTCAGATACTACCGATTAACTCGCTTGCTTGATGATCTGACCGCAGGGCGTCTGGATGGTAGCTATCAAAAGCAACTTCAATCGTTGGCTAAGAAAGCTCTACTGATCCTCGACGACTGGGGGATGGAAAAACTGACTCAAGAGCATGCAGGTCACTTGTTAGAAGTGCTTGAAGACCGCTACCAAAACAGCAGTACAATCGTCATCAGTCAACTACCCGTAAAGGAGTGGTACAACATGATCGGCAACGCCACCGTCGCTGACGCTCTAATGGATCGTCTAGTTCACAATAGTCATCGAATAGAACTGGGAGGTGAGTCAATGAGAAAACTGGCGCAATCCGATCACTTAGAGTAAAAATAGGAAGAGGGAAAAACGGCAGGATCAGGTGATCGGAATAAACCGAAATGAGCGATCGCAATCACCGAAATACGCAGCTCTAGGGCAATCTGAGTTAGAAACGCTCTTTAGCATCACTCGACAATACAAACCAGCAGATCAATCAAATAGAGTGGGTGCTTGGAAGTACTATCTGCCGAGATTAGCCGTTCTCACGGTTTGCAGGCTCAATGAGATTGCACAAATGTGCGTAGGTGACGTACCCTTACAGATAAGTCATTTCTTTCAATCAACGACAACGGGACTAATAAACGCCTTAAAAACTGTTTAAGCTGAAGAAATATCCCTATCTCTTCTCAATTACATAAGCTATTGATACTGCTAGTTCAAGGCAGGGGGAAATCAGAATTACTGTTTGATGTTCTGCCATATCGTGAGGTTGACGGTTATGCTCCAATACCTAGTAAATGGTTTGCAGGCATATTTAAAGCAGCATTCAATGATTATACGATCACATTCCATTCAATACGGCATTACGTCGTTATTCAACAATAACTATCATGAAGACCTAACTGCAGAGCTTGTAGGGCACAGTATCGGTAAGCGGATGACGGGCAAAGTTTCGAACTCTATTTGTAATTCTGCAGGCGAGTCCTACCGAGTCGATATATAGGAGTCAGTAGTTTGGCGAAATTAACGTGCAATCAATAATGCAATGAGAATCTATTGGGTAACTATTTGACCTTTTTGCTTTAGCGCACAGTATCTTACAAATAATTTCGCTATAAATCGGCGCCATAAATTGTATGTCATTAATTAAAGTGGTCGATTAATATGCGTTGCTCTGTATGTTCGCTAAAGCTAACTTCTTATTTAGAGTCTAATGGACGGGTATTTTGTTCTGAGGCTTGTTTTGAACAAACTTGGTCAAAATGTTCCGCTTGTCATAAACCGATGAACTCTTGGACTGAAAGCAGCAAGTCTGGGAAGAAGTATTGTTCAGAGACTTGTTACCAATCTGAGCTTCCTAAATGTAAAAGCTGCTCAAAACCAATGTCCCAATGGCTTGAAAACGAGACTGGAAAATACTGTTCTGAGAAGTGTTCGTCTATTTCTTATCCTAAATGTCATTGCTGTAATAAACCTATGTCTAAGTGGACAGTAGACCAAAAGAGCGGTTTAAAATTTTGTTCAGACAAATGTTGGCAAACTACGTGGCCATGTTGTGATGCCTGTGGGGCAAGGATGTCTAGTTGGACTGAATCTGAGAATAAAAAGTTTTGCTCTGATAAGTGTTTTGAGTCGATCTTACCTTGTTGTTATACATGCCACCAACCTATGAGTGCCTGGTCAGAAACTAAAACTGGCCATCGTTACTGTAGTTCAAAGTGTGCTTCTGTAGAACTGCCGGTTTGTCAATGCTGTGGAATTGCAATGCAGGAATGGTATAACCAAGAGAGATTAGGAAAGTTTTGCTCTCAGATATGTATAGATACCGAACTTAAGTGTCATCAGAAATTAAGCTACCACCGTTCTAACCCAGAAACACTACCATTACTTCAGACAGGAAGTTTATTGACTGCAGAAACTTTTGCTCACAACTATAAGCTATACCAAGCTCGACAAGGACATGGCTGGGCTGCGGAATATGGCAATCATGAGATAGATCGTTTAACAGGGAAAAAAGCGACCCTAGTGGGCATTGATAACGCTACTGGGGGAGCTGACCGTCTGGTAGATGGCGTGTATATCCAAACAAAATATTGCCAGAATGCTCGACTCAGTGTGGATGCTGCTTTTGGCAAAGATGGTAATTACAAATATTATATAGGCGATCATCCACAGCAAATAGAGGTGCCTAAAGAACAGGGGCCTCACGCTGTTGAAATCATGAAGCGGCGTATTGCTGATGGTAAAGTTCCCGGAGTTACAGACCCCAATAAAGCTTATGAACTCGTCACTGAGGGAAAATTAAAATATCTTCAGGCTGTTAATGTTGCCAAATTTGGTACAGTTGAGTCAGTTATATACGATGTTGAACAAAATATTGTAACCAGCCTATATGTAGGTGGGATTAGTGCTGCTTATGTCTTTGCCAATGCGGTATGGAATGGAAAAGATCACCAAGAAGCATTAAATGCCGCTAGTAGAGCTTGTTTAGAAATTGGGGGCAGACACCTTGCTATTAGCGTGCTTTCATCTCAAACAGGAAGAACATCAGTCACTCCGGCAGTAAAAGCCATGACGGACAATTTAGTGAGAAACTTGTCTCCTAAAACAGTTAAAGCTCTGGCTACTTCGCTCAATTCGATCTCGGGTAATCTTACCTCCAATATGACAAATCAAGCCGCAAGAACGATTGTCTCAAAAGCGTTAACATCCAATGTTATAACTGGCGCCATAACCGTGGTTGTTCTTTCTTCAGGAGATATCGTTCGTGCGTTTAATGGACGAATTTCAAAAACTCAATTACTCAAGAATGTAACCATTGCAACTGGTGGTGTTGTTGGTGGTATGGGGGGCTCAATGGGAGCACTAGCTCTATTCGCGTGGATAGCAGGAACTGCAGCAACAGGTGGTACAGCCGTTGTTGTAGCAGGTGTTGGCGGCTTAGTTGGAGGATTGGTTGGTAGCAAAGGTGCTCAAACAGGAGTCTCCGCATTGGGCGTCAAAGATGATGCTGAAGTTATGTTTGAGTTCTTTCAATTGGTATTGGGTGATCTAGCATCAGACTTTTCATTAACTGAAAAGGAAGCCTCTATTCTGATGGATAAGTTATCTAAAGCTGATTTAAGTAGTCATTTAAACGAACTGTTCAGTAAAGAGAACCGGAGGGCTCATGTGGCATCACTTGTTAAGCCGCTCCTTATCGAGGTGGTGGCTTGTAGGCAACCAATTGTTTTTCCAGAAGAATCTGATGTTATAAGCAGTAGTTTATTGATGTTAGGAGCGACGAGTTGAGCAAAGTTAACCATAAAAAGCTTGAGCTTTCGATACATAGCGAAGGGCACTTGTAGATGTCATACAACCCAAATTGGTTTAGGTTAAAGATCAAATCAGGAAAGGAGAAGTCAAAACGTGCTCTGGCGTAATCTGAGCTAGAAACGCTCTTTAGAATCAAAATATATTCCAGTCAAAATAAGAAGTATGCATTTTATCATTGGTTGATTGTAAGTTCACCAAATCGCATGGTGAACTTACAATACAGGAGACACTGTCGATGTTCATTGAGCGGAAACCATAATTTCTTGCAATACGATAAAAACGATTAAGCACTAAGCTGGAAAAATAGCTGATATCATCAGTTTTCACATCATCACTCAACGCATGGCGCTCTGTATAACAGCCTCTTCCTTGAGGCTATTTTTACTTTATAGAGCTCGAATTTTAGCGATTTCTTCACCAGAAATGCCTAAAGATTCAAGAAATTTCTGGTGCTCATTAGGTTCAAGTTCCTCAAACTTTTGATGCCACTTGACCATATCAGTGTCAGTGAATCCAGCGGCAACCATGATTTCTACCCAGCGTTCTTTATTCACAATCTTTTCCTCTAATAAACTTGGTTCTTGAAGCAATAGAACGACAGCTTTCTGCTGTGCTCGTAGGTTTTGGATTTCTCTTTCCAGTTCATTGAAGTGATCTTTCAATATCTGGGCTTGAGACTCTCCATCTCGGTCTATCAATGTGCGAATACTAGAAACTGGCACCCCGTATGAGCGATAGGAGGTGATCGCTTCCAAGCGTTTAATCTCTTTTTCGCCATACCAACGATATCCATTCTCAGAACGAAAAGCGGGTATCAATAGTTTTTCTTTTTCGTAATACAAAACAGTAGTACGCGATCTTCCGAACTGTTTAGCGATTTGAGTGACAGTTAGCATATATGCTCCATTGTTTGACTGAATGTGCATCTTGAACCCTAGCCTTATAGACGGGTCAACAGCTTAATTATACATTTTCTTGATATAGCTTGCTTTGCATAGCATTGGTTGTAAAAAGCGGAACTCCATTTATGAAAGTTCGTTTGTAGTATCACGTTTGAACAGTACATTGACTGATCAAGCGCAAATGATGATCATGTTCTTTAGTTTTCATTTAATTTCTTTATCTTTCGGTATCTTGTTTTGACCCGAGTAGGTTGCAATGCGAAAGGTTTAGCCGATGATTATTCACGTAACGCGCCTGATGTAAACTAAGTGAAGGTCGAACGAAAGATCTGGTTGCTTTTGATTGTCGGCATTTGTTGACGAGCTATCTGAAAAGGCTCGAAAATCGATAGAAAAATATGCGAAAATTGCTTTAACCATGGAAAATAGCCAAGCGGCTAAAAATGAAATCATTTTAAACGAACTACGTCATGTTGCTGCTCAAAGTGGTGACGAAGTATTCAACGTAGGGGTGTGTGACGCAGAAGATCACCACTTAACCTATATTCACCTAGGTATTCAAGCGTCTGTTTTGCTTGCTGCAAAAGCAGTAGATTTTGTATTCACAGGCTGTGGCACTGGTCAAGGTGCATTAATGGCTTGTAATGCTCACTCAAACGTTGTGTGTGGTTATGCACTTGAGCCGTCGGATGCTTTCCTATTTACACAAATCAACAATGGTAACGCGTTATCTCTTGCGTTTGCTAAAAACTTCGGTTGGGCAGCGGAGCTTAATGTACGCGGTATCTTTGAAAAAGTGATGATGTCTGGCTGTGAACGTGGTCAAGGTTACCCAGTAGAGCGTGCTGTACCTCAACAGCAAAACGCAGCCATTTTGAATGATGTGAAAGCAGCTGTTGGCAAAGATTACTTAGAAGCGTTGAAGTCTATCGATGTTGAACTAGTAAAAACAGCGTGTGGCGGTGAGCGTTTCCAACAATGTCTATTTGAAAACGCACAAGATCAAAACATCGTGGATTACATTCGCACTGTATTAAACTAATTCAGCGTAATCTCCAATCAATATTTAAGACCACTCGAAAGATTGGTCTTTTTATATTTTAAAAGTGTAGGTAAAATTCTTTTATCGTCCCAAAAAATATTTCAATAAAAATTTACTGTATGCGAAACGGTAAGGTGATGTTGTTTGATATGATATGCAAGATTTGAACAAAATAATAAAGGATTCTATACATGTTCAACAGTTTGTCTATCAAGCAAAAGATCGTTCTTCCTCTACTTTCTATGATTGTTTTATTGACGATCAGCTCTGTCCTAAATGTGCTCACTATGTGGAAGCAAACAGAACTTAGTGAGACGCTCAATGAACAAATTATCCCGAGTATGTTCACCCTAGAAGACGCTTACCGAGACTTATATCAAGCGACGGCTGCGATTCAAGGTGTTGCTCTCGCAACCTCAAAAGCAGAAACTGAACACCACTTGTTTGAATATAAAGATAATGCCTATAAAGCATTGCCGCGTATGAAAAAAGTGATGAGCCTGTCAGAGGCAGGCATATTACCATTGACTCACGGTCATGATGTTCAAAAGTTGGTTTCGTTAGGCGAGCAGTGGTTACAAAGCTATGAAACGATGATCAATAAACCACAATCTGAGTGGCTAAGTTATTATGAATTAAATAAAGCCCTGTTTGAAAATCAATTTGGCGCAGTGCGTGAACAATTAAATGTAGTCAAAGATGCTATTGAGGTGAAGCAAAACTCGTTGAAGATGGAGATTGCTGCGGCAACCATTCGTGCGGAATTGATTTTGAAGTCCGGCATCGCGATCGTTATTTTATTTGCTTTGGGTATGGTAATTTTATTGCTCAAAACTGTCGTGAAGCCTATTAATGATATCAAACAGGCTATGACTCAAATTGCTTCAGGTGACGGTGACTTAAGTCAACGTATTGATATCAAAACACAAGATGAAATAGGGCAACTTGCTGCAGGATTCAATCAATTTGTGTCAAAAATTCAAACGACCGTTTCACAAGTGGTGGAAAGCTCAAATACGCTTCGTCGTGAGATGGACCAGTTGAACTCGCTGACAGCGACGATTGTCGACTCTACTACTCTTCAACAACGTGATAGTGAGGCTGTGGCGGCAGCGGTGAATGAGATGCAAGTGACCAGTCGTAACGTAAGCCAGCCCAGCCCGAGTCAAACCCAAAGAGCTCGTCAATACCAATGAAATATTAGAGCAAACGGTTGGCGCTATCCGAGATCTCGCAGGGGAAATAGAAAGCGCAAGCACAGTCATCAATACCTTAGATAACGATGTGAGTAATATCGCCTCTGTACTTGATGTGATTCGTGGCATCGCAGAGCAGACGAACTTGCTGGCATTGAATGCGGCTATAGAGGCAGCTCGAGCTGGTGAGCAGGGCAGAGGTTTTGCAGTGGTTGCGGATGAAGTGCGTTCATTGGCAAGCCGGACTCAACAGAGTACAGGTGAAATCCAATCGATGATCGAAAAACTTCAAGCTGGCGCAGAAAAAGCGGTGGAAGTGATGCATGGTAGTAAAGTTGGAAGTGAAGAAACTATTCAGTCTGCGGGCTTAGCGACAGAATCACTTGCTGAAATTTTAAATGCTATCTCACGTATGAATGAAATGAATACCCACATTGCAACTGCTGCTAGTCAGCAAAGCTCGGTCAGTGATGAAATTAGCAATAATGTTCAAGGTATTGCGGATAGCAGCACATCAATTGTCGGTGTGGTTAATCAAGCGCAACAGTCATTGGTGATGTTATCAGAGCAAACTCAGCAGCTAGACGAACAAGTGAGTCAATTTCGAGTGTAGTAACACGATCTGAACTTTAGCTTTTGAGCCCGCACAGTGATGCGGGCTTTTTTACATTGCGTAAAACAATCGCAATGCAAAACAGCGACAACATTAGTACAAACAGCGAAACGAGAAATTTTGTAATGTCATTTTAGCGATGCCACTGAAAGTTAGACTGCATTGTTCATCAAGGTAATACACTCGGTTGTGTCGGACTGATACGGGTTTATCGGTTCCTAGAACAATGTATTCTCGCCCTTTGGATTTTGAGTATTCGTAGTCGTACTTGAGAGTTTTATATTCAGACTCTGTTGCATCGAGTCGTGAGTAATGGATTCTCGATTGAATATAATTTTGATGCAGCTCTGTATAGTTTGCCCAACGATGATTGAGCGCTTCTACTTTGCCAAAGAGCCTGACGGATGTTGCCTGCTCAGCAAGCAACAAGACGACATTAAGTATCAGAACTAACACCATGAGCAAAATTTTATGGGCATTGCAGAAGGAGCTGATCTTTGTGGTAAATGCATTCATGGTTATCAATGGTTACGATTACGTTGCCGTTCTCATCCTTTTTAATCTCTGAGTAAGGGCTTGCATGGAGAACACGCTCGAAATCCATTTTATAGTAGAGCGCTTGAGCGGTATGCCAAACATTAAACACGGTGACGATCGTGAGTACTAAAGCCACAGCGCGCCACCGATTACTGTGACTCTTTTTCACACCTTGCCTCGGTGGCTGCGGCGGTAGACTTTCTACGTTATTGTCCGCCAGAGTTTTTGGCGCAAACTCAAAGTTAAGTGAGTAGCCAATACCTGGTTTGTTCACCAGAATGTTTTTTTGGCTATCTTCTAATACTCGCCTGGTGCGGTTAATGAGCTGAGGTAAACTCTCTTGAGAGATATGCTCATTGCCCCAAACTTTCTTGATAATCTCAGTGTTGCATATTGTGTTTGGATGCGCGTCAACCAGACACGAGAGTAGCGCTCTCTGCTTGTTGGTAAGCGTTTTTGGATCTTCACTGTGATCATTTGGAACCAGTGGTTTTAAGTAATGAGTCGTCCTGTCCCAAGTAAAATTCCCTAGCACTAGAATATTGTTGATACACATAACAAATTGATTTTGTATTTCGGGGTTTTTAGGGGAGGGCGGATTATAAGCAGTTGAAGTGATAAATCAATGCAAATTGTTACAAAATATCTTTGTTTCAATGTCGCTTTTGCATATCACATTGACTTTATTGTATTGAGTGGGCTTGTACTCTGAATGCATGGCATTGCCAGTACTTATCGTTCCTTTGGGTTGTTACTAGTTGCTTGAATTTGTCTAGAAGTTTATGCCGTTTTTATTACGAAAAATCATGTTTTCTGTGTTCACAGAATGAAAAAATTACCAATAAAAATAAGTGCTCTTTGAGACATCAGTAGCAGCTTTGGTACAAACAGTTTTATCTATCGTAAAGAGCGGTAAATTTTGTTGTATGTACAACATCTAGTCACTATTATCCCGACTAATTTTGCAGGCCCTTATATTGGGCTCGCGTATATACACAAGAGAGAAGTTTCATGACACGTAGAACTACGCTATCTCTGCTCATCGCTTCCAGCCTACTTTTGGTTGGTTGTGAGCAGAGTCAAGAGGGCCAAGCCCAGATGGGACCAGCGCCGACACCAGAAGTGACGGTAATGACAGTAGAACCTGTTCGTCAAGCACTTACGGTTGAACTACCAGGCCGCAGTCGTGCTTATATGGAAGCAGAAGTTCGCCCACAGGTAACGGGCATCATCTCTGAGCGTAATTTTGTAGAGGGTGGCGTGGTTAAGAAAGGCCAATCTCTATACCAGATTGATGATTCGACATTCCAAGCGGATTTACTGAGTGCTGAAGCGGAGCTCATCCGCGCGCAAGCGGCAGCAGAATCTACGCATTCAACGGTGAAGCGTTACCGTGCTTTGATCACGAAGAAATCAATCAGCCAACAAGACTTAGATGAAGCAGAAGCGGCTTACAAAGAAGCAAAAGCACAAGTGCTAGTAGCAAAAGCAAGAATTAACACAGCGAAGATCAACTTGTCGTACGCACAAGTTAAAGCGCCAATCGGTGGTGTGATCAGCAAATCGAATGTGACTGCAGGTGCACTTGTGACGGCTAACCAAGCGGCAACACTGACGACAATCCAGCAACTTGATCCGATCAATGTGGACATCGTTCAATCGTCTTCTCAGTTGCTTCGTTTGAAGTCGGCACTATCACAAGGCCAACTACAAGAAGATCAGTCTGCGCAGGTCACCCTGAAACTGGAAGATGGCTCAACGTATGCGCACAAAGGTATCATGAAATTTACCGAAGTTAACGTAGATGAAAGCACCGGTAGTGTAACGCTACGCGCTGAGTTTGCGAACCCAGACGGTTTGTTGCTACCTGGTATGTTTGTACGTGCAACGGTGACATTAGGTGTTGATCCTGATGCCATCCTAATTCCTCAAAATACCGTGACGCGTGACTCTACGGGTAAAGCGTCTGTATTGACTGTCGGTGTCGACAATAAAGTTTCTGTTACCCCAGTTACGACGGCGGAGTCAATCAATAACCAATGGCGTATTACAGATGGCCTGAAACCTGGTGATAAAGTGATTACTACGGGAATCCAAAAAGTGCGCCCAGGTAGCCCTGTAACGATTCAAGCAGGTCAGCAGGTATAATCATGGCTCGTTTCTTTATTGATCGCCCTGTATTTGCATGGGTACTTGCGATCTTGACTATGTTGGCCGGTGTAATGTCACTGTTCAACTTGCCAGTGTCGCAATACCCGACGGTGTCACCTACGACGATCTCAATTAATGCTCGTTACCCAGGTGCGTCTGCAAAAACAGTTGAAGACTCGGTAACTCAGGTTATTGAGCAGAACATGACGGGTCTTGATTACCTACGTTACTTGAACTCAAGCAGTGATGCGTTTGGTAATGCAACGATCACGCTGACGTTTGATAGCGAAGCTGATCCAGACATCGCGCAGGTTCAGGTACAAAACAAACTGCAATTGGCCATGACTTCACTTCCAATGGAAGTACAAAGCCAAGGTATTGTGGTGAACAAATCTAACACCTCATTCTTGATGGTTGTCGCCGTTTACTCTGAAGACCCAGAGTTTACCGGTAATGACATCGGTGATTTTGTTGTCACTAATATTCAAGATCCAATCAGTCGTGTAAGTGGTGTGGGTCAGGTTCAGGCGTTTGGCTCTCAATATGCGATGCGCATATGGCTAGACCCGTTCAAATTGACGCAATTTAACCTAACTGCGATTGATGTTGCGAACGCGATCCGTGCACAAAACGCTCAAGTGTCTTCTGGTCAGCTTGGCGCAGCTCCGGCGCAAGCTGGTCAATTGCTTAACGCGACGATCTCATCGGCAAGCCGTTTAACCAGTGAAGCTGAGTTTAAGAACATTATTCTTAAGTCAGAAGCGAATGGTTCGAACGTATATCTAAAAGACGTTGCTCGTGTAGAACGTGGCGCAGAAAGCTATGACATTAATGGTCAATACAACGGCTTCCCTGCAGCTGGTTTAGGTATCTCTCTTGGTACGGGCGCTAACGCGTTAGAAACGGCAGAAGCGGTCAAAGAGCGTTTGGGCCAGATCAGCGAAACGTTCCCAGAGGGTCTAAAGATTGCGTATCCATTCCAAACGACACCGTTTGTGGAAGCGTCTATCCAAGAAGTTGTGAAAACGTTGCTTGAGGCGGTGGTACTGGTATTTTTGATCATGTACCTGTTCTTACAGAACTTCCGTGCAACGTTGATTCCTACGATTGCGGTTCCGGTGGTATTGCTAGGTACATTTGCAGTGCTTTACGCGACGGGCTTTAGTGTCAACACGTTAACCATGTTTGCGATGGTACTTGCGATCGGCCTGCTGGTGGATGATGCGATCGTTGTGGTTGAAAACGTTGAGCGTGTTATGCATGAAGACGGGCTAGAGCCGAAAGAAGCAACTAAGAAATCGATGGGCCAAATTACGGGTGCACTGGTTGGTGTTGGTTTAACGCTTTCTGCGGTGTTTGTACCGATGGCATTTATGTCGGGTTCAACGGGGGTTATTTACCGCCAGTTCTCGATCACTATCGTGGCCGCAATGACGTTGTCGGTATTGGTTGCGATCATTCTTACCCCGGCTCTGTGTGCAAGCTTATTGAAAAAAGGCGATGCGGAGTTCTCTGAGAAAAAAGGTTTCTTTGGTTGGTTCAACCGTAAGTTTGATTCGATGACGGCGGGCTATGAAGCTGGTGTCGCGAAGATGCTTAAGCGTACTGGTCGTACTCTGATGGTTTTCCTAGCAATGAGTGCGGGTGCCGGTTGGTTGTTCTCAAACCTACCGACATCATTCTTGCCAGATGAAGACCAAGGTACGGTGTTCTCGATGGCAATTTTGCCACCGAACTCAACACAAGAGCAGACAGAAAAGACGCTGGATAAAGTGCGCACTTACTTCTTGGAGCAAGAGAAAGACAACGTTCAGTCGGTGTTCTCAGTTGCAGGCTTTAGTTTTGCGGGTCAAGGTCAAAACATGGGTATGGCGTTTATCGGTCTAAAAGACTGGTCTGAACGTGAAGCCCCTGGTTCTGATGCGGCATCGTTGACTGGCCGTGCAATGGGTTACTTCTCAACCATCAAAGAAGCAATGGTATTCGCGTTCTCACCACCGGCGATTCAGGAGTTGGGTAACTCAACGGGCTTTGACTTCTACCTACAAGATTCGCGTGGCTTAGGCCATGACGCACTTGTTGCGGCTCAATACCAATTACTCGGTATGGCTGCACAAAATCCGAAGCTCGTGGGTGTTCGTCCAAATGGTCAGGCTGATGCGCCTATGTATCAAGTTCATATTGATCACGTCAAGCTCAGTGCATTGGATGTAAGCATTAATGATGTAAACCAAATCCTATCATCTGCATGGGGTGGTGCTTACATTAACGATTACATCGACCGTGGCCGAGTGAAGAAAGTAATGGTGCAAAGTGATGCTGAGCATCGTATGCAGCCTGAAGATTTCAACTCATGGTATGTTCGTAACGCACAAGGTGAAATGGTACCGTTCTCTGCGTTTGCTACGGGTGAATGGACATATGGCTCACCACAGCTACAACGCTTCAATGGCTTGCCAGCAATGAACATTCAAGGCGGGGCAGCTCCGGGCGTGAGTACTGGTGAAGCGATGGAAGAAATCGAAGCAATGGTGCAGCAACTGCCTGTAGGCTTTACGGTTAACTGGAACGGCATTTCTTATGAAGAACGTTTGTCTGGTAACCAAGCGCCAATGCTATACGGTTTGTCGATTCTGGTTGTCTTCCTTGTACTTGCTGCATTGTATGAAAGTTGGTCAGTGCCACTGGCGGTTGTGTTGGTTGTTCCTCTGGGCGTTCTTGGTGCCGTACTTGCGGTGATGGGACGTGGCATGGACAACGACGTATTCTTCCAAGTGAGTTTGTTGACTACCGTTGGTCTAGCGACGAAGAACGCGATCCTTATCGTAGAATTTGCGAAGAATACTATGAAAAAGGCGCCGGTCTCATTGAAGCAACGTTGCATGCGGTACGTGTTCGTCTGCGTCCAATCATCATGACCTCGCTTGCGTTTGGTCTAGGTGTAGTACCTTTGGCAATCAGTGCGGGTGTGGGCTCAGCGGGTCAAAACGCAGTAGGTACAGGTGTATTGGGCGGTATGATCAGTGCCACGATATTGGGTATCTTCTTCGTTCCGGTGTTCTTTGTGGTGGTAGAGCGTTTGTTTGATCGCCGCGCGCAGAAAGAAGCACAAATGGCATCTCATTCACAGCCTGCTGTGAGCCAAGAGTAAGGCTTAGCTCAATAGACTAAGTTATACTATTGCTAATAAGTACAAGAAAAGGACGTTTCGGCGTCCTTTATTTTTGCTTTCAACTGGGTAGTTTGGGTTGGCTGCTAAATTTTTACCTCATTCTGAACGAAGAGGAGAGAGTGTGTGGTAGCTAGAGTTATGATCTCGTCTAAGTTCTTGGAATGACGGTAGTGATGCGCTGTACTTATAGTTAAGCAACGAGTCATGCCCAAAAGCGATGAAAGTGCGCTAGTCGGGCGTCTTTTGTAATAATTGGCCATTTAAATCAACACTAAGCCGAAAACAGAATAGGTAAACATGAAAGAAAAGAAGATTTCTCCGATCTCTATTTTGGATCAAAGCCCAATGTTCGTCTGTGGTGTGATGCAGCGGATGTACCGAAATCGTGCTCAATCAGAATTGTCACGCCAAAACTTGATTACCTTAGAAATGGCAAGTGCATTGGCAGCGCTGGAAGAATTTCAGCCAATGAGCCAACAAGAACTAGCGGATGCGGTTCTCACTGAACGCAGCGTTGCGAAACGTATGGTTGATAACTTAGAAAAGCGAGGGTTTGTTCAAGTATCAAAAAGTGAAGCGAACCAACGGCTCAAAATTCTGACTTTAACTCAAGAGGGCACAGAAGAAGTAAGAAAAGTGCATAGGATTATGAACCAATTACAAAAAGACTTTTTCATGTTTATCTGATAAAGAATCGACAGAGTTCTTCCGTTTAGTAAGAAAGATGACGTTGGCGAATCATGTATAGATAAATATAGTCATGATGTCTCACCCGAACAAAGACTTATATTAATCCATACGTTTTAAAATCACAATACCTAGGGTACCAGTTACCGTTGAAAGTACCGTTGTTAGAGCGATGATGTTCGCTGCTAAGACAGAGTTACCACCCATCGAACGTGCCATAACATAACTTGCCGCTGCAACTGGAGAGGCGTTCATAAAGAACAGAATGCCAAGCTCAACCCCTCTAAATCCGACTAAATACGCGCCTGTTGTAATCACGATAGGGGCAACGATCAGTTTGTAGCTGCTAGCAAACCAAGATGGTCCTTTTTCTTTCTTCATCAAACTTAAATCGAGTGAACCGCCAGTACACAGCAGAGCGAGGGGAAGCGTCATCTTCGATAGATAGTTACCGGCATCAATCGCCACATCCGGAACCGGAATCGACAAAAGGTAAAACACCATGCCAGAGACGATCGCGATGATCAGCGGGTTGCGCGTTAAGGTTCTTACCATCATTTTGGCGGCTTGAGACCCAGACGTTGCACCTTTTGGAGACAAACAAATCACGGCTTGCACGTTATAGATAAAGGTGGTTACCGCGACATAAAGCGCAGCCAGAGCCACGCCTTGAGAGCCGTAAGCATTCGCTACATACGCAATGCCGATGATGCCCGTATTGGCGCGAAAGCCGCCTTGGATTAAAACGCCTTGGTCGGGTGACGATTTGAAGAACAGTTTGACGGAAACATAGGTGAAGATGAAAAACGCGATGCTGGCAATAATGCCGTAATTGACGAAGCCGCTAGCTGCGGAGAAATCATGCTCGGAGACGACGATACTCAAGAACAACATCGCAGGCAGCGTGACCTGAAACACCAGTTTAGAACCGACTTCGATAAAGTTGTCGTTGATAAGCCCAATGCGTTTGAAGATAACACCCAGCACCAACATTAAGCAGATGGGGCCAGTGATCGACAACGAGAATTGCAACTGATGTAAAACAGCATCCATGAGTGTATCCGCAGCAAAAGAAAAGAGTTTTATAATTGTCATACAATTAAACCACAACTCAATCTTGGGAGACAGTAGGGTGGTGAAATTTTCTTCAGTTATTGTGGGGTTACTGGTGAAAGGAGAGGAAAACCAGTCTGGCTTGTATCACCAGACTGGAAGCAAACTCTAAAGCAGAATTACTTTTGAGCGTTTGAAAGGAGGTAATCAGGCCCTGCTGTTTCCGCCGTTACTACAGACAGCATGCTCGTATCTGCACCAACGCCTTGGTATTGAGTAAAGCCTTTCACTTGTTCGCTTTTTGGTAGCTCTACCGAGTAAGAAGCGATTTGTTCTGCGTTCGTCACCGTGCCGACGTACACTTCGTTGTTGTAGGTAGGATTCACCAGCGGCAACTCTTCTGTCGCGCGTACGCTGACGAATTGCTCTTGCTGGTGGTTATCAACCACATTGCTGTCGAAGTGAACGTCCACGCCAGCGAAAATGTTCTTCACTTCACTGTTATTGAATAGGCTAACGCGGTGCGTTTGGTTGCCGTAGACAATGCCCCATTCCGTATCCGCAAGGGTGTTGTTACGAATGGTGATGTTCTTTGGTGTCCACTGTTTGTTGAGCTCTTTGCCTTTCACTGCTTGGTTGAGCTTCTCACCGTTTGCGACATCAATGATGCCGGTGTTGATCACGATGCCGCCACGCAGATCTGCATTGCCTTCAATCTTGCCATCACGACCGCGCGTGCCAGTGATGTAGTTGTTCTCAATCACGTGGTCTTCATCGTAAATACGCATACCGCCAGTCAGCAGTTTTTCGTTACCGAGAATTACGTTGTCTTTCACCACGTTCGCTTTACCGTGACGAAGAGAAATCAGAGAGGCGCTTTCAAAGATGGTGTTGCCAGAGATTTCATTGCCGCCTGACTTAATCGAAATCAGCTCACGCTCACCATCCATATCAATCATCAGGTTGTTGGTGAACTTAGAATTTGATGCCCATTGAGAAGATTTAGAGTCACCAATTCGAATCGCTTCCCAGCTGTTGCCGTTGTAGCGAATCGCTTCTTTGATGTCAAATTCATTGAACTGGTTTGGTTTTTGGTCCAAGAAAATGTTGTTAGCAATAAGGTGATTATCTGGTGTGTCGTCTTTTTGTACACCAATTAACGTACCGCGCTTTTGCTTACCTTCAAAACGGTTATTGATCACTTTGCCATCTTTACCCCAAAGTGAAACCCACAAGTATTTCGGGTATTCAGAGCGACGCTCGTCCGGTTGGTATTCGTAAGCGTGATTGAAGTAGTAGAACGTAGAGTTTTGTAACGTGTTGTTGTTACCCATCATACGCACGCCACCGAAACGTTCAGCTGGGCCGCCTTCGGTAAACACCAAACCGTCGACAGTGATGTTGTTACCCTCAAGGCGAAGCTGAGCCAAACCCGTTAGCCAAACGCTACCAGGTCGCTCCGCCTTGAGGGTAATGTCGTTGGCTTTCACCGTGACGATATCAAGATCCGCGTATTTACCCGCAGGAATCGTAATTGTTGTACCGTCTTCGGCATTCTCCATTTGTTGTTTCAATGCTTGCACAGCGTCTGCTGATTGCGCTTGAAGTGCGCTGCCGTCCACTGTGTTTAAGCGATCCGTAGCAAGCAAGTAATCGCGAGTGATGTCATTCACTGCGGTTTCAACAACAGCGGGAGCCGCAGCTTCCGTGGTTTGAGAAGGTGAAGTGTTGCAACCTACTAGGGTTAGGGCAGAAATGGACGCGGCAACCACGCCAGCAAGCATTGTTTTTTTCATAATCATCAACTTAATTTTTGAGCATTAAGCGGTCGAATAAAAGACCGCTTAATAACAGGAACGAGGGAAAATTAGCTTTCTGTTATGGTTTCTGAAGCTTGCTCAATTTTGTCGTCAACCGCTTTCACTAGCAGTAGACCAACAGCAAGTACAATCACACCGCAGAAGACGAAGATTAGGCGTCCCCACATAGGGTTAGGTAGAACAAACATAGTCATAACACCAACACCTGCGACTGCAATCAGTGAACCAAGCATTCGGCGTTGTTTGTTGTCTAGCTTCTTTTGTTCTGTTGATTCAGCAACGAGCGGTGTTGCTAGATTCTCAAAGAACTTATCTACGTTCTTTTGACGTTCCTCTGAAAGAGGTTTGTAGAATAGAGTTGACATAACAAAGAAGCCTGCGGTGAAGACAAGGTGCGCGATCAGGCCAATAGCGACTTTCAAGTCAGACCACTCGCGGCCAGTTAGTGGTTCTAGATTGAACCAGTTCTGCACCATGTCTGCGGTGATAACAAAGCCGACGAAGTAAGAAACGATACCGCCCACAACGAGCGTGCCCCAGCCAGCCCAATCTGGTGTCTTTTTAATAAAGAAGCCACAGAACGCTGGGATGGTCATTGGGAACCCGATCAGTGCGCCAACGTACATCATGGTGTCGAACAGGCTAAGCCCTTTAAGCGAGTTGATGAATAGAGCAACTAGGATGATGGCAATCCCAAAGAAAGTCGACGTGAGTTTAGACACTACGACTAGCTCTTTTTCTGTCGCTTGAGGACGCAGAATTGGTTCGTAGAAGTTCTTAACAAAGATACCTGAGTTACGGTTTAGACCTGAGTCCATAGAGGACATCGTTGCGGCAAACATAGCGGCAATCAGTAGACCAACCATACCTGCTGGCATGTATTCTTGGACAAAATAGAGGTACGCAAAATCACCGGCTTTAGAGCCTGCGTCTGGGTATTGCGCAGCAAGATCAATACCTTGACCTGCGATAAACCAAGATGGCATAAACCAAATCATTGGTCCAATTGTCATTAAGATACATGCTAATAAAGCCGCTTTTTTGGCATTTTTTGAGTCTTTTGCTGCAAGATAACGGTAAGAGTTCAACATGTTATTGGTGATACTGAACTGCTTGAAGAAGATAAAGAATGCCCAAATTCCGAAGATACTGAGGTAGTTTAAATTGTTGCCAGAAACAAATGATGCGCCCTCTTCGACAGGGAAGTTATTCATGATTTCCGTAACACCACCGCCTTGAACGATAGCAACAACAGCACACGTTACCGTTACCGCCATGATGATTACCATCTGCATGAAGTCAGAAGCAATAACCGCCCATGAGCCACCTGTCACTGACATCACTAACACGACAAGGCCGGTGACAATGATTGTGGTTGTCATATCAAAGCCAAAGATTCCTGAAGCGATGATCGCTAAACCATTCAACCAGATTCCCGCAGAAATCACGCTGTTTGGCATGCCAGACCAAGTGAACACTTGCTCATTGAACTTACCGAAACGCATCCTAATTGCTTCAATTACTGTGACAACACGCAGTTGTCGGAATTTTGGTGCGAAGTATAAGTAGTTCATTAGATAGCCGAACGCGTTTGCTAGAAAGATGACAGCAACTGCGAAACCATCTGCATACGCTTTGCCTGCGGCACCAGTAAATGTCCATGCACTGAACTGTGTCATAAATGCAGTTGCACCCACCATCCACCAAAGCATGCTACCGCCACCTCGGAAGTAGTCACTGGTGGTACTTGTAAATGTTCTGAACATCCAACCTATTGCAATCAAGAATAGGAAGTAGATGCCTACAATCAGGGTATTGAGTTCCATCTTTAGACCTTTTTGATAGTTATTTAATGTTTGAGGTAATACTAACTACCAGTTTGCTTATTTGTAGTACAATAACTCAAAATCGTGATGTGTAATGCGAAATGGTAATTTTGAATAATCATACAAGTGATCGAGATCGGATATTGACATTGCACTCAAAATAACGAGCACTGGACCTGCGAGCATTATCCTTATTTCGTGCACGTTTCTTATTTCAGTTGGTTGGCTACAAATGTTGCATGGTGAAATTGCGTGTATTCAAGCCAGTATTAGGAAATAGAGTTCAGGTCGAAACCGTTGATATAAGGCTATTTTGTATGATTTTAGATAAAAACGCCCACGGCATGCCTGTAATGCGTGGGCGAAAACGGTATTAGTACCGTCTGAGCCAAGGGCTCTGTTGGATTGCAATAGAACAGTGAAACGAGGTTCTGGATGTAGCTGAAAGATACTCGAGGGGTATATCTCTCAATGTTGCTAACCACGTTACACGGTAAGATCTTCGACAATCATTGCAAAGTTCAACAAAGCTAGGCTCTGTAAAGTATTGTTATGATAAGGGAGCAACGGCAACAATCTACGTTGGGGGATCGTTATTCGTAAATGCTTGGTAGTTATGATGGTTATCTGCTTCGCGGTGAACCACCTAATCTATGCCGTTTTATTTATGCCTGTCGTTTAGAGCTTCTAATAATCACGTCTTCAACCTCAAAGCGATGAGTTATGTATTTCATCCGCCTTAATCTCAAAACTTGAAATGATTTTATTGTATTACAAATTAAAATGCAGAGCTTTGGTGTAAAAATATGCGATAGAGCACAATTTTAACTTAATCTTCAGAGCGGCATGATGAGCTATTGTTTGGTTAATTCTATATTAATCAGAGGTTTAATTATAAACCCTGTATTTGTAACAAAGTTTTATTGATGCAATAAATCATACAATTAGATCTAATTCACAGAACCATCAACATCGGCTAGGTAGTATATTTGTAGTATTTTAATTCAAAACTAAAGGCCGATAATAATGAAAACCCTACGACCTCTACATCTTGCTACCTGCCTCAGCGCCGTTCTTTTTAGTGCTCATTCTCTTGCTGCGGATTTCGTATTCCTTGAGCAAGCCACACTGGAGCAAAACCGCGCCGTTTTACAGTCTGATAAGGCTAGTGATTCAATGAAAGATGCGTACAACCGTCTGATTGAAGAAGCAGAACTGGCGATGAAAGATGGCCCTTTTTCTGTGGCTGACAAAGGCATGACGCCTCCGAGTGGCAGTAAAAATGATTACATGAGCATCAGCCCTTACTGGTGGCCAGACGAATCGAAAGAAGACGGCCTTCCTTGGGTTCGCCACGATGGCAAAACCAACCCTGCATCGAAAACTGCTGAAACTGACTCAAAACGTATTGGTCACTTTACGCGCTCTGTTCGTGCTCTGGCTTTGGCTTACTATTTCAGCCAAGACGAGAAGTACGCAAAACAAGGTATCGAGTACGTTCGTACTTGGTTTATGAATGACGAAACTAAGATGAACCCGAACGTAAATTACGGTCAGGGTGTCCCTGGTCGCGCAGAAGGTCGTCGTGGCGGCATTATTGATACGCGTACTCTGGCTGATCGCATGTTGGATTCAATCGCCATCCTATCGCTTTCTCCTGCTTGGACAGATAAAGATGAGCAGAAAATCACACAATGGTACGGCGAATACCTAGATTGGTTGATCATAGATGACCTCTCAGGTGGTCCAAAAGGTGAAGCTGCAGCGGCAAACAATCACGGCACTTGGTATGACTTCCAAGTCGCGAGTATTGCTTACTTCTTAGGTAATGAGCCTCTAGCAAAGCAGATGGTTCAAAAGGGCAAGATGCGTGTAGATACCCAGTTCGAAAAAGACGGCTCTCAACCTCATGAAATCGAACGTACTCGCGCTTATCACTATCACTATTTCAGCCTAGATCCATTGGTCGGCATCGCTCAAATCGGTGACAAGGTGGGCATCGATCTATGGCACTACGAGAACAAGAAAGGTGGCTCATTAGCGCAAGGTATTCAGCTAATGGCGACTTATCAAGACCCAGCGTCTGACTGGCCTTACACCGCAAAGGACAACCCACGCCGCGTAGAGCGCATGACACCGATTTACCTAAAAGCTGGTGTGGCGATGGAAAAACCCGAGTGGGTAAAACTGGCAACAGAAACCGACTTTAGCCACTTCACAGTGAAGAAACACTTGGCAGAAGTTTGGGCGCAGCGTGATATCGAATTGCTTTACCCAAAACAATAAAACCTTAAAAGGGCGGCGTGAATTGGCGTCGCCACTTTGAACCCCATTTATTTACAGTGGAACATTCCTATGACATCTAAAAAACATATTGCTTTAGCGATTGCGACAACCCTTTTGCTGGCAGCCTTTCAGCTGCATCTCTCGATATTCGTGAGGAATATAAACACGATTCCGAGGAATGGGCGGGTCGTGTAAAAATTGGTGGCAGCACTGGTAACCACTATTACGGCGTAGAGATGAAGCACACTGGTAATCTAAGTGAACTTCAACGTGGTGATAGTGAATTTGAGTACGGTTACCATTTTAAACTCGATGAAAACTGGCGTATAACAACCTCAATGCCAATCACATTTGGTAATGAGGCGGTAACGTACAAACCACAAGTTCGTGTTCAATACAAATTTGATTCTGGTATTACTACGAAACTGCGCTACCGTCATGAATTTCGAAACTATGCCTCAGGTAAGACCGCAGAGGGCCGTGACGGAAAGCAACATGATTCGTTAAATGCGAGCAAGATTACCGGTAATATTGATTACAATTGGAATGCTTGGCAATTTGGTTTTGAAGCCAACTATAAAGAAGATTTCTTTAATGATGAATGGAAAGTGGGTAACAGAGACGGCAAATACGAGTGGGATTACAACGTGAAAATTGGTTACAAAGAGCAAGGTTGGGATTGGCGTCCATACGTAGAGTTCGGTAACGTTCAATGCAATAGCTCGTGCGATGATAAAGCATCACGTCAGCTACGTAGTCGTGTCGGCATCACGTACAGTTTCTAAGTCAGTCGTTGCCATTTTAGGTTCAAGTTTTAGTAGCCAGCGAAATCGCTGGCTACTCTTGTTTTAATGAATGTCTTAATGAAATGACGATTAAAATGAAGTAGAGGAGGACATATTTCTTAAGCCAAAGCGCGTTTCTTGGCTCGTTTCCCCTTGAATAATCGTCCCCATTTGATTGGCATCATTGGTAATACAATTAACAGAATGCCAACCGCAGTGAATAAATCTGGAATTTCATCAAACCACATGACACCAAATAGGGTGACAAATGCCAATCCTGAATATTCCGCTAAAGCGATTTGGCTTGCTGGTGCACGCTTAAATGCTTTTACGACTAGTGCATGATATGCCAGGACAAAGAGATTAATCGCGACAATCCACATTAAGTGTTGCCAAGTGATGGATTGCCATTGAGGGTAAGCGAGTACCAAAGCAATCGGCAACGTCATAAGCGTGGTCCAAAATAAAGTACAGACTAAAGGTTGGTTCTGTGGCATTCGACGAATCAGAACATTCCCTGCTCCGATAGCAAGTGCACTGCCTAATGCAATCACTGCTGCCCAGTGAAAGTGTTCAGGCCGTAAAACGATCAGCACCCCGCCAAAGCCCACTAATGTGCCAATCACTTTTCCTTTTGAAGGCCGCTCTTTTAAAAATATGACTGAGAGTGGTAGCACGAGCAATGGACCGACATAGAAGATGGCATTCGCTGTCGCCAGTGGTAAGTGTGTAATCGCGACCATGGCACAAGCACTGCCAAGCAGGATTAACTGAGCCCGCCAAAACGTGAGCCAATCGCAACCCATTTGACGTTCTCGTTTTTCTAAACGAAACCAAAGCGGTAACAATAGGAGTAAGCTAATAAATTGACGAATAAAGACGTATTGAAAAGTGGAACTTCGCCATTTAACATTTTAATGACACGTCAGAGAGTGACGCAACCAAATTTGCCGCCACTAAGAGAAAAATGGCGCTAGAAACATCAGTTTTTTTCATAAGGGTGTATTGCTCGTAAATTAGAGACTCAGTCGATAAAGGGTACCGATGGTGGTTTGTCCTTGAGGGGTAATTCGAGTTTTTTGCGCCAACAATAATTCTGCCGTAGCAACCGCATCGACTAGTGCATTGTGACCATTGTATTCGGGTAAACCATAGCGTGCGCGTGTCGCAGATAGGGTGACATCGATTTCGTCACGCGGGTTGAGCGCTTTTTGGAGGTGTTTTTCAATGCACATCGTGTCGATCCAAATCAAAGGTGGTTCGCTGAGCTTAAATACTCGATGTAGGTATTGACTAATGAATTTAGTTTCAACGACACAAGCGTGAGCAACTAAGATCTTGCCTTTTGCAGCATGGAAGAACGTGCGCATTGCATCATGGATAGAAACACCCTCGGAAAGCATCTGAGGTGTAATGTGGTTGATGACGGCCGTTTCTGGTTTGATCTGTGAATCACTGTTGATGTACATATGTTGGCTAGTGGCAAGATCCACTTTGCCTTTAGTGATGTCTACCCAACCAATCGATAAGATCAAATCCTCTTCGCTGTCTAACCCTGTGGTTTCTAAATCCAGCACGATATAGTCAGCGTCCTGAGCGTATTGTGTGGCGTCCAAATGTGGTGTTTGAACCAACGCTTTGATGTAGTCTGGCATCGTTGTCTGTTTTGCGTATTGCTCGCGTTTTCTATTCAGGCGCGAGCAGGGATGAAAGCGCGCTAAGATTCGCTTCATTAGCGGCTCCCAAAGCGTACTTTTGCCGCTTCCTGTAAGTCTGCAATAATACGGAATGCGTCTTTCAAGTGCTGGCGTTCAAAGCTACCAAAGGTATTTGGGTCGATGTGGTTATTTGGCTCTTCACCTCGCTTAAGCGCCTCTAATTGATGTCCAAAACGAAAAGATAAGATGAACTGGTACGCATTCAAAATGTTTTTGTAAGCATCTTCACTCAGCACTCCCGCTTCATTTGCCGCTTTGAAACGCTCGTCGGTCGCGGTTAAATCACATTCGACCGCCAAACCATAGATTCGCGCTAAGTCTATGATCAGGTTGATGGCGTACTTCTTCACATCTAACGTTTTTTTGTTCTCGCCGGACTTTTCTAAAACTAGGCTGTTGAAGATACCTAATGGCGGGTTGGTATTGACGGCATCGTTGACCAACATCGATAGGAATTCGCGATTGCTGCGAATATTCGTGTGCAGCTCATCTCGTAAGATGCGTTCGTAGTCTCTATTACCATGCAGTGTTCGGATTTCCAAAAATACACTGATGTTCAGTAAGCGTTCGTATTCTGGGTTTGCCACCCACTTTTTGTAGTACTTCTTCCAGACACTCAGTGTTTGGCACCACTTTGGTGTTGCTGCCATGAACTTGCCTGGGCACAAAGGGTAATCACAACTGGCCAAACCGTTAGTGACGATCATTGCAAGATGCTTAAAGTAAATCCGGTCGTTTTCTGTTGCATGGTCAGCAAGCACAATCGCACTGTCTTGGTCAGATAACATGTGGACTTCATTGCGAGCATGGGAACCAGCCACAATCCAGGAGAAGTCACAAGGTGGGGGCCCAAGCTTATCTATGGCAATTTGAATTAAACGGCGTGTATAGGCATCCATGATCATGGTCATCACTTTGCCGATGGCTTCCGGTGAAACGTGCCCCTCAACGAGTGCTTCAAAGATTGCTTGGCGTTCCGACGTAAAGCTTGAAAGAGATGCCACACTGCCAGCGTATTTGATTTTTTCAATCAGGAAGATAGCTTGCACACGGTGATTTTGTACAAGATGTGTCGTGGTTAACACGCCAACGACTTTGTTGTTCTCAACTAACGGTAAGTTACGAATATTGTGTTGCATCATTATAGATGCGGCATGCAAGACAAGATCATCCGGTTTGATGGTTTGCGGATCGTGCGTCATGACGTCAGAAATAGGGCGGTCAGTACTAACGCCTTGTGCGATGACACGTTTAGTCATGTCGCGGTCGGTAATCAAGCCAACGATTTTGTCGTCCTCATAAACGACGGCGCAAGGTGAACATTTGGTGAGCATTTCATTAGCGACAGTTTGTATCGAGTGTTCGGCTTTCACGGTAGCAACACGAGCGCTAGCAACCTCGTCTACGCGGCGAACGAATAAGCCTTTTTCTTTATTTGACCACACGACATCCAGCGCAGATTTCAATCTAACTTGAACTTGAGACGCAAAGTGCTCGGCACACTCTGGGTGAGTTTTAAACAATTGTTTTAGGGCAGAGTTGGGAATGACATACACAAGAGAATTTTCAATCGCAATCGCACGATAACCTTTACTGCTATCAATGTGGCTTCCAAGAAAAGTAAAGCCGAAAATGTCTTCTGGACCTAACTTCGCGCGTAGAATGCCATCCGTTTTTCTCTGTTCCATAGAGCCGGTTCGAATGATGTAGAGGGATTTCTCTTCACCTGTCACACATTGATCGATGACTTCGCCTTTTCCAAGGTAGATGATCTTTACATGCGATGCCAGATCACGTAGTGCTGATTTTGGAATTTTATCGAATGGGTCAATCTGCCCGATAAATTGCAGTATGTTCGGTAATAAAGGATCAGTCATAGTAAATGCGATTGGATGTTAACTTGTATTATTATATCTCTAACAACGTTCGCAAAACAACCTGTAAAAGAGGATTGGTTCGGTTAGAGGATTTTGTTGGTTTTGGCTTACGTACTTGTAGGGATGTCTCGAAAAAGTGTGCAGAATAAGGACAAAAAAAGCACGTCATCAGGACGTGCTTTTGAAAAATAGAATACGTTAACTAACTAATTAACTACTGCGAGTCGATGTTTAGAGTCTAGCAGGTGATTAGCTGACGCTTGACGGGCCTTATCTGCATTGCCTGCCATAATGGCATCATAGATCTGACGGTGTTCTTTGATGCAAGTGCTGCCTTCTTCAGAAGAGTGCGCAATGAAGTTTATAAACATTGTCGTCAAGATATTGCCAAACGGGAGATAAAAGTCATTTCCTGTTGCGTTGAAGATTAGGCTATGGAAACGAATATCGACCGTCATCCATCTTTCTTGATCAAAAACATCCGCCTCCGAAATCTCAACCATTTGTTGGAAAGTTTCAGATAATTCAATGCGTTGGTCTGCTGTGGCATGAATTGCGGCCAGTGCACAGGCTTCAGGCTCGATTGCTCGTCTTAAACCTAAGAACTGACTACAGAATTGGTCGGTGTCTGCTAAGCCATCCATCCATTCAATGAGTTGAGGATCTAAGAAGTTCCAGTAAGCACGGTTGATAACACGAGTGCCTACTTTTGGTCGAGATTCAAGCAATCCTTTAGATGTCAGGAGTTTTACCGCCTCACGTAGCGCAGTGCGGCTAATGCCAAATTGCTCACAAAGGGCCATTTCGCCAGGTAGGATTGAACCTTGAGGAAGCTTACCAGACAAAATGCCACGTGCAATTTCACGGGCTACTTGCACATGAAGGCTTCGCTTAGAGCCTGAAATAGAATGAAATTCGCCAGACATAATCTTCACTTAATTGATAAATATGTATTATTTAATCCGTACTATAGCACCCCTCGCCGTACCTACCAAGCAGATGTTTCCGTAATATAAGAATGCTCACAAATGACGATTCAACAGTCGTTTCATGTTTGTTTGTATTCAATTTAGTGTAGTTCATTGTTTCATTACCCTCCTTTTCTTTCTGATTATTCATACAAATTGTGGCGTTGAGTTTTTCTCTGTTGTGATCGATAACACGTATTCAATCAAATTTGGCGCGGTTTTGTCTGCTATGACTCAATTATCAAAGTGTATGGTTGCGACAAAGAGTAATATTGTATTATTTATTTGCAAATTAATCAGTGTTAGGGCACTGCAAGAAAAATTATTAGGAGCGCTAAATGGCACAGTTTTCTCTTGTAGAAGATTCACATCGTAAGATTCATGTGCAAGTTGCCAGGCAAATCGCCCGTAAAATACTGTCAGGTGAGTTAAATCAGCACGAAAGGCTGCCAAGTGAAATGGATCTCTGCGATGCATTTGGTGTTAGTCGCACAGCCCTACGTGAGTCAACCAAATTGCTATCTGCAAAAGGGCTTATTGAGTCTAAACCGAAAGTGGGTACGACCGTCTGCCAGCGTAACAATTGGCACTTTTTAGACCCTCAGCTCTTAGATTGGATCCGAGATCTTGAGAATACTGAACCATTTTTGGCTCAGTTTTTAGGGTTACGTAAAGCCATTGAACCAGAAGCTTGTGCATTGGCTGCAAGTAATGCGACAGCAGAGCACAGAAAGGAATTGTCTGTCATTTTTCAGCGTATGACTTTGGCCGCTGAACGTTATGAGTATGATGATTGGACGGCTAATGATCACTTATTTCACCAGACAATTTTCCTTTCAACGGGGAATCAATTCTATATTCCGTTTAGTAATATTCTCTCTACCATTTTTAAGCTGTTTATCGATCATTCAGCCGAAGGTGGTCGATTTTGCATTGAAGAGCATTGCGAGATATATGATGCCATTATGGCGGGAAATGGAGCTCAAGCTCGCTTGGCATCGCACACTTTGCTTAATGACGAAAACCAAAAACTGTCTCAGGTTGTCAATGCTTGAAAACCCTATATGTGTTTGATTTTGCTTTAAGCACATAAGAAGAGGGCAGAGCTAGCATTCTAGTGCTGATGACAACGGCTTGTTGTGATAGTGGTTATCGATGATAGCGGTCTTCTATTACAATTTTTAAAGGTCTACCATGGTTTCCCAATCCTACGTAAGAAAAAATTTATCTCTCGCTTGGCCCTTGGCTTTGAATGCATTGTTAATGCAATCGATGCTAATGATCGACACTTTCCTTGTATCACCTCTCGGTGAAATTTCCCTTGCTGCAATGGGTATTGCGACCACTATCGTGTCTTTTGTGCTAGGGGTTCAAATGGCATTGGCGAATGGCTCTCAATTGGTACTTAGCCGAGCGGTAGGTTCTGGACAACATCTTTCGTTGAACAAAGGTTTTTGGGCAGGCTTAATTATCAACGTTTTGGTCGCGGTCTTATTTTGGACGTTAATTACCGCCTTTGACAAAGTGTTGATCAGTAAATTGACTGATAATGTTGCTCTGTATGCAGAGACGGAACGTTACCTAGCGGTTGCCAAGTTCATCATTATTTTCAATGCGATAACCCAAGTAATGATTGCGTTGTTTAATGCGTTAGGTAGAACTAAAGTGCCGTTTAAAGGTTACTTAATTGAGTTACCTGTAAACATGGCAATGTCTTATGCCTTAATTCATGGTTTGTTCGGCTTTGAAGGTATTGGTGTTCAAGGTGCAGCAGCAGGCAGTTTAATCGCTATAATGGTGCGACTTCTGTACTTGACCTTGTGTATTAAGTTAGACGATTCCATTGTCTTGTCGATCCAAAGTTTGGATGCGTCATTGAAGAGTAACACGCTCAACCATTTCAAAGAGATTTTCCCCGTTGCAGCAAACGTGACTATGCTGCAAACCGGTGCGACTATTTATATGCTGTTATACTCGCAGCTTACCTTGAATGCTTATGTCGCGATGACAATTGTGATGCCTTGGATTAAAGCGGGTACACAGTTCATTACTGCATGGGCGCATTCGTCAGCGATTACGATTAGCCAAGCGATTGGGTCTCGACAAATGGATGATCTGCGCAAGAATGTCGATATCAGTATCGATATGGCTGTAATGATCTCATTTGTATCTGCCGTATTCTTTCTCGTACTGAGTTTTGTTCTACCGGACTTATATCCAGATTTGGACCCAAGTACGTATGTCGCGCTTGCTTCCATTGCACCGTTATACATTTTGTTGCCGATTGTACGTGGTTATAACACGGTACATGGGCATGTTTTACGTGCATTAGGCAAGACGACAGAAGTATTCAAGATTAACTTCACAGGCCAGTGGATTATTTCCATACCTCTGTGTGCGTTGATCATTCTTCATTGGGATCTTTCTTTTTTCTGGGCATTCGCTGTCATGCCGTTTGAGGAGATAGTCAAAGCATTGCCATTTAGGCACTTGGCGCGTAAGTCTCTGAATGAGTTTGATTTAAAGAAAGCTGAAAACTTGATGTATGACTAGATGATGAGGGCTTTATCGTTGTTCAATCCCCCTATGACTGAGTGCATCGGAAGGGGGATATTGATTTAGAATCGAATTATGAGTTTAACCAGTCATTGGCTACTTTGATGATGGCTTTACGCACAGCCATAGGTTTATTGATCGCAACAAGAGGGCGATGAGGTTGCTGCGTTGCAAAAATCACGAAGTCTTCAGGTTGTAAGTCAACAAATCTCTCTTCGGTAATATCTTCGCTAAACGCTACGTCATTACTTTCGAATTTATCTTCGGCGATACTGTTGAACGGCTTTAAACTGTAGCCAAATCGCTCTTCACCGGAAAGAAGGATTTGCACATCTAGGTATTTGCGATGGCATTCTGATTTTCGTTCTTCAAGTGATTGAGTATGATCATCAACAACAAAAAAGAAGACATCTTCGCCTTCTAGATTGTATTTACCATTTTCGACGTTGTTATTCAGTTGTTGTCTAACACTTGCGATAACTTCTAATAGTTTTTCAGATAGCTCATAACAGTTATCTAGGGTGGATAAATTTCCTTTAATCACAATGATCCTCATTCATCATTTTATTGGCCACAAGACGATATGTCGGCGACCTATTCTTATCTATGGTGTTCGGTTGTTATATGAGTGCTGGAGAATCCACTGTTAGGATAGGTTAAGCACATCACAAGACCAATACTATTGTATTACAATAAAGGTTAGTGAGTTACATCAATATGTATGATGCATACCTCAAATAATCAAACTTATTAACTAATTAGCCTGCTGAACAGACTGATAAGTAAGCGTCCGTATTTGCATTCGTTCTTTAGATTAAAAAGCCGAACATGACGTCCGGCTTTGAATTAGTTCCCGATTTTACATTAATTTTAGTGACTAGCTAAAGATTAAATTTGTGCGAATGCGCCTTCCCAAGTGTAAGTCACACCGTCGAACTCAACGCAATGTGCCGCGTTCTGTTTGTCTTCGTCTAGGTTGCAGATAGCGAAGTGGTAAGCGTTGCCTGTGGTTGTTTGCAGACGAATCACGGTACCCACTTCGTTGTTGCCAACGACGGTTACTGACTCTACTAGACCACGAGCGCCAACCGATGCTTCGATAGACTCGTTGAAGTAACCGTGTGTCTCTAGAACAGAAGCAAACACGTGGTTCTGACCAGATTGACGTAAGATCAGTGCTGGTTCGCTCTTCAAGTTGAAGTCTGGATCATTTGCGCCAGTGCGAGTGAAGAACACTTCACCACCGTTTGCTGCACTCGTTACAAGCGAGTAGTAGCTGTTGTCGTGCAACCAGCTTACAAGCGAGCTGCTTTGCACTTTACCCGAACCCACATTCCATAGATGCTGGTAGCCGTTGTCTTCGCCCATTGGACGCAGCGTGCTTTCTACATCGTATTCAAAATCCGTACGGATGATTTGACCAGAGTAGTGCACTGGCAGGTCGTATTGGTGCTCTTGATCTGCTTCGATGCGGTAAACATCAATCACAAGCGGTTTTTCGAATTCTGGCAACTCAGCAAGAATGATGCTGCGCTGCATGTCTACACCGTTGTAGTAACCAGAAATACGACCGCTCATGCCTTGCAGCTTTTCGTCATCAGCTTTGAAGAAGTGCTTAGAACCGAACTTGGTTTCTGCTAGTGCTGTGTCGAAGTTGTTTTGCGTCTTTTGGTCTACCGTTACTGTGTTGTGCGCGACTGTCTGCTTACAGTAAGACTTGTTCTCTGGGATGTAACGACCGCCAAATTTAGGCTCAACGTTTACCCAGCGACCAAAGCCGTAATCGTGCAGCACTTCATGACCGCGGTTAAACACGCTAAGGTGCAGACCATCGTAGTGACCGTGGTCTAGCGCTGAGTGGTACTGGTGATCGCTGCCATGCTGACCAAACCAGATAAGCGCCATCGTATCGTCGTCTTGTTCGTCACGATGACGAAGAATGCTTACGCCACCTTTTTCGCCTTCAGGGCCGTCTGTTACGAATAGGCTACCCCAGTTGAACGGTTTGATGTTGTCTGTTGCTGCAACTGCGTCAGACAATGTCTTGCCTGAGATATGAACCCAAACATCTTGCTGGTGGTCTGCCATGCCAAGTAGCGTTTCAGACTGCTCGTAACGGTGGAAACATACTGACGTTGCCATGATTACGCCTTCATCGTTAATCGAAATCGTCTTCGATGAATCGTTCAGTGCTGGCAAAGTACCATCTGGGAATGCCGTCTTAAATACTGCGTAAGACGTGGTCTTGATGACCGAATCGTTGAACTCGTAGATACCAAGCTCAGGCTGACGACGTTCAATCGCTTCAGCAAATAGGTAGATTGGACGCAGCGAGAAACGGTGGTAGTAAGGACCTTCCATGTAGTAGCCGTCTGGCGAGAACAGTTGATCTAACTGAGCTAGGAAGCCGCCGCTCACTTTGTCCAGTTTCAAGCCGTAAAGCGCTTTGTCTACCGCTTCTTGATCGTTAATTGCGTAACCACAGATACCCACTGCTGCTACTGCCCACAGACCGTGGTTGTGTACGATGTCGAAGTCGTGACCGTAAGTGACTACGAACAGCTCAATCATTTGTTTGAACAGGTCGTTTTCAATCAGTGTTTTTTGCTCTTCTTCCAACGTGTGGTAAATGCAGCTATACGCACAAGACGCGTATAGCATCCACATGTTCTCGTTCAGAGTTTGGTGGAAGATCTTACCCGGAGGGTTAGAGTCACGGCTGGTGTTGCTTTCTAGCGTCGGGTATACCTTCGCGTAAGCCGTTAGCATGTCGACGATGTAATCGCGGTATTTCTGTTCGCCAGTGATAAGGAATAGGCGACCCGCTAGATCAATGTGGATGTAGTTTTGCTTGTGGCGGTTGTGCTCGTAACCACCACCTTCGCCGTGACCTGGAACTTCAATACCGACCTCGGCCATGTAAGCGTCAGTTTGTTTGATGTCACGTGCTAATGCATTTCCTAATAGGCTATCCGTGCCAAGTGCTTTGCTTAGTTCTGCCGCTTCTTCAAAGTTCATTAATAGCGGTTGGTAAGACTGGGTTTGGTAGCTCATTATTATTTCTCCTGCCCGAATGCATTCACTTCTAGAGAGTAGAAGCCATTCCAGCTGTAGGTTTTACCGTTCAATTCTACTTGGTGTGGGGTTTGGTCGTCAGCGCCTAGCACATTGCTGATCATCACAGTAACCAGTGATTTTTCAGTCGTGATTTCTACGATGCTGCCAACGGCGTTGTAACCCACGACGCGGATATCTTTCACCTGACCACGTGCATTCACCGACTGCTCAAACTCTTCGTTGAAGTAGCCGTGTGTTTCTAGCACAGAAGCAAATAGTGTCGATTCGCCCTTGCTGCGTAGAATGAATGCCGGTTCGCTACGTAGGTTAAAGCTTGGGTCATTGGCGCCAGTGCGAGTGAAGATCACTTCATTATCGCCGTTCTGTTTCGCGCTGCTGCTTGTGCCTAACCAAGTGTAGTAGGTGTTGTTTTGTAGCCAGCTAACCAGCGCCGTATCTTGCACTTTGCCGCTCGCTACTTTCCAAAGGTGTTGGTAACCGAAGTCATCGCCAAGCGTGTTCAGTTCACCAAAGCTTTGATAATCGAAGTTAGTGCGTACGATTTGACCATCGTATTGATGAGAGTAGTCGTACTGATGCTCGCCTTCATCTTCAATGCGGTAAAGGTCTAGCAATAGCGGTGCTTCAAGCTCATCTAAGCTAAGCATGAACACACTGCGTTGCATGTCTGTATTCGGGTAATGGTCGTTCGCAAACGCACTCATACCGTTGATTTCAGTGCCTTCTACTTTGAAGAAGTGAGGCAAACCGTGCACCGAGTCAGCGCGGTCTACATCGAAACCATTCTGACATTGCTCATCAATCGTTACCGCGTTGTGCGCGATAGTTTGACGTGCATACGATTTGTTTTCGTCTAGGTAACGACCGCCGAATTTAGGCTCAACGTTTACCCAGCGACAGAAGCCGTATTCACGCAGTACTTCTTGACCACGGTTGAAGAAGGTAATGCCAAGCGTATCGAAGTTACCATGTCCCATGCCGTGTTGACCGTAGTTCATCACAAGCTGTGACACATCACCGGTTTTATCCTGCATACGGATAAAGCCTTGTGCTCCGTTATTACCAGTTGGACCTTCGTTGAGCTCCACACTCGGCCAGAAAGGCATGCCGATTTCACGGTCTGCGATGGCTTTATCGTAAGCTTGAGAAAGCTCAAGACCACATGGGTGCATCCAAACGGCGTTTTGAATTTTCGCCATACCTAGGATGTTGTCATCCAAGCCCCTGTCACCTTGAAAACCATAGTGCTTGCTGTATACGCTTACTGCAACTTGAACGCCCATGTCGGTAATGCTCATGGTACGAGATGCGTCGTTTAGGGCAGGGAACTCACCATTCGGATAAGCGGTTGCCAGCATCGCTTGTACTGTGTTGCCAATCACTTTGTCTTTGTAGTTGTAGATGTCTACTTCAGGCATGTGACGGTGTACGACTTCTGCAAATACACAAGTTGGACGAATCGCATAACGATGGTAGTACGGGCCTTCCATGTAGTAACCAGAAGGGGCGAACAACTGTGAGATTTGCGCTAAGAAGCCGCCGGTATCATCACGGTCTTGACCGTACACCGACATCTCTAGATATTCAGGTTTGCCAATGGCTAGACCACAGATCCCAACAGCCGCAACTGCCCAGATACCGTGGTTGTGAATACGGTCGAAATCGTGCGCGTATTTCACTGTGAACATGTCTAGCATTGGTTCGAAAATACGCTCAACAACGGCTGTGCGCTCTTCTTCTGTCATCACTGATGCCACGCAAGAGTATGCAAGGCTAGTAAACATTAACCAACAGTGTTCATTAAGGATCTGGTGGAAAAGACGACCTGTTGGGTTAGTGTTTTTCTGAACGTGGAAATCAAAAGTTAGGTATTTCTCTGCGTAAATAGCAAGAAGATCTTTAACGAACTGCGCGTACTTGTCTTCTTGAGTGATCAAGAACAAGCGACCCGCTAAGTTCATGTAGGTATAGTTTTGTTTGTGGCGGTTGTGCTCGTAGCCACCCGCTTCGCCGTGACCTGGTACGTCTAGAGGCAGACGCATAAAGGTTTCAAGTTCCTTGCGATTCGCTTCAATGGATTTGCCCATTAAGCTCGGCTTTCCTACTTCCTTTCTTAGTAGTTCGACTTCTGCTTCAGTCAACAAAATCGGTTGTGTAGTCATTTTCTTTACCACCCTCAGATGAAGTGTGTTGTTTTCTTAAACTTTCAATAAAGTAATACAATATTAAGTTTGTTTGTAGGTTTTGTGGTGAAAAGAGAGTAAAATCACGTGGATTAATATAAACCATTGATTTGTAGTGGTGTAAAAATCCTTTTATGACTGATGCTTGTGCGTTATCAATCGATAAGTGAAATGATTTAGATCGTTCCACTTGACGAATGTCACATATTTTAGATATATTGTATTACAAATGGGAGTGATCGGATATGCTCGTTACCAATTCAGCAGCGAATCCTTTCTCTTTGATTTTGGCTTTGAATGAAAAGTACATAGGAGAAGAGAGTTTAGCAGGGTGAGCTTTAATAGAGACTTTTTAGGAGTATGACGATGAATTCTTTTTTTGTTTTAGACGAGCACCCATGGGAAGAGTTAGGTGGCGGTATCAAGCGTAAAATAGTTGCTTACACTGACGATCTAATGGCGGTTCATCTATGCTTCGACAAAGGCGCAATTGGCGCTCCGCATACTCACGACATTCACGATCAAATCGGTTACGTGGTACGTGGCAGCTTTGAAGCGGAAATTGAGGGTGAAAAGAAAGTACTAAAAGAAGGCGACGCATACTTTGCTCGTAAGCACATGATGCACGGTGCGGTAGCACTAGAGCAAGACAGTATTCTTCTAGACATCTTCAACCCAGCTCGTGAAGACTTCTTAAAATAATCTATAGCGCAACCTCAGTTGCTAAGGTGACAACATGAAATCATTAAACATCGCGGTCATTGGCGAATGTATGGTTGAGCTACAGAAAAAGGAAGGTCAGCTAAAACAGTCATTCGGTGGTGATACGTTGAATACCGCACTGTATTTATCTCGTTTGACCAAAGCTCACGATATTAAGACTAGCTATGTGACCGCACTCGGTAACGATCCTTTTAGCCAAGAAATGCTTTCAGCATGGCAAGAAGAGGGCATCGATACTAGCCTAGTTCTTTCAGTTAAAGATAAACAACCAGGTATTTACTACATCGAAACGGATGAAACTGGTGAACGTTACTTCCACTATTGGCGTAATGAAGCGGCCGCGAAGTTCTTATTTGAACAGAATGAATCTCCGGTACTGGTCGACACCCTTTATTCTTACGATGCGGTTTATTTGAGTGGCATTACATTAGCGATTCTTACTGAAGAGGGTAAGGCGCAACTGTTTGGCTTCCTTGAACGTTTCAAGGCGCAAGGTGGTAAGGTTATTTTCGATAACAACTACCGTCCGAAATTATGGGAAAGCCGTGAAAATGCCATGTCTTGGTATCTCAAAATCCTTAAGCACACAGATATTGCTTTGCTCACATTTGAAGACGAGCAAATGCTTTACGGTGATGCGCATTTAGAACAGTGCATCGGGAGAACCTCTGCACTGGGCGTGGATGAAATCATCATCAAACGTGGTAGCAAAGATTGCTTGGTTGTGGCAAATGGCGAAGCGCAATACGTGGCGCCAAATAAAGTCGACAACGTGATTGATACAACAGCGGCAGGTGACTCTTTCAGTGCAGGCTTCTTGGCGAAGCGTTTGACTGGCGGTAATGCAGCTGAATCGGCTTACTCTGGCCACTGTATGGCTGGCGCGGTTATTCAACACAAAGGTGCTATTATTCCACGTGATGTGATGCCAGATCTTCCTTTGTAATTCTTTTGCGGAGCGTTGAGTAGTCGGCGCTCCGCAGTGATTTATCGAACTCAAGTTAACGACGACGAGTACACTCTTATGACGACATTAAACGAACAACTAGCAAACCTAAAAGTAATTCCTGTTATTGCCATCAACAAAGCAGAAGATGCGATCCCTCTTGGCCGCACTTTGGTTGAAAACGGTATGCCTTGCGCTGAAATCACGTTCCGCACAGAGTGTGCTGCAGAAGCGATTCGTGCTATGCGCGCTGAGTTCCCAGAAATGCTGATTGGTGCAGGAACGATTCTAACTAACGAGCAAGTTGACCAAGCGATCGAAGCTGGCGTGGACTTTATCGTAAGCCCTGGTTTTAACCCTCGCACGGTTCAATACTGCCTAGACAAAGGCGTGGCTATCGTACCGGGCGTAAACAACCCAAGCCTTGTTGAGCAAGCAATGGAAATGGGTCTGCGTACACTTAAGTTTTTCCCTGCTGAGCCATCTGGCGGTGTTGGTATGCTTAAGGCACTAACGGCCGTTTACCCAGTGAAATTCATGCCAACAGGTGGCGTTAGCCTAGGTAACGTAGACGAGTACCTGTCTATCCCATCAGTACTGGCATGTGGCGGTACTTGGATGGTGCCAACAAAACTTATCGATGAAGGTAAGTGGGATGAACTGGGTACGTTGGTTCGCGATGCAGTCGCTCACGTAGCATAATTACTGTTGTAAGCTTAAGAACATACTAAAAGCATATCAAGCGAGCCCAGAGGCTCGCTTTTTTTATCTGTACTAGAATCAATGCAATTCATCATAAATAACCTGAATAAAACTTAATTATATTTGTAATACAATATTTATTTTGCCATGGCGGTGATATTGATTATTTAAACGTTAAGCCTTTTATTTTACTGCGCAGGCCTCAATATTCATTAGCACGATAACTTTTGTTTGAGATCACAATAAAAGATTATTGTAGTACAAATAAAGATTAAAGTTGAGTAATCTAGGAGTCAGTTAATGATGATACTTAAAAGGCTGAAAAAATGACTATTGATACTCTTGTTGTTCTTGCCTACTTCTTCTTTTTAATCGCAATAGGTTGGATGTTCCGAAAGTTTACAACATCGACTAGTGATTACTTCCGAGGGGGCGGTAAGATGTTGTGGTGGATGGTAGGTGCTACCGCCTTCATGACGCAATTTTCAGCATGGACGTTTACAGGTGCCGCAGGACGCGCATTCAACGACGGTTTCGTTGTTGTCATCCTATTCTTAGCCAACGCATTTGGCTACTTTATGAACTATATCTACTTTGCTCCCAAGTTCCGCCAACTACGTGTTGTAACGGCGATTGAAGCGATTCGCCAACGTTTTGGTAAAACTTCAGAGCAGTTCTTCACTTGGGCTGGTATGCCTGACAGCTTGATCTCTGCGGGTATTTGGTTAAACGGTTTGGCTATTTTTGTTGCAGCGGTATTCAACATCCCAATGGAAGCAACCATCGTAGTAACGGGCTTAGTTCTGATGCTTATGGCGGTTACAGGCGGTTCTTGGGCGGTTGTCGCGTCTGATTTTATGCAGATGCTGGTTATTATGGCAGTAACCATTACCTGTGCGGTCGCGGCTTACTTCCATGGTGGTGGTATTGGCAACATCGTATCGAACTTCCACGGCGACTTCATGCTGGGTAACAATCTGAACTATGTCAGTATCTTTATCCTTTGGGTAGTGTTCATCTTTGTTAAACAGTTCGGTGTAATGAACAACAGCATCAACGCTTACCGCTACCTATGTGCAAAAGACAGTGAAAACGCGCGTAAAGCAGCAGGCCTTGCTTGTGTGCTAATGATTGTCGGTCCTATTATTTGGTTCCTTCCACCTTGGTACGTAGCGGCATTTATGCCTGACTTCGCAGAGCAGTACGGCTCAGTAGGTGGAGACGCAGCTTACCTAGCATTCGTACAAAACGTAATGCCAGCAGGTATGGTGGGTCTTCTGATGTCAGCAATGTTTGCGGCAACCATGTCTTCAATGGACTCAGGTTTGAACCGTAACGCAGGTATTTTTGTGATGAACTTTTATAGCCCGATTGTACGTCCACAAGCGTCACAAAAAGAGCTGGTTATCGTGAGTAAAGCAACGACTATCGTGATGGGCTTCATCATCATTGGTATCGGTCTATTCATTAACTCGCTACGTCACTTGAGCTTGTTCGATATTGTACTGAACGTGGGCGCATTAATTGGTTTCCCAATGTTGATTCCTGTACTACTTGGTATGTGGATTCGTAAGACTCCGGATTGGGCGGGTTGGGCAACACTGGTTGTTGGTGGCTTTGTTTCTTACATCTTCGGTATTTCGCTACAAGCAGAAGACGTCGAGCGCCTATTCGGTCTAGAGCAAGCGTTTACAGCACGTGAGTGGGCTGACCTGAAAGTTGGCTTGAGCTTAGCCGCACACGTTGTCTTCACCGGTGGCTTCTTCCTACTGACAACACGTTTCTACAAAGGCCTATCACCTGAGCGTGAGAAAGAAGTGGCTCAATTATTTGAGAACTGGAACACGCCGCTTGTGGCCGACAGTGAAGAGCAACAGAACCTAGATACAAAACAGCGCGGCATGCTTGGTAAGCTTATTAGCGTAGCGGGCTTCGGTATCCTAGCAATGGCTCTGATTCCAAACGAACCAACAGGTCGACTACTGTTCATTTTGTGTGGTGCGATGGTTCTCTCGGTGGGCGTCTTGCTTGTGAATGCAGCGCGAGGGCCTAAGAACCCAAAGTTAGCTAACGCGAAGAGCTAGCTTCTATTCAACGGATTCTAGTTAATAAAAAATCCCACAGTGATGATACTGTGGGATTTTTTTATTTGTCTGTTTAACTCTCTACACAGAGCTAGCTATTTGTCTCTTTCATCAATTTGGCTAGTTGGAATGAGGGATGGGGAGCACTGCGGTTTCAAACTGCTATCAATGGAGAAGATTTTATTTGGTTTGAAACCGCAGTGATGCAGCGTTTTGCTGAACCACTCACTCCAGAAAGTTGGAAGAAGCCATGAATGACCCCCAGGTATCGCTCACAGTAAACGTCGACACCATGAGAGAGCATTAACTTGTAGAGCTGTTCGCCCTCGTCACGCAGTGGATCAAACTCAGCGGTGATGATCGTTGTTTTAGGTAAGCCGTTAAAGTCACTGCTTAAAAGGTTAAGCTCCGGTTCGGTCGTGACTCTGGATTCTCTGTTTGTGTATAAATCGAAACCAGAAAGAAGCATGTTGGCGGTAATAATATAGTCGCTCCCATTTTCACGGTAGCTTTGTGAGCAGCCCTTAGGATCTAACATTGGGTAGATAAGAATTTGTTGGCTCGGATACCAATCCTGTAAAGCCTTGAGCCTAAGCGTTGTCGCTAATGCTAATTGGCCTCCGGCGCTGTCGCCGATAAATACTATTTGTTCGGTATTTCCACCATATTTATGGCCATGTTCTTTGATGCGAGCACCGCCTGGTAAACATCATCATGTGCAGCAGGATAGGTATGTTCTGGCGCAAGTCGGTATGTAATACAGATAACGATGGTATTAGAAAGCAAGGCGATTTGTCTGAGCTGAGTCTCATGCGTTTTAATACCACCACTAATAAAACAGCCACCATGAAAGTAGATGGTGATGGGTAAATTTACTTCGCTCGTTGGTTTATAAACTTTAACTTGAATGCCATTCATCACATCTAAATATTCACTGTGCAATGTTGGGCTCTCACCTGCTAAAACAGTACTGCCAATATAACCCGTGCGACGTTCTTCGATGGTTTGGTTTGATGGGCAAGGTTTTCCATTAGCTTGAAATTGTTCAACAAGCTCGCGGATGCCAGATTCTAGGTAATGCTTCATTATAAAACTCTACAACAAATAAACTGGCGAATAATAGACGAACTTAAAAATCTGTATATATATACAGTTCAAATGTGTGATGTCATCGTTAGAGCAAAGAAAATAAAGAGTTGAAGCTCGAGAGGCGGGTACAAAAGAGCCTTGCTATGGGAGAACATAACAAGGCTTTAAAGTAGGTTTAGAAAGGGTAATTAAGCTTCTAGCTCTGCAAAGTAGTCAAAGATAACTGGAACGTCATTTTGACCAAGGCCTTGGTCTACTGCTGCTTGTAGACTCTTAGAAGTGCCTTCAGCGATGAGAGATTCAGTACCAAGGTCTTTAACCATTTCTAGGAAGTAACCTAGATCTTTGTTTGCGTTTGCGATTGAGAAACCTAGTTTCTCCTCACCGTCTACAGCGTAGAACTTACAGAACTGCATGAAAGGAGAATTCGAAGGGCCTGCAGACATGATGTCGAACAGCTGTTGACCGTCTACGCCAGCGCGTTTAGCAACCGCGAATGCCTGAGACATTGTTGCTACGGTTGTCATCCCCATGAAGTTATTCACGAGCTTGGTTACATGACCAGAACCCAACGCACCCAAGTAGAATACGTTCTCGCCTTGATCATCTAATACCGGCTTAACCTTGTTAAATGTTTCGATGTCACCTGCAGCCATGATGTTTAGTAGGCCATCTTTAGCGTGAGCCGGGGTGCGACCAAGAGGAGCATCAATCATGCCTGCCCCTTTCGCTGCAAGATCAGCACCGATCTTACGAGTAGAAGCAGGGATAGATGTACCGAAGTCGATCAAAGTCGCGCCTTCTTTGATGCCTGCTAGGATACCATCTTCACCGTAAACGATCTTTTCTACAACGTCTGATGTTGTTAGGCATAGCATCACGATGTCACTTGCTTGAGCAAGCTCTTTTGGTGTGTTTACTGTTTTAGCGCCACGAGCAACACAAGCAGCAACAGCGTCTTTATTCAAATCCATTACGTTTAATTCGTAACCACGGTTTTGTAAGTTCTCAACCATGTTTCCACCCATCAGACCTAGGCCGATGAAACCAATGACAGGTTTTGTCATATCAGACTCCAAATATCGTATTGTATGATTATATGCTTTTATCTTAATGTCTCATCCAGAATTTGCAAATACAAAATGGTGATAAGTGGTAATAGCACTAAATTTATCATACAAATGAGACTTTGATCGCCTTTAAGCGGGACTTACTTGGCAAACTGGTATGTTTTAGAGCGACCGTAGTGAAAGAATAGTCAGATAGAAATGGTTGGTCAGTACGTTGTAATGCTGAAAAGTTGCAATTAATTTGTATTACAAAATGGCGGTGTTATCTTGATGTAATCCTGTGAGAGATGTTCTTAGAGGCTTAAAGTTGAGATTTAATCATCCTGTACTAATGTTAGGTCGTTGGCATTGAGAGCGATCGAGATACATGGTTGTATCCATTTGAACCATGCACTTAATCTTCAGTTATGTAAAGGGTAGGTAATCTCACACACGTTGAAAATGTAGCACGTATTACTAAAGCCGAGCTTGAAATGCTCGGCGTTGTATTTCTGAAGAGTGGGTCTTGATTACGTAGCGATCAAATAGACTGTTGACTAGGTTGGAATACCACTATGAAACTTAAAGTCAGAATCCGGTGTTGAGATCAGCTCTGCTTCGATTTGTCCAAAGTAAGCAACTCTTTCACTGATGTCTCTACCTGCAATTTGTTCTGCAAGTACTAAGTAATCTTGGTAATGCCGAGCTTCTGAACGAAGTAGAGAGACATAGAATTTAGCTATGTCTTCATCCATATGCGGGGCTAGTTTTGCAAAACGTTCACACGAACGTGCTTCAATGTAAGCACCGATAATGAGTTTATCAATGAGAGTGTCTGGCTCATGTGTTTTCATGTGGGAAATGAGCGTCTTTGCATAGCGACTAGCCGGAATGTTATTGTATTCCACTCCTCGGCTATCCATGATTTCCAGTACTTGGTAGAAGTGATGCAACTCTTCTTTGATCAGCAGTACCATTTTGTCGATTAGATCTTGGCTGTAGGGTGAGTCTGACTTTGCCATGATCGATTTTGATATATTGCTTTTGCCTTTTAACGTCGTTAATGAGCCTGTTTTGCGGTAAGCGAAATCTTCATAAGGTTTGAACCAATCGAGCAGGGTATGTGAGCTTGCTTTGTCGACTGCGTATTTACGAATGAGGAACATAGCAGATTGACCCGCTTTTAATTCGCAAAGCAGATGATCGAGTAAAATGGTTGGCAGATTTTCTGGTTTTTTGGCTTGTTCAACCCATTCATCTGGGGTGCTGCACTGTAAGAATTGGTTAATTGGAGCCAAAAGGTCCTGATAGGCGTCGAGATTAATCATTTAATTATTAGTACTTTACATTCGAATTTGGATTGTCCTACTTGTGTTCTATCCACGAAGACACAAAACTAAGATATAAAAAGGCTGCAAATGCAGCCTTTAATCGGATAGGACAGAAAGCTTGTGTGGAGTTTACCACTTTTTCTTTTCACCGAAGAGTGCTTCCATATCACTGTCTCGCTCTTTGTCGGCAATTTGTTGCATTTCAGCATCACTTTTGTCTTGGCGTCGTTTATCTAGGTCGCCAAGCATTTCTTCAAGTTTTTGTTTTGCTCTGATGGAGTAAGGGTCATTTTTTGTGCTTAACGCATCAATGCCTTTGCGTAGCAACTGTAGTGCGGTGCCCGGTTGGCCTCGTGCAATCGAATCGTTAGCGCGCTTAATGACGTTTTCAATGTTGATGCGAATTTGAATGGTTTCAAGGCGTCCATTTTCGATGACGTAAGTTTGCGTATCAATACGGCCTTTATTGTGCTCATTGCGAATGGTATCACGCAGACGCTTAACCAGTTTAAGCATCATGATGGCTTGCTTATCGCTGCTCGGCAGTTTGAACTTGGTGCTTTCGCCATCTTGACCGTTTTCATTGAGCTGTTCAATTTGCTGTTTTAAGTTCGTGATACGCTGGGACAATTGCTTATTCTTTGGATCAAGGTCAAGCATGCTCTCCAGAGCATCGAGAATGCGATTGTTTAGACACAGCAGTAACTCCTTGCTGAAAGGAATATGGTGTGCATGGCCAATCAACTCTTCTGTACCATCAATGAGGGCCACATAGCGCGCCGACTCCTGTCGTTTCGCGGTTTCGATCTTCAACTTGTACTGCAACATAATGTTATAGCCAAGGATCAGGACCAGTAGTATGGCTACCAAAGCAATTATTAAACCAATATTCATGTCTTTGCGTCTGCTTGTTACTTTACGGCTAGCGGTCAAGAATACATGAAACTTGACATAGTCGGCAGTAAATTTATTTGATTATTTTGCTCTAAACACGTTTTGTTACATCAATGGTTAAATTGCCATAGAAACATGATGTGTTCATCTGAATGAACAAGTGCAGCGAAATGCATAAGTTAGGAAGCTCTGGTATGTGTTTAAGCTATAAGTTAGAAAATACTGTTCATATCGTTGCTAAAGCGTTATAACTTATCATTATATCGTAATTGGCTACGTGTGCTTTGTGCACCTCACTCCTTACGATAGCAGTCGTCTTTGTTTTGATTATGAGTAAGGGATTACGATGAAACTGCAACAACTGAAGTACATTGTTGAAGTTGTGAACCATAACTTAAATGTATCTGCTACGGCAGAGAGTTTATATACCTCACAGCCGGGTATTAGTAAGCAAGTTCGTTTACTTGAAGATGAACTCGGTATCCAAGTCTTTGAGCGAAGTGGAAAACACCTCACTCAAGTTACGCCTGCGGGTGAAGAGATCGTTCGAATTTCTCAAGAGATATTGGCACGCGTAGAAAGCATCAAAGCAGTGGCAGGTGAACACACTCATCCAGAGATGGGTACTCTTAATATTTCAACCACCCACACTCAAGCGCGTTATGCGCTGCCGGATGTGATTAAAGGTTTTACTGCGCGCTATCCAAAAGTCTCGCTTCACATGCATCAAGGCACACCGTCACAGATGTCGGAAGCTATCGCTAAGGGAACGGCGAATTTTGCGATTGCGACAGAAGCCCTTCATTTGTACCAAGATGCAATCATGTTGCCTTGTTACCACTGGAATCGCTCGATCGTTGTGCCTAAAGACCACCCACTTGCGAAGAAACATACGATTACGATTCATGACTTGGCTGCTTATCCATTAGTTACTTATGTGTTTGGCTTTACGGGTCGCTCGGAATTGGATACCGCATTCAACCGTGAAGGTTTGACTCCTCGTGTTGTATTCACAGCAACAGATGCTGACGTTATTAAGACTTATGTTCGTATGGGTATTGGTGTTGGTGTGATCGCAAGCATGGCGGTTGACGAAGACCAAGACAGCGATCTGGTCGCCATTGATGCAAGCCATCTTTTTGGTGCGAGTACTACGAGTATTGGTTTCCGTCGTGGCACATTCTTACGCTCTTATATGTATGACTTTATGGAGCGTTTTGCACCTCACTTAACGCGCCCAGTCGTTGAGCAAGCGACCTCTCTAAAATCCAATGCAGAAATTGAAGAGATGTTTAAGGATATTGAGCTTCCAGTCAGATAACACTTCATTCAATTTGCAATTCCTCCTACAATCCACCACAAGTTGTAGGGGGAGCTATGAAAACGCGATTTCAATTCATTAATGATTGCTTAATTGAGCATCAATCATTGTGGCGATTTGAGCCATTCAAAAGCAGCATTGAATCATCATTACCATGGCAAGCAAAATACCCGCAACTTTGTCACTGGCTAGAATCATTGATCCCCTCTCAAATAGAAACGCTTAAAGCAAATCCCGAGCAGGTATTGGAAAAAGTAAGTACTTTGATGCCTGAAATCAAATTGCTTACAGAGATGACACTTCTTGAGCGTCTTCCTTTAAACGGTCTGCATTTAGAACGCGGGTTAGACAGTGGTATTCCAGGTCGTAAACTCGAACAAATTAGTGCGATGGGGGAAGCGGCCATTCAGCAGCATCAAGGTGAAGAGTGGCTTGAGTGGTGTTCTGGAAAAGGGTATTTAGGGCGAATTCTGACCACTCAAACGGGTGAACCTGTCACGAGTTTCGAATTTCAACAGGGGCTGTGTGAAGCAGGCCAACAGGCGGCAGATGAACATGATTGGAAGATGACGTTTATTCAAGGCGACGCATTTGATTTGCAAGCCAAGGGGGTGTTTAAACCCAATCATCACGCGGTCGCGCTGCATGCGTGTGGTGATCTGCATGTTCGTTTGATGCAGTATGGTAGTGAATGTGGCGTGGCAGCGATGACCATTTCGCCGTGTTGTTATCATTTGATTCAAGGCAATCACTACCAAGCTTTGTCGCAACAGGGGAGAGCCTCCACTTTGTCGCTTTCCAAATCAGAACTTCGTATTCCATTGCAGCAAACCGTCACAGGGGGAGAACGCGTTCGCCGTCATCGTCAGCAAGAGATGATCTTTAGATTGGGATTTGACTTAATGACTCGTCGAGTTTTGGGGTTTAAGGAATACCAAGCGGTTCCAAGTATTCGTAAGTCCCAATTAAGTGATGGGTTTGAGTCATTGTGTCATTGGGCGGCAGAGCAGAAAGGTTGGACGTTAACCGCAAATGTAGATTTTGACCAATTTGAGAGAGAAGCCGAGCAACGATTTTGGCACATGGAGCGGATGAGCTTGGTCCAACTTGTGTTTCAACGTCCACTGGAAATTTGGCTTGCATTGGATAAAGCACTTTATCTTGAAGAACGTGGTTATCGTGTTAGATTGGCAGAGTTTTGCGCTAAAAAGTGTCACGCCTCGCAATATTTTAATTACCTCATATAAGAAATAGTTATTATTTATATTTAATGGATATAAACAAAACCCACGTCAAAGTGGGTTTTGTAAATAAAACGTGACAATTTGTGCGTTACTTTGTCATTAGTTGAACATTGCGATGGCTTGTGCAGGCTCTACGTATTCAAGGTCAAAACTCTCTGCCACTTCTTTGCAAGTCACTTTGCCATGGATTACGTTGAGACCTTCAAGGAAGCCTTTATCTTCTAGCAGTGCTTCACGGTAGCCTTTGTTTGCAAGCCTAACAATGTAAGGAAGCGTGGCGTTGTTGAGCGCAAATGTCGAAGTACGAGCAACCGCACCTGGCATGTTGGCAACACAGTAGTGTACGACTTCGTCAACGATGTAAGTTGGATCGGCGTGGGTTGTTGCATGGGAGGTCTCAAAACAACCACCTTGGTCGATTGCAACGTCAACAACGGCGGCGCCTGGTTTCATTTTAGCGATGTGTTCTTTGGTTACTAGTTTAGGTGCCGCAGCGCCTGGGATAAGAACCGCGCCAATAACGAGGTCTGCTTCTAGAACATGCTTCTCGATAGCGTCTTCAGTAGAATAAACCACTTTAGCGCGACCTTGGAATTCTTCATCTAGTCTGCGCAGTGTATCGACGTTGCGGTCTAGGATAGTCACGTCTGCACGAAGACCGACCGCCATACGAGCCGCGTTCGCACCAACGACGCCCCCGCCAACGACGACGACTTTTGCAGGTTCAACACCAGGTACGCCACCGAGTAATAAACCTCGGCCACCATGGGATTTTTCTAGCGTTTGCGCACCGGCTTGGATAGACATCCGACCTGCCACTTCTGACATTGGTGCTAACAGTGGCAAACGACCCATATTATCTGTTACAGTCTCATAGGCTATACAGACAGCTTTGCTCTTGATTAGCTCATCAGTTTGTGGAAAATCTGGTGCTAGGTGTAAATAAGTAAATAAAATCTGCCCTTCGCGGAGCATTGCTCTCTCGACTGATTGAGGTTCTTTTACTTTTACAATCATGTCTGCTTTGGCAAAAACGTCAGCAGCAGTAGGAAGAATGGATGCGCCTACAGCGATGTAATCATCGTCTGAAAAACCGATGCCGGCACCCGCATTGGTTTCAACATAAACTTGGTGACCATGTGAGATAAGCTCTCTCACGCTAGCTGGGATCATGCCCACTCGGTATTCGTGGTTTTTGATTTCCTTTGGTACGCCAATGATCATCCTGTATCCTCTTTCTAAAATGGTTGTATTAACTGTTTGTAGGGTGTTATTGTCGAATTAACAACTAGTATAGTTGTTGAATTGTAAAATTTGGCACTAAATATTAAAAAGTTGTAGTATATTTTTGCAAGGAAGTAATAAGGTGGAATAAAAATGGCAGACAACTATAAAAAGCCGTCCAAGGAACTAGACCGTATCGACCGCAACATTCTTAATGAACTGCAGAAAGACGGTCGTATTTCAAACGTTGAACTTTCAAAACGTGTAGGACTTTCTCCAACGCCGTGTTTGGAGCGTGTGCGTAGACTTGAGCGTCAAGGCTACATTACTGGGTATACTGCGTTACTAAATCCGCAGTTTCTTGATGCATCATTGTTGGTGTTTGTAGAGATAACACTTAACCGTGGTGCGCCAGATGTATTTGAACAGTTCAATGCAGCGGTTCAAAAGCTTGACGATATTCAAGAATGTCACCTTGTTTCTGGTGACTTTGACTATCTTCTAAAAACCCGCGTATCTGATATGGGGGCTTACCGCCGACTATTGGGTGACACACTGTTACGTCTACCAGGCGTAAATGACACTCGAACCTACGTCGTTATGGAAGAAGTTAAGCAAACTAACCAGCTTGTGATTAAAACGCGTTAATTTATTGCAAAGAAAGCGGAATAACCTACCGCTTTCGCGATAGATTCATTGGGTTTTTCTCTTTGATATGGTTAAATCAATTTACCGAGCGGCTTATGCCGCTCGGAATGTTTTGTTTATCCCTATTTCATTCCCATATTCAAGTTGATTTATGTTCAAAGAGAACGCAAAGAAAGTCGAAACGATCATTAAAACGAGTGAAGAGCCTCAGTCTTCACGTCTAAATGGCTTCCAACGCTTAAAAGAGTGCTGCTTTATCGTTGGCGTTCTTAGCTCAATATTGCTTGCCGTTGCGCTATTTACTTTCAGTCCAGCCGATCCATCATGGTCCCAAACCGCTTGGGGCGGAGAGATCAATAATGCTGGTGGTCTATTTGGTGCTTGGTTAGCCGATACCTTGTTTTTTACTTTTGGCTCTCGCATACCCATTACCAGTGTTGCTCACTATCGCTGCTTGGGTGATTTGCCGTAAGCGTTCAGAAGACGATCCTATTGACTTCATGCTTTGGGGAACGCGTCTACTTGGTTTAACCATCCTTATTCTGACAAGTTGTGGCCTTGCAGACGTTAACTTTGATGATATCTGGTATTTCTCATCAGGTGGCATTGTTGGTGACGTTCTGACGAATCTGGCGCTTCCAACGTTGAATGTCTTAGGCACCACGCTTGTTCTGCTCTTTTTGTGGGGCGCGGGCTTTACACTCTTTACCGGTATCTCATGGTTGACGATTGTGGAGTGGTTAGGTGATCGTGCGTTAAGTGTGATTGCAGCAGTGACGAATAAAGCGCGTGGAACAGAACAAGAAACGTTAGAGCCTCAACTCAATGCATTTGCAGAAGATAGAGTTGTCACCAAGCGAGTCAACGATGAGCTTGATGATGAACCATTGCCACATATGACGGCTTATGAGGTAGAGGAGCCAAAAGAGGCTTCTACGACGCATGAATACCCAATTTATGTGCCTCAGTCTGCAGTGGAGCAGCCTGCGAGCGTTAATTCTGCGCAGAAAGCGACTGCACACGTCCCTCAGCAAGAGCCTACGATTACTCCTGCATATCATGCTATTGCGGGGAATGTAGACCCAAGCATTGAGCGTACTAAGCAACTTAACGTCACGATTGAAGAGCTTGAAGCCGCCGCGCAACAAGCGGATGACTGGGCAGATGAGTCGCAAGCTGTAAATGAGCCTCAAGCTGTAAACGAATTTGTCGCACCGAGTATTGCACACGAGCAATCGGTTCAATCGACGTCTGCTCATTCTTCACCGTATGTGGAGCCAGTGTCAGTTCAACAACGCACCGAACCGTCGTCAATGAACGAGACAATGGAAGTTGCTCAACCAACATCATTCGTTCCGTTGGGTGATGAGCGAATTGAAAATGAGCCAGATTACTCTGACTATGATCAGTATGAAGCGGCGCAAGCCTATCAGGGGCAGCATGCTCAGCTTCAAGCTACGCAACAGCCGTTTTCGCCACAGCCATCTGTGGATGCGCAATCAGTAGAACAGCAATCTGCGCCACAGCATGAACCTGTAATTGATCCAGAAGCATTAACTCAGATCAGTGAGCAAACAGAACCAAGTCATCATATTGAACCTACGATATCAAATTTAGATGTGTTAGATGATGAAGACGACGTGGTTACTGAACAACAAGTGCAGCCAGGTGCAGTCGCTACTCAACCTTTTATCGCCGATACTGAGCAAGTTTCAGAATCGCAATTACATACGCCATTGCCGTCTTCTGGGGAGTCTGTGCAACCAGCAGCGACTACACCCGTTACGCCTGCGTTTGAACCCGCTCAAAATGCGATAGAATTCGAAGAGGTTCAAGAGGGCGATCAAGATGTGGCGGCATTCCAGAATTTAGTCTCGAATGCTCAAGCGAAAGTAGTCGCTAAGCAAAACCCATTCTTAGTACAGAAAGAACATAACTTGCCGGTGCCTGAAGAGCCTTTACCGACGCTAGAGCTCTTGTATCACCCAGAAAAACGCGAGAATTTCATTGACCGAGAAGCGCTTGAACAAGTTGCACGTTTGGTGGAAACAAAACTGGCCGACTACAAGATCAAGGCGGACGTGGTGGGCATTTACCCAGGTCCAGTGATCACTCGCTTCGAATTGGATTTGGCTCCAGGTGTGAAAGTAAGTCGTATCTCAAGTCTGTCTATGGACTTAGCTCGTGCACTTTCTGCAATGGCAGTTCGTGTCGTCGAAGTGATTCCTGGTAAACCTTATGTTGGTTTAGAATTGCCAAATATGAGTCGTCAAACGGTTTATCTTTCTGACGTAATCAGCAGCCCACAATTTGAACAAGCGACATCGCCTACAACGGTAGTGCTTGGTCAAGATATCGCGGGTGAAGCCGTTATTGCAGATATCGCGAAAATGCCTCACGTACTCGTAGCGGGTACAACCGGCTCAGGTAAATCGGTAGGTGTGAACGTTATGATCTTGAGTATGCTTTATAAGGCATCACCTGAAGATCTGCGTTTTATCATGATCGACCCGAAAATGCTGGAACTCTCAATTTACGAGGGTATTCCTCATCTTCTTGCTGAAGTTGTAACCGATATGAAAGACGCCTCCAATGCACTGCGTTGGTGTGTGGGAGAAATGGAACGTCGTTATAAACTGATGTCAGCACTGGGCGTACGTAACGTGAAAGGCTTCAATGAGAAGCTAAAAATGGCAGCGGAAGCTGGTCACCCAATTCACGACCCATTCTGGCAAGAGGGCGACAGCATGGACACTGAGCCACCGTTGTTAGAGAAATTGCCTTACATCGTGGTAGTGGTTGACGAATTTGCCGATCTAATGATGGTTGTGGGCAAGAAAGTTGAAGAACTGATCGCGCGTTTGGCACAGAAAGCACGTGCGGCAGGTATTCACTTAATCCTTGCGACTCAACGCCCATCAGTGGACGTTATTACTGGTTTGATCAAAGCAAACATTCCAACACGTGTTGCGTTTACGGTATCAACCAAGACTGACTCGCGCACCATCCTAGACCAAGGTGGTGCAGAATCATTGTTGGGTATGGGTGACATGCTTTACTTACCACCTGGTTCTAGTCACACAACGCGTGTGCACGGTGCGTTTGCTTCAGATGATGATGTTCATGCCGTAGTGAATAACTGGAAAGCGCGTGGTAAACCTAACTACATCGATGAGATTATCAGTGGCGATCAAGGCCCTGAGAGTTTACTGCCAGGAGAGCAAATGGAATCCGATGAAGAGATGGATCCATTGTTCGACCAAGTTGTTGAGCATGTTGTTCAGTCTCGAAGAGGCTCTGTATCAGGTGTGCAACGTCGCTTCAAAATTGGTTACAACCGCGCCGCTCGCATTGTAGAACAACTCGAGGCACAAGGTATTGTTAGTGCTCCTGGTCATAACGGTAACCGTGAAGTTCTAGCGCCAGCGCCACCAAAAGATTAATGAACTTGTCTAGCTCACCTCAGTCAAAATGAGGTGAGTTATTTCGGTCTTTGACCCAATGATAGGTATTTGAATGAAAAAACGATTTTCAGCGACACTTTTCTCCGCATTTGTATTGAGCTTGTCTCTTTTCTCTACAGCACATGCAGCTTCAGCAAAAGATGAACTCAATAAGCGTCTAGCGATGAATGAGGGTTTCAGTGCAGATTTCTCGCAACAGGTGATCAGCCCAGAGGGCGAAACCATCATGGAAGGGGAGGGCTCAGTTGAAATCGCTCGTCCGAGCCTGTTTCGTTGGAGCACAACGTTCCCAGATGAGAACTTGTTGGTATCCGATGGTAAGTCGTTGTGGTATTACAGCCCGTTTATCGAGCAAGTGAGTATCTACGATCAAGCGCAAGCGACCGAACAAACACCTTTTGTTTTGCTTACCCGTAATCGCGCTAGCGACTGGGATAATTACACGATTTCACAAAAAGGCGATCAATTTACCCTTGTTCCAACGGCAATTGACTCCACGCAAGGTCAATTTCAGATTAATATTGATACAAAGGGTGTGGTTAACGGGTTCAATGTGATTGAGCAAGATGGCCAAAAAGGCCTGTTTGAGTTCAGCAACGTAAAACTCGGTAAGCCTAAAGCAGACAGATTTACATTCACAATCCCAGATGGTGTGGAAGTGGATGACCAAAGGAACTAATTGCTAGTGAGTAATTACACATTAGATTTCTCGGGGGACGAAGATTTTCGTCCCCTTGCTGCTCGTATGAGACCAGAAACTATTGAACAATACATTGGCCAGCAGCATATTCTTGGGCCGGGTAAACCACTGCGCCGTGCGTTAGAGGCGGGGCATATTCATTCTATGATTCTTTGGGGGCCTCCCGGTACGGGGAAAACCACACTTGCAGAGGTCGCGGCAAATTATGCCAATGCCGAAGTGGAGCGTGTTTCTGCGGTCACCTCTGGTGTGAAAGAAATTCGTGCTGCTATCGAGAAAGCACGTGAAAATAAAATGGCAGGCCGTCGTACAATCCTATTTGTGGATGAGGTGCATCGCTTCAATAAATCACAGCAAGATGCATTTTTGCCGCACATTGAAGATGGCACGGTGACTTTTATTGGTGCGACAACAGAGAACCCATCTTTCGAATTGAATAACGCGTTATTGTCTCGCGCCCGTGTTTATAAGCTCACATCGTTAGACAAAGATGAAATCTTATTAGCGCTCAATCAAGCTATCAATGATAAGCAGCGTGGCTTAGGTGATACGCCAGCCCACTTTGCTGACAATGTACTTGATCGCTTAGCTGAATTGGTAAACGGTGACGCTCGCATGTCACTTAATTATCTTGAGCTACTCTATGATATGGCTGAAGACAATGCGCAAGGCGAAAAAGAGATCACATTAAAGTTGCTTGCGGAAGTGGCAGGTGAAAAGGTGTCACGTTTCGATAAAAAAGGTGACATTTGGTATGATCTGATTTCAGCCGTGCATAAGTCGATTCGTGGCTCTAACCCAGATGCGGCGCTTTATTGGGCGGCGCGTATGATAGCGGCAGGTTGTGACCCACTGTATATCGCACGTCGATTACTCGCGATTGCATCTGAGGATGTCGGCAATGCGGATCCTCGTGCAATGCAAGTGGCACTCTCTGCATGGGATTGTTTTACGAGAGTTGGTTCGGCTGAGGGCGAGCGTGCCATTGCTCAGGCGATTGTCTACCTAGCATGTGCACCAAAGAGCAATGCGGTATACGTTGCGTGGAAACAAGCGCTCACAGACGCTCATAACCTCCCTGAATATGAAGTGCCGCATCACTTACGAAATGCCCCAACGAACTTAATGAAAGACATGGGGTATGGTGCTGAGTATCGTTACGCACATGATGAACCGGGGGCGTACGCGGCTGGTGAGCAATATTTACCACCAGAAATGGGCGAACGTAAGTATTATCAGCCAACAAATCGTGGTCTAGAGACCAAAATTGGCGAAAAGTTAGATTACTTGGCTACTTTAGATGCAAATAGCCCACAAAAGCGCTATGAAAAGTAGGCGTTTTGGATACATTTATTCGATAAATTTTAAAGCGTGCCTGTTCGGATAAGGCGCGTGATTTCACAACAAAAAGCATAGGATTAACAATGCTGGATTCTAAATTACTTCGTACAGAGCTGGATGAAACAGCTGCTAAACTGGCGCGTCGTGGCTTTAAGCTAGACGTAGAGACTATTCGTAAACTTGAAGAACAACGTAAGTCCATTCAAGTAGAAGTTGAAAATTTACAATCCACGCGTAACTCCATCTCCAAGCAAATCGGCCAGAAAATGGCGGCTGGCGATAAAGAAGGCGCAGAAGAAATCAAGAAACAAATCGGTACGCTAGGTAGCGATCTTGATGCGAAGAAAGTGGAGCTTGACCAAGTTATGGCTCAACTTGATGAGTTCACTCTTTCTGTACCAAACATCCCTGCAGATGAAGTGCCAGATGGTAAAGATGAAAATGACAACGTAGAGATTTCTCGTTGGGGTGAGCCAAAAACTTACGATTTCGAATTGAAAGACCACGTTGACCTAGGTGAAATGGGTGGCGGTCTAGACTTTGCAAGCGCAGTTAAAATCACTGGCGCGCGTTTCATTGTGATGAAAGGTCAATTTGCTCGCCTACACCGTGCAATTGCTCAGTTCATGCTTGATCTTCACACAGAAGAGCACGGCTACACAGAAATGTACGTACCTTACCTAGTTAACTCTGACAGCCTATTCGGTACTGGTCAGCTGCCTAAGTTTGGTAAAGATCTTTTCCACACTGAGCCACTAGTTGAAAAAGTGAACGATGAAGAGCCTCGTAAACTGTCTCTGATCCCAACAGCAGAAGTGCCTGTAACCAACCTAGTACGTGATACGATTTCTGACGAAGCGGATCTACCGCTTAAGATGACAGCGCACACGCCATGTTTCCGTTCTGAAGCGGGTTCTTACGGTCGTGATACTCGTGGTCTGATTCGTATGCACCAGTTCGATAAAGTTGAGCTAGTACAGATCACTAAGCCAGAAGATTCAATGAACGCGCTAGAAGAGCTAACAGGACACGCTGAGAAAGTTCTACAACTTCTAGAACTTCCTTACCGTAAAGTGGTTCTATGTACGGGTGATATGGGCTTTGGTTCTCACAAAACTTACGATCTAGAAGTGTGGGTTCCTGCTCAAGGCACATACCGTGAGATCTCATCATGTTCTAATATGGGTGATTTCCAAGCTCGTCGTATGCAAGCGCGTTTCCGTCGTAAAGGCGAGAAGAAACCTGAACTTGTGCACACGCTAAACGGTTCTGGTCTAGCGGTAGGTCGTACCATGGTTGCAATCCTAGAAAACAACCAAGAAGCAGACGGCCGCATTGCAATCCCAACAGTACTCCAGAAATACATGGGCGGCGCAACGCACATCGGTTAATTTATTAATCGTTAGAACACCAAAACCCAGCCTCCGTGCTGGGTTTTGTTATCAGTATCGAGTTGAGATTAACTATTACAAATAGGTAATAGTGTTTTGAATTTGCACTAATTATTTTGCCATTTGTAATCGATATAATCATCCACCTTACCACGGTAAGTAGATTTTCTCATTCAAGTAACGAGGAGGGCTTATGGCCGTAGGGTGGGCAAATGACGATAGCGTCAGCCAACAAATTCAAAATACCATAGACGATGATATATCACGTGTTCGAGGCAGTATCCACCAGGGCGAAAGTGCCCATTACTGTGATGAATGCGGCGATAAGATTCCTGATGCGCGTCGAACTGCAATGAAAGGCGTTCGTTTATGTATCGAGTGCCAATCCACACTAGAACTGGTGTCTGAGCGTCATGCATTATTCAATCGACGAGCGAGTAAAGACAGTCAACTTCGATAGTTGTAATTACCTATTTAATAATTAGACAAGTGGCCTGACAAAAAAAACGGTTTGAGTGACCAGCTCAAACCGTTCTTGTTTTAATCTTTTCTACATATTCTTTGAATTTAATGAGAACGAATTAGGCAAAGCAATCTTCACGTTGAAGTGCTGCATCAATGGCATTCACCAACTTCTCAATGTGGTTCGGATTACTGATGAATGGCGGCATCATGTAAATCAGTTTGCCAAATGGACGAATCCAAACACCATGCTCAACAAAGAGAGCTTGGATGGCTTCCATATTCACGGGACGATGGGTTTCCACAACACCAATTGCACCAAGCCAGCGGGTACTTTTCACTAAATCGTATTGCTCGAGTTTTGGTAGTAATTCAGAAAACAGAGCTTCAATTTGCGTAGTTTGCTGGCGCCAGTCACCTTGTTCTATTAACTCTAAACTTGCGGTTGCTACCGCACAGGCGAGTGGGTTGCCCATAAAAGTTGGGCCGTGCATGAAGCAACCAGCCTCGCCGCCGCATACCGTGTCTGCCACATGCTTGCTAGTAAGTGTGGCGGAGAGGGTCATATAGCCGCCAGTCAGCGCTTTACCGATACACAGAATATCAGGCTGAATATTGGCGTGCTCACAAGCAAACAGTTTTCCTGTACGACCAAACCCGGTGGCGATTTCATCCGCAATCAATAATAGCCCGTGTTTATCACAAAGTTGACGGACGCCTTTCAGGAATTCCGGGTGGTAAATACGCATTCCACCGGCACCTTGCACGATAGGCTCTAGGATCACGGCAGCAAGTTCATGGCTGTGCTGTGTGATTTTCTGTTCGAAATCTTGTAAGTCTTCTGCTTGCCACTCATCCCAATACCCACATGTTGGTGACTCAGCAAAAATGTGCTCAGGTAGAAAGCCTTTGTAGAGCGAATGCATTGAGTTATCAGGGTCGGTGACCGACATGGCCGCAAACGTATCACCATGATAGCCGTGTCGCAAAGTTAGAAATTTTGGTCTGCGTTCGCCTTTCGCATGCCAATATTGCAGTGCCATTTTCAAGCTTACTTCCACGGCAACAGAGCCAGAGTCAGCAAGAAACACATGCTCAAGGTTACTTGGTGTCAGAGAAAGAAGTTTTTTGCACAAGTTAATGGCGGGTTGGTGGGTAATGCCGCCAAACATCACGTGAGAAACCTGATCAATTTGTTGATGCGCGGCTTGGTTTAAATGTGGATGGTTGTAGCCGTGAATGGTTGACCACCATGACGACATGCCATCTATCAACTTTGTTCCATCCTCTAGTTTTAGGTGCACGCCGTGTGCGGAAGCAACAGGGTAGCAGGTCAGAGGTGTTAGTGTTGAAGTATAGGGATGCCAGATGTGCTGGCGATCGAACGCGAGATCCATGTGCTATTCCAATAATATATAGATTAAAAATGAACTAATGTAAACTTTATAATTTACCGTTGTGTTGACAGTTTATCGAGACTCAGTAGACTGTCAACACAACAACAAAAGTGACTAAAGGAATACACGTGGAAGTTCGTCATAACTGGACGCATGCTGAAGTACGAGAACTGATGGAAAAACCTTTCATGGATCTTCTATTTGAAGCTCAGCTTGTTCATCGCCAATATCAACAAACCAACCATGTTCAAGTAAGTACGCTCCTATCAATTAAAACCGGTGCCTGTCCGGAAGACTGTAAGTACTGTCCGCAAAGTGCTCGATACACCACCGATATAGAAAAAGAACGTCTAATGGAGGTTGATCGCGTGTTGGATGCCGCGCTAAAAGCCAAGAATGCTGGGTCGACGCGCTTCTGTATGGGCGCTGCGTGGAAGAACCCTAAAGAGCGTGACATGCCACATTTGACAGACATGATCAAAGGCGTGAAAGAGATGGGTTTAGAAACATGTATGACCCTTGGTATGTTAACGCCAGATCAGGCGAATCAACTTGCGGCGGCGGGCCTTGACTACTACAACCACAACCTCGACACCTCGCCGGAGTTTTACGGCAACATCATTACCACACGCACCTATCAAGATCGTTTGAATACCCTGTCTCATGTTCGCGATGCGGGTATGAAGATCTGTTCCGGCGGTATCATTGGTATGGGAGAAAGTGCGAATGACCGTGCAGGTTTGTTTGTCGAGTTGGCGAACTTGCCAGTGCACCCTGAAAGTGTCCCAATCAACATGTTAGTAAAAGTCAAAGGCACGCCTTTAGAGAAAGTCGAAGATGTTGAGCCGTTTGATTTCATTCGGTTAATTGCAATCGCTCGAATCATGATGCCTCAATCGGCTGTTCGTTTGTCTGCCGGTCGTGAAAATATGAACGAACAAATGCAAACACTGTGCTTTATGGCGGGAGCGAACTCGGTTTTCTATGGTTGCAAACTACTAACGACACCAAATCCATCAGAAGATAAAGACATGATGTTATTCAGCAAGCTAGGCATTAACCGTCAAGAGGTCTCTCAAAAGCCTGATGAAATTGAAGAAAACGAATTGTTGGATCGCGTGGTAGAGCGTGTTGCAGCACGACCAACAAAAGGCGATTTGTTTTACGATGCTAGCGTTTGAGTATCGTATTGAGTCTGCGCTTGCTGAGCGAAAAAAATCGGGGCTTAACCGAACCATGAATGTGGTGTTTTCTGGTAACCAATCGATTTTGGAAAATGATGGAAAACGCTATATTAATTTTCCAGTAATGATTATTTAGGCTTAGCAAATGATCAGGCGCTCGTCCATGCATGGCAACAAGGGCTCAGTGTTTACGGCAGTGGTAGTGGTGCATCACCCATGGTGACAGGATTTAGCGCAGCTCATAGTGATCTTGAAGCGGCGCTTACCGAATGGCTTGGTTATGAGAGGGCAATCCTATTTGGCTCAGGCTTCAGTGCAAATCAAGCTTTACTATTTACGTTATTAGATAAATCTGACGTACTGATACAAGACCGATTGAACCACGCCTCTCTGATGGAGGCTGGTGCGTTATCTCCAGCGAAGATGAGGCGCTTTAAACACAACGATATAAAACACCTTGAGTCGATGCTTAATGGTGAAAGTAATCATCTGGTTGTGACGGAGGGTGTATTCAGTATGGATGGGGATTGCGCCCCCCTCAAAGGCATCGCTGCTGTCACTCAAGCGCCCAATACGTGGTTAGCGGTAGACGATGCGCATGGTATCGGAGTGTTAGGAGAATCGGGAGCTGGCTCCTGTGAGTTATCGAATATCAAACCCGAGATCTTAGTCGTTACTTTCGGTAAAGCCTTTGGTATGTCGGGTGCGGCAATTTTGTGTGATGCAAGCACTGGGGACTTTTTAACGCAGTTTGCAAAACACCATGTGTATTCTACCGCGATGCCGCCGGCCCAAGCCTACGCGCTGACACATGCCGTGAGTATGGTTCAGCAGCAGTCGTGGCGTCGAGAGAAGTTGACGGAGCTTAGCCAATATTACCAAGAGTATTTGGGGGAATTATCCGGTTTTGTCGACACTCAGACTCCCATCAAACCGTTTGTTATTGGTGAGCCGGAATTAACATTGAATGTAGCAAAATCATGTCGAAATAACGGAATATGGGTCACGGCTATTCGTCCTCCCACATTGCCAAAAGGCACATCAAGACTTCGTATCACGCTCACTTCAAATCACAGTAAAGAACAAATAAAAACGCTTTCAATCGCCTTAAAGCAAGCATTAGGAGAGCGATAATGGAAAATGCACAACGTGTAGCATTTGAAAATTATCATGCGAATAAAGAAGCCATTGCCACATCTTTTGGTAAAGCTGCCGAAACGTATGATAAGCATGCAGCATTTCAACGCGATGTGGGATGTCGCTTACTCGATAAACTTCCGTGCGATTTGTCCAATAAGCGGATTTTGGATTTAGGCTGTGGCACTGGTTATTTTTCTCATCTTCTGAGAGAACGCGGAGCAGAAGTTGTTTGTGCGGATATCTCTCAAGCGATGCTCGATAAGGCAAAGCAGCGTTGTGGTGAGGAACGAATGCACTATGAACTGGCTGATGCAGAGAATTTGCCCTTTGATGATGATAGTTTCGATTATGTATTTTCGAGTCTTGCGCTTCAATGGTGTGTGGATTTGAGTTCCCCTTTAAGAGAAATTCGCCGAGTCTTAAAGGAGGGAGGGCAGGGATGTTTTTCGACATTAGTGGATGGTTCCCTGTATGAGTTGCGTGAGGCGTGGTCAAAAATTGATGCATATCAACACGTGAATAACTTTGTTAGCAGCAATCAGGTAAAAATTGCGTTAGCGCAATCTTGGTGCCACAACCATCATCTAGACTTGACAACCATCACAGTTTGGTACGATTCAGCGTTTTCTGTAATGCGTGATCTCAAAGGCATTGGTGCAAATCACGTAAGTGGACGCTCACATGGTTTGACAAGTCGTCGCACATTATTACAAGTTGAGCATGCGTACCAAGCATTTAGAAACGATCAAGGTCTTTTACCTGCAAGTTATCAGGTTTGTTTTGGAGTAATACATCTATGATTGATGCTTTTTTTATTGCTGGTACGGATACTGATGTTGGTAAAACGGTAGCGTCGAAAGCTATTCTGCAAGCATTAGCAGAAAAAGGATTAAATACTATTGGTTACAAACCAGTAGCATCAGGCAGTGATAAAACTGCCGAAGGTTTACGAAACTCTGACGCGCTGCATTTACAAAACGCAGCTACGTTAGAGGTGGCTTATGACGATGTGAATCCATACGCTTTGGAATTGCCTGCTTCTCCTCACATCGCAGCAAAGCACGAACACGTAGAAATCAAATATGAAGTACTGAGTGAAAAGCTCGCTCAGCACAAAGAACAATCAGACATCGTTCTTGTTGAAGGTGCTGGCGGTTGGCGTGTACCTGTATCAGATACAGATAGCCTTTCGACTTGGGTACAGCAAGAACAGCTTCCGGTCGTTCTGGTTGTAGGTATCAAACTGGGTTGTTTGAGCCACGCACTGTTAACCGCAGAGATCATCAAAGCGGATGGTTTGAATCTCGTTGGCTGGGTGGCAAACCGAGTAAACCCTGGTACCGAGCATTATGCTGAGATTATCGATATGCTAGAAGAGCGCCTTGATGCACCTAAACTTGGCGAAATCCCTTATATTCCAAGTGCGAAGCGTAAAGACCTAGGCAAATACATCAATGTTGAGCCGTTGCTGAACGCATAAAGGTTTCGCGATTCAATAAATACAAAGGGCTGCGCAATGCAGCCCTTTTCTCATATAAACTTTGTGTCTAATCGTAAGATCCGACGCTCAGTTTATTTTTCTTGGCTAAGCCCCATCAAAGCTTGCTGTGTTTCAGCAACGCGCTTTGACATGTGAGCGTCAGTTGAAATACCAAGTTGTTGTTTTGCCTCATCCTCTGAGATACCTAGATGACAACAAAGTAGATCGATAGCCATTTGATAGTCGTTAGTTTCTGCCATGATTTTTCCCTCAAGACATGGAAGTGAGAAGTTGCTTTTCAGTTTGCTGTATTGCAAAAGAGTGCACTTCGTTTTGTTCATCTGACTTGAATCTAACATGTTGGTAAGCACGCACAATAAGACCAAAGTCTATAGCTTGAGTAACATACTGTTTTTCTGGCGAGTTAATTTTAAGTTTTATTTCATTCTCGAAAACAAATGTTGCAATTTATTGCTTAACCTTGTTTTAACCACGTTAGACTATATCTATAACGCAACGAAGCTCGAATCCATTTTGAGCTTCATAAAACTATAAGCTTCCTCGGAGAAAAGTAATGAAGCGAATTATGTTATTCCTAGCAACTAACCTAGCCGTTGTGCTTGTGCTTAGTGTTGTTCTGAATATTGTTTACGCTGTAACTGGAATGCAACCTGGCAGCCTTTCTGGCTTGTTAGTGATGGCTGCGGTATTTGGTTTTGGTGGTGCATTCATCTCTTTGATGATGTCAAAAGGCATGGCACTACGCTCTGTTGGCGGTATGGTTATCGAAACTCCGCGGAATGAAACAGAACATTGGTTGCTAGAAACAGTCGGTCGTCAAGCTCAACAAGCGGGTATCGGTATGCCGACGGTTGCTATTTATGATGCAGCCGACATCAACGCATTTGCCACGGGAGCAAAACGTGATGATTCATTAGTGGCGGTTTCAACCGGTCTTTTGCATAACATGACGCGCGATGAAGCAGAGGCGGTATTGGCACACGAAGTCAGCCACATTGCGAATGGTGATATGGTAACCATGACGCTGATGCAAGGCGTGGTAAACACATTTGTTATCTTCTTGTCTCGTTTCATCGCAAACATCGTTGCTTCGAATGATGATGAAGAAGGCCAAGGTACAAACATGATGGTTTACTTTGGTGTCTCTATGGTGCTTGAACTGGTATTCGGTTTCCTAGCGAGCTTCCTAACCATGTGGTACAGCCGTCATCGTGAATTTTACGCAGATGCGGGTGCGGCGAAGTTGGTAGGTAAAGAGAAAATGATTGCTGCATTAGAACGTTTGAAAATGAGCCATGAATCTCAACTCGATGGTACTATGATGGCATTTGGTATCAACGGTAAACGCTCTATGACAGAGCTTTTAATGAGCCACCCTCCGTTAGACAAGCGTATTGCGGCATTACGTAGCCAGCAGTACTAAGATACTTTTGCAAAGTAATCATCTATACTAACTAATAATATTTTGAAAAGGCTTGGTTTTAACCAAGCCTTTTGTATTCGTTGATCTCTAAGCGACGCCACTGCGTATCAAGTTACAGAAACAAAGTTATACAAAATAATTTTGTACAACTTTAGCGGCTGAACTATCTTGTACATATAATAAATTTGTACAACTACTAGCAAAAGTAGGAGCATTGAAATGGACATTCAATCAGTTGGCAACATTTACCAGAATTTAAGTAAGGCGAATTTGCACTTGCTTGAAGAGGTTTATCATCAAGATGTCGTGTTTGAAGACGCCGCTCATCGTCTCGAGGGGTGGCCTGCGCTGTCTGATTATTTTCAATCTTTGTACACCAATGTGATTCGTTGCGACTTTACTATTCATGACCACCAACAGGTTGGTGATACTGGCTTTTTAACTTGGACGATGGATCTTCAGCATCCTAAACTTCAAAAGGGCGCACCAATTTCAGTGAATGGGGTATCGCATCTCAAATTTGATGAGGGTCAGGTCATTTACCACCGAGACTACTTTGATTTGGGAGAAATGTTGTATGAAAACCTTCCCTTGCTTGGCTCGGTAGTGAAAACCATCAAGCAGAGGTTGGGGCAATGAGTCGCGCGATCCTCATTACTGGCGCGACCTCTGGGATCGGGAAGCAGCTTGCTGTGGACTACGCTAAACAAGGATGGAAAGTGCTTGCTTGTGGGCGCAATCAACAAGTGTTGTCTGAGTTAGAAGAGACATCAGAGAACATCGTCACCTTGCGTTTCGATGTGACCGACTATGACGAGACGATAAGAACGTTGTCCACCTTACCATTCACACCAGATACTTGGTTTTTCAACGCAGGTGACTGCGAGTACATGGATAACGGAGTCGTAGATGCGAAACTTATGGCGCGCGTGATGAACGTGAACGTCATTGGCATCGCAAACTGTGTTGAAGCATGCCAATCCCAGTTTCAACGAGGGCATCGCGTTGTCATTGTCGGCTCTATTGCGTCGGAAGTTGCTTTACCGAGAGCAGAGGCATATGGCGCATCGAAAGCGGCGGTAAGTTACTTTGCCAGAACCTTGGCTGTTGATTTGAAGCCTAAAGGTATCAACGTTGTGACGGTTTTTCCTGGATTCGTTGAAACCCCCCTTACCGACAGAAACACATTTGACATGCCAATGATCGTTTCAGTTGTTCAGGCGTCAGAAGCAATTCGAAATCAACTCAACGCCAACAAGAGTCACATTTATTTCCCCGCGAGATTTACCGGTATTTTACGCTTGATCTCGTTGCTTCCTATAGCTGGCAAGCCCGGTTAACCGCAAAACTCGTATCCTAAGAGGAAAAGCATGAATACAGTAGAAAGAAAGAAAATTGCGATCGTAGGAACGGGTATATCGGGCCTAACATGTGGCTATTACTTGCACAAAGCCCATGACGTAACGTTATTCGAAGCTAATGATTATATTGGAGGGCATACTGCGACAGTGGATGTTAACGTAGACGGTCGGGATTACTCCATTGATACAGGCTTTATTGTGTACAACGACCGTACTTACCCCAACTTCATTCGCTTGATGAACGAGATTGGCGTAGATGGGCTGCCGACTCAAATGAGCTTCAGCGTGAGAAATGACAGTAACGGTTTAGAATATAACGGTCATACGGTGTCGACCTTATTCGCACAAAAACGTAATTGGGCGAACCCCAAGTTCTATCGGTTTATTTTTGAGATTCTGAGATTCAATAAGCTAGCTAAAGCTTTCGCAAGTGAGGGAGCTTCGAATTCTCAAACGTTGGGAGAGTTCTTAGATGAGCATCATTTCAGCGATTTTTTTACTGATAACTATATTTTGCCGATGGGGGCTGCGATTTGGTCTTCGACATTGGCCGATATGCGTGCATTCCCATTAATGTTCTTCTTACGTTTTTCCTCAATCACGGTTTGTTGGATATCACTAATCGTCCGCAATGGTATGTGATAAAGGTGGTTCTCGATCTTACATTCCACCGTTGACTCAAGGTTTTGCTGACAACATTCTTCTTAATAGTCCAGTTGAGAAAGTCATTCGTAACGAAAAGGGGGTTGGTGTTCAGGTTCACGGCCAGATGCAATGGTTCGATGATGTGATCTTCGCTTGCCATAGCGACCAAGCGATGCGAATGCTCGGTGACATTAGCCCGGTGGAGCACGGCATTTTAGGTGATATGGCTTATCAAGCTAATGAGGTCATCCTGCATACTGATACAAGCGTGCTCCCTCAACGCAAGGCTGCTTGGGCTTCTTGGAACTATCGACTGGACGGGAGCAATGATGAGCAGCAAAAATTACCGGCTTTGACTTACAACATGAACATTCTTCAGCATATACAGTCCGAGCACACTTTCTGTGTCACGTTAAACAGTTCTGAATCTATCGAATCAGGCAAGATCCTCCGTGCTTTTACGTATCATCATCCCGTCTTCACGACGGAATCTATCACGGCCCAACAGCGGAAAGAAGAAATACAAGGCGTGCGAAACACATGGTTTTGTGGTGCTTATTGGTACAACGGTTTTCATGAAGACGGTGTACGAAGCGCCGTTGACGTCGTGAAAGGGCTAGAAGACAAGTACCGCGAGCAAAATATCGTTCCTTTTGAGAAAGGTGCTGCGTGATATGGAAAGTCGAATGAACAGCCGATTGTTTATAGGCAATGTTCGCCATCGCCGATTTACTCCTGTCAATCATGAGTTGAACTACTCACTATTTATGCCTGCCATTGATTTGGACGAGCTTGATGCCCTAGAGAAGAAAGTCTGGGGTTTCGGGTCACACTGGTGGCACTGGGCACGCTTTAAGCGCAGTGATTATATTGGCGAGGGTTGCGTTAAGTCTGCAGTACAAAACAAAGTGGAGCAACTGACGGGTGTCCGCTGTACGGGAAAAGTTATTGCAGTATGCCATCTTCGTTATTTAGGACTCTATTTCAGCCCGGTGAATTTCTACTACGTTTATAGCAAGGAAGATGAATGGAAATATCTTCTCGCTGAGGTGAGTAATACCCCTTGGAATGAACGACATTACTACGCGATAGCAGCAGATAGAGAGGATGAAGAGTTTGGTTGGGAACAAGACAAAGCGTTCCATGTGTCACCATTCAATCCGATTGATCAACGTTATCGTTGGAAGATTAAGCCTTTGACAGACAAGCTGAATGTCCATCTTGAGTGTCACAAAGGGGAAAAACACTTCGATGCGACGATGGCGATGAAAGGCAAGCCACTTTCTAGCCAATCCTTATTGAAATGCTTGATCGTTACGCCGATTCAGACGGTAAAAGTAATGGTCGGCATTTACTGGCACGCTCTTAAATTATGGATTAAAGGCGCACCGTTTTACTCTCATCCTAAATTTGAAAATTCGGATGAAGCAGAAAGTACTGATACGGTAGTCGATGATAAAAAGAATAAGCATAAGGAGAACTCTGCATGTTAAACACAACTTCTATGGCAATGCCGCGTGAGCTAACGACGACACAAAAAGCGGCTCGCGGAGTTCTATTTCAATGTTTACACAAGATGGAAATAGGCTGCTTAACCGTTATTGAGAGCTTTAAAACGGAAACGACGGAGCGCAGTGAACGCTTTTCTACACCAAACGGGGAATACAAGGGAGAACCTGTCGCAGCAACAATTGAAGTGAAACATCCGGGCTTTTACTCAAGGATTCTTCAAGGCGGAAGTATCGCAGCCGGAGAGGCATACATGGATGGCTGGTGGGACAGTCCTGATTTGACGGCTCTGATGAAACTGATGGCGCTGAATATGCGAGCACTGGATCGCTTAGAAGAGCAGGGGAGTTGGCTCACTAGGTTACTCTATAAATTTAGCCACTGGACAAATAGAAATTCACAAGAGAATTCACGTAAAAATATTCATGCGCATTACGATCTGGGTAACGACCTTTATAAGGCGTTCCTTGATACCAATATGCTTTATTCTTCTGCTCTCTATAATCAGTCCACAGACTCTTTAGAGCAGGCGCAAATCAACAAGATGGACCGTTTGTGTCAACAACTCGAATTAAACGCAAATGATCATGTGATAGAAATTGGTACAGGTTGGGGCGCGATGGCTATTTATATGGCAGAACAATATGGCTGCCGCGTGACGACAACGACGATTTCAGAAGAGCAACATGCTTATGCGGAGCAGAAGATTATTGAGCGAGGGTTATCCGATAAGATTACTTTGTTGAAAGAAGATTATCGAAATCTCACTGGAACCTACGATAAATTGGTATCGATAGAAATGATCGAAGCGGTTGGGAAACAGTTTCTCCCCTCTTATATTAAGAAGTGTGAATCTTTGCTTAAATCGGGCGGTTTGATGGCAATACAAGCAATTACCATTGCCGATCAACGATACGATTATTACAGTAATAATGTCGATTTTATTCAAAATATATATTTCCTGGCGGGTTCTTACCATCCGTTACTTCATTGACACAAGCTTCAACTAAATACAGTGATTTAGTGGTACGAGACTTGTTCGATATAGGTTTAGATTATGCCAAAACACTCAATGCATGGCATTACCGCTTTAATCAGGCGGAAGCCGAAGTACGCTCATTTGGCTATGATGATCGCTTTGTGCGAATGTGGCGCTATTATTTAAGCTATTGCGAGGGCGGCTTTTTGGCTCGTACCATCAGTGCAGTGCACATGACATTTCAGCGCCCTTAGTCGTCATGAAATTGTTGCTTGCTTCGACATGGTTCCAACTCTGCTGGTTCGCCGCCGTGCTTGGAACCTATCAATGGCAGTGGCTAACGTTGATACTTACTTTGGTGACCCTCATTTACTGCATTAGAGCCGATGCACATTCACTGAAAAGTATCAGTTTTATCACGGTGACTGGTTTGGTGCTTGATACCATAAATCAACAATTCTCAATTCTTGTTTTTTCAACTCAATGGCTACCGGTTTGGCTGTTATGCCTTTGGGTCATGTTTTCTTGGTATTCGTACCAACTCAAGTCAATTTTGTACCGTTTCCCCAAACCCTACGTATCACTAATAGGCGGTATCGGAGGAACGATGAGCTATTTTGCTGGATTTAAACTCCAAGCCGTTGAATTTGGATTCAGCACGAGCGTTACTCTCGCCATTTTGTTTGCACAATGGTGTGTGATGATACTTGTGATACTCAAGGTGTACGGAAATGAAGAGCTTGAAAAGAAATTGGAAACAGAAACTGACTGATGGAATGTTGTTAACGTTATTACTTGGTGTGACGTCTTTACAAGCCCAGACTCTCTCGGACAATCGCCAGCAGAGCGTTCAACCTGATTGGCAACAATGGCAAACCGTTGGTGAAGCACAATTAACGTGGTTCATTTTTGATGTATACAAATCAACATTGAAAGCGCCAGATGGTCAGTATCGGGTATCGAGCGATGTATCGCCACATGCTTTTGCTTTAGAAATCAATTATCAACGTGACATAAGTAAACAACAACTTTTGGAAGTGACGGACGAGCAGTGGCAGAAATTAGGCTTCACTCAGGCTTATCGCCAGCAATGGATTTTAGAGCTCACGGCCATGTTCCCAAACATTAATAAAGGCGATGAGCTAACGTATTTAACGGACGGTAAAACTGGGCAACTTATTTACCGTCAATCGGGTAGCAAGCCCTATCAAACAGTGGGTTATGTGAATGATGAGCGTCTCAATGATGCCTTTCTTTCCATTTGGTTATCGCCACAAACTGAATTCCCAAGACTTCGTCAACAACTCATCGGGCAGGTTAGGTAGTGAAAATACTTAAACGAATGATCAAAACATCGGTTGTCGCCGCTGCAACATTGCTTGGCGCTTGTTCTGCCGACATCGATAATTACCAGGCATCAACGCCAGTATTCGATTTGTTTGGTTACTTTGAGGGCAATGTCAAAGCATGGGGGATGGTGCAAGATTACACTGAGAATCAAACTCGTCGCTTTGAAGTTGAAATTGTAGGCACGGTTGATGGCAGAGAGTTGACGCTCGTGGAAGACTTTGTTTTCGATGATGGTGAACTGGACCAACGTATTTGGGTGATAACCAAGCTTGAAAACGGACGCTATCAAGGTAAAGCCGATGACATCATTGGGGTCGCTACCGGCAAGGAGATGGGTAACGCTCTACAGTGGCAGTACGACTTTGAGCTAAAGATGGATGATTCGACCATCACCGTATCGTTTGATGATTGGCTCTATCGTCAAGACGAGCACCATGTATTTAACCTTACCAAAATCAAAAAGTTTGGCGTCGAGGTAGGGACCATCACGTTGTTTTTCCAAAAACAGCGTTAACACCACTAACGGTCTCAATATGGTGATGTACGAAACAAAAAAGGTTGACGTGAAAACGTCAACCTTTGTTATTTAAGCTAGCATCCAGTGATTATAGCTTGTCGGTAAGCTCGATTGCTTGACCGATGTAGTTCGCAGGCGTCATCTCTTTAAGACGAGCTTTCTCGTGCTCAGGAAGCTCAAGACCGTCGATGAAGTTACGCATTGCTTCGCCGTCTACACGCTTACCACGAGTTAGCTCTTTTAGCTTCTCGTATGGCTTCTCGATGCCGTAACGACGCATTACTGTTTGTACTGGCTCTGCTAGTACTTCCCAGTTCTTGTCTAGTTCAGCAAGAAGCGCTTCGCGGTTTACTTCTAGCTTGCTGATGCCTTTAAGCGTAGAAGTGTAAGCGATGATTGCGTAGCCAACACCAACACCAAGGTTACGTAGAACCGTTGAGTCAGTTAGGTCACGTTGCCAACGAGAGATAGGCAGTTTCTGTGCTAGATGACCAAATACTGCATTCGCAAGGCCTAGGTTACCTTCAGAGTTTTCAAAGTCGATAGGGTTAACTTTGTGAGGCATTGTTGAAGAGCCAATCTCACCGGCAATCGTTTTTTGCTTGAAGTGACCCAGTGCAATGTAGCCCCAAACGTCACGATCGAAATCAATCAGGATTGTGTTGAAACGAGCAACCGCATCGAACAGTTCAGCGATGTAATCGTGTGGTTCGATTTGAGTAGTGTAAGGGTTCCAAGTCACGCCTAGAGATTCTGTGATGAACTCTTCAGAGAACTTATGCCAATCTAGCTCAGGGTAAGCTGAAAGGTGTGCGTTGTAGTTACCTACTGCACCATTGATTTTCGCTAGAATTTCAACGTTTTCGATTTGCTTGAATTGACGCTCCATACGGTACGCCACATTTGCCATTTCTTTACCCATCGTAGATGGAGATGCTGGTTGACCGTGTGTACGAGATAGAAGAGGGATGTCGCGGTATTCAACAGCAAGCGCTTTAATTGCATCAATTAGGTTGCGAATTTCTGGAAGAATCACAGTCTCACGCGCTTCTTTAAGCATTAGAGCGTGTGAAGTGTTGTTGATGTCTTCAGAAGTACATGCAAAGTGGAAGAACTCGTTTACAGCGTGTAGTTCAGGAACGTCAGCTACTTTTTCTTTTAAGAAGTATTCAACCGCTTTAACGTCGTGGTTTGTTGTACGCTCGATCTCTTTGATGCGTAGCGCGTCTTCTTCAGAGAAGTTTGCTGCAAGGTCGTCTAGGAATTGATTTGCTTCTGCGCTAAATGCTGGCACTTCTGCAATTTCAGCAGTAGCAGCAAGCTTCTGAAGCCAGCGGATCTCAACGATAGTACGGTATTTCAATAAACCGTATTCACTGAAAATTTCGCGTAACGCAATTGTCTTGCTTCCGTAACGGCCGTCTACTGGTGAAACAGCAGTCAATGCTGACAGTTCCATGATGTTCTCCTGAATTGGGTTTCTAAATTTCGTGAGCTTTATACCAATAACTGTGGCAATTGTCACGAATATTGCGCAATCGTTTGCGCGAGATTTGTTTTGGTCAAAAAAATGAGCTCGCGGTAAACGCGAGCTACTTGTTCTGAATCGTTTTACATGCGAGCAAGGAGTATCTGAGCCTGCTCGACCATCTTTTTGCGGCCGAAGATCAAATGGCGACGTTTGCCACCAACTTGGCGCCAAAGTACTGCGCAGCGAATACCTGATAACAACAACGCACGAACTTTGTGTTGGTTAGAGGTTTGTTGCAGTACAGATGGAGTACCAGTTACTTGAATACGCGGGCCGATAGGGCTTACAACATCCAAGTAAATACTTGCTAAGTTGCTGATCATTTGATCATCTAGCAATTCAAAATGTTCCGTTTGACGCTGGGCCATTTTGATGCGATCACCGAGTTGTGACATCGCATCATTGCGGCTTGTTAGCTTGCGTTCTAATGCCATTAAGCTAATGATGTAGCGAGTAACTTCACTTCCAGCTGGAGTGCTATCAATCCCTTTCACTAAGCATTCAAGCCCCAGCTTTAAATCGGCCTCGCGACCGAAAACACCGATAGTGTTCGCTGGGTTTGTATTGATAATGGCTTTAATTGACGTTTCAAAGGCATCTTGATCACAATGTCCGTTTTTCGCTGCTTGTTGAACCAATGCAACAGCTTGGCAGATACCTGCAAATGCGATAGTACGGTCATAAAGTGTATTCGCCACGTAACGACTCCTAAGCTTGAGAATATTTAATACGTTGCTCGATAATGCCGCCACCTAGGCATACGTCACCGTTGTAGAACACTGCTGATTGACCAGGCGTAACAGCAATTTGCGGTTCATCAAAGATCACTTTAATGTTTTCATCATCGACAGGGATGATTGTACAAGGAATATCTTCCTGACGGTAACGTGTTTTCACTGTGCACTTCATAACATCGCGAATTGGCTCACGGTCGACCCAGTGAAGTTGTGATGCAAGTAGACCTTCTGATTTCAACATCGGATGATCTTTACCTTGTACGGCGATCAAAACGTTACGTTTTAGGTCTTTTTCACCAACGAACCACGGATCTTCGTTACCGCCACCGCCTTTACGGCCACCAATATGCAGACCTTTACGCTGACCTAGCGTGTGGTACATCAAACCTTGGTGTTGACCAATAATTTCACCCTCTGGTGTTTCAATGTTACCAGGTTGAGCAGGCAGGTATTTACCAAGGAACTCAGTGAATTTACGCTCACCGATAAAACAGATACCCGTTGAGTCTTTTTTCTTCGCTGTAATCAGGCCTTGCTCTTCTGCGATTCGACGTACTTCAGGTTTCTCTAAATCGCCAACAGGGAATAGGCTGCGAGCAATTTGCTCATGGCTTAGTGTATAGAGGAAGTAGCTTTGGTCTTTGTTGCTGTCCAGGCCACGTAGCATCGCTGGTTTTTCTTGTTCTTCACCAACTGAAGCGTTTTCCGGGAATGAGCGACGCACATAGTGACCCATTGCAATGTAGTCAGCATCAAGTACTTCATCAGCAAATTCTAGGAATGCCTTGAACTTGATTTCTTTGTTACAAAGAATGTCTGGGTTTGGCGTACGGCCAGCTTTGTACTCAGCAAGGAAGTACTCAAATACATTGTCCCAGTATTCTGCAGCAAAGTTAATGGTGTGTAGGTGAATGCCTAGCTTGTCACATACTGCTTGAGCATCAGCAAGATCTTCTGCTGCTGTACAATATTCTTCGTTGTCATCCTCTTCCCAGTTCTTCATGAACAGGCCTTCCACTTGGTAGCCTTGCTGCTTTAGAAGATACGCAGAAACAGATGAATCAACGCCGCCGGACATACCGACGATGACTTTCTTTTGACTGTTATCAGACATTACTAAACACCACTTAAATAAACGGGACGAAGATTCTAACAGAATCCACAGACCGGTGACAGATCCGAGATCGAAATCACACTTCGATTTGCTACATTTTAAGCTAATAGCATCACGAGTTAGTAATTTCATAAGTATAGAGAGGGTATATATGGCATAGTTGGCAAAAATCCAAGAGGAAAATTCAAATGACGGAAGAAAACCAATTTATGCAAGAAGCCGAGTTGATCGAAATTATTGAGAATCAACTGGAAGACGGCAATCCACTAAAAGTAAAAGAACCCTAATGCGCTTAATGATGACAGGTACTCCACGTGAAGATGCAGTGGCGATGATGGCTTGTGCGATGTCAATTGAGGTATTTGATGTCATGAAAAATGACGGTGAATTTAATTTAAAACGTTATACAGAACATCTAAATCAATTGCCTGATTTGGGCTTTATGGAAGGCGAATAACGGGCTCGAGAACAAAAATACAAGCGGCAAACGTTTGCTATAATTGCTTTTATTGCTGCTTTATTGTCAGCGGTATAGAATCCGTTCTCCTTTTCATCCCTGACTCAGACTAACAATATGAAATTTCCTGGACAACGCAAATCGAAGCACTACTTTCCTGTTCATGCTCGTGACCCTTTGGTGAGCCAAGCACAAGAAAGCAAGAAGATGACGCGCACTCACATCATCGGTATTGATCAGACCTTGGTAGATATTGAAGCTAAAGTTACAACGGATGTGATTGAAAAGTACGGTTTGAGTAAAGGACACTCGTTGGTTATTGATGATGCGACTGCTGAAGCGCTTTATCAACAATTAAAAGAAGAAAACCTAATTACCAATGAGTATGCAGGCGGAACGATCGGTAATACGTTACACAATTACTCTGTGCTAGCGGATGACCGCTCGACACTTTTAGGTGTAATGAGTCAGGATATCAAAATTGGCAGCTACGGTTACCGTTACCTATGTAACACCTCTAGCCGTATGGATTTGAACTACCTACAGGGAGTAGAGGGTGCAATTGGTCGCTGCTTTGCGCTAATTACTGAAGATGGTGAGCGTACTTTTGCGATCAGCGAAGGTCAAATGAACCAACTTCACCCAGACAATATTCCTGAGAAAATCTTCAAAAGTGCCTCTGCACTTGTTTTGACGGCATACCTTGTTCGTTGTAAAGAAGGCGATCCAATGCCTGAAGCAACCATGCGTGCCATTGATTTTGCCAAAAAACATGATGTTCCTGTCGTATTAACGCTGGGCACCAAATTTGTCATTCAAGATGATCCTACATTCTGGCAAGAATTTATTCGTGACCATGTTTCTGTGGTTGCTATGAACGAAGATGAAGCAGAAGCACTAACCGGTGAGTCCGATCCATTAGCTGCGTCCGATAAGACACTAGATTGGGCGGATTTAGTTCTATGTACCGCTGGCCCTGTTGGTTTATTTATGGCGGGTTATACCGAAGATAGCGCGAAACGTGAAACATCATTACCGTTGCTTCCTGGTTCTGTTGCAGAGTTTAACCGTTACGAATTCAGCCGTCCTGCTAAGAAAGAAGCGTGTGAAAATGCAATTAAAGTATATTCACATATCTCTCCATACATGGGTGGTCCTGAGAAAATCAAGAACACAAATGGTGCAGGCGATGCAGCGCTGTCAGCAGTACTTCACGATATGGCTGCAAATAAATACCACAAAGAAAATGTGCCTAACTCAAGCAAGCACAGCAATGAGTATTTAACTTACTCTTCGTTCTCTCAAGTTTGTAAATACGCAAACCGCGCGAGTTACGAAGTGTTAGTGCAGCATTCTCCCCGTCTTTCTCGTGGTCTTCCTGAGCGTGAAGATAGCTTGGAAGAAGCATATTGGGAGCGTTAATACTCTTAGAGTGTTCGATGGCTTTTGACAGTAAAAGTATCAGAGATGAAAATGGCGCATTTTTAATGCGCCATTTTTATTGTTTTATAAAACCTATCATGGATTCAGATAAATAGTTATTCAACCTCTTGGTAAGATAACTTCTTATAGAGGGATGAAAATTGACGCTAATGCACCTAGTTTCAATCTATATAATGAAACTATCAGTAACATGAGCCCGTCACAGCGAGAATACTATTATTTGAATGGGTATAAAAAGGCTTCCATCGGAAGCCTTTTAAATCTTTAATCACATTTAAAGTAAGAATTCATCTAGTGATTTACCAGCATCAAGTTGTTCTTGGATTGCTGATGGAGTGCGGCCTTGACCTGTCAAGTTTTTCGTCACCGTTGCCATCTACGTATTTGTATTTAGCTGGGCGAGGAGCACGTTTACCTTTTGCTTTTGTCTTAGTTTCACCAGCTAGTGCGCTGATTAGAGCTTCAACGTCGATACCATCTTTTGCGATTTGTTCAGCAATTGCAGCCATCTTTGCTTCTTGCTCAGCTTGTGCTGCGCGATCAGCTTCTTCAGATTCTTGACGCTCTTGAACAACGATAGTCAGTTTATCTAGAGCTTCTTCCAATTGTTCTAGAGTCAGCTCACGAGAAAATGCACGAAGGCTACGGATATTTAGAAGTGTTTTAGTCAGCTCAGACATAACGATTCCTATTAATAGGTGAGATTGCCAAGCATAGGAATCTTTATGATTCACAAATGCCAAACGATAAATAAAAACAGTCTTTATATTTAACGTTATCTTTAGAATATGTGCAAATACTAATTTAAGATTTAGATTGTTTTTAGCAATAAATCAATATTAAATTGGAATAGTAGAAAATCTTTACGGTTTATAGACCTAAATGCTCTATATAGATAGGGCAGTTCTCATTTTGTATATCCTGAGTCTGGCGGTTGAATTGTAAAATTAAGCTTAGTAATAAGAAAAATTACGCTTAGTTACAAGAAATAGCGGCAAATTATCTATGCACTATCTCCCCATTTAATTCAAAGTTAGAAACAAACATGTGAAAGATAGTTGCTTTGTTTCATAAAAAATAGTGTTGCGATCTCAAATTAGCAGGTCGATTAAAAAATACATCGAACTTGAACTAAGAGGGCTAATTTTGGCTTCCTAGAGTAGGTATTAATGTTGATTATCAGCAATAGACACGCAAATGGCAAAAAATCAGGTCAATCTTATGCGTGTTTTGCCATATAGCGGTATACCAAGAGCCATATAGCCGTGTACCAATAGCTATATAACCATATACGAATAGCTATAAATATGTGATCAGTTGGAAGCAGGTGCTGGGTATATCCGCTTCTTATATTTTATTGGTAAATCATAAGAGCGATTAACCATTCACTAAATTTAGATTGATGTGTTGCATTGTAGGTCTTCATGAGTACAATGGCTGTTACCTGATGCAATGTTGCAGGCAAATTGTTGTTAATTTGTATAATTAACGGTTAATTGTTTGTTGTTGCCGTAGAGGTGCAGTCTCGAAGAGTAGCTATTATTGGGGTGATGCCAATGAATAATAGTGGAAGGCGAAGATTGCCGAAGTAAGTGGTTTATCGAACCCACTTGCTGGGGTTGACTCCGAAAGGAACAACACTGCCATAGTATATTAACATTAAACTATGGAGCGCTACTGTAGGGTTGGGTGGAGTGTTCGCTTCCCTGTCGCTAAGTTCAACATGAGCACGTGCCGTATGCCACGTGTCTTGTCTGCAGTAGATCTCTAGCCAAACTTTGGTTTTTGAAGATCATGAATTTATTAGATTTTGCACATTCTCCTGTTTCGTTATTGCCGCCTATTGTCGCATTGACATTGGCGATTTTAACTCGACGCGTATTAGTTTCTCTTGGTGTGGGTATCGTTCTCGGAGCGATCCTACTTAACGATTGGTCTATCGGTAACACGATAGGTTATGTGAGTTCACAAGTTTCTTCTGTCTTTATTGAAGATGGCGGTATTAACACTTGGAACATGAGTATCGTCGCTTTCCTAATCCTGCTAGGTATGACAACGGCTTTGCTCACACTTTCTGGCGGCACACGCGCTTTCGCTGAGTGGGCACAAACTCGAGTAAAAAGTAAACGTGGCTCTAAACTTCTTGCAGCTTTCTTAGGCGTATTCATTTTTGTCGACGATTACTTTAATAGCCTTGCTGTTGGTGCGATCTCTCGTCCGGTAACAGACCGCTTCTATGTATCTCGCGCTAAACTTGCCTACATTCTAGACTCAACGGCAGCGCCAATGTGTGTGATTATGCCTGCTTCTAGCTGGGGTGCTTACATCATCACGATTATCGGCGGTATTTTAGTTTCTCACGGCGTGACTGAGTACTCGGCGCTAGGTGCTTACGTTCGTCTAATTCCAATGAACTTTTATGCTGTATTCGCACTATTAATGGTGTTTGCAGTTGCATGGTTTGGTTTAGACATCGGTAAAATGCGCGATCACGAAATCGCAGCGTCTCAAGGTCGCGGTTTCGACAAAGACAAAGAAAACGACACTCAAGAAGCACACGAGCTAAATGAAGAGTTGGATATCCGTGAAAGCGAGAAAGGTAAGGTTTCAGACCTCGTGCTGCCTATCATCACGCTGATCGTCGCAACTATTACCGCTATGCTTTACACGGGTGGTCAAGCATTAGCAGCTGATGGCAAAGAATTTGTACTTTTAGGTGCATTTGAGAATACCGACGTTGGTACGTCCCTCGTCTACGGTAGTTTACTTGGGCTTGCTGTTGCACTATTTACGGTCTTTAAGCAAGGCATTCCAATGGCAGAGATCGCTCGCACGCTTTGGATTGGTGCAAAGTCGATGTTTGGTGCTATTCTCATTCTTGTATTTGCTTGGACCATCGGTTCTGTTATCGGTGACATGAAGACGGGTTCGTACCTATCGACAATGGCACAAGGCAACATCAACCCTCATTGGCTGCCTGTTATTCTATTCTTGTTGTCTGGCCTAATGGCGTTCTCAACGGGGACTTCATGGGGTACGTTTGGCATTATGCTTCCTATCGCGGGCGATATGGCGGGGGCAACAGACATTGCATTAATGCTACCTATGCTAAGTTCTGTGCTTGCTGGTGCCGTATTTGGTGATCACTGTTCGCCAATATCGGACACGACCATTCTTTCATCGACAGGTGCGCGTTGTAACCACATTGATCACGTATCGACTCAGTTGCCATATGCATTATCTGTTGCGTTGGTTTCATGTGTAGGCTTCATTGTTCTAGGCATGACAGCATCTATCGCATTCTCTTTCCTTGCAGCATCGATCACTTTTGCTATCGTTTGTGCAGTATTGTCATGGCTTTCTAAGTCTAAAATGACATCGTGTCAGAATGCGTAATTTATTGATTTAAAGATTAAAATAATAGGAGGCTTAGGCCTCCTTTTTTATTGTATTGTACAAATTAGAATTTTTAAATTAATGGTTGAAAAAGTAATCAGCTTGGTTAGTGTGTTTACTAACAAAGCAATTGAGAAGAACCTTGAAATAAGTATGCGTAATTTAGGAATGAATATTCATCACCATCATCACCCAGCCTAGTCTTTCGGGAGATGCACGCATACCAGGAGATAGGAAACTCCCGGAGGTAAAATCAAATTAAACACAGATTTTTAAACCCTCAGGAGACCAACTTCTCCGAGGGTTTTTTAGTTTTACTGATTTATAAAATATTTCAAATATCGAATTTGCACAGGGATAAAGTAATGCAAACACAACGCTTAAGAATTGCCATTCAGAAAAAAGGTCGCCTAAGTAAAGAGAGCCAAGCTCTACTGAAAAAATGTGGCGTGAAATTTAATATCATGGGTGAGCGATTGGTCGTTCATTCAGAAAATATGCCAATTGACTTACTTTTGGTCCGTGATGACGATATTCCAGGCCTAATTATGGATGGAGTGGTCGACCTAGGCTTTATTGGTGAAAATGAACTTGAAGAAGTTCGTCTGGATCGCAAAGCATTAGGCGAGCCTAGCGAGTTTGTTCAACTTCGTCGTCTTGATTTTGGTGGTTGTCGTTTATCTATTGCTATCGATAAAGACGAAGAATATAACGGGCCTCAAGATCTTGCTGGTAAACGTATTGCAACGACTTATCCGCAGCTATTAAAAGCATATATGGACAAAGCAGGCGTCTCGTTTTCAACGTGTATGCTGACTGGTTCTGTTGAAGTGGCTCCCCGTGCGGGCCTGGCAGATGCAATCGCTGACTTAGTATCTACGGGGGCGACATTAGAAGCGAACGGGCTAAAAGAAGCAGAGGTTATCTTCAAATCAAAAGCGACGTTGATTCAACGCACTGGTGAATTTGATGCGGATAAAGTTGCTCTTATTGAAAAACTTCTGACACGCATGCAAGGTGTACAGCAAGCCAAAGAGTCGAAGTACATCATGTTGCACGCGCCTGCGGATAAATTGGATCAAATTAAAGCGCTGTTACCTGGTGCAGAAGACCCAACGGTTTTACCTTTGTCTGCAGATAAGCAAAAAGTTGCTGTTCACTTGGTGAGTACTGAAAACCTATTCTGGGAAACGATGGAACAGCTAAAAGAATTAGGTGCAAGCTCAATTCTAGTACTGCCAATTGAAAAAATGATGGAGTAATAGCGATGAGAACAGTTGTATGGCAATCGCTGAGTGAAACGCAACAAGATTCGATTCTAGAACGCCCTGCGATAACGGAAGGTGCGAGTATTACCGCTGCAGTTTCAGAAGTTATTGCGAAAGTTCGTAAAGAAGGTGACGCGGCATTAGTTGAGTTGACCGAGAAGTTTGACCGCGTGAAGCCGGAATCGATACGTGTATCGGCTCAAGAAATTGATGAAGCTTCAGCGCGTCTTTCTGACAAGATGAAAAACGCATTGGAGCAAGCTTACGCGAATATCTCAAAGTTTCATAAAGCGCAAAAGCCACAACCAATAAAAGTAGAAACTCAACCGGGAGTGCTTTGTGAACAAGTGACACGCCCAATTCAAAAAGTGGGTTTGTACATCCCTGGTGGAAGCGCGCCATTACCATCAACGGTCTTGATGCTTGGGGTCCCTGCAAAAATTGCAGGTTGTCGCAAAGTAGTGCTTTGTTCTCCACCTCCTATCGCTGACGAAATCCTTTATGTAGCGAAACTGTGTGGCATCGATGAAGTGTATAACGTCGGTGGAGGTCAAGCCGTTGCGGCGATGGCATACGGTACTGAGACCGTATCGAAAGTCGATAAGATCTTTGGTCCAGGCAATGCGTACGTAACAGAAGCAAAACGTCAGGTAAGTAATGACTTTCGCGGCGCAGCGATTGATATGCCTGCGGGTCCATCAGAAGTCTTAGTGCTCGCAGACGAAACCGCAGATGCAGACTTCATTGCTGCAGACCTTTTAAGCCAAGCCGAGCATGGCCCAGATTCACAAGTGGTATTGGTGACACCATCACCAATTATTGCAGACCAAGTGACAGATGCCGTACAACGCCAACTTAAAGAGTTATCTCGTGCTGATATTGCTGAAAAAGCATTAGCATCGAGTCTGATCATTATTGCTGAATCGCTTACTCAAGCGGTTTCAATCTCAAATTACTACGGCCCCGAACACTTAATTGTACAAACCAAGAACCCTCGTGAACTGCTGCCCCTATTAGATAATGCAGGTTCCATCTTCCTTGGTGATTGGTCGCCAGAATCCGCCGGGGATTACGCATCAGGCACTAACCACGTTCTTCCTACTTACGGCTACACACGTACTTACTCAAGCTTGGGCTTAGCGGATTTTTCTAAGCGTATGACAGTACAAGAGCTGTCGGCCGACGGCCTAAAGAACCTTGCGCCAACAGTCGTTACCATGGCAGAAGCGGAAGGTCTGGACGCACACAAACGTGCCGTGACGATTCGTACTGAAAAGTTAACCCGTGCAGAAACCTTAACCCGTACCGAAAACCAGGCAGCAAAGTAAGAGGACAACGAGATGGAAAAGCTAGCGCGCAAACAAATCCAACAACTTACCCCTTATTTGTCGGCTCGCCGAATCGGTGGTACGGGGGATGTATGGCTGAATGCGAATGAATCACCATTCAACAACGAATACAAAACAGACTTTGCTCGTCTTAATCGTTACAGCGAATGTCAGCCGAAAGAACTGATTTCCGCTTATGCTGCGTATGCAGGCGTGAAACCTGAGCAGACGCTCACTTCTCGCGGGGCAGATGAAGGGATTGAGCTATTAATTCGCGCTTTCTGTGAATCGGGCGAAGATGCAATTTTATTTTGCCCACCGACTTACGGTATGTACGCGATCAGTGCGGAAACTTTTGGTGTGGAGCGCAAAACCGTTCCGTTAACGTCAGATTGGCAACTGGATCTTGCTGGTATTGAAGCCAATTTGGACGACGTTAAATTGGTTTTCGTCTGTTCGCCAAACAACCCAACCGGGAACTTGGTTAAACGTGAAGATATTGTTTCTCTGCTTGAGATGACAAAAGACCGTGCCATTGTGGTGATGGATGAAGCGTATATTGATTTTTGCCCAGAAGCATCCACGGTGGATTTACTCGCGCAATACCCAAACTTAGCCATTCTACGTACTCTGTCGAAAGGTTTTGCGTTGGCGGGTTTACGCTGCGGATTTACGCTTGCGAACGAAGAGTTGATTAATGTACTTCTTAAGGTTATCGCTCCATATCCAGTACCTGTTCCTGTCGCAGAAATTGCCATCCAAGCGCTGTCTGAAGCGGGGTTAGCCCGAGCGAAATATCAAGTGCTCGATTTGAATGCAAACCGTGCTTATCTGCAAGTTGGTCTATCGATGATTCCGGGTTTGGAAATTTTCGAGGGTGGGGTAACTACTTGTTGGTTAAATTCCCGGATGGTAATGCTCTTTTCAAAGCCGCTTGGGATACTGGCATTATTTTGCGTAATTCGCCAATTGAGAATTGCGTACGTATTAGCGTAGGTAACCGTGACGAGTGTGAAAAAACACTCGGTTTTATTAGAAATTACTACGCGTAGTTCAAGAAAGAATGAATCGCTCTCGCTCAATAGCGGGAGCGCCAAAAAGAATAGCAATAAGGAAGTTCGAGTGAGCAAACAACAAAAAATCCTTTTTATCGACCGAGATGGCACTTTAATTGTTGAGCCGCCGATTGATTTTCAAGTAGATCGCTTAGATAAGCTAAAACTAGAGCCATTTGTTATCCCAAGCTTGCTGTCTTTGCAGGATGCTGGATACCGCTTAGTGATGGTAACGAACCAAGATGGTTTGGGCACAGACAGTTACCCACAAGCAGACTTTGATGCACCACATAATATGATGATGGAGATCTTCGAATCTCAAGGTGTGAAGTTCGATGATGTTCTGATTTGTCCTCACTTTGATGAAGATAGCTGCTCTTGCCGTAAGCCTAAATTGGGCTTGGTAAAAGAGTACCTTCAAGGTGGCAAAGTTGATTTCCAAAACTCGGTCGTGATTGGTGATCGTCAAACCGATCTTCAACTTGCAGAAAACATGGCAATTCGTGGCATTCAATACAACCCACAAACCATGGACTGGAAAAAGATCCTTAAAGATCTGACAGTGAAAGCACGCTGTGCAGAAGTGGTTCGCACTACAAAAGAAACGGACATCAAAGTATTCGTTAATCTTGATGAGCAAGGCGGTAATGACATCTCGACTGGTCTTGGTTTCTTTGACCACATGCTGGATCAAATCGCAACGCACGGTGGATTTCAAATGGTGTGCAAAGTAGAGGGTGATTTGCACATTGATGATCACCATACGGTAGAAGACACCGCTCTTGCACTGGGGCAGGCACTCAAAGATGCATTGGGGGACAAACGTGGTATTGGTCGCTTTGGTTTCAGTCTTCCTATGGATGAGTGTTTGGCACAATGTGCACTAGACCTATCTGGTCGTCCTTACCTTAAGTTTGACGCGCAGTTCAGCCGTGAACAAGTGGGTGATCTTTCAACAGAGATGGTGGTTCACTTCTTCCGCTCTTTGACTGACACATTAGCGTGTACGTTGCACCTTTCTTCTGCGGGCAACAATGATCATCACATCATTGAAAGTCTATTTAAAGCGTTTGGCCGTACTCTGCGCCAAGCAATCAAAGTAGAAGGCACTGAGCTACCAAGTAGTAAAGGCGTGCTTTAAGGCTAACCTTAGCAAGGAGAAAAACAGTGACAGAACAGAAAGTGGTCATTATCGATACTGGCTGTGCCAACGTCTCTTCGGTGAAGTTTGCTATTGAACGCCTAGGCTATGACGTAACTATTTCAAAAGATCCGCAAGTCGTATTGTCGGCAGATAAGCTATTCCTACCGGGTGTGGGAACCGCCAGCGAAGCGATGAAAAACCTAGAAGAGCGCGATCTTATCAGCTTGGTAAAACAGGTAGAAAAGCCGCTGTTAGGTATCTGTTTAGGCATGCAACTGCTGGGCAAAGTGTCTCAAGAGAAAGGACAGAAAGCCGACGAGTTAGTTGAGTGTCTTGGACTTTGTGATGGCGAAGTGAAGCTACTACAAACTGGAGATTTGCCACTGCCGCATATGGGGTGGAACACGGTCTCTGCAAAAGCAGGTAATCCACTTTTCAAAGGTATTGAAGAAGGAGAGTATTTCTACTTCGTGCACAGCTTTGCGATGCCAGTTGGGGATTACACGATTGCGGAATGTGAATACGGCAACCCGTTCACAGCAGCAGTACAAAGCGGTAACTACTACGGCGTGCAATTCCACCCTGAGCGTTCTTCAAAAGCGGGCGCGAGGCTTATTCAAAACTTCTTAGAATTATAAAGGGATTTAGTGTGATTATTCCAGCTCTTGATTTAATTGAAGGACAGGTGGTTCGCCTTTATCAAGGTGATTACGGCCAAGTAACCGAGTACAAAGTCGACCCAGCAGAGCAGTTCAACTTGTACCACCAAGCAGGTGCTAACTGGCTGCACTTAGTGGATTTAACTGGCGCGAAAGACACGACAGCACGCCAGCTTGATTTGATTGCAAAGCTATTAGCAAGTACGCCAGCGAACATCCAAATCGGTGGTGGTGTGCGTACAGAGCAAGACGTGATTGATCTGCTAGAAGCTGGTGCTCAGCGTGTTGTTGTTGGTTCTACAGCAGTAAAACAGCCAGAGCTTGTGAAAGGTTGGATGGAAAAATACGGCGCAGAGAAAATCGTTCTCGCGCTAGACATCAACATCGATCAAGACGGCACACGTAAAGTGGCGATCTCTGGTTGGCAAGAAGACTCAGGCGTGACTATCGAAGCTCTGATCAACGATTACCTAACGGTAGGTCTACAACACGTGCTTTGCACGGACATTTCTCGTGACGGTACGCTAGAAGGCTCAAACGTAGAGCTTTACGTCGACCTATGTAAACAGTACCCACAAGTGCAGTTTCAATCTTCAGGTGGCATTGGCTCATTAGCAGATATCGAAGCGCTAAAAGGCAGCGGTGTGGCTGGTGTGATTGTTGGTCGTGCACTGTTAGATGGTAAGTTCACAGCAGAGGAGGCGTTTGCATGCTGGCAAAGCGAATAATTCCATGTCTTGATGTTCGTGATGGACAAGTGGTAAAGGGCGTTCAGTTCCGTAACCACGAAATCATTGGCGACATCGTTCCTCTGGCACAGCGTTATGCGGAAGAGGGCGCAGACGAGCTTGTGTTCTACGATATTACCGCTTCAAGTGATGGTCGTGTCGTCGATAAAAGTTGGGTCGCTCGCGTTGCAGAAGTGATTGATATCCCGTTCTGTGTGGCTGGTGGCATTAAATCAGCGGAAGACGCGGCGCGCATTCTTGAGTTTGGTGCAGACAAAGTGTCTATCAACTCTCCTGCATTGGCGAACCCGCAACTGATTACTGACCTTGCTGATAAGTTTGGTGTGCAATGTATCGTCGTTGGTATCGATTCATACTACGACAAAGAGACAGGTAAGTATCAGGTTTACCAGTTTACTGGCGATGAAGAACGCACCAAAGCAACCCAATGGGAAACGCGTGATTGGGTGCAAGAAGTACAAAAACGCGGCGCTGGTGAAATCGTACTGAACATGATGAACCAAGACGGCGTGCGTAACGGCTATGATATTGAACAACTGAATATGGTGCGTGAAGTGTGTAACGTGCCATTGATTGCATCGGGTGGTGCAGGTGCCATGGAGCACTTCGCAGAAGCCTACCAAAAAGCAAATGTGGATGGCGCGCTTGCCGCATCGGTATTCCACAAGCAAGTCATCAATATTGGTGAACTAAAGCAGTATTTGAAACAACTAGGCATTGAGGTACGACTATGAGTGTGAAAGCCGCCGAAGTAAGTTCGCTAGCTGAGCGAATCAACTGGGAAAAGGTGGATGGTCTGGTACCTGCCATCGTACAAGATTTCCAATCAAGCCAAGTGCTGATGATGGGTTACATGAACCAAGATGCGTTGGCAAAAACGGGCGAAACAGGTCAAGTGACGTTCTTCTCTCGTACCAAGCAGCGTCTTTGGACTAAAGGTGAAACCTCAGGCAATGTACTGCAATTGGTGAACATGCAGCTTGATTGCGACAACGATACGTTACTGGTGAAAGTGAATCCCATTGGTCCCACTTGCCACACAGGCACGACGACCTGTTGGGATAGTGACCCTCAAGAGGAGTCACAAATGGTGTGGCTTCATCAACTTGAGCAGCTACTGGCTGCCCGCAAGAGTGCCGACCCAGATTCTTCTTATACCGCCAGTCTTTATGCCCGTGGCACCAAGCGTATTTCGCAAAAAGTGGGCGAAGAAGGCGTTGAAGTCGCGCTTGCGGCGACGTCGGGCGATAAGGCGGAGTTAGTGTGTGAATCAGCAGATTTGATTTACCACTTAATGGTATTGCTTCAAGACCAAGGCTTATCGATGAATGATGTAGTGAACAAACTGAAAGAGCGTCATAAATGAAAGTAAAGTTTTTGGGATCCTAGGGCCTAGAATGGAGTGCGTGAGGAGTCTTGCGCACTCCATTAATTTTATAAAGTGTATATGGAATACAGAGCGCTTCGCTTACAGCATACAGAAATGGTTGACATACCCACTAAGCGTACGAAAAATAATCCGTAATCCGTAATCCGTAATCCGTAATCCGTAATCCGTAATCCGTAATCCGTAATCCGTAATCCGTAATCCGTAATCCGTAATCCGTAATCCGTAATCCGTAATCCGTAATCCGTAATCCGTAATCCGTAATCCGTAATCCGTAATCCGTAATCCGTAATCCGTAATCCGTAATCCGTAATCCGTAATCCGTAATCCGTAATCCGTAATCCGTAATCCGTAATCCGTAATCCGTAATCCGTAATTTTAGGCCTAAACCCTAGGATCCTAGGACCTTTGTTTTACCTAGAACCTTTCTCTTACCCACAACACTTCTTAAATTTCTTACCACTTCCGCAGATGCATGGATCGTTTCGACCGACCTTTAGGCTACTTACTGGCTGGCTAAGACGCGGGTCTTCTTCTGGCTCTTCTTCAGGAAATGTGCCGTCAATGTAATACCAAAGGCCATTTTCTTTCACAAAGCGAGAGCGTTCAGTCATGCAGTAGCGTTTGCCGTCTTCATCAAAATAAGCGCTAAACTCGACAAAGCCTTCTGTTTCGTTAGTGCCAGTTTCTGTTTTTATTACTTCAAGCTTGGCCCAACCACTGTCGATAGATTGAGCAATGTCTTCACGTTGGTCTTCTGCGTTGCAGCTTGGGTGGTACGTGTTCACCACGTAATCCACCAAACCAAGGACGTGAGCACTATAGCGGGAGCGCATCAACTGTTCTGGCGTGGTGACATCGGCATGATTTTTATGTGCAATTTCACAACATTGCGGGTAGGGGCGGTTAGAACCACAAGGACAAGAAGTAGCCATAAACGAAATCTCGTTAAATTAGGAAATATAGACAGTACGCATTATAACGAGTTAGGCAGTTTGAGACAGCAGTTCTTGAGTCCAAGCCGCGGATTGACCAAAGGCCTTTGCTAGCTGTGCTTCCGTCAGTTTCAGTTTGCGGCAATAGGTTTCTGTGGTTTCCCAGTCGGCTTTCTCGTAGGCAATGATCATTGAAAGCAAACAGCCTAAAACACCTTGTCGCTTAGTCAATGCGAGCTTTATCTCTTCTTTAACTGGAATATCATCAATCACATTAGCGAGAGGTTGATCAAGCAATGAGTCCAACAGAGAAAACATACCTGTTAAGAATGCCTGCCCAGGATCGCTATTGATATTCATTTCACTGTAGAGTAACTCACACATACGCGCGCGTTGTACGGCCAGTGAATAGAGAGAGTCCGGTTTATCTTCGTGGACAGATGCGATGGCAACCAAAGAAATGAAGCGTCGAAGTCGCTCCTCTCCAAGATAGATAAGCGCCTGTCTAAATGACGTGATTTTAGTTGTCAGTGTATATCCAGAATTGACGAAAGTGAGCAATTTGTATGACAGGGTAACATCAGTCGAAATTAAACGTTCAATTTCATTAAAATCAATGGGCTTATCAGCGATTTCTTTACACAGCTGAACTAGAGTAAGAAAACCTGGGGTAAGTCGTTTTTTTTGAATCATTTCAGGTTTACTAAAGAAATAGCCTTGAAAGAGGTGAAAGCCCGCATCCATAGCTTTCTCAAATTCCTCATAGGTCTCAACTTTTTCGGCTAAGAAACGAATATCAAAGTGGGACAGTGACTGAATGTAAATCGCGGCTTTTCAATTGGAACAGAACGGATATCGAATTTGATAATTGAAACGTAAGGGAGAAAGCGTTTCCATGCTTTAGTGGGAATAAAATCATCAAGGGCAATGGTGTAGCCTGATTCACTAAGATGCTGTATTGCTTCGAGGAGTTCGTTAGTTGGTTCGCAATCTTCCAATACTTCAACCACTAATGAGTCCTTTGGAAAGAGCGTAGGAACCAAATTGACTAAACTCGTGTATGGGAAGTTTACAAAACCCAGTTTGTTGCCCAATGTACTGTAATGCATAGACAAGAAGTGGTCAGACAGCAACCGGCTTGTTGCTAGCTCTGGTTCAACTTCTGGAAATGTGTTTTTTGGGCCGTCTCTAAAGAGAAGCTCGTAACCAATGGTTAGTTTCTGTTTATCCAAAATTGGCTGACGAGCGACGTATGAATACTTCAATGGGTAATACTGGTTCTGATTAACTTAGTAATATGATAATAACGATTTCTGTCAAAAGATCTATGGGATATACAGTATTCTGTTAATTGTAAAAGTTGCTCTAGTGCAAACTTTTTCCAAAAGGTCGGATTTGTAAATCAAATCCACTAGGATTGACCGTCAAAACGGAGCCTTGAGTGTACCAGTCACCGAGTACGATACGTGTTTTCTGTTCCCCATCGATAACAAAGTTATGGATGTCAGGACGATGCGTATGGCCGTGAATCATTAGGTTGACATTGTTTGTAGATAAAACGTGTTCAACTTCTTTTTGGTTTACGTCCATGATATCGAGTGACTTCATTTGCTTGTCATCTCGGATGTCCGACTGAACTTTGGAAACAATTCTTTTCTTAATAAACCAAGGAATGCGATTAAATAACCACTGAAGCCAAGGTTTATGAACCGTTTTACGAAACTCTTGATATTTTACATCGTCAATACACAACGTATCACCATGTAAGATAACGGCATTTTGGCCATAAAGTTCGATTTTACATACATCATCGAGCAGTGTGACGCCTGTCTCTTTGCAAAAACGCTTACCAAGTAGAAAATCTCGATTTCCTTGAATGAAAAATACGGAAACACCTGTATCCGTTAAGGCTTTGAATTCAGAGCGGATTTGGTCGGCAAATGGCGTTTTATCATCGTCGCCAACCCAGAATTCGAACAAATCACCGAGTACATAAAGCGCTTCAGCTTTAATGGCTTCTGTTCGCATAAACGTGACGAAACACTCTGTGATATCAGAGCGAGTAGGGGTGAGGTGAAGATCAGATATAAATAATGTTGTCATAGAAATAAGGGGAGGCTTCGCCTCCCCACAAACTTATCTATTGTATAGCAATTCTAACGAATTACTCTTCGATTGTAGTACCAGTGATCATTACGTCTTCTAGCGGTACGTCTTGGTGCATACCGTAAGAACCAGTGCTCACGCCTTTGATCTTGTTTACGATGTCCATACCTTCTACTACTTCACCAAATACACAGTAACCCCAACCATCTAGGCTTTCGCTGCGGAAATCTAGGAAAGTGTTGTTGTTTACGTTGATGAAGAACTGAGAGCTTGCTGAGTGCGGTTCCATTGTACGTGCCATAGCAAGTGTACCCACTTTGTTGCTTAGGCCGTTGTTTGCTTCGTTCTTGATTGGTGCACGTGATGTTTTTTCACGTAGACCAGACTCCATACCACCACCTTGGATCATGAAGCCATCAATAACACGGTGGAAAAGAGTGTTGTCGTAGAAACCGTCGCGGCAGTACTGAAGGAAGTTTGCGCTTGTCTCTGGCGCTTTCTCTTCGTTTAGTTGAATCTTGATGTCACCAAAATTAGTGTGAAGGGTGATCATGCTATTTTCCTTTACTGTGTTGTATTGAAGTTGGGATTCTAGCCTAAGTTATAACGCATGCAAAACTCAGGATCATGAAAATAAACGTTTTATGCTTGAAGTTTAGCCGATTATCGTTTTATCCGTTAATTGCTATTACGTAATATGGTTGGAGTTGATATACTCGGCTTACTTGTTATTCATTCACAATCATAGATAGAGATCATGTTAAAGATATATAACACACTCACAAGACAGAAAGAGGAATTCAAACCAATTACAGCCGGTAAAGTTGGCATGTATGTCTGTGGAGTTACCATCTACGATCTCTGTCATATCGGTCACGGTCGTACATTTGTTTCTTTCGATGTCGTTTCTCGCTACTTACGTTACCTTGGTTACGATCTAACATTCGTACGTAATATCACGGATATCGATGACAAAATCATCAAACGTGCAGCAGAAAACGGTGAATCATGTGATTCTCTGACTGAACGTTTGATTGGCGAAATGCATGCAGACTTTGATTCACTGAATATGAAACGCCCAGATGTTGAACCTCGTGCGACGCAGTTTATTGCGGAAATCATCGAATTAGTTGAAAAACTCATTGAACGTGGTTTCGCTTACGTTGCAGATAACGGCGACGTTATGTTTGAAGTGGGTAAATTTGATGAGTACGGCAAGCTTTCTAAGCAAGACCTTGATCAGCTTCAAGCGGGTGCGCGTGTTGATATCGAAACCGCAAAACGCAGCCCTCTAGATTTCGTACTTTGGAAGATGTCTAAGCCTGGTGAGCCAACGTGGGAATCACCATGGGGTGCTGGTCGTCCAGGTTGGCACATTGAGTGTTCTGCGATGAACTCTTCAATTCTAGGTAACCACTTTGATATTCACGGCGGTGGCTCTGATCTTCAGTTCCCACACCACGAGAATGAAATCGCGCAATCATGCTGTGCACACGACACACAATACGTGAACACATGGATGCACAGTGGAATGGTGATGGTAGACCGTGAGAAAATGTCTAAATCACTAGGCAACTTCTTTACTATCCGTGATGTTCTTGGTCACTACGATGCTGAGACGGTTCGCTACTTCCTAATGTCTGGTCACTACCGTAGCCAGTTAAACTACAGTGAAGATAACCTAAACCAAGCTCGTGCGTCCCTTGAGCGTTTGTATACGTCTCTACGTGGTCTAGATCTAAACGCGGCACCTGCTGGTGGTGAAGAGTACGTAACTCGCTTCACTGCGGCGATGAACGATGACTTCAACACTCCAGAAGCATACTCTGTGCTGTTTGATATGGCGCGAGAAGTAAACCGTCTGAAAACAGAAAACGTAGAAAAAGCGAGTGAACTAGGTGCACTAATGCGTGAGTTAGCGGACGTGATTGGTATTTTACATCAAGATCCAGAAGCGTTTCTAAAAGGCGATGCAGGTAACGATGATGAAGTTGCTGAGATCGAAGCGCTCATTAAACTGCGTAACGACTCACGTGCATCAAAAGACTGGGCAAACGCAGATATGGCACGTGATAAGTTGACTGAAATGGGGATCGTCCTTGAAGATGGTCCTGAAGGCACAACGTGGCGTCGTAAATAACGATTGAATCTTAAAAAGGGGCTGATGATTCAGCCCTTTTCTTTACAGGCTTGTATAAATTCTAAACTCTAACGAAGGTAGTGCTCTGTGGCTCAGATGTATTTCTATTACTCGGCAATGAACGCGGGTAAATCGACAACTCTTCTTCAATCTTCATTTAACTATCAAGAACGCGGTATGACGCCAGTGATTTTTACTGCTGCGCTAGACGATCGCTACGGTATAGGAAAAGTGAGCTCTCGTATCGGTTTGCAATCAGACGCACAGCTGTTCCGTCAAGATACTAACCTGTATCAAGAAATTGCAGCACTGAATGAAATAGAAAAGCGCCACTGTATTTTGGTTGATGAGTGCCAGTTCTTATCAAAAGAGCAAGTGTATCAATTGACAGAAGTGGTCGATAAACTCCATATTCCTGTACTTTGCTATGGCCTTCGTACTGATTTTCTAGGCGAACTTTTTGAGGGCAGCAAGTACTTGCTATCTTGGGCAGATAAACTGGTTGAGCTGAAGACTATTTGTCACTGTGGTCGTAAGGCAAACATGGTAATTCGTACTGACGAACAAGGTGTGGCAATCCGAGAGGGTGACCAAGTTGCAATCGGTGGCAACGATCGTTATGTATCCGTTTGTCGCCAGCATTACAAAGAAGCACTTGGCAAATAAACGGATTTAGAGATGAAAGAGCCACCGAATTAGGTGGCTTTTTATTGCGTGATAGTTGAGTACTATGCGTGGAATTCTAACAAGCTAGAACGACCAGGTATTTACTACGATTACAGTTATTTACCACGATTACAGTTATTTACTACGATTAAAGTTAATTACGAAGATTGGCATCACACTTGACCAAATCCAAATTTTTCTTGCAGCGCTTGGTAAGAGGATTCAACATGAGCAGGAATTTCTTGCTCGGTTTGAAAACCTTTTTCTGGGTAGGTTTTTACACGAGAAAAATCTTCCATCAAAGCTTCTAGCACCATCATCAGTGGCATTTCTTCATTGATGTACTCAAAGAAAGGGTGGGCAGTGGATGTGACCTGAAGTCGTGAATAAGGGGATTGCCATTGTTTTTCAAACGTTGCAATGGCACGTCGCTCCATAAATGGCTTCTGAACTAAAATCAGAGACTCACAATGAATCCTTTTCTCTTTCAACAATTGCTCGGTAAAACGAACGTTTTCACCACTGTTACTCGAACGTGTTTCGACCAAAATTGCTTCATTTGGTACCCCCGCGATCCTTGCTATTTCTGCAAACGTTTCAGCTTCGCTTTTCTCAAATAACCCGTCTGTAAAGCGCCCCTCTCCACCGGAGAATACAATCAATTTCGCCAGATTTTGATGGTAAAGTTTAGCGGCATACTCGGCAACGCGTAGGTCATTACTGCACATGACAAATAAGCATTCGGCGGGCTTTAAAACATGCTTGAGTTGCATGTAGTCCCACAACGTTTCGATATGTTGATAAAGCTTCATAGTGCATCCAATGTTGATTTAAACTGAAATTGGTAACCAAGCTTGATGAGCTTGTCTGCGAGAATACGCTTATCTGGCGTGTCTGTGATTGGCGGTAGGGAAATATCTAAATTATTTTGAAATTGCCGCTTGGTAAAATTCGGCTTTGCTGACGGTAGTGGGTGTCGTGGCATTCACGACGTCATTGTCGATGTTATTGAGAGCGAAAGCCGTCGCTGCCACTGCGTCGTCTTGATGCAACATATTCGCTGGCGCATTGCTGCTGACTTGTTTAAGGCGCATGGCAAAGCGAGATGGATGGCGGTCAGAGCCGATAAGACCACTGCATCGTACGATGACATAGTTTATGCCAGAATCAATTACGTGTTGTTCTGCTTGAAGCATGATGCGGGCATTCTCAGAAAAATTGGCATCATTCTGTGCTAATTCCAATGTTGCATCTGCTTCTATCATTTCGACCGCCCGATTTGGGTAAACGGTCGTTGAACTTACCATCAAGAGTTTTTGGATGTCAGTTTGTTTTGCCGCTTCAACTAATTGACGCCATTGTTGCGCATATTCCTGACCATTACCTTTACGAAAGCCCGGAGGGAAGGCGCCCACAACACGTTCGATATGGTGTTGTTTGATCAGTTCTGCCAATTGTTGAACGGAATCAGCTGCATCAAGATCAAGTAGCGCAGTGTTGACCGATGCAAGAGGACATTCATCCAATCTCGCTTGTGAGCGGCGTGTAATCGTGACTTGGTGACCTTGCTTAACGAGAGCTTGCGCTAGTGGCATTCCAAGCCAACCTGCGCCTACGATCAATGTATTTGCCATCTGTTTTCCTACCGTAAGTTTCTACGTGTTATTTAAATAGAGTTTGTAATTCTACTCTGACTTGTTGGTGCAAAGGGTCGGTATGCCATTTTGGTGTTGTATCAAATCTATATTGACCTGCCATGCTAGTTTTGTAAATTCGTCGTTAATTTTCACAAGTGTGTTAGGTGCATGCGAGACCAAGTGTTCGGGAAGAAACGTCCACCCAAACCCATTATTCGCTAGTTCTGATAAAATGAAGTAGTTGTCAGCGTACCAGATGTCGGGGCTCACGGCCTGATTTAAGCCGCTGACGTACTTATTTTTTGAACGAATAACAAGCTGACGATGTTGTTTCAGTTCATCAATATGACTGACTTTTTGGTTAGCAAGTGGATGATCTACAGAGACATAGACATCAAACCCAATATGACCCAAATTTGAAAAATCAATGTTCCTTGGTGTTTGTAAGTCGCTGAGAATGATACCTGTTGTCGCGCGTTCTGTGTTGACTAAGTCAATGATGTCTGGGCTTGAGGCTGTGAGGCACTCCACTTGAAGGTCAGGGAATTTAAGCTCTAAATTTTTAAGAACTTGAGGCAAACCTGTTAAGGGGATCCCCTCGTCAACTGCGAGGACAAGTTTAGTCTCTGATGGTGAAAATAGCTGAGCGGCTTTGTTGTTTAACCGATCAAGCTGACTGAGTGTTGCGAGCGCATAGGGAACGAGCTCTTGGCCTTGTGTCGTTAATTTTGGATAGCGGCCAGATCGGTCAAATAGATCAACGCCGCAATCGAGTTCCATATTCATGATGTGCTGGCTAATCACCGATTGTGCTTTGCCCAATTGTCGAGCCGCAGCAGAAAATGAACCTGCCTCGGACGTTGCCACAAACGCTTGTAATTGTTCAATCGTAAACATATCGCTTATACCGATGGTAACTAACTTTTACTTATCTTAATGATAGATAAAATGGTAGCCATTGAGTAGAGCTATTTAGGTAAAAATCATGACTCGTAACGAACGTATCTTTCACGCAATCCTATTTGAACTGATCGCTTTGGCAATCATCATACCTGTTACATCTCTAATTACAGGGAAAGGTTCGAGTGATTTAGCTGTCGTTGGTATTGGGTTGAGCTTGTACACCGTCGTGTGGAATTACATCTACAACTTGTACTTTGATAGATGGTTTGGGTCTAATCGTGAAGAACGAAGTTTAGGAATGCGAATTGGACATACCATTGGTTTTGAAGGTGGCTTAATCTTCATTACGATTCCAGTGATTGCATGGTTCCTGCAAATCACGTTGTTGCAAGCACTTGCACTGGAAGCTGGGTTCTTAGTCTTTTTCTTGTTCTATGCTACAGGGTTTAACTGGGCATATGACAAACTGCAACCATTTGGGAAAATGAGAAACTTAATGGCTTAATATAAGTGATTGATATTGGCACATTGACCAAGTGGATTTTAAAAAGCCCCCAAAGAAAAATTTCTTTGGGGGCTTTATCATTACGAGAACGATGCAGTATTCCGACAGTGATTGTTATACCGGGATACGATTAAGCAGAAAGAACACGAAGAATCTTGTCGGCATGTTCTGCGATCTCAATGCCTTCATCGGTTAAATATCCGCCATCGGGTTGTGTGCATAGACTTTTTGCATAAAGGCGAGTGACCGCTGCTTGCATCTCTTGTGATGCGTCTGTATGAACCTTAATACCAGTAGCTGCACTGCTTAAATCAAATTGAAGAAGTAGGTTCAGTTCTGCGATATGGTCAGCTGAAAATTTCATAGATAATTCCTTTGCACTTTTTTATCCAAGCTAGTCGGAAAACAGAGGTAGGGCAATACAAAATCGCGAGAAGTGTTAACTACCGCGCTATCACAGTGCTGTTCCGCAGAAACTTTGTTCGATAGTAAACGTTTGAAACGCAATAATAGGGGCGGAGAACCAATGCTGAAAAAAGGAATAATAGGCTTAGCGCACGACTGGGTTGTCAACATGAGGCAGGATGAGTGTGAATTGTCTACTGAACGGTTCAGATCGAAATTTACTAACTAGCACTATTTGGTGATGAGAGGAGGCCGAAATTATAGTTATTTTTATTGATTGAGTTCTCACCACCAACATTTTTGTAAACAATAAAATTAGCCCTTGAAAAGTCAGGAAATGGAGCGATTATCCGCGCCTCCTTAATTGTTTCCAATTGTTACACTTTTATGAACTTCAATCAGTTTGATTCACTCTTACCACCTCAGGCTGCTGAACGTGCGGCTGAAGTTGGTGTTGGCAAGGCGACTAAAGCGCCAATGAAGTCTTTCTTGCTGGCTATCTCAGCAGGTATTCATATTGGTATCGCTTTCATCTTTTATACCACGGTGACAACAGGTGCCGGTGACATCCCTTGGGGTATTACTCGTTTGATTGGTGGCTTGGCATTTAGCTTGGGTCTCATTCTTGTTGTGGTTACTGGCGGTGAGCTGTTTACCAGCTCGGTCTTGACGCTTGTTGCGAGAGCAAGTGGTAAGATTTCATGGAAAGCGTTAGTTAAAAACTGGTTTGTTGTTTACTTTGGTAACCTAGTTGGTGCAGTTCTACTAGTAGGGTGTATGTTGGTGACCAAACAATATATGTTTGATGGCGGCCAGGTGGGCTTAAATGCCATGGCGATTTCACAACATAAATTGCATCACGGTTTCTTCCAAGCGGTCGCACTTGGCATTATGTGTAACGTACTCGTGTGTATTGCGGTCTGGATGACATTTAGCGGCCGCACGTTAACAGACAAAATCGCAGTAATGATTCTTCCTGTTGCGATGTTTGTATCTGCAGGTTTTGAGCACTGTATTGCGAACATGTTCCAAGTGCCTATGGCTATCGGTATTAAATACTTCGCACCGGAATCATTTTGGCAAATGACTGGGGCTAATATTGCAGATTATGCAGACCTGAATATGATTGGCTTTATTGTGAATAACCTAATCCCTGTAACTATTGGCAACATCATCGGTGGCGGTGTGTTTGTTGGTATGTGGTATTGGATGATTTACCTTCGTGACGAAGACAAGCATTTGAAATAATGCGGTAGAGGCAAGCTTAAAGGCTTGCCTTTTTTATATCTAAAAATCAGTGAACGCATTGTTCGTGTGAATCAGGTAGTCACGTCAGACTCATTCACATTGCTCCTCTTCACATACTTTGAATGATACTTGATAGGTTAGAGTAACTCTTCATTCGTCTTTAACGCGCTTGGCTGCCAAAGTGACGTCACTTCTTTAGGCTCTTCCATTAACCAATTTAACGGGTTTTCAACGACAACGTCGTCACATTTCTCTTGCATAGCTAACATATCCATACCAATCACAATTAATTCTTGGAAACACTCTAGGGCAAGGTTGTGTCAAAAGGATGAATAAGATTTGACCATTTTAAGTGTGGTTGAATCTTAAGGTGATGAGATTATGGTGCTTGTTGCTTATCACTTTGGGAGGTTATCCACATTTTCTGTGGATAACCTAGCTCAAAGATCGTGAGTATCTTTTAGGGCAAAAAAAATTACACAAAATTAAGTGCTTACGAGTTCTTTTGTTGGGCGTTTTTTGAACGTTTTTCCGGGGTGAATTTGACGGTAATACGCCCTTCTTTTGTTTGTACACAGCGTAAAGTCAATTCTAAAGTCAACGCAACAGACACACTAAGCATAACAAAAATCGCCAGCATAATGACGAGCTGATATTTGATTGCGATCATTGGACTCGCGCCACCGAGAATTTGCCCTGTCATCATGCCGGGTAAGGTGACTAATCCGGTTGTAGCCATGGATGCAAGGATAGGAGCTAAGGATTTACGCAGTGCTTCTTGAATAAACGGGAATGAGGCGTATTTAGGAGAAGCGCCAAGAGAGATCGCAGCTTCGTATTCGGATTTTCTTTGTTCGAATGCGGTAAACAGGTTTTGTAGTGCGACGATATTACTGCTCAGACTATTACCTAGTAACATGCCAGCCAATGGGATCATGTACTGCGCATTATAAAATGGTTGCGGCTTGACTAGACCAAATGAAATAGCAGCAAGTAGTGGAAATAGGCTGCATGTGAGCCCTGCGATAAGGGGGAGTATGAGCGCATTTTGGGGTAAGTTCGCTTTGTTGACGATAGCGCTCGCACCAACAACAACCATGATGACAAGCCACGCTAAGTTGATCGCCAGACTGTTTAGTTGGAACAGATATTCAAGATAGAGACCGACCAAAAACAGTTGGATTGTCATCCGAATAACACTGATAACAGAGTCTCTGGCAAGTCCAAGTTTATAATGCATGTTGATGAATAATGGTATGCAGAGAATCAAGCTAAATGTCGCCAAATCTAACCAATTAATATCTACAACTTGATTCATGTATTTACTCCCGAAATTGTCAGGATGATTCTAACGAATTGCGTTTGTTTTATGAACGATAGAGTCTAACTTTCCTCCAACCTTAAGTCGGGTAAAGAGCTGACATTTTTGTGTGTTTGTTTAACAATTAATTCACAAGATGCTGTCTTTAGTCGAAAAATAAACAATTTAGTGGCACGAAAAAATCTGACAAGATGTGAAATGTGTTGTTGATTTGTTGTATGATTTACAACTTCGCAAAAGACTTATTTTATACATCTATTAATATTTTTAATAAAACTCAGCAATCAAACACAACTTTGGATGAGCTCAAAAAGTGTGGAATAACAACGTCTGAAGCGGCGGAATTAATTGAACCTTACCGTTAGTATGGTCTAACATTTTCTAATAGAGATTGTAAAACTTAAGCTTGGTAATACAGGCTATTCAATAACACTAGATACAAAATAGGCAAATGTATGAGTGATGTTAACAAAATTGAGAGTGGTGAAAAACGCTCACTGGAGTGGAAATCTTTCCTCTTCATTGCAGTTGTTCTCTTCCCAATTCTGAGTGTGGCATTCGTAGGTGGCTACGGATTTATTGTTTGGGCACTTCAAGTGTTCTTCTTTGGTCCTCCTGGTGCGCATGGCATGTAAGCCAGTGAGCTCACAACCACACTTTTGAAAAGATTTTAAGAGAGCAAATAATGAAATCATTGATTATTAAACTGTGGCGCACAATGACGCGCCCGGCAGTTCATATCAGCCTTGGTGTGCTGACTATGGGCGGTTTCATCGCTGGCGTTATTTTCTGGGGCGGTTTTAACACGGCACTAGAAGCAACAAACACAGAAGAATTCTGTATCAGCTGTCACACAATGCGCGACAACGTGTATGTCGAACTACAAGATACAGTTCACTGGAAAAACCACTCTGGTGTTCGTGCTACTTGTCCTGACTGTCACGTTCCACATAACTGGACAGATAAGATCGCTCGTAAAATGCAAGCATCTAAAGAAGTATTTGCACAAGTATTTGGTAACTACGATGAACCTGGTGTTTTCGAAGAGCGCCGTATCGAGCTTGCTAAACACGAATGGGATCGTTTCTCTGCAAACAAATCTCAAGAATGTAAAGATTGTCACAACTACGACTCTATGGACTTCGAGCAAATGTCTCCAACTGCTCGTATCCAAATGACACAAGCAGCGGAAAAAGATCAGAGCTGTGTTGACTGTCACAAAGGTATCGCGCACAACCTACCAGCTGGTATGGATAGCATAGGCGGTATTGTTGGCGATCTAGAAGCGCTTGCTTCAAACACCAATTATGATGTTGGTCAAACGCTTGTGAGTGTTCGTCACCTACCAATTTACTTCGACGACAAAGGCCAGAAAGAAGCGGGTCTTCTTAACCCAGCGTCTAGCGTAAAAGTGATTGCAGACAAAGGCGACTACGCAGAAATCGAAATTGACGGATGGCGTAAAGCGAAAGGCTTTGGTCGTGTAATCCAAGCTGATTTTGGTAAGAACATCGCAGTGGCGTCTCTTCTTAAGGAAGCATCAACAGACAACAATGTTGTGACCGCTGGTGAGAAGAAAGTTGACGAACTAACTGGTCTTCCATGGGAAAAAGTGGCAGCGAAAGTATGGATCAAGAAAGAGTCTATGCTAAACGACATCACGCCTGTATGGGAAAAATCAGCTGAAGCATACAAAACTAACTGTTCAGTATGTCACACGCAACCTGCTGAAGCGCACTTCGATGCGAACACTTGGCCAGGTATGTTTGACGGTATGCTTGCATTCGTTAACCTAGACACAGACAGCGAAGCATTGATTCTGAAGTATCTACAAATGCACTCTTCAGATTTCGCTGAAGGTCACCACTAATAAGCGTCGGATTGGAGTAATTATAAATGGCTATTACACGAAGAAGTTTTCTTAAAGGTGTAGCAACCACAAGTGCAGCGTCAGTTATCGGTCCAAGCTTATTGGCTTCAGCATCTGCAAGCGCAGCTGAGTCTACTGGTACTTGGAAAGTAACAGGTTCACACTGGGGCGCGTTCCGCGCCCACATCTACGCGGGCAAAGTTCAAGAGATCAAACCGCTAGAACTAGACAAGAACCCAACAGAAATGTTGAACGGCATCAAGGGCATTATCTACAGCCCATCACGTGTTCGTTACCCAATGGTTCGTCTAGACTGGCTGAAAAAGCACAAATATAGCGCTGAGACGCGTGGTAACAACCGTTTCATCCGTGTTACTTGGGATGAAGCATTAGACTTGTTCTACCGTGAGCTAGAGCGTGTTCAGAAAGAATATGGTCCATGGGCTCTACACGCAGGTCAAACAGGTTGGAACCAAACTGGTGCATTTAACAACTGTACAGCGCACATGCAACGTGCAGTAGGTATGCATGGTAACTTCATCACTAAAGTAGGTGACTACTCGACGGGTGCAGGTCAAACCATCATGCCTTACGTACTTGGTTCAACAGAAGTTTATGCACAAGGTACGTCTTGGTCAGAAATTCTAGAGAATTCAGACAACATCATTCTTTGGGCAAACGACCCAGTGAAAAACCTACAAGTAGGTTGGAACTGTGAAACTCACGAGTCATTCAAGTACCTAGCGCAACTGAAAGAAAAAGTAGCGAAAGGCGAAATCAACGTTCTTTCTGTAGACCCAGTTAAGAACAAGACTCAACGTTATCTAGAGAACGATCACCTATACATTAACCCGCTAACAGACGTAGCATTCATGCTTGCTGTCGCGCACGTACTGTACAACGAAGATCTATACGACAAGAAGTTCATTGAGACTTACTGTCTAGGTTTCGAAGACTTCATTAAGTACGTTCAAGGTGAAACGAAAGACAAAGTTGTTAAGACTCCAGAGTGGGCGGCGCCTATCTGTGGCGTGAAAGCGGACAAGATTCGTGAATTCGCACGCATGCTAGTGAACGGTCGTACACAGATCCTTATGGGTTGGTGTATCCAACGTCAAGAGCACGGTGAGCAGCCATACTGGGCAGCAGCAGTAGTTGCAGCAATGGTTGGTCAAATCGGTCTACCTGGCGGTGGTATCTCTTACGGTCACCACTACTCAAGTATCGGTGTACCTTCAACTGGTTTCGCGGGCCCTGGTGGTTTCCCTCGTAACCTAGATACAGGTATGAAGCCGAAGTGGGACAACAATGACTTTAACGGCTACAGCCGTACTATCCCTGTTGCTCGTTGGATCGACTGTCTGCTAGAACCAGGCAAAGAGATCAACTACAACGGTGGTAAAGTTAAGCTTCCAGACTTCAAGATGATGGTGATCTCGGGTTGTAACCCATGGCACCACCACCAAGATCGTAACCGTATGAAGCAAGCGTTCCAGAAGCTACAAACAGTAGTAACGATTGAGTTCGCTTGGACGGCAACGTGTCGTTTCTCTGATATCGTGCTTCCAGCATGTACTCAGTGGGAACGTAACGATATCGACGTATACGGTTCTTACTCGAACAAAGGTCTGATTGCTATGCATCGCCTAGTGGACCCATTGTTCCAATCTAAGCCAGACTTCCAAATCATGAGTGAACTGACTCAACGCTTTGGTCGTCGCGACGAGTACACTCGTGGCATGAGCGAGATGGAATGGATCCAAAGCCTTTACAACGATTGTAAGAAAGCGAACGAAGGTAAGTTCGAAATGCCAGAATTCGCAGAGTTCTGGGAACAGAGTGTACTAGACTTCGGTGAAGGTAAACCTTGGGTTCGCCACGCTGACTTCCGTCAAGATCCAGAAATCAACCCACTGGGTACACCTTCTGGTTTTATCGAGATTACTTCTCGTAAGATCGGCCGTTACGGTTACGAACACTGTCAAGAACACCCAATGTGGTTCGAAAAATCAGAACGTTCACACGGTGGTCCTGGCTCAGAGAAACACCCGTACTGGCTACAGTCTTGCCACCCAGACAAGCGTCTGCACTCTCAGATGTGTGAATCTGAAGACTTCCGTGCAACTTACGCAGTTCAAGGTCGTGAGCCTGTTTACATCAACCCGCTAGATGCTAAAGAAAAAGGCATTAAAGATGGTGACTTAGTTCGTGTATTTAACGATCGTGGTCAACTTCTTGCTGGTGCTGTGCTTACTGACAGCTACCCTCGTGGTGTTGTGCGTATCGAAGAGGGTGCGTGGTATGGTCCTCTAAACGAGAAAGTCGGTGCAATTTGTACTTACGGTGACCCTAATACACTAACTCAAGATATCGGTTCTTCTGAGTTAGCACAGGCGACTTCTGCGAATACATGTATCGTAGATTTCGAGAAATTCACTGGTAAAGTTCCACCAGTGACTTCATTCGGTGGTCCAATCGAAGTTGCTTAATTAGGCATACTAAGCTTTAAATCAAATACCAGCCCTCGGGCTGGTATTTTTTTGACCAAAATTTCAGTGAGCATTCTCTCAATGCTCATTTTATTTGGTTGAGCGGGATGTGGTTTCGTGACGTTGATAACGAATTGGGAGAGAGAAGCAAACGATAATAGGAGAGACAATACAAAAATAATCAAGTGAGTAGGTTCTCAATGGCTCAAATAATTCAACTGGCCAATCACACTGAACTCTCAGTGCGTGATAACGATCTTCAATATGAAGTTGTTGGTAATCAAGTGCATTTTTCGTTTGCAGGGGTACATAACAAAACATTTACTGACCGTGAAGTCCTCTTTGAAATGCCTTTTATATGAGCAAGGAGCGAGCGTTATTGGTGATGGCTTTCAAATGTTGGCCCAAACCTCCGGCACGATTTCTCACCCGGTCGATATTGGCCGCTGTCCGGATAACAACACGTCGTATCGAATCTATCCCGAAAATAGCCCTAAACGTTACTACAACTACTTGGTGATTGAAGACTCCTCTGGTTACACCTTATTTGGATTTACTTCCTGTCGTCGATTTGCTGGCTATTTTGACGTCGTTCAGCATGAGGAGAACTGGCTTTTATCTGCTTCTATTGATGGCGAAGCAACTCAAGTTTCGGATTGGGCGCACAATACACTCGAGTCGGTAACGGTGTTGTGTGGTGATTCTCTATCTGATCTTTACAAGCAATATAGCGACATGATTGCAGAACATCATCCTGTGCGTAGTGGTGTTCTTAAAGATGCTCCTATTGGTTGGTGTTCATGGTACGCATACTATGCGGAAGTAACCGAAAATAACATTCTCGAGAATGTTGAATGCATGCAAGATAAGCTATCAGATTTAGAATGGGTACTTCTTGATGACGGTTACCAAGCGTTCATGGGGGATTGGCTTACTCCGTCAGACAAATTCTCTGGTGGCGTGAAAGAGCTGATTCATAACATTCGTGCTAAAGGGAAAAAACCCGCTATTTGGATGGCACCTTTTATTGCACAACCAGAATCTGAGATCTTTAAAAAACACCCAGAGTGGTTCGTACGTCATGAAGACGGAAGTTTGTTGAAAGCCGAAGATGTAACTTATGGAGGATGGCGATGCACACCTTGGTACATTCTCGATACTTCTAACCCTGAAGTACAAGATCATTTAGCCCATGTTGTTAGCGTCATGCGCCAAGAGTGGGGCGTCGAGCTATTTAAGCTAGACGCAAATTATTGGGGTACGCTAAAAGGTAAGCGCAGCCAATCAGGTATTACCGGTGTTGAAGCCTATCGAATGGGTATGGAAGCGATAGCTAAAGGCGCAGGAGATGCGTGGCTGCTAGGCTGTAATGCTCCAATGTGGCCTTCGTTGGGTTTAGTCGATGCCATGCGTGTTTCGGATGATGTGGAACGTCATAGCCATCGCTTTGAACAGATCGCGAAAGAAACATTCTTCCGCAGTTGGCAGCATCGCAATTTATGGCAGATCGACCCAGACTGCGCGACGTTTACTTCGTTACCGAACCAAGCAGCATCGCGTGAAGATTATCAGTTCCATCGCAATGTGTTGCTTGCTTGTGGTGGTTTGCTTCTCTCTGGCGACCCTTTGCCTGAAATAACACCATTTGCGAGTAAAACGTTGTCGAAATTAATGCTTCGTCAGCACAGAAATCAAGCGGCAGCAAAATTTACAGCGCTTAGTCTCAACTATGCATTTCTGTCTTTGACGAACAAAAATGATCTGCACTGTTTGTTTAATTATGCCAATGATGATGCAACAGAGTTCACATTGACAGCTGATCAACCAACAGATTGGTATGACTACTGGACCGGAGAGAAACTCAACCAAGAGCCGTGTCAGTTGTTGCTTGTTAGCTTAGATAAAGGGCTCAATGCGAAAGCGATTGTCACCGCATAATTTGTGTAATGGAAAATTGAAGAGCCTCCATCGAGGCTCTTTTTGTATCCGAACGCGATTCAATTTAAATATCAGTGTTCAAATAGGAAGAAGTAACCATAGCCGACAATCAGTGCTGGTACTGCTGAATAGATAGTTGCAACGACTGCTGCTTTTGGAGCCATTGCGATGACAGGGAAGAGGGCGTCACCATCATTAGAAATTGCATTGGATAATTGAGCAGACATCGGCACCGCACCCGAAAGGTACAAACTGGTGACTAAAATTTGCGGCCCACAGCCGGGCATCAGACCGACAGCCAAACCAATAAGCGGCATCCAAATCCCCCAGCCAGAGAACGCGGCCTCCAAATTTAAGCCAGAGAAGTAAGTTGTTAATTCAAAAGCTAAAATGCCAAAATAACCCAAGCGCTCACAAAGTTGGTGTCTTGCGCTGCTTTTTGAATGGGATGAGAACTGATGATTTTATCGTCTTCTGATACCGTTGATTGGTAATCACCCAAATCTTTAGTCATCGCCCAAAAAAACATCGCGGCGACGGCAAATATTGCCCCTAGCCATTCTATGCTATTTTCTTTCAGTCCCAGCAGTGGGTTCAAATCTACTTGGAACGAACCTAGTACAGCAATGATGCTCGCAGGTATGAGTAGCCATTTCCAGAATGTACCTTGGAGATTGATAGCGCGTTGTTCCATTGGGGTATGTGTATCCCCGTGGCTATTGCAACACGGAGCCTGAGTTGGTTCTTCTTTTTGTTTTGGACGCAAAAAATCATCGGCATGAAATGCATTAACAGCCCATCCAGATATCGCACCAACGACAACGCCTAATCCAATCACACCCAACCCTGTTGCCGGTTTAGCGGCAAGTAAAAGGAAAGCCGCATCACCCATTGTGGAGGTCAACACGGCGACAATCGCCCCAAAACCGACACGGCCACTGATAAATTGAGTAGAGACAACGATCGCCCCGCCGCAACCGGGTAGTGCACCAAGGAGTGCAGCAAACAAAACCTGATGATGACGTGAACGGTGATAGAGCGTAGTAAGGCGATTTGTCTTCGACATGAAGTTCGCAAGGTAATGGTAAATAGCCAGTGTTGCAGCAACATAACAAGAGACCGCCCAGAAAGAATCAGATAGGGTAGCGACGGTGATCGCTCTCGTCGTTTCGTTTACTAAGAGCGCGAGCAGTGCGATAGGCAATAATAACCGTTTATAAGCCAGACGAAACTGAGTGGGCTGCAGCAACTGATGCGCTGAGTTAAGAATCGTGGTCACGTTCATAGATGGCTCAAGTACAAATGCGAATAATTTTCATTATATGTAATTGAGAATTATTCGCAATACTCGATAACCACTTTTCTGCGTGTCAATTTATCTCAAATCAGGTAAAGTATCGGCCTTTGTGAGCAAACTCGTTTCCAAGGTGTCATTCAATACGAAATTCACCTCATTCGGAAGCGTATCAAATTGACTTGAATAGGAAGAAACATGATTCTAGTTGTAGGTCATAAGAACCCAGACAGTGACAGCATTTGTAGTGCACTAGTTGCAACTGAACTTCTAAAGGCGCGTGGCGTTGAAGCAATGCCAATCCGCCAAGGCGAAATCAACCGTGAAACTCAGCACATCCTTGATGTTGCTGGCGCAGAAGTTCCTGAACTTCGCACTTCAGTAGCAGGTGAAACTGTTTGGCTAGTAGACTACTCAGATCTAGCGCAAGCACCTGACGACATTGCTGAAGCAGAAGTTGCTGGTATTGTTGACCACCACCGTCTAGGTGACGTGATGACAGTAAACCCAATGGAAGCATGGATCTGGCCTGTTGGTTGTACTAACACAGTACTGTTCAACATGTTCAAGATTGAAGGTCACGAGATCAAGCCTCAAATCGCTAAGCTAATGATGTCAGCGATTCTTTCTGACACAGTAGGTTTCGCTTCTCCAACTTGTACTCAAAAAGACAAAGATGCTGTAGCTGAGCTAGCGGCCATCGCAGACGTACAAGACGTTGACGCATTCACTAAAGATCTTCTAATCGCTAAGACAAACATCGAAGGTCTATCTGCGGCTGAACTTGTTGAAAAAGACCTTAAAGGTTACCCATTCAACGGTCGTGACGTAGTAGTAGGTCAGGTTGAACTTGCAACTCTAGAGCAAGTTGACGGTATGATCGAAGCACTAGAAGCGGATCTAGAAGCACGTTGTGCGAACGACAACCTAGCATTTGCTGCAGTCATGCTAACAGACATCACTACAGCGCAAACTCGTCTTCTTTACAAAGGTGAGTGGGCAGAGAAACTTGTTAAGCATGAGCAAGATGGCATGCTAATGATGGAAAATACACTAAGCCGTAAGAAGCAAGGCTGGCCTTGGCTTCAAACTGAGCTTGCGTAATTTCTGCACTACGAGCATATACTGTAAATGCCCGCCATCAGGTGGGCATTTTTCTATGGGAAACAGGAGACAAACATGTCTGAAACATTAACCCAAGAGCAAATGGACACGATCAACCGCTACAATGAAGAACAGCGTTTGAAATACTGTGTGAAAGAGATCGTAGCAAATAACAAAGTGTGGATTCTAAAAGATGAACACGGCTGCGTGATGTTAAACACCGAAGATGACGATTGTGTTCCTGTATGGCCAAACGAAGAATTCGCACAGCAATGGGCGACGGGTGACTGGGAAGAGTGTGAGCCGGAAGCAATCTCTTTGAACAAATGGCACAGTCGCTGGACGTCAGGCCTAGAGGACGATGAGTTGTCTGTTGTGGTTTTCCCAAACCAGAATGAAGAGGGTGTGGTGCTGTTTCCTGATGAGTTTGATTTCGAACTGCGTAAACAAGCAAGCCGTCGTTAATTACAGCTCACTATGCTCAATTGAAAAAATAATAGCCTGCTTAGATAGCAGGCTATTTTATTTCAAAAACTCGTCGAATTTGATCAGGCTTATGAAGTTATCATGTTAGAGCTTAGAGCTTAGAGCTTAGAGCTTAGAGCTTAGAGCTTAGAGCTCAGGACATTAGTGATTTGGTGCTTTGTAAAAATGACTTTCGACTAATCGTTGCGTAATAGCATGCTGTGGATTGGTCAACACTTGGTTCGTATCTCCAGATTCTACGACCTCGCCCTCATGCATCACCATAACCTTATCCGTTATGTGCTTTACAATTCCGATATGCTGAGACACGTAAACAAAAGACAAGCCCATCTCTTCTTGGAGTTCTAAGAACAAGTTGATGATCTGCGAGCGCATTGCCATGTCTAGACCGTTTAAAGCCTCATCGGCCACGATGATAGAAGGCTGTAGAATCAACGCACGAGCAAGACACACACGCTGTTTCTGACCGGCAGCAAGCATCTGTGGATAGAAGTAGGCATGCTCTGGCAATAAACCGACACGTAGTAATGTATCTTTTACACGTTTCATTCGTGCATCGGGTGGCATGTTTGTATTTCGCTTTAGAGGCCCCTCTAAAATACGGCCAATTTGAATACGAGGGTTCAGCGAAGTATTCGGATCTTGAAAGATCATACGAATCAACTTACAGCGGGTTGAATAATCTTTATGCTCTAGCCGCTCGCCATTTACACGAATTTCACCGGAACTTGGTTCAACCACACCAGCTAACATGCGGGCTAAGGTAGACTTACCTGAGCCATTTTGGCCAATAAAACCGATAGTTTGGCCGGGCTCGAGTGTAAAGCTAACCGGCTTTACCGCTTCTTTTACTTTTCGTTTAAACAAGCCTGAACGCGTAACAAACTGCTTCGATAGGTTATCGACTTCTAGTAGCGCACTCATGAATGTTTCTCCGTATTCAATGGAAAGTGGCAGCTGAATTTATGGTTTTTAATTCGTCTTGTATGTGGTATTTCGACACACTGCCTTTGAGCGTAGGGACAGCGAGGCCCTAATCGACATCCAATAGGTAGGTGTTGCAACGGAGGAATTGATCCTGGAAGCGAATGTAATTTTTGCTTGTGCGGAATCCAGTCATTGAAGTCAGGCATCGCTTGAAGTAGCGCAGCAGTATATGGGTGCTTTGGCGCTGCGACAATTTTCGCAGTATCAGCGGATTCTACTGACTGTCCACAATACATTACCGTGATTCGATTTGCCCATTGGGTAATGGTGGTCAAGTCGTGTCCAATCAACACGATGGTGGTGTTATTGATCTGGTTCATACGACTTAATAGACGCAGTATTTGTGACTGTGTAATCGGGTCAAGATCGTTAGTTGGTTCATCGGCAATCAAGATTTTTGGCTTGGTTGCAATCGCCATCGCGATCATGACTTTTTGACATTCACCATCAGTCAGCTCGTATGGGTAACTCCCCATTAAGCGTTTGTGATCTTTAATCCCGACTTTGTGGAGCAGGGCGATAGCCTGCTTCTTACGCCATTTAAAGCGCTCCCACCATTTCCCTTCAAAAGAGCGTGATGGAATCGACTCGATCAGCTGTCTGCCAACTTCTTCTGATGGATCTAAACAGGTGGAGGGTTCTTGGAATATCATCGCGATATCACGAGCTATCACGCGGCGGCGTTCTTTTGGCGTTAGCTGAAGTAAGTCAATGTTACCAAGGCGCATTCGGTCTGCGGTTACTTTCCAGTTGTCCTTACATACGCCCACAATGGCTTTTGCAACTAAGCTTTTGCCCGAGCCTGATTCACCGACTAGACCACGGATCTCACCCTCGTTTAGAGTAATACTCATCCGGTCTACTGCTTTAACCAATCCTGATGGTGTTTCAATTTCAATGGTCAAATGTCGAATATCTAATAACGGCATTATTCGATCCCCGCATTGAGTGCTTGGCGTACACCTTCACCCACTAAGTTTAGAACAACAACAGTGAACATAATGGTAAGGCCAGGCAAAGTCACGGTCCAAGGTGCAATGTATATCAACTCTACGGAGTCACCGAGAATCGCGCCCCACTCTGTACTTGGTGCTTGAGCCCCTAAACCTAAGAAACCAAGGGCAGTAATATCTAAAATCGCTACAGACAGAGCGAGAGTAATCTCAGCCGCCACAACGGTTAGCACATTTGGCAGAATAGAGTTCCACAGCAAGTAGAAGTCATTCGCCCCATCGAGGCGGGCCGCCATGATGTAGTCTTTTTCGACCTCCGTATGCACCGCGATGTAAACAGAACGAATAAAGCGTGGGATAAGCGCAAGACAGATAGCAAGCAAAATGTTGAATTCGCCAAAGCCAAGAAAAGCAACAAAAATGATGGCCAGTAACAAAGACGGAATAGCCATAACGGTGTCAAGTAGGTGGTTCAAGGTACTTGAAAGCAGTCCTCTCGTCATACCTGCAAGGACACCAATAAAACAGCCAATTAGAGCAGAGATTGCTGTAATGATAACGGCGGCACCAAACGTAAGTTGAGAGCCTGAGATTAAACGAGAGAGAATATCTCGCCCAAGATCATCCGTCCCTAAGAAATAGTCAACACTGCCTGCAGGTGCCCATGATGGCGGCACAAGTAGTTCACCTGATTGTGCTTGTGGGTCATAGGGTGTCAAAATCGGCGCTAACAGTGTGACGATAATGATCAGACCAAGGCACCATAGCCCAAACATCGCTAAGCTATTGCCACGAAAACTGCGCCAAAACCGCTCAAATTGCGTTGGAATGCGCTCTTCTTGGTAAATGTTATTTGTTAGCATACCATTCCTTTCTCACCAGAGGGTTAATCATGGCACCAATCAAATCTGAGAAGATATTGGCGGTTAGAACAAGGGTTGCCAATACCATGACACCCGCTTGAATAGATGCATAATCTTGATTTCCAAGTGCATCTAATAGCCAGCGACCTATGCCTGGCCAGTTGAAAATTGATTCAGTGATGATCGCAAGCGTAATCATACTCGAGAGTTGCACCCCTACCTTTGGAATGATTGGAGGAATTGCGTTACGAAGTACATGTTGAGTCACGATTTCTCGATTAGATAAACCTTTGATGCGTGCCGCACGAATGTAGTTTTGGCTCATGACTTCAGCAACCGATGCGCGCATGAGGCCAATGACTTGTGTTGTTGGTGTGAGAGCCAGTACCAAACATGGCAAAGTCATGTGTTCGATAACACTTTGTAAGGCATGTGCGCGGTATTCACCTTTAGACAAAAAAGCATCGATGATGGCAAAGCCTGTCACGTGATCGATTTCATAAAGCAAGTCATAGCGGCCAGCAACGGGAAATACATGGTATTGCAGTGAAAACACCATGATCAGCATTAATGCTACCCAGAAGATCGGCGCAGAGTAGCCAGACATTGAAATAAAAGAAATGCTGGTATCTAACCATTTCCCTTGCTTCATGCCTGCAATTGTCCCCAAGGGGATACCAATAAGTAGCGACACTAAAAATGCAAAAAAGCACAACTCGAGCGTAGCAGGAAAGACAACGGCCAGTTCATCGTAAATCGGAATGCCACTTTTGGTTAAGCCAAAGTTTAACGTGGATAGCTCAACCAAATAGCTTTGCCAGCCAGACCAAAATTCCACGTTGGCCCAGTGAGACGTAGGATCTAAACGCAGTAGTGAGAAGCCCACTAAAGTGAGAATCATCAAGGTGATGAAAAATAAATTAAAGCGTCGAATAGTGTACCAAAACATCAGTGGATTCTCTCAACGTTATCAAATGGTTGTGCGTTGAACGGGCTAGATTTAAAACCGGTCAGTGACTTATTGTGCACACGAAATTGAACGCCATGGGCTAATGGAATAACAGGAAATTCCTCATTAAGAATGTTTTGAGCTTGGCGATACAAATTTAAGCGATAGCGAGGCTCTTGAGTTTCTAAAGCAAGATCAAGCAAGAAGTCGAAATCTTCGTTACACCACATGGATACATTCAAACCAACACGTTCAGATTCACAAGAAAGAAGCGGTCTGAAGAAATTGTCGGGATCGCCGGTATCGCCAATCCAACCCGTCAGTAATAAGTCGATGCTGTTGATAGAGTCGAGTTGAGTTCGGTCAAAACGGTCATTAGTTAAAATCTCAAGCTTCACCCCAATATCAGCGAAGCTCGCTTGAATCAATTCGGCGGTTTTGCGCGGGCTTGGGTCAAAGGCGCGTGGCTCTAGAGGAACCCACATGGTGAGATTCAATCCTTTTTCAAATCCAGCTTCTCGCAACAAAGCGATCGCATAGTTCCTGTCATAGCGAATTTTTACGCTGTCTTTTTGGTAAGCCCAAGAGTTTGGAGGTAAGAGAGTATAGGCTTGCGTACCGGTTCCGTAATAAACCGAATCGAGGATATTTTGGCGGTTGATAGCTAAATTCAATGCTTGGCGAACACGCACATCACTTAGCGCAGGGTGATCGGTATTGATGGCGATGAATGAGACATTATTTGCAGGTGTAGCATCAATCTCAAGTTGCTCACTCTCTTGAATAATCGGGATCTGGCTAGAAATAGGTGATGCCAGAACGTCACACTCATTTCTTAGCAACTTAGCTAAGGTGCCAGTGCCTCGATGAGAGATATCGAAGACAACCTGTTTCATTTTTGCTTGCGTGTTCCAATAGGCCGGATGACGCTCTAAACGGATCAAATCATTTGGTTGATATTCTTTAAGTTGAAACGGTCCAGAACCAATAGGAAACTGGTCAATTAAAGCCTTTTCGTCATGAGTAATTAACTCATTACCATATTCTTTAGATAAAATAACGGCATGGCTAGTGGCAATATTGGCAAGAAATGCAAAGTTTGGCTGAGAAAGAACGAACTTCACGGTTTGATCGTCAAGTGCAATCACATCCTGCACCAGATTTTGGAAATCCAAACCGGCAAACCATGGATAAAAACCACCACCGATATCGTGATACGGATGGTTTACATCAATGATTCGCTTAAAGCTGAACACAACATCTTGTGCATTGAGTGGACGAGTAGGGGTGAACCAAGGAGTGGTCTGGAACGAAACGCCGTCCTTAATTTTAAAGATATACTCAGTACCAGCATCATTCACAGTCCAGCTTTCAGCAATGCTAGCAACGGGTTGATGAGATTCTGGATCGAGGGTGAGTAGCGTGTCATACAACTGAGGACTCAGTGCTTCTGCTGTAATGCCGCTGTCTACGAGCTGAGGATTAAACGTACTTGGTTTACCATGTCCACAAAACACAAATCGATTTTCACGAACGTCTTGATGGTCTATGTCTTCACCGCAGGCGGTGAGTAAGCCAATACCGAGTAGGCCTAGCGATAGTCTTAAAAAAGCTTTCATCATATGAAATGGTCATTGGATCTTGCTTGTTTCTTTTGAATGTTCAAAGGAGTGACAAGCGAAAATGATCCCGCTAATTTATCACCTTTGTGAACACGCTCCAAACATAAAATCGTTACAATGCTGAGTATTACCTTAATCTAGACGCGCATGGATGTTAAATGCATCGATAGTTTGGTTATTTATCTTTATGTGCTGTGCTTAATTTTGGCCAACTAAACCATACTTTCTCACCATCCCTCTTAATTGATGGTAACTTAAACCAAGCAAATCAGCGGCTTGCCTTTGGTTATATTTTGCCTCTTCTAATGCAGAGTTTAACAGCTTAATGTCCTGCTCTTCTTGCCATTGTTTATAGTCTAATGGAAATTGAATGTGTTCGTGTCGCTCGGTTTCTGTCTGGTCAGGTTCGGTTTGGTTGGATGAATGACCAAGTGAATTATCCCATCCAGCTTCAAATGGATTAAAAACAAGGTGGTGAATAGGATCGGCGTCCAATCCGTGACGATAGATAGCACGCTCGATCACGTTCTTAAGTTCACGTACGTTTCCTGGCCAATGGTAATCAAGTAATGAACGCTGTGCTTCTTCTGTAAAGCCGACAAAGTATTCCAATTGTAGCTCACGGCACATTTTTATTGCGTAGTGTTGAGCTAAAGAAAGGATGTCTTCTTTTCTCTTGCGTAACGGCGGAAGCATAATGACATCGAAAGCTAAACGATCGAGCAAATCGGCACGAAAGTCACCTTGTTTGGCCAATTGAGGCAAATCTGCATTGGTTGCACATACTAAACGAACATCTGCCGTTAGGGCAGTATGACCACCGACTCGTTCATATTCACCGTACTCGATCACTCGTAGCAGTTTTTCTTGCACTAACAGTGGGGCTGTGGCTAATTCATCCAGAAACAAAGTGCCACCCTCAGCACGTTCGAAGCGACCTTTATGCTTGCCTTTGGACCCTGTAAATGAACCTGATTCATGTCCAAACAGTTCTGAATCAATTAAGCCCTCGCTTAACGTGGCACAGTTTAATGAAAGGAGCGGCTTATCCCAACGCTTTGATAAATAGTGTAAACGTTGTGCAATAAGTTCTTTGCCCGTTCCTCGTTCTCCGATAATGAGTACTGGCCGCTCAATCGGTGCAAGTTGTGATACTTTATCTAATACCGCGAGAAAAGCGGGTGATTCACCAATGAGGTTTTGCTTCATAAGATCCTTCTCGTTTCTGTATGTCGACGATTTACAGTATTGAAGTTGGTGAAATTTACCAACAGTTGGTAAAACCATCATAGCATAATGTTGAAAACAACAATGAACGAGTTAAATTGTTGTTTATTAAGGGTAATAAAAGTTGGCACGTTACTTGTTATAGCTATAAGGGAGACACAAGGTAAATCACCTTGTCGAGTTTAAATAGGAAAAAGAGGAGTTCCGTTATGGGTATTTTTTCTCGTTTTGCAGATATCGTTAATTCAAACATCAGCGCATTACTAGACAAGGCAGAAGATCCTGAAAAAATGATCCGTCTTATCATTCAAGAAATGGAAGACACATTAGTCGAGGTTCGAACTAACTCGGCGAAAGCAATTGCTGACAAAAAAGAGCTTGCTCGCAAAGTAGAAGCGCTAGAAGACCAAATCACCGAATGGGGTCAGAAAGCCAGCTTAGCATTAGTTAAAGAGCGTGAAGATTTAGCTCGTGCTGCGCTTATTGAGAAGCAAAAACTTGAGCACGTAATCAAAGGCTTGCACACTGAGCAAACTCTTGTAGAAGAAACCATCGAGAAATTGACGGGTGAAATTGGTAAGCTAGAAGCCAAAATTACAGAGACACGTGCGAAACAGCAAGCACTCGCAATTCGTAACCAAACCGCTTCAAACCGTCGTGATGTACAAAAACAGCTTCATGCCGGACGCACTAACGAAGCGATGGCAAAGTTTGAGCAATACTCTCGTAAGATTGATGAGATGGAAGCTGAAGCCGACATTTATGCGAAAACAGGTAATGCTAAATCGCTAGATCAAGAGTTTGCTGAGCTACAAGCACAAGATGAAATTGAAAAAGAGTTGGCAAAGCTGAAAGAACAGATGTCATCAAAAGATAAATAAGAAAGGAGCCATTTATGTCGACATTTATTATTACTGGACCATTGATTGTCTTTTTAATCTTTGTCGCTCCACTATGGCTCTTCTTACACTATCGCAGCAAACGCAAAGCAGATAGTGCACTGTCGAGCCAAGATCTAGAGCGTCTTCAGGTACTATCTGAAAAAGCAGAAGCGATGCAGTCTCGAGTTGAAACCTTGGAGCGTATCCTAGATGCAGAATCCCCAACGTGGAGACGAAAATATGAATAAACGAGAACTGTATCGTGATCCGCAAAATGGCAAAATTTCCGGCGTGTGTGCCGGAATCGCAAACTATTTTGGCGCGGAAGTTTGGTTGATTCGTATTGTCGTGATTTCAGCAGCGTTACTAGGCGGGACATTTTTGGTGTTATTGGCCTATGTCGCACTGGCATTTATGCTTGAAAAGCAGCCAATGACATACTCAGAAAATATCAAGTCGCAGCAAGAACATACGTTGAAGAGCAAGCCTTGGCAGAAAGGACAAAGCCCAGATCAATTATTGAGTGTTCTAGAGGGTGATTTCAATAAGCTCGACGCAAAGGTACGAGGAATGGAAGCGTATGTTACGTCGGATGCATATCGAGTTAATCGAGAGTTTAATAAGCTCTAAGCCATTATCGAGTATTTTAAGAAGCGGGCATTTGTCCGCTTTTTTTGTATCGAACCGAGTTATTAGCATTGCTCAAAAGCTGAGCATTAAATGCGGCTTGGTATATCACAAATTGCTCATTTTAAAGAAAAAATACAGGGGAAAGCGCTAGAAGAATGACAGGAATTCATCTACTTTAAAGGTAATGTAGAATAAATGGATGGATTCACATGAGAAAAGCGCTCATTACAATTGCTGTTATGTCGGTTCTTTCTGGTTGTGGTAAAGAACTGCCTCCCGTACCTGAGCCTGAATCTCGGCCCGCTAAACTTTTCACCGTCTCCGTTGGTAATGCTCAGTTTGAACGTAATTTTCCTGCGACAACCGAAGCAGGGGATAGAGCCGTTTTGGCATTTCGAGTTCCTGGGCTACTTCAATCCATCGAGGTCAATGCTGGGCAAGTCGTGAAAAAAGGCGATGTGCTCGCGGTGCTCAATCCTGATGAGTATTCTCTGTTAGAGAAACAAGCTCGAGCGAACTATACCCTTGCTGATGTTCAATACGAACGAGCAAAAAAGTTGCGTAAAGAGCAAGTGGTATCTGAACAAGACTTTGATGCGGCAAAGGCAAATCATAACTCTGCTAAAGCGCAATGGAATCAAGCGAAAGCAAACTTAAGATACACAAAACTGGTTGCCCCATACGATGGCACCATTTCGTACCTTCCAGCAGAAAATCATGAGTATGTGGCAGCCAAAGCCGGCGTTATGAATATTCAGACCAATCAGGTTATGAAAGTGATATTTCAATTGCCCGATCATTTGCTAAGACGTTTTACTCAGGGGGCGGATGCTTTCGCTACGATGACGTTTGATGCCTTTCCAGAACAATCTTTTGAACTTACTTTCCAAGAAATTGACACCGAAGCCGACCCGAAAACGGGCAGTTATAAAGTGACCATGGTGATGGAGCGTCCTGAGAATGTAGGTATTTTGCCAGGCATGTCAGGGAATGCCCACTTGGTATCCTCAAGTGCTGGTGCAACAAAAATTCCAGACTCCGCTTTATTTGAAGAGGATGGCAAAACGTGCGTTTGGCGCGTTAATGATCAAGGCATTGTTGAAAAAGTCTCGGTGATATTGAACGAGAAGCAGCAAGTGGAACAGGGTCTAAATGACGGCGATCAGATCATCGTATCAGGTGTTAATGTCATCGAGCCTGGGATAAAAGTACGTGCATGGGTTAAGGAGCGAGGGCTTTAATATGAAAGGAATCATTGTGTTAGCCACAGTTTGCTCGGCCGTAATACTCACGGGTTGTGGTGACAAAGGAGTTGCTCCAGAGCTAGAAACTCCTCGAGTTCGAGTTGCCTCTCTTGAGGGGAAGCGTGTGGATGACAATCTCTATTTCCCTGCTATTGCAAATGCTGCTGACCGTTCTCACCTGAGTTTTCGCGTTGCTGGCGAGATAAGCCGCGTACTTGTTAAGGAAGGTGACAAGGTCAGTAAAGGCGATGTAATCGCTACTCTTGACCCATCAGATTATCAATTAGATGTAGACAATGCATCGGCTCGATTTTCTGTGGTCGATAGCCAATATCGTCGTTCGGCACCCTTGGTTAAAAAAGGGCTTTTGGCAAAGTCACAATTTGATGAAATCGCCGCTCAACGACAAATTGCGCTTGCGGAGTTGGAATTAGCAAAATTGCGTCTTTCATTTACCAGTTTAAAAGCGCCTGTTGACGGCATCATCTCACGCGTGAACGCGGATCAGTTTGAGAATGTTCAAGTGGGTCAATATATCGTGAATATACATAGTGTGAATCGTGTTGAAGTACTGATACAACTGCCTGATCGACTCTATGTAAACCAACCTCCAACAGAAGAGCGTTTGACATCCATTAATGCGGTTGTTCGAGTGCCAAGTGGTGGTGAATATGATGCCAGTATTAAAGAGTTTACGACCGAGCCGGACCCTAATACGGGTACTTTTACGGTGACACTATCACTGCCCATGCCAGAGGAAGAGTACATTCTTGACGGTATGGCGGTTGATGTGACCTCGAAAGATGAAAACGTTGGCTTGGAGTTAAACTCCGGAATAGACGTGCCAATTGAAGCGATCTTTAACGCTGATGGTGATGAGCTTGGCAGAGAAAACAAATTTGTTTGGGTATTGAATGAAGACAACACCGTTACTCGTAAACAGGTTGTGGCAGGTAAAGCATCAAAAACGTCGGTTCAAATTTTAGATGGTTTAGATCTTGACGATAAAGTCGTCATTGCTGGTGTCTCTCGGCTGAGAGATGGCATTACAGTGGAAGTAGTGAAGCAGGAGGCACGTCAATGAGCGAACAAAATAATAGTGCGCCTCAAGGTGATGAAAACGTAACGGGTATTGCGGCGTATTTCATCCGAAATCGCGTCATCAGTTGGATGGTTTCGTTAATATTTTTGATAGGCGGTGTCGCGGCATTCTTTGGGTTAGGTCGTTTAGAAGACCCTGCTTTTACAATCAAAGATGCGATGGTAGTAACGTCGTACCCCGGTGCAACGCCTCAACAAGTCGAAGAAGAGGTGACGTACCCAATAGAAAAAGCGATTCAGCAACTGACATATGTTGATGAAGTTAACTCGATTTCTAGTCGTGGTTTATCTCAAATCACGGTCACGATGAAAACAACTATGGCCCAGATGATCTGCCGCAGATTTGGGATGAATTGCGAAGAAAAGTTAACGATCTCAAAGGTACTTTACCTCCCGGTGTGAACGACCCATCCGTAATCGATGATTTTGGTGATGTTTATGGCATTTTGCTCGCGGTCACAGGTGATGGATACAGCTACAAAGAGCTCTTGGATTATGTTGATTATTTACGACGTGAGTTGGAGCTCGTAGATGGTGTCAGCAAGGTGTCTGTTTCTGGCCAGCAGCAAGAGCAAGTTTTTATAGAAATTTCTATGAAAAAACTCAGCAGCCTAGGTTTGTCTCCAACCACGGTGTTTAATCTTTTATCAACGCAAAATGTGGTGTCAGATGCAGGGGCAATCCGCATTGGTGATGAGTATATTCGTATTCAACCAACGGGTGAGTTTCAAAGTGTTGATGAATTAGGCGATTTGCTGATCACCGAATCCGGCGCACAAGGTCTCATCTTTTTGAAAGATGTTGCGACGATCAAACGAGGGTATGTAGAAGTACCAACAAACATCATCAACTTTAATGGCAGTTTGGCGCTTAACGTTGGCGTGTCATTCTCACAAGGGGTGAACGTTGTTGAAGTTGGAAAAGCCTTTGACCGTCGACTTGCTGAACTTAAGTACCAACAACCTGTTGGCGTTCAAATCTCTGAAATTTATAGCCAACCCAAAGAAGTTGATAAATCAGTCAGCGGTTTCGTAATCAGCTTAGCGCAAGCAGTTGGCATCGTAATCATCGTACTGCTGTTCTTCATGGGGCTTCGTTCTGGCCTATTGATTGGTCTTATTCTTCTGCTGACTGTTTTGGGTACTTTCATTTTCATGAAATATCTGGCGATAGATTTGCAGCGCATTTCATTGGGCGCATTAGTTATTGCCCTAGGTATGCTGGTGGATAACGCCATTGTGGTGGTCGAAGGGATACTCATTGGAACTCAGAAAGGGCGAACAAGGCTTCAAGCTGCGACCGATATCGTGACCCAAACCAAATGGCCACTATTGGGCGCAACGGTCATTGCCGTAACGGCATTTGCCCCGATTGGTCTTTCTGAAGATTCCACCGGTGAATACTGTGGCACGTTGTTTACTGTACTGCTTATCTCGCTCATGCTAAGTTGGTTTACCGCGATTTCTCTTACGCCATTCTTTGCTGATATCTTCTTTAAAGGGCAAAAATCAAAACTGGAGAGGGGGAAGAAAACGATCCGTATAACGGTATCGTGTTTGTGATGTACAAGAAATTCTTAGAATTTTGTATGCGTCGCGCATGGTTTACTGTTGTTGTATTGATTGGTGGGCTTGCGGCAAGTTTGTATGGTTTTACTCACGTGAAGCAAGCATTCTTTCCATCATCAACTACACCGATTTTTCAGTTAGATGTCTGGTTGCCGGAAGGTACTGATATCCGTGCAACAAACGATAAGTTAAAAGAGCTGGAAGGCTGGTTGGCTGAACAAGACCACGTTGACCACATTACGACGACCGCAGGTAAAGGTTTACAGCGGTTTATGCTGACGTACGCACCAGAAAAAAGCTACGCAGCTTATGGTGAGATCACAACACGTGTCGATAATTATGAAGCGCTAGCGCCATTGATGGATCGTTTTAGAGCACACCTTAAAGCGAACTATCCAGAGATTAATTACAAGCTTAAGCAAATTGAATTAGGTCCTGGTGGTGGTGCGAAGATTGAAGCGCGCATTATTGGTTCTGATCCTACGGTGCTTCGTACTATTGCAGCTCAAGTTATGGATATTATGTACGCAGACCCAAACGCGACCAACGTTCGTCATGATTGGCGAGAGCGGACTCAGGTACTAGAACCTCAATTTAATGAGAGCCAAGCACGTCGTTACGGGATTACGAAATCAGATGTTGATGATTTCTTATCGATGTCTTTCTCTGGTATGAACATTGGTCTTTACCGTGATGGAACCACCTTAATGCCAATTGTTGCTCGTCTGCCTGAGGATGAACGCATTGATATTCGAAATATTGAGGGGATGAAGATTTGGAGTCCGGCTCAAAGTGAGTTTATTCCGCTACAGCAAGTTACGATGGGATACGACATGCGTTGGGAAGACCCAATCATCGTTCGTAAAAATCGTAAACGCATGCTAACGGTAATGGCAGATCCAGACTTACTAGGGGAAGAAACCGCTGCGACATTGCAAGCACGTTTGCTGCCACAAATTGAAGCGATTGAACTACCACCTGGCTATGCATTGGAATGGGGGGGGGAGTATGAATCTTCTGGTGACGCGAAAGAATCACTCTTCACGACAATGCCAATGGGATACTTGTTCATGTTCTTGATCACAGTGTTCTTGTTTAACTCGATCAAAGAACCATTGATCGTTTGGCTCACGGTACCGCTTGCATTGATTGGTGTGACAACCGGATTGTTGGTACTTAATACGCCGTTTGGATTTATGGCATTACTTGGTTTCCTCAGTTTGTCCGGTATGGTGCTGAAAAACGGCATCGTGCTACTAGACCAAATAGAGATTGAAATGAAGTCGGGTAAAGAGGCTTATGATGCGGTTGTTGATGCAGCAGTAAGTCGTGTGCGACCAGTTTGTATGGCAGCGATCACAACCATTCTTGGCATGATCCCACTTCTACCTGATATCTTCTTTAAACCAATGGCCGTTACGATTATGTTTGGTTTAGGTTTTGCGACGGTTCTGACACTTGTCGTTGTACCAGTTCTGTATCGTCTATTCCATAAGGTAGCCGTACCCAAATAACGATTGAGTTTAATCGAGTTTAACGCGCCTCTGGTTCATCACCAGAGGCGCTTTTGTAAGGACTATATATGGACCAAAAAACGTGTGCTTGGGCGATGAATCACCCTCTCGAACGTGAATATCATGATGCTGAATGGGGTGTTCCCGTCTATGACGATACGATTCTGTTTGAATTTATAACCCTTGAAGGGGCGCAGGCAGGATTAAGTTGGATCACGATTCTTAAAAAGCGCGATGGCTATCGTCAAGCGTTCGAAGACTATGACTTGGACAAGTTAGTTCAACGTAATGAGGAGCGAGCGGAATACATTGTTGAAACTTTTGATGTGGTTAAACATCGAGGGAAAATTAACTCGGTGTTTAGCAACGCCAAAGCGGCAAAGCAGTTGATAGAAGAATACGGCAGCCTTTCTGCGGCTCTGTGGCAATTTGTCGATGGAAAACCGATAGTGAATCACTGGACTGACATGAGCCAAGTCCCAATCTCTACCGAGCAGTCTAAAGCGATGAGTAAATTTCTTAAGAAAAAAGGATTTAAGTTTGTTGGCGAGACGATTTGTTATGCGTTTATGCAAGCAGTAGGCATGGTGGATGATCACCTTATTGGGTGCCCCAAAAAAGTAAGCGAATAGTGATGCGCCCTCTTGTTGAGGGCGCGTGGTTACCGTTTGTTTAGTGAAGAAGTAGGAGAAATCAAAGGGAAGCTTCTTTTTCTAGAATCAACGCATTGTATCGTGTAAATCCTGCCTCAAGATCGGCAATTAAGTCCTCAACATCTTCTAAACCAATGTGCAGACGTATTAGCGTTCCATCGAAGTTTGGGTGTGCAACCGTACGTAGGCTGTTAAAGCTTTTTGGTTCGTTAGCGAGAATCAAACTTTCAAAGCCACCCCATGAATAACCCATACTAAAGTGCTTCATACCATCAAGTAGTGCAGTCGTTGCTTTTGGGTATGACGATTTTAACACGAAAGAGAACAGGCCATTGCCTCCTGTAAAATCACGCTTAAAAAATTCATGACCCGGACAGCTTTCAAGTTCAGGATGACGAACGTGATCAACTTCGGGACGATGAGCAAGCCAATTTGCGACTTTTAAACTATTTTGGGCGTGTTGGCGTAAGCGCACATCTAAAGTGCGAATACCGCGTAGACCAAGGTAGGCGTCATCTGGTGACACACACTGGCCCATTAGATAACTTTGTTCACGCAATTGATCCCAGTATTTCTCTGAGGCAACCGCCGTACCTAACATCACATCTGAATGTCCAACGATATATTTGGTCGCCGCTTGGATTGAAATATCAACGCCGTGCTCAAAAGGAGAGAAGTTAACGCCCGCGCCCCACGTGTTGTCTAGCATAACGATGATGTCTCGCTCGTGAGCAATGTGTGCGATGGCAGGAACATCCATCACTTCCATGGTGATAGAGCCTGGAGATTCTAAAAAGATAACCTTGGTGTTTGGTTGAATTAGGTCGCAGATACCCTCGCCAATAAGAGGGTCAAAATACGTTGTATCGACGCCCATCTTTTTCATGATGGTGTTACAAAAGTCGCGAGTTGGTTCGTAACAAGTATCCACCATCAAAATATGATCGCCCGTTTCGACGAAAGAAAGAATGGCATTGGAAATAGCAGCGGTGCCACATGGGTATAGTGCACATCCCGCGCCACCCTCAACCTGTACCATAGCATCCTGAAAAGCAAAATGCGTATTCGTGCCTCGACGTCCATAAAATAACGTTTTGTTCGCACGATGGATCGTTGCTTGATTCTTCTCGGCCACGGTATTAAACACCACGGTAGAAGCACGTTGTACTGGTGGATTTACCACACCATTGGTCCATTTTTTGTCACGCCCAGCAGTAATCAACTGCGTCTTTTTTCCCTCTGACATAGATATTCCCTGTGTAATTCACGTAATCATTTTATTATTTAAAACATGGAGCAGATGTGCTTTGCAAGGGAAATGTCGGATCCAAGTGACTCATCAGAGCATAACGGAGTGTAAATTGGTTAGAATAAGAAAACCGACAGTTTAAGGCTGTCGGCTTTTAAATCATCGCAGGGGCGTGAAAGGGTCTAAAGCAATGGATTAAACAGGTAGAAAACACGCTCTAAGAAACGAGAAAAAATACTGCGCTTTTCCCATGTTTCTGGATCGACAGTGTGTGACTGTTTGATATAAGTATCCTGTAGCCACGACATTTGTTTGGTGAACTCTTCATCGTCAACGGCAAGCGTGACTTCAAAGTTCAACCATAGACTTCGCATGTCCATATTTACGGTGCCAACAAGGCAAAACTGGTCATCAATCACCACTGATTTCGTATGCAATAGTCCACCGTAGAACTCGTAGATCTTCACACCGGCGGCCATCAATTCGCTGTAAAACGCACGAGAAGCCCATTGAACCATCATCGAATCATTTTTGTGAGGTATGATTAGCTCAACGTCAATGCCACGTTGTGCGGTCATCTTGAGTGTTTCAAGCAAATCCGTACTAGGAACAAAGTAGGGCGTTGTTATTCTCACAGAACGATTGGCTTGGTTAATCGCCAAGGTTAACACTTGATATATCAGGTACTCTGGCATCCCAGGTCCAGATGGCACTACCTGAATCGGATGTTGAAACTCATGTGCATCAGTACGACATTCAGGGTGCTTAGGTAACTGACGTTCCCCGGTCTCAACTTCCCAATCCCAGCAATGGATTGCACTTAGCACGTTCACCGTAGGCCCTGTCAGGCGTACCATGATGTCAATCCATTGGCCAACACCACTGTTTTGTTTGAAGAAAGCTGGGTCGACTAGATTCATGGAGCCGGTATAGGCAATCTCATCGTCGATGACGATAATTTTTCTGTGTTGTCTTAGGTCTAAACGACGCAAAAACATACGCCACATTTTTACTTCTAATGCTTGGACAACATCGATGCCCGCATCTTTCATCATTTTGTACCAAGGACTGCGGAAGAAGCGTGGACTGCCCGCAGAGTCCAAGAGCAATTTAACATCGACACCGCGTTTGGATGCTTGAATCAATGCCGATGCAACAGAGTCTGCTAATCCACCTGGATGCCAAATATAGAAAACCATCCGAATACTGTGTTGCGCATTTTCGATATCTTCAATAATTGAGTGCAGGATCTCATTTGGCGATTGCTGCAGTGACAGCGTGTTACCACTTAATGCTGGCAGCCCAAGGCGGTTATTGCAGAGTTCATCGATTCGGTAGATATGGCGTCCCATCGATTCAGGGGTGTGGGCATTGCAATCGTTGAGCTGAGTGAACCATTGTTGAAAAGGTTTGAACATCACCTTTGCTCGCTCTGCACGCTTGCGACCTAGATTTAGCTCCCCAAACAAGAAATAGCACGCAACACCTAAGACTGGAAGAATATAGATGATCATTAACCAAGCCAGAGAAACACTGACCGCCCGGCGCTTTAAAACGACACGAATAGTGACACCAGCAACTAAAAACCAATATAGGCCGATGCCAGTTAAAGTTAGAAAATGATAGAACTTGTCCATATACGCTCAAGATTGTTGGTCCAATATGGATATTAAGCGTAAATGACGGATCTGGAAACTATTTTCATACAGTGGGAAAACGGAACTTTTGTGTTGCCAATGTGAATCAATAGCGGTAGCTTGTGTTATGGAAAGGTAAATAACCAGAAGATATGTTAACGATTGGATATTAAAGCAGCATTTAGAGTGAATTTTGCTACATTTGTTCGATAAATGTGCTAAATGGGGCTTCCAATTTTAAATTGAAACTGTTTTACTGACCATATGTAGAGCGTCACTTAAACATCTTATAAAGTGTATATTTAAATTTACACGCACATATTTTTGACGCCTACCTGCATGCACACACAACAATAGTTTTTGGAGAAAAAGCGTGGCTACAACTAATACAGCAGCACCACGTGATACGTGGGGGTCTAAACTAGGCTTCGTTATGGCAGCAGCGGGTTCCGCTGTCGGTTTGGGCAATATATGGAAGTTTCCTTACACAGCAGGTGAGAGTGGTGGTGGTGCGTTTGTTGCCATCTATCTTCTTTTCGTTATTTTTATTGGTTTTAGCGTAATGTTGACAGAGTTCGCTATTGGCCGAAAGACAGGTCTATCGGCGGTAGGCGCATTTAAGTCTACTGATCGACGTTGGACATTTACTGGCGTTATGGGTGTTCTTAGTGGCCTACTGATTATGGGTTTTTACCCAGTCGTTGGTGGTTGGGCACTTGCATACATCTTTAAAGTGGGTGGTGGCCTATTAAGCGCACCAGAAGCAATTGGTGATAGCTTCGGTAGCTTTATTTCTAACCCACTACAACCACTGATGTGGATGGGGATTTACCTGTTCCTTAACATCGTTATCGTGATGAAAGGTATTTCGGGTGGTATTGAGAAAGCAGGCAAGATCTTAATGCCTTTGCTGTTCCTTATCTTGATCGTTGTATCCGTGAAAGGGCTTATGCTTCCGGGAGCAATGGCAGGTTTGGAGTTCTTGTTCATGCCTGATTTCTCTAAAGTGGACAGCAGTGTTGTTTTAGCTGCGCTAGGGCAAGCATTCTTCTCATTGAGTTTGGGTATGGGTTGTATGTTGACTTACGGCTCTTACTTGAAGAAGAAAGAAAACCTTGTACAAACCACAGGTATGGTTACGGCTATGGACACGGGCGTTGCAATCCTTGCCGGTGTTGCCATGTTCCCAGCAATGTTCGCATTTGGCATGGAGCCTGCAGCAGGCCCTGGTCTCGTGTTTGTTGTCGTGCCTCAGCTGTTTGCTGAAATGGGTGGTGTCATTGGGCTGCTATTTGCTCTGATGTTCTTTGTTGGTTTAACGGTAGCCGCACTGACTTCTTCAGTATCTCTATTGGAAGTGGTGGTTTCTTATCTAATTGATGAAAAAGGTTTGAAGCGTTCAACCGCAGTAATATCAGCAAGCGTTGTAATGGCCACACTGTGTGTATTTGCATCACTATCACTTGGTGGTGTTGGTCCAACACTCTTTGGCACTGGCGCGTTTGATATCTTCGATTTGTTGACGGATAAAATCTTCCTAGCAGTTGGTGGTATGTTGGTATGTATTTTTGCAGGCTGGCGTCTAAACCGTGCAGATCTAGAGAAAGAGATCACCAACGATGGTGAAGTATCTTTTCCTCTGTTTGGCTTATGGTACAACCTAGTTAAGTACATCATTCCTGTCGCTATCGCTGTCGTTGCGGTCATGGGTATTAAATCTGGTTTCGATAGTGGTAAGGGCGAAATCATGGTCCTAGGCATCGTGATTATTGCATTGGCTGGCATCTTCTCTAAGAAGTTATAACCAATTAAAAAACCGTTCCAAATGATAAGCAGGAGTCTAAATGGCTCCTGCTTTTTTTGAAATTTATAGATTTAAGAATAATCGTGCTAAATGTAGGTTAATAATGTGAACTCACTCGCATTGAGCTGTAGATCACAAAAAAATGTACTAAACATGTAAGCTTATTAACCGATAGCCTTATTGAATATGCGTGTATAAAGCGCAAAAACAATAAGGAAAGTGATTCATGGCTATGTCGGTTAGAAACAAGCTATACGCCAGTTTTGGTGCCATTTTAACAATCATGTTAGTGATGATAGGGATTATTACATTTGAAGTATTGAACTCGCATGAGGTCGCAGATGAAGTTAGGACAGACGATGTTCCAGAGACTGTTCAATACCTAATATTGATTGATGAAGCTGGCGACGTGTACCGAGACGCATTAGGCTCGATTGTCAATGTCCCGGGCGCTCACCAGGATTATAAAGCGAACTTGGAACAGTTTTCAGATGCAATTGAACAAGTAAAAACGTTGGAAACTGTGGGTGGAGAGGATTATCGTAACGTTGAGCGTGTAGAACGTTATATGGCGACTTTTACTGAAGGTTTTGAATCACAAATATTGACGAACCTTGGATTGGATAATGTTGAGGATAATATTGTCCGTCTTAGTACTTTATACAATACGAACTTGGCTCCGTTGGAGCTCATTCTTGATGAGGCCTCGACGGAGGGACAAGAAAGCACAAGTACAGCGTTATTGAACTTATCCGATTCATTCAACAGTATTGAATTGACGATCACAGTGCTTGGGACTATTGCCTTTTTATCGACTGCGATTATTGCCTATTTGTTGTCTAATTCAATTACTCACCGTTTAAGTAAATTGGATGAATTTGCACAGCACGTTGCTGATGGAGACTTAACAGCTGCTCAGATTGAAGATAAATCAGGCGATGAACTGACAAACCTTGCGAACTCATTAAATAAAATGCAAGCGTCTTTGGTGACGCTGATTGGTTCTATTTCTGGCGTATCAAATGAGGTGAAATCAGTAACAGGTGAATTATCTTCTGTGAGTAAAGACATTGTCTCTGGAGCGCGAGAGCAATCTGATAAAGCGAATCTAATTGCGACAGCAGCAGAAGAACTCAGCTTGACCATCTCCCAAGTTGCCGAGCAGGGAGCGGCGACCTTTGAAGAAGCTCGAAGGTCTGAGGCCACAGCAGAACAAGGCCGTGGTGTTATCGTTGATATGGTAGAAAGCATCCAGCAAGTTTCACAACAAATGACAGACATGTCAGTCCAAATGAACAATCTCGGTTCACACGGTGAAAAAATTGGCGCTGTGATCAAGGTGATTGAAGACATCGCGGGACAAACTAACTTATTGGCACTAAATGCTGCCATCGAAGCGGCTCGAGCTGGTGAATTTGGTCGAGGGTTTGCAGTGGTTGCCGATGAGGTTCGTGCCCTTGCAGAACGCACGACAAAAGCAACGCAAGAAGTTGGTGAGATCATTCAAGCGATCCAAGTCGGCACCCAAGAAGCCGTGACTTACACTGAAGATGGCTGTCGTCTGGTAGAAATCGGTGTGAGCCAAAGTTCTGGCGCAGTAGATTCTCTTGAAGAAATTGTCTCGGGAGCGGCGAATGTTCAAAGTATGGTGAACTCAATTGCTACCGCTGCCGAAGAACAGACGGCAGTAACAAGAGAGATTGCGACGGACATTACGTCGATCAGCGATATTTCTGTACGTTCATTAGAGCTTGCAAATGACAGCTCGCAAAGTGTGAATAGTCTAAACCAAAAAGTTCAGCAGCTAGAAGCGTTGGTAGGTAAGTTTAAGCTCGCCTAATTACTGAGAAAAGGTATACTTCTGGCTCCAAACGTGGAGCCAGTTTTTTATGTTCGACATTCTTCATACCCATCCCGATTTTCTGATCATCAATAAGCATCCCAATGTTTCCGTACACAAAGATGACGGTGACACCATGCTACTACAAGAAGTGGCGAAACAGAGTGGTGATAAGCAGTTATACCTTATTCATCGTCTCGACAAGATGACTTCTGGTATTTTACTTTTGGGGCGCAATGCTCAAGCAGCAAGTGCGCTATCTCAAGCGTTTGCCGATCGCCAAGTTGAAAAGTTCTACATGGCGATAGGCTCAAAAAAACCAAAGAAAAAGCAAGGGCTGGTCATGGGGGATATGGAGCGTTCACGTCGTTCCTCCTGGAAGCTCGTCAATAGCAAACAAAACCCAGCAGTGACGCAATTCTTCTCGCTTGCGGCAGAACCTGGTGAGCGACTTTTTTTGTGTAAACCATACACTGGGAAAACACACCAAATTCGTGTCGCCCTGAAGTCAGTGGGTTCTGGGATTGTCGGGGACCCAATTTATAATGCTGGCAGTGAATCTGATCGCGGATATTTGCATGCGTTTTCACTTTGTTTCCCATACCAAAACGAGATACATCGATTTGTCTGTGATCCGAGAGAGTATTCAGCGCTTGGCAGTAAATGGCACAACGAGATCGTATCGCAAGGCATCGATTCGTGGTTATCGCCATGGGAACTCAACTGGCCTACTATCAAATAGACAACGGAAAGAAAGTTAGTAATCTGACTCTCTAAGCACCGCTATTAAGAACACCAAATAAGAGAATTCGATGCAAGCATCACAACTACCGCTGTTTTTTCAGCATTTACGATCTGAGCTCGCTCAGGCACCCAACGAAGTTCGTCGATTGTTTCATGGCCGTGGCCGTCACTTTGAGGGCTTAGAGCAAATTACTTGTGATTGGTTGCAAGGGCAGCTGATCATCAATTTGTTCAAAGAAGTGGATGAAGTATTTTTATCAGAGCTGAAACAAGGCGCGATCGCGTTATCTGAATCGGAATTGTGGTCTGAAAAGCAGGGGAGTACGATCGTTATTCAGTACCGTTATGCAGATGGCGCGCCATCAGAAGTGCTTGTGGGAGAGTTAGATGTTCGACCAATCGTAGAAGAGAGTGGTTTAAAATATCAGTTGGATATCGGACGTAACCAAAACTTCGGTTTATTTCTAGATATGCGCTATGGCCGTGATTGGGTTCGTGAAAATGCCAAGTACAAAAATGTCCTTAACTTGTTTGCGTACACATGTGGATTCTCTGTCGCAGCTATCGCTGGTGGTGCAGACAAGGTGGTTAACGTTGATATGGCAAGAGCTTCTCTCGCAAAAGGGCGCGAAAACCATAAGTTAAATGACCACAATATTAATCAGGTGAGCTTCTTAGGGCACGATATATTCAAGTCTTGGGGAAAAATCAAAAAAGCGGGTCAGTATGACTTGATTGTCATTGATCCACCGTCTTTCCAAAAAGGCAGCTTTGCTTTGACCAAAGATTACAAAAAGATTCTTCGTCGTCTTGCAGAACTGCTTGCGCCAGGTGGTCAGGTATTGGCATGTGTGAACTCACCATCGGTTACCAGTGAATTCTTAATTGAAAGTATGAAAGAAGAAGCACCTCAACTGACGTTTCGTGAGCGTTTAGATAATCCACCAGAATTTATGGATGTGGATAGTGAAGCTGCACTAAAAGTGTTGTTGTTTAGCTAGAACGAAAGGCTTCATATCGCGTGGTATCGAGTAAAAGCGCCCATGTTGAACCTATTCAATCATTGGCGCTTTTATCGTTTTATGAGCTTTAGCTAATTTTTAAATTTAGTTAATTATCAACTTTGCTCATTGTCAGCCAATCTGCACTTCAAGATCAGACTCGATCGTAGATGAACAAGCAAGTACATACCCTTGTTCGATTTCTTCAGGTGTCAGTGTCTCATGGCTGGTAGATGACACACTCCCTTTACTGACTTTACATTTGCATGAGCCACAGATACCACTACGACATGCAACGATAAGCGGTAAGCCGGCACTTTCCAGAGCGTCTGCTAATGCTTCACCTTTATTGGCATCAATGGTTTTCGCGAAATCTGGGACAAAAATCTGCGCGCTTTCGTTAGAAACATTAGCCCCTTTAGTGTCCGTTGGCGTGAAGCTTTCTTGATAGAAGTTCGCCATTTCAAAGCCAAGTTCGTTTAAGTAATGGTGAACATCCAACATAAACTGACTCGGTCCACACAGATAAACCGTGCGATCGTGAAAGTCAGGTACTAACTCTTGCAACCACTCTGTGTTAAGACGCCCTTCTGGATATAACGTTTCACCACAATTTTTGAGCAGCAATTTCAAATTAAAGTCTGGGTAGACTGAATGGTAAGTCTCAAGTAAATCGAAGTAGATCGTCTCTTGTGGAGAGCGTGCAATATGCAGAAATTCGATATCGACACCTTGCTCATTGCTTAGCCATTGTTTTGCCATCGCAAACACAGGGGTAATACCACAACCTGCGCTTATCAGGAGTGCTTTTTGCTTGCCACCGTGCATCTTTGGAGGGTGGTCGATACAGTTAAATTCTCCTGCTGGGGGTAGTGCTTGAACCGTATCACCAATCAGTAATTTGTCGATGATGTAGTTAGAAACTTTGCCGCCGTCGACGCGTTTTATCGTCAATTGAAGACAATCCTCGCCAGACAGTGAGCTCAATGAATAAGCGCGAAACTCCATTTTCCCATCGATTTCGATACCAAGGCTAATGAATTGGCCTGCTTTAAACTCAAATAGCAAGGATTCTGATAAGTCGGCCAATTTTACGCTTACTGTATCGGTGGTCTCATGATATTTGTCAATGCAGCGTAACGTGACAGGCTGAGTGCCTTGCCATTCAAAAAACATAATAATCTCTTTGGTGTTGGGTATTTCTACATCTTTTAAATACAGTCGCCCTCCAATTGTGGAGGGCGTTAAGCGGGTGTTTGATTATGCCGCTAGGATCGTTTTTAAATCATCTTGAACATTGCTAATGCTGCGCATGTCGAACTTTTCTTGGATGATGGCAATCAGGTTTGGTGTTAGGAAAGCTGGCGCAGTAGGACCGGTATAGATGCCTTTTACACCTAAAGCAAACAGCGTTAGCAGAATCACAATCGCTTTTTGCTCGAACCAAGAAAGAACTAATGTCAGTGGTAGTTCGTTGATGTCGCAGTCAAACTCTTTCGCAAGAGCGAGTGCTAACTGGATTGCTGAGTACGCATCGTTACATTGGCCCACATCTAATAGACGAGGAATGCCGTTGATATCGCCAAATGTATTTTTATTGAAGCGGAACTTACCACACGCTAGCGTTAGGATTAAGGTGTCTTCTGGTGCTTCTGCCGTGAAGTCTGTGTAGTAGCTGCGTTCTGACTTGTCACCATCACAACCACCCACGAGGAAGAAGTGTTTAATGTTGCCTTGTTTTACTTGGTCAATAACAGCAGGAGCGGCATTCATTAGTGCATTGCGACCAAAGCCAACGGTGATATTGTGTTCAATTTCATCGTATTGGAACCCCTCTTGTGCAAGAGCGCATTCGATCACTGCACCAAAGTCATCTCCCTCAAGGTGAGCGACACCCGGCCAACCAACGATGCTACGAGTGAACAAACGGTCTGCGTATTGCCCTACATTTGGATTTAACAGGCAGTTTGAGGTCATCACGATGGCTCCAGGGAAGTTCGCGAATTCTTTTTGTTGGTTCTGCCAAGCACTGCCGTAGTTGCCGACTAGATGAGGGTACTTCTTAAGCTCTGGGTAACCATGTGCTGGTAGCATTTCGCCGTTAGTATAAACGTTGATGCCTTTACCTTCGGTTTGCTGCAGAATTTTCTCAAGATCATGCAGGTCATGACCAGAAACAAGGATACATTTACCTTTTACTGGTTTAACGTTGACGGTTGTTGGTTCTGGATGGCCAAATGTCACGGTTTCACCAAGATCAAGCATCTCCATCACTCTATAGTTCATTAGACCAATACGCATTGAGCAATCAAGCAGGGCACCAAGATCTTCAGGATCGGTGCCTAGCCATGCCATGATCTCATGATATTCCGCGTAGATATCGTTGTTCGTTTGCTCTAGCACACGCGCGTGTTCCATGTAAGCCGCAGCGCCTTTTAGGCCATAGAGACATAACAGGCGTAGACCAATGACATCTTCGTGTACTTGATCTTTACCGCGGTTAACCGCGACTTGAGGAGCGAAAGCCAAGATGCCGTCAATAGTGATTGGTAGCTCAAAATGAGCGAGCGCAGGGATATCGCCCAGAGGTTTGTTTGAAAGCGTCGCCGCTGCAGTCACTTCAGTTTTTAGTAATGATTTATAAGCTTCTGCACGAGAGGTGAGGTCTAGAATGCGCTCAGGATCAAAGTTCACGTTTGTTAACGTAGAAAAGAATGCTCGTGGTGCCCACTGGTTGATTTCATCATTGATAATATTGAATTCAAGTGCGCGTGATGCCCAAAATGAAACCCCTTGCAGAGTGTAGACCAACACATCTTGTAGGTCGGATACTTCTGCCGTTTTACCGCACATACCTTGTGCGAAAGAACAGCCTTTAACTGCAGGGGTTTGAATTGTCTGTTCACATTGAATACAGAACATATGGGTTCTCCAGTGATTGTAGTAATAGTCATTTTATTAGTCACTGAATAGCAGGATGCGTGCCACTTGTTATCTTGTTGAAAATTAAAGGTTTTGTTATTTTTTGAAGTCGTGCTGATGTAATTAATACAACGCATATGATGTGTTAATCACATCAGCAATAGTTGAGAATCTACTATTTAACCCCGAGCTTTTTGCCCATTCGATATAAATTTCCACGATCCATTTGTAAAAACTCAGCTGCTTTTGCCCAAACTCCACCAGACTGGCTTAAAGCATGCTCAATTAAATCACGCTGATAGTGCTCTACCAACTCACGCATTGATTGACTTTCTTTGGGTAGATATTGTGATGTGCTTTTGACATCATCAAATGTAAGCGAAGCATCAAAATGGTTCAACATGATCGTGCTTGCTCCTTGTTGAATGGCATGCAGCGCAGCTCGTGTTAGCGTGTGTTCAAGTTCTCGAATATTTCCCAACCAAGGTAAGGACTCTAACTGCAGTAACACCTTAGGATGAACATGTAGATTTGGTGCATTAAATTGTTGGCGCACTTTCTCGAGTAAATAGCCCGCTAAAACAGGAATATCGCCCTCACGAGATCGAAGCGAAGGGACGCGAATGGGGAACACATTCAAACGATGGAACAAGTCCGCACGAAAGGAACCTGACTCAACTTCGTTTTCTAGCTGACGGTTGGTCGCCGCGATAATACGTACGTTGACCATTAAATGCTTATCACTACCCACGCGTTGTAGCTCACCTTGCTGTATTACACGCAATAGTTTTGCTTGCAAAATCAACGGCAATTCACCTACTTCATCGAGGAAAATTGTCCCGCCATCCGCAAGCTCAAATTTACCAGCACGGTGACTGTTTGCTCCGGTAAACGCGCCTTTTACATGGCCAAACAGTTCACTCTCAGCAAGTCCCTCAGGTAGAGCGGCGCAGTTAACATAAATCATAGGCTTATCGCAGCGGTGGGATTGAGCATGAACAGAATGTGCCACCAATTCTTTCCCAGTGCCCGTTTCACCCGTAACCAGTACCGCATAGTCAGATTGCGCTACCGTTGCGATGTTATTTCGTAATTGATTGATTTGCGGACTGAGGCCAATCATTTCGCCGTGCTGTGAACGAGCTTGTTGAATGAGCGTTTGAGTGACATTCTTTTGCTTTTGATTTTGTGCTTTGAGGGCTTTAAGCTGTGCGATGTTTCTCAATGTCGCGGCAGTGAGTGCGGCAAAGGTTTCAATGGCAACAGGGTCGATATTGTTAAACGCACCAATAGCGAGTGCATCCATCGTTAATGCACCAACGAGTTGACCATCCACATATAAACTGAACCCCATGCAATCATGAACATCAATACATTGATCTTCCGCCATGAGTGCACCGTCAAAAGGATCGGGAAGCGGACAGTCAGAATCGAAGCGGACGGGCTCTCTGGTTTGAATGATGGCTTCCAATCTGGGATGAGCTTTAGGGAAATATCGGCGGCCTAGTACAGATTTAGATAAACCTTGTACAGCAACAGGCGTTAGGAATCCGCCTTTATCAAAAATAAACAAGCAACTTGCGTCACAAGGAAATACGGTGGACACGCCATCGATAATCGCTTGATATTGTTGTTCATGGGAGAGGTTAGAGCTCAAGTTTAACGCGATATTAAGCAAGACTTGATCGATCATTGGAGGCATAGCATCATACTGTTAGTGAAAGCGGCATTCATACTAACAGGATGATGTTATTTTTACATCGACAATTTTATAAAGTGTTGTGTTACGGACGACAAGCAATCTCAAAGGCACAGAATCATGCCAATTTTCAGATCGCTGGTCTCATGGAATACAACGTATTAAACACCATTCAGTTTAGGCTTAACGAGGAACCACCCTTGCTGTATCGCCACTGACGTTGACTTGCACGGCTTGTCCCGGTTGGAAAATCATGTTCGGGTCCGCTTCTTGTACAATGGAGATAATTTTACCGTCCTCTAAGCGAATGGTCAGGTTTACACCGTTACGTTTACCCGCTTTTTCTGCGACCTCGCTACCTGCGTAACCACCAAGTAAGCCACCGCCAATGGCAGCGATGTCTGAGCCTGAACCGCCACCGACTTTTGACCCCAAAATACCCCCAATGGCTGCGCCTGCAATCGTACCAATAGCGTTGGTTTGTGTTGATGCGTCAATAGTGACAGGAGCGACTTTATCAATCGTGCCGTAGTAAACCTGTTGAACGGTGCGGGTTTCTTGTGAGCCATAGGCGTCACCGTATGGGTTCGGCGAGGTGCACCCGGCAAGTGTTGCAAGGGAAAGAAATAGGATGAAATGCAAATTGACGTACTGTGTCATGTCGCCTCCAAGCGCGTTTACTTAATTGAACAGTGTGTTTTCTGAACAGTATAGAAGCGCTTCGGATATTCTGCTGTGATATTAGAAGTGGAACCATAAACATCACAGCCGAAATTTCATTGAGTTAGCGACAATTAGGAGGGCTCAAACGAGATCCCCCTGTTTATTGTTTGTTTAAAGCACCGGTAAATGAAAGACCGATGGGTTTTTATTGTGCATTTAAAGTATGGAAGCCAGAATAAATACGGGTAAACGTTGTAAACCAGCATGCTGCGCCAAAAATATACGCGATGGTATCGAAATATTGCGGGAGCAAGCAGAACAAGATGAAACAGCCTATGGTCTCTGTTCCCTCCGTTAAACCACTCATGTAGTAGAGCGATTTGTTCTTATACACTGGGTTATCAATGCCACGTTTTCCTGCCATGATGGCAAAAGCAAGAAAGCTGCTGCCTGTGCCGACAAAAGAGAAAATCAAAAAAGCACCAGCAATGGCATTTTGATCTGGATTTGCCAGGATAAAACCAAAAGGAATCAAAGAGTAAAACAGGAAATCCAAACTGATATCAAGGAAGCCACCAGCATCAGTAATGCCTTGAATCCGAGCAAGGGCTCCATCTAAACCATCACAAATCCGGTTGAGCAGAATGAAAACCATTGCTTGTAAATATTGCTCGCCGACGAGAGCCGGAAACGCCAAACAACCGAGTACAAACCCAAATATTGTCGTTTGATTGGCGGTCACACCACACTTATCGAGTAGCTTTGCACTTTGCGTTAATGGCCAACGGATAACTTTAATGCTGAAACTATCAAGCATGGCATGCCTCCCAAGGCCATGTAAGACAACGACTGCCCTCTGGAATGTCTTCCTCATCGTGCGTTACCATCAACGCGGGGATGTTCGCTTGTTGAAGTTGCTCGACAACCCAGTTTCGAAATTGCACGCGCAAGTCTTTATCTAACTTGCTGTAGGGCTCATCCAACAATGCGACTTTCGGCTTGGCTAATAACATTCGAGTTAATGCAATGCGGGCACGCTGACCACCAGAGATTTGGTCTGGAAATGAATCGGCCAGTTTCGTCAGCGAGATGTGCTTTAATGCGAGCATCGCTTGCGCTTTACGTTCCGCGCCTTTCACAGCATTTGGTAATGCAAAGGCGAGGTTTTCCCATACCGTTAAGTGCGGGAAGAGCAAATCATCTTGAAACAGAATCCCAACCTGACGTTTGTGAGCAGGTAAGGAGTCGAGTTTTTGATGGTTTAGTGTAATCGAGCCTGAATAGTCGAACTCAGAAGATAAGTGCCCGGCTATCGCGTCTAATAATGTGGATTTTCCACAGCCACTTGGCCCCATCAGGGTAACAATTTCACCTTTCTCTACTGTCATTGTGAATGAAGAGAAGAGCGTGTCGCCATTGGTTTTACGGATGGCGAGGTTTTCGAGACAAAGACTCATTCGGTAGTAAACCTTTAATAGACAACCGGCGATACTTAACGTGTAAACGGCTAAGTAGAATCGCAAAAGAAAAGAACAGTAACGGCAACAGAGCTTGCCAAATTGCATAAATTGCGGTGACTCGGCGGTCAAAGCCACTGGAAAGGGCAACCGCTTCGGTGGTGATGGTGCTAATACGACCGGCCCCCAATACGAGCGTAGGTAAGTACTGCGCTAAGCTGACACTCACGCCCACTGCCCAAGCAAAAGCGATGGCAGGCAGCAGAATCGGCAACTTCACTTTGAACCAAGCTTGCAATGGGGATTTACCTAAACTTAAAGCAACGCGCGTTAACCCATTATCAAAACTGCGCCAAGGACCATCTAGCGACAGATAGACAAATGGGAACGCAAAGAATATATGCGCCCAGCATACCCAGAAAAAATGGGCGTTGCTGTTAAGGTAAAGTGTTGCGACTTGCATGCCAAACAGCACGGATAGTTGTGGGATCAGCATGGGCACGGCAATGATATAGCCCGGGATCTGCCAGCGATAACGTAATCGGTATTCGTGTGCAATCAGCGCAAGGATAAGAGCAATAGATGCGCAGATAATGGCAATTACCATGCTTTGCTCCAGCGTGGCAAGAATACTCTGCCATTCGTATTCCCAAAAACGCAAGCTATAGCGGCTTGGGAGCAAATCAGGGAAACGCCATCGTTGAGCAAAACTCCAAATAGCCATCAATGGCACCATCAAAATGGCGAGTAGGGCAATGACTGAAAACAGCGTTTTTCCTGGTAGAGCAAAACCGCTACGGCCCGAATACTGCCAACGTTTAAAGCCTTTTGTGATACTCCATTCAATTGCACGAGCAAGACCAATCAAAATGCTGGCGATTGCAAAGAGCACTACGGCACCAGCGGCGGCTTTAGGCAGTAATGAAAGATCTGGATCGTTGAACCATTGCCAAACGAGCACCGCAAACGTTGGAGGATTTGTTGGGCCGATAATCAGTGCGACATCAACAACGGATAAGCTGTAAGCGATGACGGCGAGCATAGGAAAGCGTAGCTTTGCAAACCATTGTGGGAACACGCACTTCCACCAAGCTTGTGCAGAAGTGTAGCCCATGGAGTGGCTGACTTTTTCTATTTTTTCAACTTTCAAATGCTGAAGAATAGGGATGCTCATCAGAAGTAGAAAAGGCACTTCTTTGAAAGCAAGCATAACGATAAGGCCAAGCGCATGAGGATCTTTAATAAGCAACGCTAAGTCGTTAACGGTTTGCGCGTTTGGATCATATCCAAACAATTGATTGAGTGCACGTATCCCCATGCCTGTCGGAGCAAATAGGAACGCAAAACCAATCGCGAAAGCCACGTGGGGCATCGCAAGAAGTGGAGAAAGGCTGACTTCAATTTTACGCCAGAATTTGCTGCCCCAAGAAGCTTGTAGAATCGCAAACGTGATCAAGCAAGCCAGATAGCTACTAAAAATAGCAGAATAAAAAGTCAGGCTAATTGACGTCCAAACGCCCTCCCAATCAAAGACAGCATTGAAGCCATCTAAAGAGATGTGGTTCAAACCGATAGGCGGTACGTAACCGAGCGCAGAAACGACTACCCCGAGTAAACCAGGGATAGTCGGTAAAATACATACTGCGATAATAACTAGATACAGCGCTCTTAACATGTGCTCGTATTAATTCCCGTAGCGTTTCAACCATTCTTTTTCTAGCGCTGCCTGCCAACTTGGGTGAGGCTCTGCGATAGATTTAAATTGTTGTGTATTTTTAGCCGTACCGGTTAAGTACTGGCTGTTTAGCACCGAAGGATCACCCCAGATGTTGATGTCACCTTTGCGAGATTGCGCTTCAGGGCTTAATAAAAAGTTTATCGCAACTTGTGCGCCAGCACTTGCATTCGCATTCCATGGAATCGCTAAAAAGTGGATATTCGATAGCGCACCAGCATCCATTGCGTATGCTTTAGTGCTTTCAGCAAGGTTACCGCTTGATTGTGCAGAAAACACCGCATTTGGGTTGAATGTCACAGCAAGATCAATTTGTCCATCATCCAGCAATTGCACACTTTCGGCCGTGCCTGCAGGGAATTGTTTACCACCACGCCACGCCACGCTATGGAACTCATCTAAATAGCGCCAAAGTGGTTGCGTCACGTGAGCAAATACCTCTTTAGTCACTGGTTGTTGAAGCTCAGGTGCGTTATTTGTCACTTCAACCAGTAATGATTTAATAAAGCTAGTTCCGTGAAACTCCGGTGGACGCGGGTAGGTTAAGCGGTTTGGAAACGCTTTGGCGTAACTGAGCATTTCTGAGAAAGAACGTGGAGGATTATTCAGTGTTTCTTCGTCGTGGATAAACACCAGTTGACCGACACCCCAAGGCGCTTCTAGACCATCTGTTGGTTCTGAAAAGTCCACATCAACTGGTAAGCTTTTATCGACGTACTGCCAGCTTGGTAAATCGTTTACGAAAGGGCCAAACAATAGTTGATTGTCTTTCATTGATTTGAAGTTTTCACCATTGATCCAAACCATGTCGACACTGCCGGCACTGTTTTTTCCTGCGGCTTTTTCTGCAATGAGACGTGTAGTGGTTTCAGAAATATCGGTAACTTTTACATGATTAAGCGTCACATTATAGCGAGATTTTAGCTCTTTTCCTGCCCATTGAATGTAGCGGTTGATTTCTTGGCTTCCACCCCAAGCGTGGAAGTAAACCGTCTGCCCGTCCGCTTGTTGCTCGATTTTTTGCCAGCGTTCTACAACTGGTGAGGTTGCAAAAGAAGAGGCAGCAAAAGTAGCGGCAAAGATGCCAAAAGTGCTAAGTAACTTTTTCATGCGTAATCCGTATTTTTATCTTTGTAATCATTTTGGGGCTTTGTTTCGCTATGCAACGTGAACCGTTTTTTTCGGCACTTAACATAGTGTATTAATAGTCTAAATGCCCCTTTCCCTCAATGTGGATAGTAATCTATCTGGATCTATTATCAATGTGAATTTGACAATAGATTGAGAGAATTGCTTGCCCTGTGAAGCGCTCCCAATCAATGCTTTATTTTAGCCTTAAACTTAATCAAAATTGGTTTGAAGTTTAATCAGAACCTCTCCAATGTTCAGTATGGAATCTCGCATCTTGCGTCTAATATGTGGTCGTCAGTTGTGCCTATAAAAGAAAAAGAGTGCGTCTCCCGATAAGCCGCACTCTTAACGATTCAATATGGATAGACCGGATTACCTAGCCAATTCTTCCATGTTGATGCCTTTTTTCTTCGCGATGTATTTTGGAATCAGAGACATACCAAACAGGATAAGACCTGCCGCCGCGAACTTAACAAGCAGCATTGCAGACACACCATTGGTGGCAATGTCACCCGCCATGTAAGCAAAGATGAATGCGCCTGGAGCCATCGTTAGCAGAGAAACCAACGCGTAAGTGCCAAGGTTTAGGCTTGTTAGGCCGTAAGCGTAGTTCTGCAGACTGAATGGAAATACAGGAACAAGACGCGTTAGGATCAAGAAGCTGGTGCCGTTTGCTGCAACGCCGTCATCGATCTTTTTGAAGATTGGATTATCACCAAACTTTTTCATGATCGTATTGCGTAGTAGGAAACGAGCAACGATGAACGCAACCACTGCACCAAGTGTTGCAGAGAATAACGCTAGGATGCCACCTTTGATCGGGCCGAATACAATACCTGCCACGATCGTGAATGCGCTGCCTGGCAATAGGAACACACATGCAAACACGAATGCTGCAACAAATACTGCGTAGCCCCAAACACCAAAGCTTGCGATCCAATCTTGTAGGCTCTTAATATCGGTAATGATTTCAAGGATGCCAGTTTGTTTAGCAACGAATATTGCAAGAGCGATGACTGCTGCAATAAGAGCGATTTTTACAAATTTCATTTTTTAATTCTTCACGACAAAAAGGTTACACAGACATACACTTGATTAGACCCGCTTTTGATTTGTAGCGGTTGAACCAAGCTTTCACAGGGCTTGCTAGTACGTTTACTGGCGGCTCATCACCTTGCATGATCACTGGACCAAACATCAGATCCAGAATGTGCCAAGATTTTGTGCCAACGCCCATCATCGATGCACGGCATGCTGAGCAGTAAACCACTACGTAGTCTGTTTCAAATTCTTCAACACGACGTTTGATTACGCGTGTTGCTACATCTGGGTTTGCTGGTACAACCATGCCACCAAAACCACAGCAGCGTGTGTTTTCGCGTGTGTGTTCTGGCTCAGAAGTCTTGTAGCCAAGCTCGTTTAAGATCCAACGGATACCGTCTTGCAGCTCTTTCTCGTAGCGAGTTGAGCAAGAGTCATGAATGGTGAATACCACATCACTATTTTTTGCTTTGCCACGTAGTTCTTCTGGTAGACCAATTTCAGGAAGTAATTTCCATAGTGAAACGGGTTTTTGAGAACCGCCAGATTTTTTGATCATGCCGTAGCAGCTTTGACATGCCACAATCACTTCTTGTGCATCTAGCTTGTCGAAGTCTGCCTGAAGCTGACCGTAACGCTCTTTGAACTTCTCTGTCTGACCGATAGCTGCCGTTGGCTTACCACAGCACTTTTGTACCGCGCCCATCTCTGGGAATACTTCTTTTAGGTAGCTTGCGATTGCTGCTACGCCTTCTGGTGAGTAGGATGGCAAGCTGCATCCTGGCATAAATACTTTATTACTCATTTTGTTGATACCGCTCGTTTTGCCATAGTGAAGAGTTTTGAGAAGCCCAGTTTTTGGTGCATGTTGATCGCTTTGTGACCCGGCATTGGTGATTCACCATTGTTTGCCTTAACAAAATCAGCACGAGAGCCTAGGAACATTTCTTTCATTGGGAAGTCTTTTGGACACACAATGGTGCACTGGTCACAGGCATTACATGAGTACGCCATCAGTGGATCCATTGACTTGTTATCAATGAAGTCTGAGAAAATGGTCTTCGGACAGTCACCGAAATCATTCATCATGATGCACTCTGTCATACATAGCTTGCAGCTGCATTGCAGACAGCGAGATGCTTCTTGCTTGATTTGATCTTCTGTGAAGCCTAAATCCACTTGTGCAAAATCTTGCTTACGATCTTCAGCGTCACGTAATTTACCGTGTAGGCGAGGGGTATCTACTGTACCTTTTGGAAGTGGTACATCTAGACGAGATGGGTAGCTGTATTCTTGCTCGAAATCGCGACCTTCAGCCAGAGGGCGAGACGCTAGGAAACGCTCTACACTCATTGCTGCTTTACGGCCTAGTGCCATCGCTTCAATTACGATGTTACCGCCACAAGCATCACCTGCTACGAATACGTCTTCAAGGCTAGAAGCCAGAGTTTGTTTGTCGACAACATAACGACCACCACGAGTTTGCTCTAGTGCGCCATCGGTAATATCAGCGACGATTTGACCTGTTGCGAATACCACTGTATCCACTGCAATAGTCTTAGTCTCGTCGCTGTATTGAGGTGCAAAGTTGCCTTGCTCGTCAAAGATTGACAACACTTTCTTAATCGTGATGCCAGTCACTTTGCCGTTTTCGTGTTCGATAGCAACTGGACCCCAGCCTGCGTTAAACACGACATTTTCTTCTAGCGATTCTTCGATTTCGATTTGGCTAGCAGGTAGGTTTTCCATGCTCTCTAAAGAACATTGGTACACTTCGCTTGCGCCAATGCGCCAAGAAGAACGTGCGCAGTCCATCGCTACGTCACCACCACCGATAACCATCACGCGTTTACCTGCGCGAGGGAATTGGCGAGTTTCAGAGATCTCTTTTAAGTATTCAACCGCAGAGAATACGCCATCGTTATCGTGGCCTGGCAGTGGAATGATTGAACCTACGTGCGCACCATGAGCAAGAATCACGGCATCGTGGTCGTTGCGCAGCGCTTCAAAACTGATGTCTTTACCGATCTCAACGCCAAAACGGGTCTTAATGCCTAGCATGTCTAAGTAGCTGTATTCGAAATCGATCACATCGCGAGGTAGACGATATTCAGGGATACCCACGCGCATCATACCGCCGTATACGTCTAACTTTTCGTAGATCGTTACTTCGTGGCCTTGGCGACGAAGCTCAATTGCTGCTTGAGCACCAGCAGGGCCAGCACCAATGATAGCGATGTGCTTGTTGGTTAGTGGAGCGATGTTAAGATCCCAATGGTCTTGGTTATCTAACTTCTCAGCCACAAAACGTTTGATACCTGCAACGCTGATCGGCTGACCGAACTCTGTGTTACGACGACAAGCCGCTTCACAAGGGTGTGCACAAATACGGCCAAGCGTTTGAGGTAGGAATAGTTTGGTACGGATAAGATCTAACGCACCTTGAAAGTCGCCTTCACCCGCCATGCGAACGTATTGTTTTACATCAGTGTGCATTGGACATGCGGTTTGACATGCTGGATCGGCATCACCCATACAACCATCGACGATCATCTGGGCGGTGTCGTATAACTTTTGGCTAAAAATTACATTGTTCATTGACTGCTATTTCCGTTTTAATTAGCTCTTGCCGTTGATAACGTTCACTTCAGGATTTTTCTGCTCGTAGTGAGCATGGCTGTACTCGATCCATGAGCCGTCGTAGTTGTAGACGCCTTCTGCGCCTAATACTTCAGTAAGAATCATAGTGGTGTGGGCAGAGCGAACACCAGATTGGCAGTAAGCAATGACTTTCTTGCCTTTAATGATGTCACCATAAAGCGCTTGCAGTTCTTCTGCTGACTTTAGTGTGGTGTCTTCGTTTAACGCTTTGGTCCAGTTGATGTGAACACTGCCCGGAATTGTACCAGGGCCGAATGCGCCAGAAACTGCAACCTCACCGTTGAACTCGTCGTTACCGCGAGTATCTAGGATTACCCAATCTGGGTTGTCTTGCGCTGCGATAACCATGTCTAGTGTTGCTAGTGCATTGTTTTCTTGTTTCGCATTTGGCGCATCGTATTGGGTCGCAGCAACGCTTGGATTTGCGGAACCAGTAGGGAACCCGGCACCTAACCAAGCATTTAAACCACCATCTAGGTAACGAATGTCTTCATGGCCTAAGTTGTAGATTTGCCAGTAAAGACGAGCAGCATCGTGATGAGAACCTGCTGCATAAACCACGATTGTGCTGTCTGCAGTAGCCCCGAAGCTACCAAGGATGGTTTCCATTTCTTCAACGCTGTTGCTCATGCCTTCAAAGTCGTAAACGCCTTCTGTTGCAGAGTAATCGTTGCGCCACATAGTGTAAGAACCAGAGATAGGGCTGTCTGGCTTGATAGGGTTTAGCGCGCCGATCACAACTACGTCTTTATCACTGTCCATCAGCGATTTTAACTGTTGAGCTGAAATGAAATGTTCTGGGTGAGCGTATTCCGTGAATTTGTGCTCTTGTGCAGCAGCATCCACAGTGACAGCCTCAGCAGAGAACATCGTATTGTAAGTTGAGTAACCAACGGCTGCGACAGCCGCGAGCACACCCAACGCAATAGTCGACTTTTTCATGAGTTGCTTCCATATTTTAATTTAAAGTTTTGCTGACGAGTCACTTAGCTCGGCAGTTAGAATCTGGTTGAAGCTAGGAAGAAGAGACATGAACTTAGTAATTTTTCATAAGTGTTCATGGAGCATTAACACTCTTAAACGAGTGAATTTTCATCTAGCCCTTAATTGGTAAGTATTTTGAGTAAATTGACACTTAGGGGTATTGTGGTTTTCCACAATAATGAAGCCAACTTGATCTAAAGCAACAAACTTATTGGGGAGTGATGGTAAAATGTGCTACAAACAATTTTAATATTATTTAGTAAGTGATTAATAACTATTCTCAAAAATAAAACTGTTTATTTTATTATTTCAGCAGTGTTCTCTTATGTATCATTTGCGAACGAGCCTACAGCTCAAAGAAAGACTATGAAGTCGGCGTGTTGGCGTTGAGAGGGCATGCACACGCAAGGCAAGCCTGGGAACCAACGATGAATTGGTTGGAAGTGCAGAATCCAGGTTATCAATTTAACTTACATACCTACGATTTTGATCAGTTAGAAGATGCGTTTTGCACGGCTGGTTAGACTTTATTCTTACGAGTCCAGGCCAAGCGACCAAACTCGCTCGTGAGTATCCGATTAACTGGTTAGCAACCCAGAAAACGGCGTACAGTGGTGAATCAAACAAATCGATAGCTTCTGTTGTAGTGGTTCGTCGAGAGTCTCCTTTCAAAACCTTAAAAGATATTCATGAGGCGAGGGTCGCAGCGGTTCGGAAAAGGCTTTGGCGGCTTTCTTGCTTTGCGTTATGAGCTCGACAAGTTGGGGTACTTTAATTCCTCATTTTTGAAAAATTAAATTTACTGGCCCGCCAACCGATCAGTTGATTTTAGATGTGGTTGAGAGTGACCTGGATGTTGCGATTGTTCCCGCTTGTACATTAGAAAACATGGCAAAAGAGGGGCATATTCAGCTTCACAATTTGCGTGTACTAAACGAGCAACGACCATCGAACTCAGTTTGTGCGGTAAGTACGCCATTATACCCAAACTGGACAATGGCAATGACAGAACGAGTCCCCCCAGACGTTGGGCAGATGGTGGCTCAAACTTTGTTTTCGATGCCTAAAGATCATCCAGCGGCTGTCGCTGCGAACAATGTAGGGTGGATGCTACCAGCCGCGAGTGTTACTTTCGACAAAGTGTATAAGCATCTTGACATGCACCCACTTCAAGAGTCGTTGAGTCAAAAAGCGAAAGAATGGTTATATAAAAATCAGGCAATCGCGATGGCTTCGCTCGTTACCATTCTATTACTAACCGGCTATCACTTTTGGTTGCAATGGCGGTTTAAGCGAAGCCGTGAAGCATTAAAAAAGACAATGAACAACTTACGTCGCAAAAGTACGATGTTAGAACACGCTCAACGTATCACTATTGTCGGGGAGCTGGGCAGTAGCATAGCTCATGAAATCAACCAACCTCTGGCGGCGATAAAAAACTACAGTCAAGGCGCTAAAGTGCGCATGGAGAGAGGGGCAACAACGGAAGAAATGTTGCCGATCTTAGAGAAAATCCAGCAGCAGGTGACATCCGCAAGTGACATTATTCAGCGTTTGCGAAGCCTAATTCATCGGAACCCGATTGAGAAAAATGGGTCGACTTACCGAGTTTAATCGCCGAGTCAATGAAGTTAGTCGATTACGAGTTTCAACGCCATCGTATTCAATTAGGTGTACTTTACTCCGGTGAGCCTCAGCCTATATTCGCAGATTCGACAGGCGTGCAACAAGTCATTCTCAACGTGCTGAATAATGCAAAAGACGCCTGTTTGAGCCATGTTCCGGAGCGCAAAAACTTGTTCGTGGACTTACATGTAAGTTTTAGTGACGAGTTGGTAATTATAGATATCGTTGACAATGGCATTGGCTTTAAAGAGTCAGATGTGCCGCTTGACCAAGCATTTTATACGACAAAAGAAAATGGCCTTGGGTTGGGCTTAGCAATTTGCCGTGATGTTATTGATGCCCACAATGGCAGTCTTCGGTTTAGAGCCGTTGAGCCTACAGGTTGCCAAGTGACCATTATTTTACCTTATCAGGAGACTTGTCATGAGTCGTAACCTTTGTCCATTATATATTGTTGATGATGAACAACCCGTATTAGAGTCCATGGCGTTTATGCTAGAGGGGTATGGGTATAACGTGCAAACGTACTCGAGTGGTACGGAATTTTTAAACGGTGCAGATTTGTCACAGTCTGGTTGTGTTTTGCTTGATAGTCGTATGCCTGAATTACGTGGTCAAGACGTACATAAGAGCATGAATGAACAGTTTAGCCCTATCAGCGTGATCTACTTAACAGGGCACGGTGATATTCCTATGGCGGTAGAAGCCCTGAAAGATGGAGCGGTAGACTTTTTTCAAAAACCGGTAGATGGTAATGCTATCGTAGCTGCGATCGATATCGCTATGCAGAAATCGTTAAACTGCTTTGATAAGTTAAGAGCAAAACAAGTACTACAGAGTTTGACCAAGCGCGAGCAAGAAGTGCTTAACTTGGTTGTTAAAGGCATGAAAAATCAGGAAATGGCGAACCAATTGTGTGTTTCATTACGAACGATTGAAGTACATCGCTCAAACGTAATGAAGAAATTGAGTGCTGATAATGTTGCCGCGCTGATACGTAAAGTCGGGCATCTGATTGATGCTTAAACAAAAAAGCAGCCATATTTGGCTGCTTTTTTAATATCAGGACTTAGTTTACCCAGTCACGAAGTTTGAACGTTAGCTCATGATCGGCGTTTTTAAGAACAAGACCTTGGTTAGTTAGCGTCATGTCGCTCCAGTTGGTCAGTGTGTCAGCCATCACGCGTTCGATTTGCATTTGATCATCCATACACATCTTCATGGTCATGCCCATTTTAGCGATGCGTAGTTGGTTGTCTTTCAACTCAGCTTGACCAAAGAAGTTGTTACAGCCAGCGTTACCATTAGCAGTTAGGTTTTCACCTACTTCTAGGCGAGGTGCAGTTTGCCCTTCTTCTAGAGTAATGTTTTTGCCATCGATTTGGATCAGCTCCCAGTTGTGGTGCTGTAAGTCTTGAGCTGTAATTTCTTTCACATTGTCACCATTGCTAGCGCATGCTGTCATAAGAACTGGTAGTGAGATTGCTGCAACTAACGTTTTTAGGCTAAGCTTCATTTTGTAGACTCCGTTTTTAGAAAACGTGGTAAGTATAGGTAATAAAACACTGTTTTTGTCAGCATACGGTTATGGTTTCGTATGTTTTGACACGCTGTATTTTATAACAGAGATCGTGTTCTCGGTATTGATATCTGAAAAATCGTTGAAATTTCTAACTCTTAGTCAATGATGAAATGACAAACGATAAAAATTTAACTGCAGAATGGTTAAGCATGGAGCAACTGGAATTTTTTAATGTCCCAAGCCCTTGTGTTGGTGTATGTACCTCAGACGAAAAGGGTTATTGCAAGGGATGCATGCGTAAAAGAGAAGAGCGGTTTAACTGGCTGAGTTTTACTCCTGCTCAGCAGTTGCATGTGATCAAGTTGTGTCGTCAAAGATACCGACGAAAAGTACTAGCGGGGAAAGTGAAGCCGCAAGTACAAGAAGAGACAACGTCAACTCAACAAGATTTGTTTTGATCGTCTCACGTTTCGATTCAGTGCTGAATATACCGCGTTTTTATTCGTAACACGTTTTGGTTGTGTTACGCGATAATATGACTTGTCATCGAGTTAACTATATAGTCAGTTTATTCGTTATAGCCCATTGCTTTACTTAGATATTCCCGACTCCGTTTTGGGTGGTTAAGGAGCCGGGAAATACGTGTCGCTATATACCTAACTATTCACCTCAATTAGCTGACGACCTTTTTTCTTCGACCATTTATTTCATTGACCAAAGATCGCTAACCCAACCTCCAGCTTGTTCGTCGAAGTGGTTGCCTGAAAATCGGTGGTTTTGCTCCACTTCAAGCGTGCTTGTTGGCCGTTCATCCATTAATTGATGAATATACTTGGCCATAGGATCGGTACAGGCTTCACGCTCTCGACGTGTGACCACTTCTTTAATCATTTGCAGACGGTAGCTATTGCTGGCTCGTTTCATTTTTGGCCTCCAGAACTCGATGGCAGCAGTTTGAACACAGTGGCGCTCAGATCGCTGCTCATTGACGTACACGTTGAGGTGTCACGTCTTTGTTTGAAGTCTGAAAGACAAATTGTGTGAGAGCAGTGCTTATGACGCCATTTCTACCTTTCTTAGTCATATTTTCGTCCCAGTAAAAAATACTAAAAAGCCGAAAATGAATATGTCTTTAAGAAAGGCTTTATCAAACATAGAACTCCAGCACATTACCGTCAACAGTACAAATGAACATTTTTGAACTCTTTATTGCTGTGGTTTGTTTTCAGAGAGTTAGCGAATAGAGGGATATCATTAGCCTGTTTGGCCAACGATTTGCGTATTTAGGCGGCGTTTTAAATTGTAACGCGAGTGAGGGGGATTTGGTTTAAAGGCGTAACTATAAAATAATCACGATAAAAAACGGAGCCATCAAGCTCCGTTTATTGTTAAATCAGTACAGTGTATGGTTTTAATTTGTCGCTATTTCACATCCAAGTGGGCTGTCTGAGTTCGTATACACAATCTCGCCTTGAGGCTGGTAATTCTCAACTTTGACCGTTTGTAATGCCTCTAGATAGCTGTACATAACTTCTGCATCAACATTACCAGTATTGATAACGTTGAGTTCAGGATAGCCATCACCACCAGCAGCATTAAAGCTAGGAACAGTAAACTTGTACTTGTCTGCTGCATTGAAGTCTTTACCGTTTATTTTGCTAATCTCAACTTCTTTTGAAGTACAATCTACGGTCATTTCGAGGCCAGTTAGTTGGGCATAAGCACCCGAACCACGTTGCATTGTCGCCACGACCTTGAGGTATTCTACAACCTCTGATCCTGTCATTTCTGCAACAGTAACCATGTTACCGAAAGGTTGTACAGTCAGTACATCTCGGTAAGCGATAGGCCCTGCTTCAATTGATGCTCGAACACCGCCAGAATTCATTACCGCGAAGTCTGCATTCTGGTTCTCTTTATGCGATGTCGCAATTAGGCGACCAAGGTTTGTTTGCTGTCCACGAACAATGTCCCGTTCGC